>NZ_JBICKW010000012.1:0-612291 GCF_043104645.1 Delftia sp. WSY_12
AGGCTGTTGGTGAGGGTGTTCTTCCAGGGCTGGCTGAGGTCCAGGGTGACTTTTTCCTGCTGGCTGTCCGGCGGGCCGCGCACGCTCAAGATAGCGCGGCCGGTGTCGCCGTAGGCGTAGCTGGCGATGCGCTCGTCCATGGGCTTGCCGTCGCTGCCCTGGCCCTGGACGCTGATGCCCGTGAGCAAGGTGGGGTGGCGCGGGTCCTCATAGTGGTAGTGGCGCTGGACCGGGGCTTGGCCATCGGCCGACGGGAGGCTGACCTGCACGAGGCTGGCGTTCAGCTTGGCCTGGGGCTGGGTGCTGCCGGGCAACGGTGCGCTGCCGTGGCGGTAGCCGATGCGGCCCAGCGGGGTGTCGATGGCCTGCACGCCGGTGAAGCTGTCCTCGCCCGAAGATTGGGCGTAGTGCAGGCGCAGGCTGCGCCCCTGCGGGTCGGTGACCTTGAGCAGGCGGTTGCCCTTGGCGTTGTAGTCCAGGCGGACCTGTTCGCCCGAGGGCAGGCTGATGCGGGTCAGGCGCCCCCGGTGGTTGAAGCGCAGCTCGCGCCCGTCCATCCACTGCCAGGTGTAGTGCCGTTCCTGGCCGGGCGTGGTTTCCTTGGTGCCCTTTGTATCCGTGCCTTCGATGCGCACGATGCCGTTGCCCGGCTGCTCGCTGGCGCACAGGCTGGGGTGCTCGCGCAGCTTGCTGAAGATGATGCGGGTGCCGTCGGCCTGCACGATCTGCAGGTTGGTGGGGTGGTCGTACAGGCGGGCCTCGTAGCTGAGCAGCCAGCCGCGGCCGAGCAGGCCTGGCGGCACGTAGGCCCGGCTGTAGCTGCTGTTGTAGTGGCGCACGACTTCCAGGCCGAGCACGCCGGGCAAGGCGGGCATGTCCACTTCGCGCTGGTATTTGTTGCCGTTGATGAGGTGGATGGGGTTGCCTGCGCCCTGGTTGGTGCTGCTGGAGTTGCCCTGGGTGGCGGGGCCGGCGCCGCCGCAGGGGCTGCCGCCGGGCGTGGGGGTGCAGGTGCCGCCGCCCGAGCCGCCACCGCCACCGCCGAGGTCGATGCCGCCGCCCGTGCCGGGGGCGCAGCTTTGCACGGTGGGGTCGCATTTGCTGGAGCCGCCGCCCAGGTTGGGGGCGGCGGCTGCGGGGGAGGCCTGGGCCAGCAGTGAGGCGATGCACAGCAGGGCGCTGCCCAGCAGGGGGGTGAGATGGGGTCTATTCAACATCATGCGTCTCCCGTGCAGTTGGGGCAGTCAGCCCCTTTACAGTCGTTGTCGTTTCCATCTCCATTGCCTCCATCTCCATTTCCATCTCCTCCATCTCCGGTGCCATCGCCGCCGTCGTCTTCATCGCCCTCATCGCCCGGCCCCGGCGGCCCGACCGTGGTGCAGCCCACGGTTTCGCAATCGGGCGGTTCACCGGGTTCCGATGTATCGGGCTGGCCTGGGTCCTGCGGATTGCCCTTGTTGCCTGTGTCGGGGATGGATACCGTGGCATCGCTTTGCATGGCGTCGCTTTGCATGTGCAAGGTGGCCTGCGCGACGATGGGCAGTCGACCGTGCTGGATGAGTTCGGTGTGGAAGGGGTCGCTGCCGTCGTCCAGCCAGCGCAGGTAGTGCTGGTAGATGCCGCGCACCAGCGGGATCTTGAGTTCGTAGCCGTGGGTGACGCGGATCTTGAGCAGGTTGGCGTCCTGCACGCTCTGGCCCGACTTGCTGCCAATGTCTTTTTTGTCCCGGTGCGCCAGGCCGGCGTTGGGGATGGCGGGCACGCCATATTTCTCTTTCAGGTGGGGCTCGCTCCAGTCCTCGAAGCTCTCGCGCGTGGGGTTGATGAGGTCGATGCGCAGGTGGTCTTTAAGGTCGGCCTTGGCCTTGGCCTTGGCATCCGCCAGTTCGGTGCTGTTGCTGCCACCGCCATACAGCGGAACCATGGCGCGCAGATAGGCGTCACGGATATCGTCCATGCGCGCATGGGCCATGGTGCCCGCGCGGGCGGCCATGAAGCTGGCGTGATTGATCTGGTTCTTGTTGAAGAAAACCAGGCCGTACTGCAGCAGGGCCAGCCCCAGCAGGGTGATGATGGGGCCGACCACGGTGAACTCGACCATGGCGCTGCCGCGCTGGCGCGGCCTGCGGAATGAGGTGCTCTGGCGCATGAGGATGCCTGCAGGTTTGCGGCCAGCGGACGGGCTTGTATCCACCCGCTGGCCATGCTTCAGGGCCTGTTTGGGTGTGGCAGGGGGATGTGGATGGGCACGTCCGGTCCGGCCTTGTCCTTGCGCATCAGCATCAATTGCATGGTGCCCTGGGGGCCGGCGCCGAGGATGTGGATGATCTCGGCCTGCTTGCCGGTGATTTCGCCTTCGAGGCCATCGAGGGTGTAGTCCTGCCGGGTGAGGGGTGTGTCGGGCCGTGGAGCATCTGCGCGGACGTCGCTCGCAGGGCCTTCCAGCACGACGTTGATGCGTTGGCTGCGCGAGTCAGGGATCAACTGCGAGTTCACAAACGTCAGCTCTGGCACTTCCATCACTGTGCGCCTCTGGCTTTTGGGGTCTGTGTAGTCGATCTTTACGCCAGTGAGCTTGCCCGTGGCCGTATTGAATTCCGCCTCGTAGTTGACGCCGGTGTCCAGTATGTCGGTGGTGTACGGGTCCAGCCGTTGTGCCGTGCCGGCCAGCGTGCTGACACTGCCGATATAGGTCACGGTCGGCTCGCTCGGCGCCTGGCTCTGGTCGGTGAGCAGTCTGATGGCGGAAATCCAGTTGGTGTTTTCGCTGCGCATGTTGGGCATGCGGCCGACCATGCTGAGGTTCTGGCCTTCCGAGAAGGTGGTGCCCCAGATGCCTTCCTCGTGCTGGTCCGGTGGTCCTACGAGGAAGATGACGCCTGCATCGCCGCTGATGTTCTTGTAGTGGCTCTGGCCCGCCTCCGGGTAGTGCGTGACTTGCGGGTACTGCCTGCCCTGCACGATGAAGGTGTTGCGCCCTACCTGGAAGTCGCGCCTTGCCATGCCGTAGGAGCTGTAGATGAAACTGCTTTCGATGGCCTGGCCCGGCTGCTGGCTATAGGTGAGTGTGGTGTTGTGGATCACACCCATGCCGCTGAAATCGATCAACGACGTTTGTGCATCGGGATCGGTGATGAGTTTGATCAGGTCAGACTCCTCAATGGCCGATGAGGTGGGTTGCAGACAGCTGCCCGTGCTGCTGAGTTTGGTGCACAGCGGGCCTGAGGGGGCGATGAAGACGCCGGAACTGGCGGTGCCTCCGGGGCCTGGGTCTCCCGCGCCGCCTTCGTTGCCGGAGCCGCCACCGCAGGCGGTCAGGGCCAGGCCAGCGGCGCAGGCCAGTAGCCAGGATGAAGGGTGTGTCAGCCGCATGTGCGTGGCACCGTGGTCTGTGGGAGAGGTGATGGATGGATGGTGCATGTCCGTCGGTTTTTCAATGCGTAGTGGAGGAAGGCCGGCAGGGCCGGCTGGCAATTCACTTTGGTGTGTTCTGGGCAATGCGTTGTGTGGGCACCTCCGCGGCGTTGTATTAGGAGTTGGACCCGTCAGGGGTGAAGGCGCAGACGTTCAGCGCAGCCCCGGCACCTTCGATGGGCCAGGGCTGCAACTGCATGCCCGGCACCAGGCCCTGGCAGGCGATGGCACCTGCACGCATCTCCAGCACATGGGCGCTGCCGCGTCCGCCCCGGCTGAAGCGCCAGGGGTCAACGCCAGGGCGCAGGCCGGTGATGCGGCCCTGCCGGTCGAGGTAGACGATGTCGATGGCCTGCCGCATGAAGCAGGTGTGCACGCTGGTGCAGCGCGCGATGAGCAATGCGCAGCGGGCGGCGGGTTGGGCCTGGCCCATGAGGCCGGCAAGGCGCTGCCAGAAGCCGCAGGCCTGGCGCACCAGGAAGGGGGAGGGCGGCATCCGCATCACAGACCCGAGTTCAACAGCTTCATCGCTATGGGGAACAGCAAGACGATGAAGGTGCAGGGAAAGATGAAGGCGATCAGCGGAAAGAGCATCTTCACGGGCGCTTCCATCGCGAGTTTTTCCGCGCGCATGAAGCGTTCGGAGCGGCGCTGATCGGCCTGTGCCCGCAGCACGGGGCCGAGGTTCATGCCCATGCTCTCTGCCTGGATCACGGCGGAGGTGAAGTTGGCGACGCTCGGCTCGTTCAGGCGCTCGGCCATGCCGCGCAGTGCTTCGGCACGCGCCTTGCCGGCGCGTATATCGCGCAGCACGCGCTGGAATTCGTCGCGCACCAGTCCCTGGGGGCCTTTGGCCACGGCCTGGGTCATGGCGCCCTGCATGTTCAGGCCGGCTTCCACGCACAGCGTGATGATGTCCAGGAAGAAGGGCAGCATGCGCAGCAGTTCGCGCCGGCGCACGGCGATGCGATCCCTGAGCCAGATGGCGGGGTAGGCCCAGCCCAGCAGTGCGCCTGCGGCCATGGCCTGCAGATAGATGGGCAGGGCGATGTGGCGTGCACCGCCATCGGCGCCCCGGGGCAGGCCGTCGAAGCTGGAGACCAGCCACCAGGCCGCCAGCGCGGCCACCCCGGCGCCGACGATGCGGCTGGCGATGAACTGCGCAGGACTGAGCGCGTAGTCCAGTCCCGCCTGTCGCAGCCGCAGTTGCACGGCTTGCGCGGTTCTGCCCGTTCCGAGCCGGGGCGACAGGTGGTGGCTGATCCACTGGATGGGCCACCAGACCATGCGCAGGGCCAGTGGCGGCGGATCCTTGTAGCTGCGGTCCTCGGCGGGAACGCTGCTCATCGAGTGGCCCAGGAGCCAGGCCACCAGGGCAGCACTGAGTCCGGCTGCCACAGCGATCAGGGCTAGTATCACGGTGTTGGAGTCCATGGTGCGGCCTTCAGACGTCGATGGCGACGATCTTTCGGATGACATAGATGCCCATGGCCTCGAAGCAGGCGATCACGGCCAGCGCCCCCCAGCCCACGCGGGAGTGCCAGAGCATGGACATGGCTTGCGGCTCCATCCGGTCGAGGATGAGCATGAGGACGAGGGGCAGGGCGCCAACGACCCAGGCCTGCAGTTTTCCCTGGGCGGTGAGGGAGCCGATCTTGGCTTCCATTTGCAGCCGGCTGCGCACGGTGGAGGCCGTGCGTTCCATGGTCTCGGCCAGGCCGCCTCCGGTTTCGCTGGCGATGCGCATGGCCGAGGTGATGAGCACGGTGCTCTGGGTGGGCACGCGCAGGCTCAGGTGATTGAGTGCCTGTTCCAGGGATACGCCCAGGCGCTGCTCGCGCAGCATCAGCGAGAACTCCTGGCTCAGCGGCGGGCGGGACTCGGCCACAAGCTGGGCGATGGCGCTGCTCAGGCCAATGCCGGCGCGCAGGCCGCCGCTGAGCATCATCAGCGCATCGGGCAACTGCTCTTCAAACTTGCGCAGCCGGCGCTTGCGCATGTGCCGGTACAGCAGCCGGGGCAGCAGCCCCAGCGCGAAGAAGGCGGGCACAGCCAGCAGATGGCTGCCGCTGACCAGCCACACCAGGACGCCGCCCAGCGACATGACTGCCAGGTTGGCCAGGAAGAGTTTGCGCGGGTCGATGAAGAGGAAGAATTCCGCGGCCTGAAAGCCGGCGCGCTCCGTGAAGCCGGCCCGGTAGCGCCTGAGCGTGGAGCCTCCCAGGTCCAAGGCCAGCCATGTCAGCAGACCGACGCAGAGGGCGACCACGGCCGTGATCAGGGCCAGGACGGTGTCTGGCGAGAGCCCGCTCATGGCCGCTCTCCGGCATGCAGGTCCGCGCTCTCGGAGCCCGGACGGAAGATATCCAGGTCCAGCGCATGGCCGCTGGCGCGCAGTTCGTCGTAGAAGTGGGGAACGACATCGCAGCCGGTGAACAGGCCCTGCACCTTGGCCAGGCCGTTGGCCTGGGCGGCATAGCCTTTGTTGGCAAAGCGGAACAGCTCCTGCAGCTGGATCTTTCCGCTTTCCATGCCGCTGACTTCGCAGATGTGGGTGACCAGGCGTGTGCCGCAGGCAAAGCGGGTCTGCTGCACGATGATGTCCACGGCGCTGGCGATCTGCTCGCGTATGGCCGCCAAGGGCAGTTCCATGCCGGCCATCAGCACCATGGTCTCCAGCCGGGCGAGCCCGTCTCGCGGGGTGTTGGCGTGCAGCGTGGTCAGAGATCCCTCATGGCCCGTGTTCATGGCCTGGAGCATGTCCAGCGCCTCGGCGCCGCGGCATTCGCCGACCACGATGCGGTCCGGGCGCATGCGCAGGGTGTTGCGCACCAGTTCTCGGATGGGCACGCCGCCCTTGCCTTCGACATTCGCGGGGCGCGACTCCAGGCTGATCAGGTGCTCGTGGGCCAGCTTGAGTTCGGCGGCGTCCTCGACGGTGATCACGCGTTCGCCGGACGGGATGAAGTTGGACAGGATGTTGAGCAGCGTGGTCTTGCCAGACCCCGTGCCGCCCGAGACGATGATGTTCTTGCGGGCCTCCACGCAGATGCGCAGGAAGTCGGCCATGGCCGGGCTGAGCGCGCCGAACTGCACAAGGTCGGCGGCATTGAGCTTGCGCCTGGCGAACTTGCGGATGGTCAGCGTGGAGCCCTTGAGCGCCAGCGGCGCGATGATGGCGTTGACGCGCGAGCCGTCCTTGAGCCGTGCATCGACCATGGGCGAGGATTCGTCGATGCGCCGGCCCAGCGGTGCCACGATGCGCTCGATCACGCCCATGACGGCGCGATCGCTGGTGAAGCTCAGGGCATGCTTTTGCAGGCGCCCCGCGCGCTCGACATAGATTTCGTCGAAGCGGTTGACCATGATTTCGCTGACCGTTTCGTCGGCCAGCAATTCCTCCAGCGGCCCCAGCCCCACGGCCTCGTCCAGAACCTGCCTGCGCAGCGCGTTGCGGTCCAGCTGGGCCGGTATCTCGTCGTCCATGTCCTGCAGCGTTCTGGCGATGAGCCGGTCCGCCTCGGCGCGCAGGTGTTCGTCGGACATGCTGGAGACGTCATGGCGGCGCAGGTCCATGGTGTCGATGAGCTTGGTGTGCAGGCGCTTGCGCCATTCGAATTGCAGCGCCTGAAAGTGGGCGTCCCCGGGCTCGGCTGCCGCAGGCTCGGGCGCGTCGGCAGGCGCTGCCAGCGCCGTGTCCTGTGTGCTCTCCATGGGCGCTGTGGTGGCGGCATGCGCTGCGGCCGGTACAGGAAAAGGCGCGGCTTGCGGCTCTTCACCGCTGTTCAGGATGCGCAACTGGAACGGGCCAATGCCGATGAGGTCGCCGTTTTGCAGCGGGCCGTATTGGGCGGTGATGCGCTGACCGTTGACCAGCACGCCGCCGAAGCTGCCTGCGTCGTCGATCAGCACGCCCGAGGGGCTGGTGAAAAGGCGTGCATGCTCCTTGGCAAGGCGCCAGTTGTCCAGGCGGACTTCGCACTGGGAGCCTTTGCCGATGGAGCACATATCGGGCACGCTCAACGGCTGGTGCCGGCCGTCGGGGTGGATGATTTCAAGGTCGATCATGGGGGGCTGCCGGTTGCGGAGGTCAGGGGAGAAAGCCACTGGGTCTCGGCCCAGCCCAGCCGGTCATTGATGCGCACGGCCGAGAACTGGGCCTGCGGGGCCTGGGGCAGCACCTGCACAAGGCTGCCCACGGGCAGGTTCTGGAGGACGGGGGCGTTGATGTCGGGGGACACGCGAAGGGCAAGCCGATCAAGGCCCACACGGTAGGTGCCTGGTGCGGAGTGGCCCGTGGTGGCGCCGGATTCATGGGGCGTGAGAGCCCGGCCTTGCCGCGCCTGGCGCGCATGGGGTCCGTCGGGTGCGGGCTTCATGCCGGGGACGTGCGCGACGGGCTGCAGGCTTTCATCGCGCACCCAGCCCGTCAGGGCTGCGACCGCCACCGCGCGCCAGCCGGAGTGCGGGTTGTGGGCGGCAGATGAACCGGGTGCGGCACGCACGAAACTGCCTTGGCCCAGTTGCAGCAGGGTGTCGCTTTGCGCCCGAGGTTCGGCATGCAAGGCCAGCCCGTCATGCACCACGCGCCAGTGGTTGACCAGCGGCTGGTCCGCTGCTGCCGCGGAGGCCAGCGGGTTGCCGGTGTGCGGCAGGGCGGGCCAGTGTTCGGGCAGGGTCGCGGTGGCCGGTGCGGGCAGGGGCCGCACTGGCGCGGGGAGTTCCTGCACAGGCGCCGCGATGCTGGCGCTTGCGCTGGCCACAGGCAGGGGCGCCAGCCGGGGAGGATGCTCGGGCGCAGGGCCGGGTTCGGTCAGGTAGGGCTGGGGACCGTAGCGCTGGCCCAGGCGCGCACCGGCGTCTTCCACGCGCTGCAGCAGGCCCGGCGATCGGCTGTTGATCACCGTGGGCGTGACGAAGACCACCAATTCGGTCTCTTCGTTCTGGAATCGCTGGGACCGGAACAGGGCACCCAGCACGGGCAGGTCTCCCAGGAAGGGAACCTTGTCGACGTTGTCGCCACCTTTGCGCGACAGCAAGCCGGCCAGCACCATGGTCTCGCCGTCCTGGACGTTGAATTCGGTGAAGGTGCGCCGAGTGCTCAACCCGGGCCCCGAGGGCGTGGAGAACGACGGGTCGATGTTGCTGACCTCGCTGTCGATCTCGGCCCTGATGACGCCGTTGCGGTCCACGCGCGGCGTGATGCGCAGCTTGACGCCGTAGGGCTTGAACATGACCACGGGGCCGTAGATCGTGGCCACGGAGTACGGATATTCGCCACCGGCCAGGAACTCGGCCTTGGAGCCGTTGCGAGCCGACAGCTGGGGCTGGGCAAGAATGCTGGCCTTTCCGTCGCGGGCCAGCAGGTCCAGCTTTGCGGTCAGGCCCATGTTGACGGCGGTGAGGATGTTCAGGCCTTGGGGCAGCGGGCCTTTGTCACCGCTGTCCGGGGTGATTGGCGGATTCTGGACGCCGATGACCAGACCGGGCTGATGGCCGCGCCGCGCCGGCGCCCAGATGCCTCCCACGCTGGCCCCGCCCTGGGCGGTCCAGCGCAAGCCGAATTCGCGCAGCTCATTGACCGGGAATTCGACCACCTTCACGTCCATGAGCACCATCTGCTCCCAGCCGATCTGGTTGGTGAAGTTGATGATCTGCGGGTAGTGCTTTCTGAGGTCTTCGATCTTCTTGAGATCGACATCGCTGAGATGGTCCCCTTCGACCACGACCTTGTCACCGATGATGGAGGCCCGCGCGTTGGGGATGGTGCTGAGAAAGGCTGCGATCTCGCGCGCATGGCGGCTTGTGTCGCCGCGCACCACATGGATCTTGACGCGCTGATATCGGCCGTCGGCGTTCCACACGAACAGCGAGGAGGTGCCGATCTCGTTGGCGAAGATGATGACCTCGCGCTCGTCCAGCGCGGCGGCCGTCAGCACCCGGCCATTGCCCACGGCAATGCGCGCCACGCCGGGGCTGGGGAAGACGCGCGATTCGCCCACGAACATCTCGATTTCCGGCACCCGAGCCTGGTCGTCCGGTTTCTGTATGGGGCGGTACGGCTGGCCCGCCGCTGCCTCGCGGCTGGGCACGCCCTGCAGCATGGGCGCGAATCCACCCGGCATGCCTAGGGACTGCGCAGAGCTTGTTGCATCCTCTGGTATCTGGGCTGTTGCCGGGCCGGCCAGGCTCCAGCCCAGTGCCAGCACGAAGCCGCAGCGCAAGGCATGCAGAAAGGGCGTTGGACTGGAGCGGGCGGACAGGGATGCAGTGTGGGCTGAACGGATGGACATTGGGATCAGGCGCATGGAGCGATGAAAAAGGCAGGAGCGGGTGAGACGCCTTCAGCGAGGCAACGCGCTTGGCTGGATCGGGAAGGACGCAGGGAAAAGAGGAGCCTGGCCTGGTTGCAGTGCGGCTTGCGGGGCTGGCTGCACAGGCGTGGGGGCTGCGGCTGCCTCGGGCGGGCCTTCGCCGGCATCGTGGGCCTTGTCCTGGCGCAGCAGCAGGTCTTCGGGCTTGAAGTCCATGCGGCGTCCGCCATAGAGCACGGGAACGGCTCGGCCCGGTGATTGCGCTGCGCCCGCTGTCTGAATCAGGGACTGCACGTCGCCTGCCAGGCCCAGCAGGGCGGCCATGGCAGCGCTGTCTTCTTCGACAACCTCCGAGTCCTTGGGATTGCGTAGCAAGGCGGTGATCTTTCCCGCCTCGCGCGCGATGATCACGCTGCGGGCCTGCGCCTTGGAGGTGTCCAGCGTGACCGTGGAGTACTGGCGCCGCTCACCGCTTCTGGGGTCATCCACGGACCGCTGGCCGGTGGCCATGACCTGGACGTTCTGCAGCAGTGGAAAGGTGGTCTTGCGGCCTTTCTGATCCAGGGTGAGCATCAGGTCGATGGCATCCCCCGGCTCCAGCAGGCCCGAGATGGAGTTGATCTCGTCCACATGCACGGTGATGGCGCGCCGCCCTACCTCGATACGGGCCGAGAAGGTCGGCACCTTGTCGCCTTCGAGCAGGTTCCACAGCAGGATGTCGCCGTGCTGCATGCCATGCTCCAGCGCGCGGCCTGCAATGCGGGAAAAATCCTCGGGGCCGATGGCCAGCGAGTGCGCGTAGTCGTGGGGAACGTCGCGCACGGCAATGGTCTCCTTGGAGATGGGCTCGCCTTTGCTGAGATTGCGCTTGGCAACGATCAGCGGCCGGGTTTTGCTTTTTCCGCGCGCTTCTATGGCCTCCATCTGGCGATGCAGGTAACTGCGTGCAATGACGGCTGCGCCCAGGCCGATGGCCAGGGCCATGGCAAGAGCGACCCAGGTTTTGTTGGGACGCAGGGCGGTGATTCGGGCGAGTGCGGAGTTCATGGCTGACGGGTCAAATGGGCAGGGAGAGGGCGAAGCTGAACTTCTGGTAGGCAGCCTGCAGGGCGAGCAGCAACTGGTGCAGCACGCTGTTGCTGTCCACCATGCCGACGCCCAGCGCGAAGGCCAGGGCCGCGCAGACCACGGCGTACTCCACCGAGGACTGGCCGCGCAGGCGATGGGCAAGCTTCATGGCGCGGTCTCCACCGCCACGCTGGTGACGAGAACGATGCTGGTGAGGCCCAGCGCATTGCGGGAAATGACGGCCGTCGCCTCTTTGCCCGGGCCGCGCATCAGCACCGTGATGGCGCCGGTCTCAGAGCCGAACGCGTGGGCCTTGGTGTCTGTGGCGGCGTCGAAGCGGCGTTCCAGCGCATAGCCCTGCTCCTGCAGCGCCGCAGTGAGGCGTTGCGCATTGAGCGCCTCGCCGTGCCTGTTCGTGGCAACGAGATGGGTGGACAGCTGGCCACCGTCCTGGGTGTTCAGCAGGCTGGCGATCTCGGTTCCCGCTGGCAGCAGGCGCCGCCATCGGGCTCTTTCCCCCTGGCTGCGGGCCTTGCCGCTCAAGGCTGCGCGCAGGTGGGTGACAGCGACAAGGCCACGCGTGCCGCCGTCGGGGGCGGGTTCCAGTCGGATGGTGAGGTAGTGCTCGCCCTGGGCGCGGCCCAGAATGCGGCGGCCATCGCGCTGGTCGTCCATCAGGGGCTGGCCCAGGGTGCGCACCAACCAGTCGCCGGTCTGCCTGGGTGTGCTGCGGGTGGCGAAGCCGGTCAGCCGCATGGGCAGGCCGTCCAGGTCCATCTGCTGGCCGATGTGGTAGCTCCTGGCATGTTCGGGCAGCGGGATCTCGGGCCAGTTGGCCTGCGCAAAGGCATGGGTGAGCCCTGGCGTCAGCAGGCCCAGGCAGATGGAACGGAGCATGCGGGCCGTTGTCATCATTCGGCCCTGAGCCTGTCTGCCGGAACAATGTCCTGCCACTTGTCCAGGCGTCCGAACTTGGGGGCCGGCACCTCCATCAACTCGAAGACCGGTATGGCCACATCCAGCAGCGTCTCCACCGGGGAGAACAGGCTGTTGAGCGGCGCCAGCCGGCCGAACCGATCCATGGTCTGCTCCACGGAGCGCGAGGCCCAGGGCTCGATAAGCACGCTGGTGTGGCGTGTGACGCGCAGGTTCAGTTGGTCGAAGGGGGTGTAGCTTTGGATGCCTGCGGGCAGGTTGGCCAGGGGCACGGAGATGTTGGCGCGGTATATGCCCTGGGCGCGCAGGTCAAGCTGTGTGTGGCTGGCCAGGGGGACTATGCGAAATGGCACGCCGTCCCTGCTGGCCTTGAAGGCATTGCTGTGCGCTGTGGACTGGCTTTCGCCAAAGCTGACCGAGATGGTTGAAAAACGCGGGATCAGCGGATTGCCTGCAGGGTCCGTCCACAGCGGATTGCGGTGCGCGTCGAAATCACCTGCCGTGTCGCCCGTCTTGATGGGGGCATCGGGGCGGCTGAAGTAGCGCCTGCGCACTTCGGCTGCCAGTTGGTCAGGCTGCTTGGAGCTGCCTGCCGCGTCGTTGTGCACCGTGGCATCGAAGGCCGCATAGCGGCTGGCCATCTGGGTGGCATGGGCAATGTCCTGGTACTTGCCGATCATGGGCATCAGCAGGAACAGGCCCAGCAGGGGCGCTGCCATGGCCAGGAATTCGACCAGGGCCTGGCCTGCCTGCCGCCTTGGGTAGCGGGCGCGGTTCAGGAGGTTCATGGGATCTGCCCTCCCTGGCGTATCTGCTGGCCAAGTACATCGGTTTGGGAGTGGATAAGGCGTACCTGCCAGTAGGGGTTGAACAGGCTGGGCAGCTCCAGCGGGAGCCCCTGGCTTGCGCCATAGCGGTTATGACGCTGTGCCAAAGGGCGTTCGAAGAACACTTCGGACGTGGCAACGGCCACCATTTCGCCTTGGGCGACCTGGCTCTGATAGGCGTTGATGCGGCTGTCCGGCGTGCTGCTTATTTCGCTGGCGCCATCGGAGGTGCGCAATTCGCTGCGCGCCCGCGACAGGCGCACGCTGAACCGCAGCGTGGGGTCGTCGTCCTTGGTCAGTTGCGGCTTGCTCAGGTCGTAGTAGCTGGGCAGGCCGGTGTATTGGCGCCACTTGTTGGATGAGGCCTGGCTGGACGCCTTTGCGTTGGTGCGCGCACCTCCCAACCATGCGCCTGAATCATCCTGATCCTCGGGATGGGCCTGCTGTTCGCCCCAGGCGATGGGCTCTTCCCTGAGTCGGCAGCGTGGAATGAGCCCGCCCTTTCGCTGCGCGCGCCAGAACGACTCGGTGTCTTCAGCGATCCACTCGTCGTAGTTGACCAGTTCGGTACCGCCGCGTCGGCGCACCTCGCTTTTGCGCCACATGAGGATGCAGATTTCGTCTGGGCCAGGCACTTCTGCCTCGGCCGTCCAGACACGCTCCTTGGTGAATCTGTCGCTATGCGCCGCATACACAGCCAGTTTGGCCATGCGGCCTCGGTCCTTGCCGCTGTAGCTTTGGGTGAAGCCATCAAGGTCGTCGGTCAGCGCTACGGCGGCACCGGGGCCTATGGGCTCCACCTTTACGCTGCCATCGCCTGCGTAGTTGGCCTGGGCCACGTCCTTCATCACACTGCTGCGTATGTCCTGCAGGTAGGAGCGGGCGTGCAGCAGGTTGTGCGCCTTCTGTATTGCCTGTTTGTTGGCCTCCACGGCTGTGACCGTATCGAATGCCAGCGACGGCACCATCTTGGCCATCTGCTGGATGTACTGGCCCGCGTACTGCACGGTGGCGTAGCACATGATCGCGTACATCTCGTTGTAGTGGAATGCAGCACCGATCAATGCGCCCCAACCGGTGTAGTCAGCACATTCGGGGAACTGCGTGGGCAGGTTCTCCGCGTGGGTCTGTGCGTATTGCGCCCACGAGGACAGGCTCACCATCTGCGCCACCAGCACCTCGTTGGCGATCAGGGCGCGATTGCCGTAGGCCGTGAAATTCAGCGCCCGCGCGTGCATCACGCCGGCGCTGTAGGCCACGGCATCGGCCGTGCTGACGAGCTTGGTTTTTTCCTGCGAGAGCTGGCCGGTGTTGAACAGAAAGAACAGCGAGGCCAGTGCGCCCATCAGGACAAAGATGCCGTAGATCAGAGCCTGCCCGCGTTGCCCGTCCCGCCTCCGTATCCGTATCCGACCGCCGCGCAGGGTGGTGATGGTGTGCATGGGCAGGCCCGCTTACTTGTTCTCGTAGGCGTCGAGGCCCTTTTCCTTGCGCTCTCCATCAGCCTTGCCGGCGGCAGCTTCTGCCGCCTGGATGGCCTTCTTGGCTGACTTGCCGGCCACTTCATTGGCAATGCCGGAAGTCTGGGCGCGGATGGTTTCGCCAAAGTACTGGTAGACGGCAATGGCGGCCACGCCAATCAGGGCCACGATGATGATGTACTCGGTCATGCCCTGGCCGCGTTGCTTGCGAGATTGAAGTGAGGTATTGAAGGTGGTCATGCAAAAGCTCCTGTGCTGGTGGAAGAATCTGTAGGGACGTAAGCAGGCGGACGCAGGGCTGCAGCCGTGCATCACGGAAACGGGAAAAAGGGAAAACGCAATTCAGGAATAAGCGGGCACCAGGGCGGTGGCTGGCGGTTCTTCCGAATTGCGCATGTGCAGGGAATCAGCCGTGCCCAGGCACAGGGCCTTGGCGTCAGCGCACTGCGTCAAGGCGCTGAATGAAAGCGATGCATGGATGGTCTCTCCCTCAAGGTTGGCGGTGGACTGCCGCTTTGGCGCTGCGCGCCAGGACAGTTCTGCGTGGGGCATTGGCAGGAAAAAGGCACCTGCCTATGCCTGACTTTCAGGCGGCGATTCATTGCTGCCTGAAGTCATTTCTTGTGCCGCCAAGCCTATGAACTTTTTTCTCGCTTGTCTCTAAGACAACTCCTGACGATGTTTCTGAATGCATCGACGGAGATTTTTGCTGCCATTTCAATAGCAAGCTATTTAGTGAATTCCGTGTTTTCGATGATCCATCCGTGGCAGATAAATCGAGGCGAAATAGGCTCAAATAGGGTGATCTGAAAAGTCAATCTGAATCGATGCAGGACGATTCCTGTTTTTCAGAATTCAGGTGCGGGCCGCCGACAGGAGCCTGGGCGCGGGGCTCGATGGGCAGGAGTGCGGGCATGCCGCTGCGGCGTCGGCATGCCGGTGAAAAGCTTGAAATGACGGCCGGCCTGAGGATGGCCGGCCGCCTCTTTTACTGCCGTGCAGAGCGCACGTTGGCCGGCAGCGCGCCAGGATGGCTGGTGCGGAATGGGTTGATGTCCAGGCCGCCACGGCGCGTGTAGCGTGCGTACACCGAGAGCTTGATGGGGCGGCAGCGGGTCCAGATGTCCATGAAGATGCGTTCCACGCATTGCTCATGGAATTCGTTGTGGTTGCGGAAGCTCACCAGGTATTGCAGCAGGCCTTCCTGGTCGATCTGCGCGCCGCTGTAGCGGATCTGCACGCTGCCCCAGTCGGGTTGGCCCGTGACCAGGCAGTTGCTCTTGAGCAGGTGGCTGACGAGGGTCTCGGTGACGGGCGCTTCCTCGTGGTTGGCGTGCAGCAGCTCTGGGGCGGGCTGGTACTGCGTGCATTCCACGTCCAGGCGGTCCAGCAGCAGGCCGTCCAGTTCCTGAACCATTTCCTGGTCGAAGCGGTCCAGGCCGATGATCTTCACGCCGATGCTGCCCTTTTGCTCGCTGCCTCGCCATAGTGCTTCGGCCAGGTCGGTGCGAAGGCGTGCCTGGACTTCGGCCGCGTCGGCCAGGCGGGTGTTGTTGAAGCTGTTGAGGTAGAGCTTGAACGACTTGCTTTCGATGAGATTGGGGGTCTCGCAGGGAATCGTGAAATGCACGAGCGCCACCTGCGGCTTGCCGCGCAGGTTGAGCCAGGACAGTTCGAACGCCGTCCACAGGTCGGCGCCGAAGAAGGGCATCTGGCTTCCCTGAATGCCGATTTCCTCGCGCTTGGGCGCGCGGGGCAGGGGGAACAGCAGCGAGGGGGCGTACTGGTCGATGTAGGCAGAGCTTTTGCCCAGCTGGGATTGTTCGGGAGTGTTCATGGAAAAAGGGCCGGCCGTGCCGGCGCTGGTCAGGCCTGGACGGTCCGCGCGGAGCGCGTGGACCCAGGCTTTGAAGCTAACTGAATTTCCATGCCCGCAGGCATGGGCGGCCATATAAGGTCAATAAGGGTTGGTGCGCCCGGGTTCGATGGTGCTCAGTGGAATTCGCGTTCGCGCAGCCATTTGGTGGCGATCCATTTTTCGCCGGCCAGCACGGGCGCGCCGCCGTGCAGGGTGCGCGTGGAGGGGTCGGGGCGTTCGTAGCTGAAGAAGACGGCGTTGCCCCGGCGCGGAACCACTTGCAGTGGCACTTCGGGAAAGATGGTGGCGCCGCCGCGCTCGGGCTCGTTCAGGTAGATGACCAGGGTGCCCACGCGCTGGCCGCCGCGCTTGAGGATGGTAGGCGTGCCGGGTTCGCCGGGCGCGAAGTAGTCGTGGTGGGGCTTGTACTCGGCGCCCGGGCCGTAGTGCAGCACCTGCAGGCCTTCGCCGTGGTCCAGCGGCCAGCGCAGCAGGCGGGCGATGCGTTCTTCCAGCTGGCGGACGATGCCGGTTTCCCCGCGCTGGAAGAACATGCCGTTGCTGGTGCGGTCGTCATTGATCTCTTCACCGCCGCTTTGCGTGGCCACGGTGAGCGAGCGCGCCATGCGCGGACGCGCGGCGGCGATGATGGCGTCGCACTCCTCATGCGAGAGCAGGTTGCCGAAGACCACGATGCGCGGGTTGCGCATGCTGACCAGTACCTGGACCTTGCGGTCGCCGACATCGATGCTGGTGGGGTCCTGGGAGAGGTCCGGCTCGGGCAGCGAGGAGGCCGAGACGACGACGGCCGGTGGCGCCGCTTCGCCTTGGTGGGGCAGGTCCAACGCCCGCCGGGCCAGTTCTTCGCTCCAGCCCACGTCGCGCATGGAGCGCAGCAGGGCCGCAGGCCCTATGCCGGATGCGCGCTGGTCGCGTACCCATTGCATGAGTTCAGGCGTGAGACCCGCCGGCAGGTCCTGCGCGGTGCTCGGGGAATCTGGTGAGGATTTGAGGCTCATGGCGTGCAGTGCGGCCCTTGCCGCAGTGAATGGACTCCAAAGGCATCGAGGCCGGGGCCGGCCGGTGGCCGGCGAGGCTCAGTCAGCGGTCTTGCGGCGGAACACCAGGCGCGCAGGCGTCGAGGAAGCTGGCGCCAGTGCGTAGCCTTCCAGATCGAAGGCTTCGAGTTCAGCCGCGCTGCGAGCGCGTTGCTGTATGGCAAATCGTGCCATCAGCCCGCGCGCGCGTTTGGCATGGAAGCTGATGATCTTGTAGGCGCCGTTCTTGTAATCCTCGAACGCGCATTCCACCACCGGGGGCTTGAGGTGCTTCAAGTCTACCGATTTGAAGTATTCCTGCGAAGCCAGGTTGACGACGACGCGCTCGCCCGCCGGCTGCCGGGCCGCGCGCTGGTTCAGGTACTCGGCAATGCGGCTGCCCCAGAACTGGTAGAGGTTGCTGCCATGCGCGGTCTCCAGCCGGGTGCCCATTTCCAGGCGGTAGGGCTGCATGCGGTCCAGCGGACGCAGCACGCCGTACAGGCCGCTGAGGATGGCGATGTGCTGCTGCGCCCAGTCCAGGTCTTCGGCGTCCAGGCTGCGCGCCTGCAGGCCTTCATAGACATCACCGTTGAAGGCCAGCAGCGCCTGGCGGGCATTGGTGGCCGTGAAGCGAGGGCTGAAGGCCTCGTAGCGCGCCACGTTGAGCGCAGCCAGCTTGTCGCTGATGCCCATGAGTTCCGACAGTTGCTGCGGCGATTGGCGGCGCAGCACTTCGATCAGCTCCAGCGGCTGTTCGGAGAAGACGGGAAGCGTGTGTGGCAGCTTCGGCGGCAGCGGTGTGTCGTAGTCCAGCGATTTGGCGGGGGAGAGCAGCAACAGCATGGCGGGACGCAAGCTCCAGGATAGAGAGGGAGGAAAGACAGATGGACGGGGGTGGCGGCAGAAACAAACAGGGGCCGCGAGGGCCCCTGTGTCGTCACTGTCTGTGGTCAGACATGGGCCACGCCCTGCGGTTGCTGCTCGAATGGCAGCTGCAGGTCGCTCAGGTCCTTGCGTGTTTCCACGAGGATCAGAGGACCATCATCCAGCACGACCATGGGCGGGCGCTCGCGCACGACGCGCTCGGGCTGCGGTTCGGCCGCGATGGCTGCCTGCGCAGCGGCCACCTTGTCGGCATCGGAGCCCACCCATTGCAGGCCCGAGGCGGCGGCCAGCGCCTGCAGCTCGGACACGGGCAACTGGTAGGCCTGGACCTTGGGCAGGCCGCGTTCTGCGGTTGCCTCAGAGGCCTTGGCTGCAGCGGGCTCGGCTGCGGCAGAAGCAGCAGAAGCGGCAGGTGCAGCAGGTGCTGGCACGTCTGCCGTCACGGCAGGGGCCGCCACAGGGGCCGGTGCGACCGGCGCGAAGGCCGCGCTCTGCTGCTCGGGCACCGCGACGGGTTGCTGCACTTCCACAACTGCCGCAGGCTGTGCGGCCACTGTGGCTTCGGCCACGGCTTCGGGGGCCTGGACTTCGGCAGCAGAGTTGGCGGCGTTGAAGTAGCTGCGACGGGCTGGCTGCTGGTCCTGCTCGGGCACGGAGGCCTCGAAGGACTGCACGGCTTCGCCTTCGGCTTCACGCGGCGCGCGCTCTGCACGGTCACCGCGATCGCCACGCTCGCGGCGGTCACGGCCGTAGCGGTCGCGCGAACGACGCTGGCGCGGCTGCTCTTCGCCGGAGGCGGGAGCAGCGTTGTCCAGGGACTGGTCCTGCTGCTGGGCCTGGTTGTCCAGCTTTTCTTCGGACTCGGGCGCGACTTCGAACTGACGGGGCTGGCGCTCGCTGCGTTCACCGCGTTCGGCGCGATCTCCACGCTCGCCTCGTTCACCGCGCTCGCGGCGGCCTTCGCCGCGTTCCTGGCGGTCGCCACGCGGCGCGCGCTCGGGACGCTGCTCGAGGGTGCTGCCATCTGCCGCCAGGGCTGCGGAGGCGTTCACGGCCTCCAGCGGCTGGCGGTTTTCGCCGTCGCGGCTGCGCTCGCCACGGCCGCGGCGTTCGCCGCGGTCGGTGCGTTCACCGCGCTCGCCACGATCCGGGCGCTCACCACGTTCACCGCGTTCCGTGCGCTCGCCACGCTCGGCATTGCGGCGGTTGCGATCGCCACCGCCAGCCTGGCGCTCGGCGTTGGGGGCGCCTGCGCGCTCACCGCTGCGCTCGGTGCGTTCACCACCACGCTCGCCATTGCGTTCGTTGCGGCGGCCACGGCTGTCGTTGCGGCCGTCACGGCGACCTTCGCGTGCGGGGGCTTCGGCAGCCGGCACGGGCGCTGCGACCGGCGCAGGTGCCGCGCCAAAGCCGAACAGGCTCTTGAGCCAGGCAAAGAAGCCTTGTTCGCGGACCACGACGGGGGCGGCGGCCGGTGCGGGCGCTGCCGCCGTGGCTGCAGGCTTGGCGTCGCGCTGCTGGCCGTTGGCCGGGCGGTTGCGGCTGCCTTCGGGACGGGGCTCGGCAATGGGAGCCGGCATGTCCGGCAGCACACCCTTGATCATGGGTGTCTGCTTGTTGGTGGGCTCCTGCGAGCGGCGTGTCACCGTGGTTTCGGTGTCCAGCTCTTCGGCCAGCTTGTAGCTGGCTTCCATGCTTTCCAGGCGCGCATCGTCGTGCTTGAGGCGCTCGAGCTTGTAGTGCGGCGTGTCCATGGACTTGTTGGGGACCATGATCACGTTGACGCGCTGCTTGAGTTCGATCTTGGTGATCTCGCCGCGCTTTTCGTTGAGCAGGAAGCTAGCCACTTCCACGGGCACCTGGCAGTGCACGGCGGCCGTGTTGTCCTTCATGGACTCTTCCTGGATGATGCGCAGGATCTGCAGCGCAGAGCTTTCCGTATCGCGGATATGACCGGAGCCGCCGCAGCGCGGGCAGTTGATGTGCGCGCCTTCGGACAGGGCGGGCTTGAGGCGCTGGCGGCTCATTTCCATGAGGCCAAACTTGCTGATGGTGCCGAACTGCACGCGCGCACGGTCCTGGCGCAGCGCGTCGCGCAGGCGATTCTCGACTTCGCGGCGGTTCTTGCTCTCCTCCATGTCGATGAAGTCGATGACGATCAGGCCGCCCAGGTCGCGCAGGCGCATCTGGCGCGCGACTTCGTCGGCGGCTTCCAGATTGGTGCGGGTGGCGGTTTCCTCGATGTCGCCGCCCTTGATGGCGCGGGCCGAGTTCACGTCGATGGAGACCAGGGCCTCGGTGTGATCGATGACGATGGCGCCGCCCGAGGGCAGGGTCACGGTGCGCGCGTAGGCCGATTCGATCTGGTGCTCGATCTGGAAACGGCTGAACAGGGGGGCATCGTCGCGGTAGCGTTTGACGCGGGCGGCATGCTCGGGCATGACGTGCTGCATGAACTGCTGCGCCTGCTCGTAGATGTCGTCGGTGTCGATGAGGATGTCGCCGATGTCGCCGTTGAAGTAGTCGCGGATGGCGCGGATCACCAGGCTCGATTCCTGGTAGATCAGGAAGGCGCCCTTGGCCGACTTGGCTGCGCCGTCGATGGCGTTCCACAGCTTGAGCAGGTAGTTCAGGTCCCACTGCAGCTCGGGCGCGGTGCGGCCGATGCCGGCGGTGCGCGCAATGATGGACATGCCCTTGGGGTACTCGAGCTGGTCCATCGCCTCCTTGAGTTCGGCACGGTCCTCGCCCTCGATGCGGCGCGAGACGCCACCGCCGCGCGGGTTGTTGGGCATCAGCACCACATAGCGGCCGGCCAGCGAGATGAAGGTGGTCAGGGCCGCGCCCTTGTTGCCGCGCTCTTCCTTCTCGACCTGGACGATCAGTTCCTGGCCTTCACGGATGACTTCGTTGATGCGGGCCTGGCTGGGGGAGACGCCTTCGGCGAAATACTGCTTGGAGATTTCCTTGAAGGGCAGGAAGCCGTGGCGGTCCTCGCCGTAGTCGACGAAGCAGGCCTCAAGGCTGGGCTCCACGCGCGTGACCACGGCCTTGTAGATGTTGCCCTTGCGCTGCTCGCGTCCTTCGATCTCGATCTCGTAGTCGAGGAGCTTTTGTCCATCGACGATGGCAAGGCGCCGCTCTTCCGACTGCGTGGCGTTGATGAGCATCCGTTTCATGATGCGTTTCCTTTATTCGTTTTCTCTGGGGCGCGCCGGGGTGCAGCCTCTGCTGCCAGACCGTCACGCCTTTGACTTGTAATCAAAGACAGGCTCGCGAGGGAGCCGAGATGCCGGACTGACGCATTGAAACGAAAGGAATCGCCGAATGCCTTGCTTCTTGAGACCTGGCTCAAGTCAGCAATGGGGGCAAGGGCAGGGGGACGAGAGCGATGAGAGAGGCACGCCGTCCAGCTTCAAGCGAAGCTGCTGCACGTGCAGGGCAGGCGGGAGGCTTGGGGGCGGCAATGATCCTGGGCGCAGGCGTTTTCCTGCTCCACAGCGTGACCATCCATGCCCAAAAGATCCACATGCTCGCTTTTGATCCGCTGGCAGCGGCGGACGCCGGGTCCGACCCCTTCTGCCAGCTTGAGATTCCGTATCAGTGTTTCAATTCGTCAGCCACAACCGATGCAACGACGAACTTCGCAGGCCATCTTTTCCTGCTGTTTCGCGTGCATGACACCGGATGGCATCGACCTGCCTGTGCGGGGAAATGGTTGTTTGGACTAAACTCCATGAGAATCAACCACTTATAAATAGTTCGGCACAGGTGAAACACATTATAGAGGGCAAACCGGCAGACGACCGTTCCCTGAACGCAGCCACTGCCGCAGTGCGGCTGATCGAAGTCGATGACGATTCGGCCGGACAGCGGTTGGACAACTTTCTCATACGCCATCTCAAGGGCGTTCCCAAAACCCATGTCTATCGCATCATCCGCAGTGGAGAAGTGCGCATCAACAAGGGGCGCGTCAGTGCGGAAACCCGCGTCTCGACCGGCGATGTCGTTCGCGTGCCGCCCGTGCGCATTTCCGAAAAAGTCGCCGAAAAGGCCGAGCGGCCTGCGCCCGCCAGGGATTTCCCCAGTCTGCTGGAAGACGAGCATCTGATTGCCATCGACAAGCCTGCCGGTGTGGCCGTGCACGGGGGCTCGGGCGTGAGTTTTGGCGTCATCGAGCAATTGCGCCAGGCGCGGCCGCAAAGCCGCTTTCTGGAGTTGGTGCATCGGCTCGACCGCGAGACATCCGGCATCTTGCTGGTGGCCAAGAAGCGCTCGGCGCTGACGCATCTGCAGGACCAGTTCCGCGAGCGCGAAACCGGCAAGACCTATCTGGCGCTGGTCCAGGGCACCTGGCCTGCCAACCGCAAGGTGATTGATCTGCCGCTGCACAAATACCTGCAGGCCGACGGCGAGCGCCGCGTGCGGGTGACCACGGCCGATGATCCTGACGGCATGCGCTCCGTCACGCTGGTGCGCGTTCGCAGCACGCTGGCGCCCCAGCCCCTGCTGGGTCTGCCGGCCATGAGCCTGCTGGAGGTGACCATCAAGACCGGGCGCACGCACCAGATCCGCGTGCACCTGTCCAGCCAGGGGCACCCGATTGCGGGGGATGACAAGTACGGGGATTTCGACCTGAACCGCCGGTTGCAGAAACAGGGGCTCAAACGCATGTTCCTGCACGCATGGCGGCTACAGTTCACACACCCGTCCAGTGGTGAGCGGGTGGAATTGCGCGCCGAGCTTCCCGAGGAGCTGGCCCGTTTCGCCGGCTGACGCCGGATTTGACTCCTTGCAGACATGACAACTCCTGGTTCTTCCGAGATATACCGTGCGCGCCGCTTCGACCTCATTGCCTTCGACTGGGATGGGACGCTGTCGGATTCCACCGCGGTGATCGTCAAGTGCATTCAGGCGGCCGTGGCCGATGTGGGAGGCACGCCCCCCAGCAATGAGGCGGCCTCCTATGTGATCGGCATGGCGCTGATGCCGGCATTGGCGCGTGCGGCGCCCGATGTGTCGCCCGAGAAATACCCGGAGCTGGGCAACCGCTATCGCCACCATTTCATCAAGCACCAGGACGACATCAGCCTGTTCGCCGGCGTGCTGCCCATGCTGGCGGCGCTGCGCGAGCGCGGCCACCTGCTGGCCGTGGCCACGGGCAAGAGCCGGCGCGGTCTGAACGATGCGCTGCAGGACCCGCAACTGCGCGGCATGTTCGACAGCTCGCGCACGGCGGACGAAACCGCCGGCAAGCCCAACCCGCTGATGCTGCAGGAGCTGATGGCCGAATTCGGCGTGGAGCCTGGCCGCGTGCTGATGATCGGCGACACCACGCACGACCTGGAACTGGCCCGCAATGCTGGCTGTGCCAGCGTGGGCGTGGGCTATGGCGCGCATCCCACCGACGGCTTTGGCGTGCTGCAGCCGTTGCATGTGGCGCAGAGTGTTGCGGATTTGCATCAGTGGCTGCTGGCCCATGGTTGAGTCGTCATGCCCGCGTCAGCGCGGGAATCCATGCTTGTGAGGTGCGCTGGTGACCGTTGATCGCATCGTTTTGTGTGCCAGCGAGGCCTTGCAGGAAGGTGCGAATGCCGTGCCTTTCGACGTGGTCTACGCGGGGCATGCCTGTCGCGCATTCGCCATCCGCTTCGAGGGACAGGCGCATGCCTATCTGAACCGCTGCACGCACGTGGCCATGGAGATGGACTACCAGCCAGACCGCTTTTTCGATGATTCCGGGCGTTGGTTGCTGTGCGCAACCCATGGTGCGGTCTATGCGCCGGACAGCGGCGCCTGCGCTGGCGGCCCCTGCCGTGGCGGCCTGGTGAAAATCTCCCTGAGCGAAAGCGCGGGGGTGGTGCACTGGCATACTGCCGATAACCTGAAACCCGTCGAGTTCTGACATGACTTCCCCCATACCCCCGGAAAATCCTGGCTCCGCATCGCACCCTTCCCCGGGTGCGGACCTGTGGGCCCGGGCCACGCCCGCCGCGGCGGCTGCCGATGCGCGAACGGCGGCATCGAGCGGCTGGGAGCGGGACGTGCTGGAAAAGCTGGTCTTCGCCACCATCAACGAGCAGCGCGCCTCGCGCCGCTGGCGCCTCTTCGGCCGCCTGCTGTGGACGGCACTCATCCTGGTGGTCCTGTGGGTGCTGTTTGCCAAGGACACGGCGACCACGACCAGCTCCTCTCCGCATACCGCAGTGGTCGAGGTCAAGGGCGAGATCGCTGCAGGCGCCGACGCCAGCGCGGAATTCGTGGTGGCCGCCATGCGCAGCGCCTTCGAGGACTCGGGCTCGCGTGCCGTCGTGCTGCTGATCAACTCGCCAGGCGGCAGCCCGGTGCAGGCCGGCATCATCAATGACGAAATCGTGCGGCTCAAGGGCAAGTACGACAAGCCCCTGTATGCCGTGGTGGAGGAAACCTGCGCTTCGGCTGCTTATTACATTGCTGCGGCGGCCGACGAGATCTTTGTCGACAAGGCCAGCATCGTGGGCAGCATCGGCGTGCTCATGGATGGCTTCGGCTTCACGGGCGCCATGGAAAAGCTGGGCGTGGAGCGCCGCCTGCTGACGGCTGGCGAGAACAAGGGCTTCCTGGACCCGTTCAGTCCCATGTCCGAAGCACAGCGCGCCCATGCCCATCAGATGCTGGGCCAGATCCACTCGCAGTTCATCAATGTGGTCAAGGCCGGCCGTGGCGATCGCCTGCACGAGACGCCCGAGACGTTCAGCGGCCTGTTCTGGACGGGTCAGCAGGCCGTGGAGATGGGCCTGGCCGACAAGCTGGGCAGTCTTGACTATGTGGCCCGTGAAGTGGTCAAGGCGGAAGAGGTGGTGGATTACACGCGCCGCGACAACGTGGCCGAGCGCCTGGCCAAGCGTTTTGGCGCGGCCTTCGGTGGAGGTGCCGTTCAGGCGCTGCGCTCCAGCCTTCCGTCTCTGCGCTGATTTCCCTGGCGTCGGCCAAGATGCAAAAAGCCCGCCTTCTTGTGGAAGGCGGGCTTTTTTTGCTCATCGAGGAAGACAGTCTCAGCGACCGATGGAAAACACCACCGGCGTGCGGTTGTCCGGCACTTCCTTGTGCTGGCGCCATTCGCGCACCAGACGGCTTTCGATGCGGGCGCTCTCCAGTGTCAGGCCGCAGGCCAGCGCCAGGCGCGTATGGGGTTGCAGCGTCTGCAGCAGGGCCTGCCACAGCGCGGCGTTGCGGTAGGGCGTCTCTATGAACTGCTGGGTCTGGCCTTGGCGCAATGCCAGGGTTTCAAGCTCCTTGATGCGCTGAACCCGCCCGCCAGCGTCCTGCGGCAGGTACCCCACAAAAGCATAGTTCTGTCCGTTGAGTCCGCTGGCGGCCAGGGCCAGCAGCAACGACACCGGACCGATCAGGGGCACGACCCGTATGCCCAGATCATGCGCGGCGCGCACGATGGAGCTGCCGGGGTCGGCCACGGCGGGCATTCCGGCCTCGCTGACCAGTCCCATGTCGTGGCCCAGCAGCAAGGGGGCGAGCAGTGGCTTGGCATCGAAGACCGCTGCGCCCTTGTCGCCGTGGTCGCCCTTCTTGTGGGCCTCGCGCGGCAGTTCTGTGATCTGCTGGGCTTGCAAGGGTTGGGCCAGGGCGTGCAGTGCGTCAATGCGCTTCAGGTAGGCGCGCGTGCTTTTGGCGTTTTCGCAGATCCAGTGGGTCAGGCGTGCAGCGGTGCGCAGTGTTCCATCGGGCAGGACCTGCGTCAGCGGCATTTGCTCGTCGCAGCCGAAGTCCAGCGGCGCGGGCACCAGATAGAGCGTTCCTTTGGTGGGTTGGGTTGCAGCATCGTTCATGGCAGCACGGCTCCTGCGGCGCGCAGCAGCTGGCAGGTGCGGATCAGCGGCAGGCCGATCAGCGCCGTGGGGTCGTCGCTGACGATGGCATCCAGCAGCGCGATGCCCAGTCCTTCGCTCTTGGCGCTGCCTGCGCAGTCATAGGGCTGTTCGGCGCGCAGGTAGCGTTCGATCTCCGCGTCGTTGAGATCACGAAACCGGACCTGGACGGTGACCACATCGGTCTCGGCAAAGCCGCTTTCCCGGCAGACCACGCTCACGGCGGTGTGGAAATTCATCTGGCGCCCGCTCATCTGGCGCAGTTGTTCGGTGGCGCGCTCGTGGGTGCCGGGCTTGGACAGCGGCATGCCATCCAGTTCGGGTACCTGGTCGGAGCCGATGACGACGGCGCCCGGGTGCAGCGCCGCCACGGCCTGTGCCTTGGCCAGGGCCAGTCGCAACGAAAGTGCATGCGGTGTTTCGCCGGTCAGCGGTGTCTCATCGACTTCCGGGGACACGGTCTGGAATGGTAGTTGCAGCCGCTCCAGAAGTTCGCGGCGGTAGCGTGAGGTGGAGCCAAGGATCAGGGGGCGTGCCAGGCCGGGAGCCTGGGCTAAGGCGAGGTGGGAAGCTTGCATGCCCGGATTCTCTTACACTGCCCGCATGAGCAAGGAATTTTCTGCGGTCCGTCTCGATGTTCGCGCTTTTGCGCAATCGGCGGGCCATCTCCAGGGTCAGTCGGCGCTTTCGGCCTTTCCTCGTCTGGCCGAGGATGCGCAGCCGGATGCCGCTGATGGGCACGGCGAGGTGCACTGGCAGGCTGACGGCGAACTGGTCGAGCAAACCGGCGGTTCGGGCCAGGTCTGGCTGCATCTGCAGGCCGATGCTGTCGTTCCGATGGTGTGCCAACGCTGCCTCACTGTGGCACCCATCTCCCTCCAGGTCGATAGGTCTTTCCGCTTTGTTGCGGATGAGACCACGGCCGAGTCCGAGGATGACGAGAGCGACGAGGACCTGCTGGTGCTCAGCCGCGAATTCAACCTGCTTGAACTCATAGAGGATGAGCTGCTCATGGAGTTGCCCGTGGTGCCACGCCACGACAGCTGCCCCGAGCCGGTGAGCATGCAGTCCAGCGACGCAGACTTCGAGCAGGCCAGCGAGGACAAGCCCAATCCATTTGCCGTGCTGCGCGGGCTGGATGTGGGCAAGTCAGCCGACTGATTGCGATGTCCGGAAAAAAGGCCGAGGCCGGGAAAAGCGATTGCGCTATAATCAAGGGCTTCGCGCGAAACCCCCTCGTGTCTTTAATGGGCTGATCGCGTTTTTTACCAACCCTTTTCAGATACACAGGAGCCATCATGGCTGTTCAGCAGAACAAGAAGTCCCCCTCCAAGCGCGGTATGCACCGTTCGCACAACGCACTGAATGTGCCTGGCATTGCCGTGGAACCCACCACCGGTGAAACCCATCTGCGTCACCACATCAGCCCCAACGGCGTGTACCGCGGCCGTCAAGTGCTGAAGAACAAGTCCGAAGCCTGATCTTCGACCGTTCCCGCAGGGCCCGCGGCTACAGTTTTCGTAGCGCGGGCTTTTGTTTTTTCTGATGGTTGCTCCTATCTTTCCAGGCCTTGCAACAGGCTTGCCAGTCGCACATGATCACTTTGGCCGTTGACTGCATGGGGGGTGATCACGGCCCCCGCGTCACGCTTGCGGCGTGCCGCCAGTTCCTCGATTCCCACCCCGATGCCCGGCTGCTGCTGGTCGGCCAGCCCGATGCGCTGGCTGGCTTTGCGCATGAGCGCGCCAGTGTGGTGCCGGCCTCGGAAGTGGTCGGCATGGATGATCCGATCGAGATGGCGCTGCGCAGGAAGAAGGATTCCTCCATGCGCATCGCCATCCAGCAAGTCAAGGATGGCGCGGCTGCCGCTGCTGTGTCGGCTGGAAACACGGGTGCGCTGATGGCCATCTCGCGCTACCTGCTCAAGACGCTCGATGGCATTGATCGCCCTGCCATCGCGCCCCAGTTGCCCAATGCCAAGGGCGAGGCCACCACGGTGCTGGACCTGGGTGCCAATGTGGACTGCTCGGCCGAGCATCTGCTGCAGTTCGCCGTCATGGGCTCGGCCCTGGTGTCTGCCCTGAACAACGAAGAGGCGCCCTCGGTGGGTCTGCTCAACATTGGCGAGGAGCAGATCAAGGGCAGCGAGGTCATCAAGCGCGCTGGCGAACTGCTGCGCGCGGCTGGCAAGGCCGGTCATCTGAATTTCTACGGCAACGTCGAAGGCAACGACATCTTCAAGGGCACGACCCAGGTCGTGGTCTGTGATGGCTTTGTGGGCAACGTGGCTCTCAAGTCTTCCGAGGGCGTGGCGTCCATGATCTCCAATGCCCTCAAGCAGGAGTTCAAGCGCAACATCTTCACCAAAATGGCGGCCATCGTTGCCTATCCGGTGCTAACTGCTTTGATGAGGCGCGTAGATCATCGCCGCTACAACGGCGCGGCGCTGCTGGGCCTTCGCGGGCTGGTCTTCAAAAGCCATGGATCGGCCGATGCCTTGGCTTTCGAGCACGCGCTGAAGCGCGCGTATGATGCGGCCCGCAACAACCTGCTCGACCGTGTCCGTACCCGTATCTCCGCAGCCCTGCCTCTGTTGCTGGCTGCGCAGTCGGAATCGGGACCGTCGGCGCCCTAATACAGATGAGACGCTACGCACGCATCACCGGCACGGGCAGTTACCTGCCACCCCGCCGACTCACCAATCACGATCTGGCAGCCGAACTGGCCCAGCGCGGAATCGAGACCTCGGACGAGTGGATCGTCGAGCGCACCGGCATCCATGCCCGACACTTTGCCGCGCCAGAAGTGGCCAGCAGCGATCTGGCCTTGGAGGCATCGAAGAAGGCGCTGGAAGCCGCCGACTGCCAGCCGCAGGATATCGATCTGATCATCGTCGCCACATCGACGCCGGACATGGTCTTCCCGTCCACGGCATGCATCCTGCAAAACAAGCTCGGCGCCAATGGCTGTGCAGCCTTTGATGTGCAAGCCGTATGCAGCGGCTTTGTCTACGCCCTCACCGTGGCCGACGCCATGATCCAGTCCGGCGCTGCGAGCCGCGCGCTGGTGGTGGGCTCCGAAGTATTCAGCCGCATCCTGGACTTCAACGACCGGACGACCTGCGTGCTGTTCGGTGACGGTGCCGGAGCCGTGGTGCTGGAGGCGTCCGAGCAGCCAGGCATCCTGGCTTCCGACCTGCATGCCGACGGCAAGCATGTCGGCATCCTGTGCGTGCCAGGCAATGTCTCCGGTGGCCAGATCCTCGGTGATCCGCTGCTGAAGATGGATGGGCAGGCCGTGTTCAAGCTGGCGGTCGGCGTGCTGGAGAAGGCCGCTCGCGCCACGCTGGACAAGGCAGGGCTCACCGATGCCGACATCGACTGGCTGATCCCCCATCAGGCCAACATCCGCATCATGCAAAGCACGGCGCGCAAGCTCAAGCTGTCCATGGACAAGGTGGTGGTGACGGTGGACCAGCATGGCAACACGTCGGCTGCCTCGATCCCCCTGGCGCTGGACCACGGCGTGCGCAGTGGCCAGGTCAAGCCCGGTCAGACCGTGCTGCTGGAAGGTGTTGGCGGCGGCTTCACCTGGGGCGCGGTACTTCTCAAGATGTGATGCGGGATGCCTGCCTGAGGGCAGGCGCCCATGGCGCGGCCTTTATTTTTGAAAATCATGAAGAAGTTTGCATTCGTTTTTCCTGGTCAGGGTTCGCAATCGGTAGGCATGCTCGACGGATGGGGTGACCATCCCGTCGTGGCCCAGACCTTGGTCGAAGCCTCCGATGCCCTCGGCGAAAACATCGGCCAGCTGATCCAGCAGGGGCCGAAGGAAGCTCTGGCGCTCACCACCAATACCCAGCCCGTGATGCTGGTGGCCGGTGTGGCTGCCTGGCGCGTCTGGCAGGCCGAAGGCGGCGCGCTGCCCGACGTTGTGGCGGGCCACTCGCTGGGTGAGTACTCGGCCCTGGTCGCGTCAGGTGTGCTGACCCTGGCCCAGGCTGCGCCGCTGGTGCGGCTGCGCGCGGCTGCCATGCAGGAGGCCGTTCCCGTGGGAACCGGTGCCATGGCTGCCATCCTGGGGCTGGATGCCGACAAGGTGCGCGCAGGCTGCGCAGAAGTCACGGCGGCATTGGGTGGTGCGGAAGTCGTAGAGGCCGTGAATTTCAACGACCCCTCGCAGACCGTGATTGCCGGCAGCAAGGCGGCTGTCGAGAAGGCCTGCGAGGCCCTCAAGGCCGCAGGCGCCAAGCGCGCGCTGCCGCTGCCGGTGTCGGCGCCTTTCCATTCCAGCCTGATGAAGCCTGCGGCCGAAAAGCTCAAGGCGGCGCTGGCTGCCACCGTGCTGGCTGCACCGCGCATCCCAGTGCTCAACAACATCGACGTGACTGTGCAGCAGGACGCCGACGCCATTCGCGATGCGCTGTATCGCCAGGCCTTCGGCCCGGTGCGCTGGGTGGAATGCGTTCAGGCCATGAAGGCTCGCGGCGTCGTCCACCTCGTCGAGTGCGGTCCCGGCAAGGTGCTGATGGGCCTGACCAAGCGGATTGACGCGGACCTGACGGCCGCTGCCCTCTATGACCCGGCCACGCTGGCCGACGTGAAAGAATCCCTCGCATGACTGACAACCAGAACAAGCCCCAGGTTGCCCTGGTGACGGGTGCCTCGCGCGGCATCGGTGCCGCCATTGCCCAGGAGCTGGCAGCGCGCGGCTACCGCGTGATCGGCACGGCCACCACCGATGGTGGTGCCGAGAAGATCAGCCAGGCCCTGTCGGCCCATGAGGGCTGCCGTGGCGTGAACCTCAATGTCACGGACGTGACCGCCGTCGATGCCCTGATCGACAGCATCGTCAAGAATGACGGTGGCCTGCATGTGCTGGTCAACAATGCCGGCATCACGCGCGACACCCTGGCCATGCGCATGAAGGACGATGACTGGGATGCGGTGATCGACACCAATCTCAAGGCGGTTTTCCGAGTCAGCCGTACGGCCATTCGGCCCATGATGAAGCAGCGCTTCGGACGCATCATCAACATCACCAGCGTCGTTGGTGCCTCCGGAAACCCCGGTCAAGCCAACTATGCAGCTGCCAAGGCCGGCGTTGCCGGCATGACGCGTGCGCTGGCCCGTGAACTGGGCAGCCGCGGCATCACGGTCAATTGCGTGGCTCCGGGCTTCATCGCCACCGACATGACGGCGGAGCTGCCTGAAGAGCAGAAAAATGCCCTGAAATCGCAGATCGCCATGGGTGATCTGGGCCAGCCCAGCGACATCGCCCATGCCGTGGCCTATCTCGCATCGGCGGGCGCAGGCTACGTCACCGGCCAGGAATTGCACGTCAACGGCGGCATGTACATGTAAGCGCTGCGGCGGCTGCGGGCAGATCCCTGCCAGAAGCCGCCGTTGCTTGCAACCGAAGAGGCCGTTTCCTCGCGACGGCCGGCTGAAGAGGGCGTAAGGTCCGAAACGGCTAGAATCGCGGGTTCATTCACAACCCCCAGAGGGAAACCATGAGCGATATCGAAGCACGTGTCAAAAAAATCATTGCCGAACAACTCGGCGTTGAAGAGTCTCAAGTCACCAACGAAAAGGCCTTCGTGGCTGATCTGGGTGCTGACTCCCTGGACACGGTGGAGCTGGTGATGGCCCTGGAAGATGAATTCGGCATCGAGATCCCCGACGAAGACGCGGAAAAGATCACGACGGTGCAAAACGCCATCGACTACGCCAACACCCACCAGAAGGCCTGACAGGGCCCTGACCCGAGCGATCAGCAGAAGGTTTTACGCATGAGCCGTCGTCGCGTTGTCGTGACCGGCCTGGGTTGCATCTCCCCCGTGGGTAACACGGTGGGCGACGCCTGGGCCAATCTTTTGGCCGGCCAGTCCGGCATTGACCTCATCACCAAGTTCGATGCCTCGAACTTTGCCTGCAAGATTGCGGGCGAGGTCAAGGGATTCGATGTGGAGTCGTACATGAGCGCCAAGGATGCGCGCTCCATGGACACCTTCATCCATTACGGCATCGCTGCTGCGGCGCAAGCCGTGCAGGACTCAGGTCTGCCCACGGGCGAGGCCTTGTCGGATGATCTGGCTACGCGCATCGGCTGTGTGATCGGTTCGGGCATCGGCGGCTTGCCGCTGATCGAGAACACCCACGCAGAACTGGCTGCGCGCGGACCGCGCCGCATCACGCCGTTCTTCGTGCCTGCCTCCATCATCAACATGGTGGCTGGCCATGTGTCCATGCGGTTTGGCTTCAAGGGGCCGAATCTCGCCGTGGTGACTGCCTGCACGACCGGGCTGCACTGCATAGGCGAAGCAGGACGCATGATCGAATACGGCGATGCCGATGTGGTGGTGGCTGGCGGCACGGAAGCCACGGTCTCCCCGCTGGGCGTCGGCGGCTTTGCCGCCATGCGCGCACTGTCCACGCGCAATGATGATCCCAAGGCCGCCTCGCGTCCCTGGGACAAGGACCGCGACGGCTTTGTGCTGGGCGAAGGTGCAGGCGTGCTGGTGCTGGAAGAGTACGAGCATGCCAAGGCCCGCGGTGCCAAGTTCTATGCTGAACTGTGCGGCTACGGCATGAGTGCCGATGCCGGCCACATGACGGCGCCCAACATGGACGGCCCGCGCCGCGCCATGCTGTCAGCTCTGCGCAACGCCGGCATCAACGCCGACCAGATCGATTATCTGAATGCGCACGGCACATCCACGCCGCTAGGCGACCTCAACGAGACCAATGCCATCAAGGCGGCTCTGGGCGATCACGCCAAGAAAATCGTTGTCAGCTCGACCAAGTCCATGACCGGTCACCTGCTGGGTGGCGCTGGCGGCATCGAGAGCGTCTTCACCGTGCTGGCACTGCACGAGCAGAAGATTCCCCCGACCATCAATCTGGACAACCAGGATCCCGAGTGCGATCTCGACTACTGCGCCAACACGGCACGGGATGCGAAGATCGAAGTGGCAGTGAAAAACAACTTCGGGTTCGGCGGCACCAACGGAACGCTGGTGTTCAAGCGAATCTGAGGCCTGCACGCCTCACCATGAAAAGCCCGCCCCGCAAGGGAGCGGGCTTTTTTATTTCTCCCATGGGTCAGGGCGCGTCCGGCAGGGGTGGGATGCATGTCAGACATGCTGCGGTTTTGCGACACTGCAGGCATGACGTCACGCCATGCCCCGCCCGCAGTCCGCCATCCGCTGAATCCACCACGGGGGTCGGTCGCATGCCTGTGCGCGCTTTGGCTGCTGGCGGCCATGCTTTTGCTGGCGTGGGCGCTTGATCTACAGTCCGGATGGGGGCCTGCCGTCGTGGCTGTCACGGGCTCTCTGGTTGCAGCTGCAGGCATGTGGCATGGATGGCGCGCCCTGGGCAGAGGCTTTGTTGCATGGGATGGCGCGCAGTGGTGGCTTGGTGAGGCAGCCGCTGCCCACGATGCGCAGCCGGTGCTGCTGCAGGTGCGCGCTGACGGTGGTCAATGGCTATGGGCGCAGGCCAGACCCGTTACGACGGGGTCTTTGCGCTGGCGAAGCTCCCGCTGGCTGCTGCTGTCTTACAGGCAGAGTCCTGAAACCTGGGGTGATTTGCGGCGTGCTGTATATTTCCCGCCCAGACCTACAGAACGCGCGCAGTGACTGCGCCAGGGCCGCCACGGCCCGTCTTCACCGATTTCATGACGCCTCCCGAATTCCCGCCTTCTTCTGCCGACAGCGACCTGGCTCTGGTCGAGCGCACCAACGCAGGAGACATGCGGGCCTTCGAGCTGCTGGTCATCAAGTACCAACGCCGCATCGAGCGCCTCATTGGCCGCATGGTGCGCGACGTGGACCTGGTGCCTGACATTGCGCAGGAAACCTTCATCCGGGCCTATCGGGCGCTGCACCAGTTCCGGGGTGATGCCCAGTTCTACACCTGGCTGTATCGCATCGCCGTGAATACCGCCAAGAAGGCGCTGCTGGACATGAAGCGCTCGCCGCTGATCACCGAAAGCGCGTTACACAACGGGGATGACGATGATGAAACTTCCCGGCTCAGCCAGGAACTAACCACCGAAGAAACACCCGAAACGATCCTGGCGGCCCAGGAAATTGCCCAGGCAGTCAACGCCGCCATGGAGGCCTTGCCCGAAGATCTCCGTCAAGCCGTCACGTTGCGGGAAATCGAAGGCCTGAGCTACGAGGAAATCTCGAACGCCATGGGTTGTCCCATAGGCACCGTGCGTTCACGCATCTTCCGTGCACGCGAAGCGATTTCAGCGAGAGTCAAGCCTTTGCTGGAGCGCCAGTCTGGCAAGCGGTGGTAGCAACGGGTGATGGCCATCGGGTGGCGCATTTTTTGGGTACAGGGTCTCAGAGCAGACAGGCAGGTGATTGATCATGAATGACGATCTGACGAAGCGCGAACAATTGTCGGCATTGGCTGATGGCGAACTCTCTGCCGCGGAGCTGCAGGCCGCGCTGGCCTATGCGCAAAGCGATGCAGGCCAGCAGGAATGGCGCATGTACCACCTGGTGGGCGATGTGCTGCGCTCCCCTGAGCTGGCGCACCACAGCCGGCACGATCTGCTTTCCGGAATCCGCTCCCAGTTGGCCAATGAGCCGCGCCGCCCCCTGGTTCCCGTCGCCGCAGACGAGCTGGAGCAGGTCGCGCGCCCGGCGCACGGCAGGGCCGTCGTCAATGGCGCGCCGCTGCACGATGCAGCCAATGCGTCGGTATTCCGCTGGAAGATGGCTGCGGGTTTTGCTTCCGTGGCGGCCGTGGCTGCCATTGGCTGGAGCGTGATGCTCGGCGCGCCTGCAGGCCCCGGCGCGGCGCCGGGCCGGGCATTGGCCGCCCTTGAAACGGGGGCGCCTGCAGCGGCTGCTGTCGCTGGAAATGCCCAGGACTTCCCTCTCGGAGATACGGCCCAATCCTCTTCGGTGGTGGCTGTGGCAGGCCCTTACGGCCAAAGCGTCATGCTGCGTGATCCGCGCCTGGATGCGCTGCTGGCCTCCCATCCGCAATACAGTGGTCCGGCCACGTTGCAGATGCCGGCCAGCTTCCTGCGCAATGCCAACTTCGCCTCGGCACCGCGCGCGAACCAGCGCTGAATCCCGCAGGAGAGCATGACTCTCCTACCTTCTTTTGCACCCGCGTCCAGCCGTTCGGCATTGAAATGGACGCGGGTGCAGTCATTTGTGGCCCATGCACGGCGGTTCGCGCCGCATGCATGCTGCCGATTCGGGAACTAACAGCGTCTTTCAGGCTTCTGAGCCATCGTCTGGCCGGTGCATGCCGGGACTGCGCCAGAATGTGGCGTTCGTCCGAGATGCAAGTCGGCACCGCGTATCTGAACAGGCCGCCCGGGCGCAATGGGCACGGGGGCAACACAATGATTGAGAAGGAAAGGATCACCATGACCACAGTTCGATGGAAGACGCTGCAGTCCTGCACACTGGCAGGCGTTCTGGCGCTGGCTGCTGGCAGCGCCTCAATGCTGGTGCCGGTGAGTGCCGCTCATGCGCAAAGCGGTGCCGTGGTGCGGGGTCTGCCGGACTTCACCGACCTGGTCGAGCAGGTAGGGCCTTCCGTGGTCAACATCCGCACGTTGGAGAAGGCGTCGGCCAACTCTGCCGAGGCGCTGGGCATGGATGAGGACATGCTCGAGTTCTTTCGCCGCTTCGGCCTGCCCGTGCCCAATGTGCCGCGCCAACGCCCCCAGCCGCGTTCACAGCCTGACGAGGAACAGCCGCGTGGCGTGGGGTCGGGCTTCATCCTGACGGCGGACGGCTTTGTGATGACCAATGCCCATGTGGTCGAAGGTGCTGACGAGGTCATCGTCACGCTGACCGACAAGCGTGAGTTCAAGGCCAAGATCGTGGGCAGCGACAAGCGCACCGACGTGGCCGTGGTCAAGATCGATGCCACCGGACTGCCCGCCGTGAAGATCGGCGACGTGAACCGTCTCAAGGTCGGTGAGTGGGTGATGGCCATCGGATCGCCCTTCGGCCTCGACAACTCGGTCACCGCAGGCATCGTCAGCGCCAAGCAGCGCGACACGGGAGACTATCTGCCCTTCATCCAGACCGATGTGGCCATCAATCCCGGCAACTCGGGCGGCCCGTTGCTGAACATGCGCGGCGAGGTCGTGGGCATCAACAGCCAGATCTATTCGCGTTCCGGCGGCTTCATGGGGATCAGCTTCGCGATTCCGATCGACGAGGCCGTGCGCGTCAGCGACCAGCTGCGCGCCACCGGCAAGGTCACGCGAGGGCGCATCGGCGTGCAAATCGGGCAGGTCACCAAGGACATTGCCGAATCCATCGGCCTGGGCAAGGCGCAGGGTGCGCTGGTCTCTGCCGTGGAACCCGATTCCCCAGCCGCCAAGGCCGGCGTCGAGGCGGGTGACGTGATCATCAAGTTCGATGGGAAGGCCATTGAGAAGGTCGCCGACCTGCCGCGTCTGGTGGGCAACACCAAGCCCGGAACGCGCAGCACCATCACGGTATTCCGCCGCGGAGCCGCCAAGGATCTGACCATGGTGATCGCCGAAGTCGAGCCCGATGGCGCTCCCCAGGCAAAGGCTGCAGGCAAGGGCAGCACCCTGGTCTCCCAGTCACTGGGCCTGACGCTGGCCGAACTCACGGATGCCCAGAAAAGGGAATTGGGCATCAAGGGCGGTGTCCGCGTGACGGCCGCTGTCGAGGCAGCAGCACGCGCAGGCCTGCGCGAAGGTGATGTGATCCTGCAACTGGCCAATGTCGAGATCACGGGGCTCAAGAGCTTCGAGGCCACGCTGGCCAAGGTGGACAAGAGCAAGCCGGTGAACCTTCTGGTGCGCCGCGGCGAATGGGCTCAGTACGTGCTTATCCGTCCTGCCCGCTGAGGGGTTGGGGCAGGCCGGTTTTTCGGGGCCCTGGGGAATACCCTCGGAATCCGGATCAAGGCCTGTCCATGCCCCTTGGGGCATTGGGTAAAATGCCCCACCAAAGCGTGACGGCTCAAGGCGTCAGAAACCTGTTTTCAAAGAGGATTGTTGCGGTGCAAAAGCACCGCACTATCCGGTGATCGACGGGCTAGAAATGGCTTGTCGGGTCTGTTGATAAACTGTTGATAAATAATTGTGACAGATCAAGCCCGGAGCTTTGCAGGCCTTGTCAGGGCTTGGTTTCCAGCCCTTTTTGCCTACAATAAAGTCCCAACTATCGCAGTTGCCAGAGATTGTTGGTTCGGGGCGCGTCGTTCATGGACGCGCCCTTTTTTCTTGCGCGCCGACCCTGTCGTTTTCCACTTTCACTAGCAGTCCTTCTCGTTGATGAACCACATCAGAAATTTTTCCATCATTGCGCACATCGACCATGGCAAGTCGACGCTGGCCGACCGCCTGATCCAGCGTTGCGGAGGCCTGGCTGACCGTGACATGGAAGCCCAGGTGCTGGACTCGATGGATATCGAGAAAGAGCGCGGCATCACCATCAAGGCGCAGACGGCTGCCCTGCAGTACAAGGCCAAGGATGGTCAGGTCTACAACCTCAACCTCATCGACACGCCCGGCCACGTGGACTTCTCGTACGAAGTCTCGCGTTCCCTGTCGGCCTGCGAGGGAGCGCTGCTGGTGGTGGACGCCTCTCAGGGCGTAGAGGCACAGACCGTGGCCAACTGCTATACCGCGCTGGATCTCGGCGTGGAAGTGACGGCCGTTCTCAACAAGATGGATCTGCCGCAGGCCGACCCCGACAACGCCAAGGCAGAGATCGAGGACGTCATCGGCATCGATGCCAGCGATGCCATTCCCTGCTCGGCCAAGACCGGCATGGGCATCGACGAGATCCTGGAAGCCGTGGTTGCCAAGGTGCCGCCGCCCAAGGGCAATCCCAATGGCCAACTGCGCGCCATGATCATCGACAGCTGGTTCGACACTTACGTGGGCGTCGTGATGCTGGTGCGCGTGGTCGATGGTGAACTCAAGCGTGGCGAGCGCTTCAAGATGATGGCTTCGGGCGCTGCCTACGAAGCCAACAACCTGGGCGTGTTCACTCCGGCCGACGTGCCGCGCGACGCGCTGCGCGCCGGCGAGGTGGGCTACATCATTGCCGGCATCAAGGAGCTCAAGGCAGCCAAGGTGGGCGACACCATCACGCTGGAAAAGAAGCTTCCCAACAATCTGGGCCCTGCCACCGAAGCCCTGCCCGGCTTCAAGGAAATCAAGCCCCAGGTGTTCGCGGGTCTGTACCCCACCGAAGCCAGCGAATATGACCAGTTGCGCGATGCGCTGGAAAAGCTGCAGCTCAACGATTCGTCCCTGCAGTTCGAGCCTGAAGTCTCTCAGGCGCTGGGCTTCGGCTTTCGCTGCGGCTTCCTGGGCCTGCTGCACATGGAAATCGTGCAGGAGCGCCTGGAGCGCGAATTCGACCAGGACCTGATCACCACCGCGCCCAGCGTGGTCTACGAAGTGGTCAAGGGCGATGGCGAGGTCATCCAGGTCGAGAACCCATCCAAGATGCCCGATGCCGGCCGTATCGAGGAGGTGCGCGAGCCCATCGTCACCGTTCACCTGTACATGCCCCAGGACTATGTGGGCCCGGTGATGACGCTGGCCAACCAGAAGCGCGGCGTGCAGATCAACATGCAGTACCACGGCCGCCAGGTGATGCTCACCTATGAGATGCCGCTGGGCGAGATCGTGCTGGACTTCTTCGACAAGCTCAAGTCGGTCTCGCGCGGCTATGCCTCCATGGACTATGAGTTCAAGGAGTACCGCGCCTCCGACGTGGTCAAGGTGGACATCCTGCTCAACGGCGAGAAGGTCGATGCGCTGTCCATCATCGTGCACCGCTCCCAGGCCACGTACCGCGGCCGGGCCGTGGTGGCGAAGATGCGCGAGATCATCAGCCGCCAGATGTTCGACGTGGCCATCCAGGCCGCCATCGGCGCCAACATCATTGCTCGGGAAACCGTCAAGGCCATGCGCAAGAACGTGCTGGCCAAGTGCTATGGCGGCGACATCACCCGCAAGCGCAAGCTGCTGGAGAAGCAAAAGGCCGGCAAGAAGCGCATGAAGCAGATCGGTTCGGTGGAAGTGCCTCAGGAGGCCTTCCTGGCCATCTTGCAAGTGGAGGATTGATGCAAGCTATGCAATGGATTACGGCCGTCGTGCTGGCGGCTTTCGTGGGCTATATCGGCGCCTGGTACACGGGCTTCATCGAGGGCAACTTCGCGTTGCTGCTGTTCCTGGCCACCGTGGTCACTGGCCTGTACTGGGTGGCCGAACGGCTGTATTTCCTGCCCCGCCGCCGCCGCGCCGCCGTGGCCATCGAGGAGGCTGCCGTGGCGCGCCGCGCAGAACTCGACCGCATGGGCATCGCCAAGACCGACATCGAGGTGTCGGAAGAGGCCAAGGGCCGCATCCTCATGCAGCCCTGGTGGCTGGACTGGACCGCGGGCCTGTTCCCCGTGATCGCCATCGTCTTTGTCCTGCGCTCGTTCCTGTTCGAGCCGTTCAAGATTCCCTCGGGCTCCATGATCCCCACGCTGCTCGTGGGCGACCTGATCCTGGTGAACAAGTTCACCTACGGCGTGCGCCTGCCGGTGATCAACACCAAGATCACCCAGGGCCAGCCGCTGCAGCGCGGCGATGTGGTGGTGTTCCGCTATCCTCCGCAACCCAGCCTGGACTACATCAAGCGCGTGGTGGGCCTGCCGGGTGACGAGATCTCCTATCTGAACAAGCGGCTGACGGTCAATGGCAAGGAAGTCCCGGTCAGCGAACTGCCGGACTTCTTCGACAAGGACGCGATGCGCTACTTCAAGCAGTACGAGGAGTCGCTGGGCGACAAGCCGCACCGCATGATCGTGAACCAGGACGTGCCCGCATTCATCCAGGGTGCCAGCGGCTTCGAGTTCCGCGAGAACTGCCGCTACAGCGTCGAAGGCATCACCTGCAAGGTGCCCGAGGGCCAGTACTTCATGATGGGAGACAACCGCGACAATTCGCTGGATTCCCGATACTGGGGCTTTGTGCCCGACAAGAACATCGTTGGCCGGGCCTTCTTCGTCTGGATGAACTTCGGGGATTTCAAGCGCATCGGCGGCTTCCATTGATCACATGCATGCCTGAGGGCCAGATGCCCCCAGGCATGCGCGAGGGATTCACATCGGAGGAGGAAAAAGCATGTTGACATCGAACAACCGGCGTTCGCGCCAGCGCGGTCTGTCCTTTCTGGGACTGGTGTTTGTGATTGCCCTGGGCGTGGGTGTGGTGGCCGTGGGCGCACAATCAGTGCCGGTCTTCCTGGAGTATCAGGCCATCGTCAAGGCCGCCAACAAGGCGGCCCGCGAAGGTAATTCCGTGGCCGAGGTCAAGGCCAGCTTCGAGCGTTCAGCCGCCATCGATGACTTCACATCCGTGAAGGGCGCAGACCTCGAGGTGACCAAAATCAATGACCGTGTGGTGGTGGGGTTCGAATATTCGCGCGAGATCCATCTCGTGGGCCCCGCCTACCTGACTTACCGTTTTAAGAAGCAGACCCAATAGGTGCCTCCCTTACTGAATGCGCTGCAGCTGAGGCTGCAGCATCAATTTGCCGAGCCTGCATTGCTGCAGCGTGCCGTCACGCACCGCAGTTTCTCGGCAGACAACAACGAGCGCCTGGAATTCCTCGGTGACTCGGTGCTGAATCTTGCCATTTCCAGCCTGCTCTACCAGCGGCTCAGTTCCATGCCCGAGGGCGATCTGTCCCGCGTGCGCGCCAACCTGGTCAAGGAAGGCACGCTGCACCAGATCGCGCTGAGGCTGCAGTTGCCCGATCTGCTGCGCCTGGGCGAAGGCGAATCCAAGTCGGGCGGCAAGCAACGCCCCTCCATCCTGGCCGATGCGGTCGAGGCCCTGATCGGCGCAGTGTATCTGGACGCCGGCTACGCTGCGGGCGAGAAGGTGGTACACCATCTCTTCGAGGGCGTGGACATCAACCCCCACATGCGCGCAGCCGAAAAGGATGCGAAGACGGCCCTGCAGGAATGGCTGCAGGGGCGGCGCATGAAGCTGCCGCAGTACGAAGTGGTTGCCACCACGGGCGCCGCCCATCGCCAGACCTTCGAGGTGGCCTGCGCGATTGCCGAGTTGCAACTGCAGGCCCGGGGAACGGGTGCCTCGCGCAGGGCCGCCGAGCAGACGGCTGCCACAGCCATGCTGGAACTATTGAAAGCAAGACACGCATGAACCAAGACAAACCCCCGGCGCCGGCACAGACCGCCGCCGAACTCGACGCCCTGCTGGCTGCGGCCAAGCCCGGCGCTGGCGCAGCTCGCACGGCATCCGCTGCTGATGACACCCCGGCACCCCAGGTGCCGACCGGCCCGCAGCGCTGCGGCCTGATCGCCATCGTCGGCAAGCCCAATGTGGGCAAGTCCACGCTGATGAATGCGCTGGTGGGCCAGAAGATCAGCATCACCTCGCGCAAGGCGCAGACCACGCGCCACCGCATCACGGGCATTCGCACGCGCGCCGCGACGCAGTTCATCTTTGTCGATACGCCGGGTTTCCAGACCAAGCACAGCACGGCACTGAACAAGTCGCTCAACAAGACCGTGATGGGCGCCATCGGCGATGTGGACCTGATCCTGTTCGTCGTGGAAGCCGGCCAGTTCACGCTGGCCGATGCCAAGGTGCTGTCGCTGTTCAAGCCCGGCATCCCCACGCTGCTGATTGCCAACAAGCTGGACACCGTGGGCCGCCGTGCCGAGATCGCCCCCTGGCTCAAGGGCATGCAGGAGCGCCATCCGTTCGCCGAGTTCGTGCCCATGTCGGCCAAGAACAAGGGAGACATCGAGCGCCTGTTCGGCATCTGCGAGAAGTACTTGCCCGAGCAGGACTGGATGTATGCCGCCGACGAGCTGACCGACCGCAGCGAGAAGTTCCTCGCCTCGGAGACCGTGCGCGAGAAGCTGTTCCGATTCACGGGCGACGAGCTGCCCTACACCTCCACGGTGGTCATCGACAAGTTCGAGGAAGAGGCCAGCAAGCAGCACAAGCGTTTCATCCGCGTGGCGGCCACCATCGTGGTCGAGCGCGACGGCCACAAGGCCATGATCATCGGAGAGAAGGGCGAGCGCCTCAAGCGCATCAGCACCGAGGCGCGCCAGGAGCTGGAAAAGCTCATGGATGCCAAGGTCTTCCTCGAAGTCTGGGTCAAGGTCCGCTCCGGCTGGGCCGACGACGAAGCCCGCGTGCGTTCGTTCGGCTACGAGTGAGCACCCTTACCGCAAGGCCCTGCGTCCATGGCTAGCGCCAAGCGTGTCTCGGACGAGCCGGCCTTCGTCCTGCACAGCTACGACTGGAGCGAGTCCAGCCTGATCCTTGAGGTCTTCACGCGTCACCGGGGCCGCGTGGCGCTGGCGGCCAAGGGCGTCAAGCGGCCGACCTCGAACTTTCGCCCCGTGCTGCTGCCGCTGCAGCCGCTGAGCCTGAGCTACAGCCTGGGCGGCGAGGGCAATGGCGAGATCCATACCCTCAAGGGCGCAGAGTGGGTGGGCGGGCATGTCATGCCCCAGGGTGACGCCCTGCTGTCGGGCCTGTACCTCAACGAGCTGCTGATGCGCCTGCTGGCGCGCGACGATCCCTACGCGGCGCTGTTCGACATCTATGCCGGCGTGGTGCGCGTGCTGGCAGGCCAGCATGGCGATGCCATCGAGCCCGTGCTGCGCACCTTCGAGCTGCTGCTGCTGCGCGAACTGGGCCATCTGCCTGCCTTGAATGAGGAAAGCGCCACGCTGGCGCCGCTGGCCGAGGGGCGTCGCTATGCGCTGGTGGCCGAAGGCGGCCTGCGCCCGGCGCTGCAGGGCGAGCGCGCCGTGCTGGGCGCTGCGCAATGGCAGGCCATTGAAAGCGCGCTGCAGGCACGGCAGGCCTTCAACGCCACACTGCATGTGGTGGCCCAGCCCGAGGCGGCGCTGGCCCTCAAGCCCCAACTGAGGGCCTTGCTGCAATACCATTGCGGCAGTCCCATGCTGCGCACCCGCCAGCTGATGATGGATCTGCAATCGCTATGAATCTTTCCCACGCTTCGCAGCGCACGGCGCTGTCGGTCAATGTCAACAAGGTTGCGCTGCTGCGCAACACGCGCCATCTGGGCATTCCCAGCGTGACGCGCGCCGCGCGCATCTGCCTGGAGGCCGGTGCCCAGGGCATCACCATCCATCCGCGTCCCGACCAGCGCCATATCCGCAGCGAAGATGTCTATGAACTGCATGCGCTGATGAAGCAGTGGCCGCAGGCGGAGTTCAACATCGAGGGCAACCCGACGCAGAACCTGATGGACTTCATCCGGGCCACGCGCCCGCACCAGGCCACCTTCGTGCCCGACAGCGAGGACCAGTTCACCAGCGACCATGGCTGGAACTTCCCGCAGGATGCCGAGCGCCTGAAGCCGCTGATCGCCGAATGCCGCCAACTCGGCGTGCGCGTCAGCCTGTTCATGGACCCGGTTCCCGCACAGATGGCCGCTGCGCGCGCCGCGGGCGCCGACCGGGTCGAGCTGTACACCGAGCCCTATGCGGCCGCCTGGGGCACGGCAGACCAGGAAGTTCAACTGCAGGCCTACGCGGCGGCGGCCCAGGCTGCGCTGGACGCCGGGCTGGGCATCAATGCCGGCCATGACCTCAGCCGCGACAACCTGGCCGCCTTCGTGGCGCGCGTGCCGGGCCTGCTCGAAGTCTCCATCGGCCATGCGCTGATCGCCGACGCGCTGGAGCTGGGCTACGCCCAAACCGTGCGCGCCTACCAGCAGTGCATAGACCAGGGCATGGCGGCGCGCGCCTGAAGCTTTCGCGGAGCGAATCCATGATCTACGGCATCGGTACCGACATCTGCGACGTGCGCCGCATCCGCGCCAGCCTGGAGCGCCATGGCGACCGTTTCGCCGAGAAGGTGCTGGCCGAAGGCGAACTGTCCACCTGGCGAGCCCGCCGCGCGCGCTGGCCCGAGCGCGGCATCCGCTTCGTCGCCACGCGCTTTTCCGCCAAGGAGGCCTTTTCCAAGGCCATAGGCATGGGCATGGTCATGCCCATGACCTGGCGCAGCTGCGAGGTCGTCAAGCTGCCCAGTGGCCAGCCAGCCATCGTGCTGCACGGCGCGCTCAAGGAATGGTTCGAGGCACGGAACCTGCAGGTGCACCTGTCCGTGACCGACGAGAGCGACTACGCGGCCAGCTTCTGCGTGGTCGAGCGCCGCGCCTGACACCCGGCCGGCGCAGCGCTGGCTTTTTTGACTCCACAGGATTCATAGCATGACCGAGCACGCACCCCTGATCATCGACATCGCCGGCAAGGCGCTCACCGACGCGGACCGCCGGCGCCTGGCGCATCCGCTGGTCGGCGGCATCATCCTCTTCGCCCGCAACTGGGAAAGCCGCGAGCAACTGGTGCAGCTGTGCGCCGATATCAAGGGCGTCAAAGCCGACCTGCTGATCTGCGTGGACCACGAGGGCGGGCGCGTGCAGCGTTTTCGTGCCGACGGATTCACGCATCTGCCGCCCATGCGCGCCTTCGGCCAGATGTGGATGGACGACGGCAAGGGCAGCAAGCAGCGCGAAGGCAGCGGCGCCCTGGCTGCCATGAACGCCGCCACGGCGGCCGGCTACGTGCTGGGCACCGAACTGCGCGCCTGCGGCGTGGATTTCAGCTTCACCCCGGTGCTGGACCTTGACTACGGTGCCAGCAGCGTCATCGGCGACCGCAGCTTCCACCGCGACCCGCGCGTGGTGGCGGCGCTGGCCCGCAGCCTCATGCACGGCCTGCTGCAGGCCGGCATGGGCAACTGCGGCAAACACTTTCCCGGCCACGGCTTCGTCAAGGCCGACTCGCATGTGGACATTCCGGTCGATGGCCGCAGCCTCACCGCCATCCTGGGCGAGGACGCCGCGCCCTATCCCTGGCTGTCCAGCGTGCTCACGGCCGTGATGCCGGCCCATGTGATCTACCCCAAGGTCGACAGGCGCCCGGCCGGTTTTTCCGCCAAGTGGCTCAAGGACATCCTGCGCAGCCGCCTGCGCTACGACGGCGCCATCTTCAGCGATGACCTGAGCATGGAGGGCGCGCGCCGCATCGACGGGCAACTCATCGGCTACACCGACGCAGCCCTGGCCGCGCTGGAGGCCGGCTGCGACATGGTGCTGCTGTGCAACCAGAGCCTGGGCCTGGGCGAGCATGTGGACGAGCTGCTGGCCGGCATGGAGGCCGCGCAGCGCAGTGGCCGCTGGCAGCCCGATGCCGACAGCGAATCGCGCCGCCTGGCCCTGCTGCCGGAGACCGTGCCCCAGCCCTGGGACGACCTCATGCGCCAGCCGGCCTATCTCCAGGCGCTGGACCTGCTGCCTTGATGGATTGACGAGCGCAGCGGCTGGCCGGCTGAGGCCTGGCGGGCTTTGCAAAGGCTGTGCGGGCCATGGAGGACGCGCACGCCAAGTGTTTTCACAGGAGAGTTTTCCCATGCGCGTTGGCGTGCTGACCGGAGGTGGCGACTGCCCCGGCCTGAATGCGGTGATCCGTGCGGTCACCAAGTCCCTGATCAACCACGGCCAGTGCGAGGTGCTGGGCATTGCCGACGGCTTCGAGGGCCTCATGCTCGACCCGCCCGGCGTCAAGCCCCTGGGCTGGGACGAGGTCTCGGGCATCCTGCATGTGGGCGGCACCATCCTGGGCACCAGCAACAGCGCCAACCCCCTGCGCGATGCGGCCACGCTGGAGCATGTGGGCCGCAATGTTCGGGCACTGGGCCTGGACGTGGTGGTGGCCATCGGCGGCGACGGCACCATGAGCCTGGCGCATGGCCTGGCCGAACAGGTGGGACTGACCTGCGTGGGCGTGCCCAAGACCATCGACAACGACATTGCCAACTGCGAGCGCAGCTTTGGTTTCGACACCGCCGTGGCCACGGCCACCGAGGCGCTGCGCCGCATCGAGAGCACGGCCAACAGCCACCACCGCGTGATGATCGTCGAGACCATGGGGCGCCATGCCGGATGGCTGGCGCTGGAGGCCGGCATTGCCGGTGCGGCCGACGTCATCCTGCTGCCCGAGATCGACTACGACCTGCAGGCCATCGTGGATTTCTGCCGCATGCGCGAGCAGCGCCAGCGCTACACCATCATCTGCATCGGCGAGGGTGCCAAGGAAAGCGGCGCCAGCCTCACGGTGCGCGAACGCATCGAGCAAAGCCCCGACCCGGTCCGCCTGGGTGGCGTCGGCCATGTGCTGCGCGAGCGCCTGCAGCCCCACCTCAGGAGCGAGGTGCGCACCACGGTGCTGGGCCATGTGCAACGCGGCGGCGACCCCACTCCCTTTGACCGCGTGCTGGCCACCCAGTACGGCCACCATGCGGCGCAGCTGGTGCTGTCCGGCGGCTTTGGGCGCATGGTCACGCTGCAGGGCGGGCAGATCGGCAGCGTGGAAATCTCACGCGTGGCCAACACCCAGCGCACCGTGCCGCTGGACCACGGCCTGCTCACCATGGCGCGCGACATAGGCATTTGCCTGGGCGAGCCCCGCAAGCCTGCTGCGTCGCCGGCCGCCGCTGGCCGCCACTGAGCCTGCCATGCGGCAACAGGGGCGCATCACCGGCTGGAAGGACGAGCAGGGCTTCGGCTTCATCGAGCCCGATGGCGGCGGGGCGCCGGTCTTTGTGCACATCAAGTCCTTCACCGATCGCCGCCGCAGGCCCGAGGGGGGCGAGTGCGTCAGCTACGTGCCCGGCCGCAACGCCCAGGGGAAATGGCGCGCGCAGGATGTCGCCTTCATTGGCGAGTCCAGGAGCGGCCATCCGCAGCCTGCGCGGCGACGCCGTGCCGGCATTTCCTCGCGGCCTCAGTCAACTGTGCGAGGCCAGGTGGCAGTGGGGCTGGCCGCTGCCTTCTTCTGCGTGCTGATGGCCGTTGCCTGGATTGGCCGCATGCCCTGGGCACTGGTCGGCCTGTATGCGGCGGCAAGCCTGGTGACCTTCATGGTCTACGGATTCGACAAGTCCGCCGCCGTGCACGACCGCTGGCGTACCAGCGAAGGCCGTCTGCACCTGCTGGCGCTGCTGGGCGGCTGGCCTGGCGCGCTGCTCGCGCAAGGGCTGCTGCGGCACAAGTCCAGCAAGGCCTCGTTCCAGTTGGTATTCTGGATCACCGTGGGGATCAACTGCGGCCTGCTGGCCTGGCTGCTGTCACCGGCGGGTGCGCCGTTGCGGGCTCTGGCACCCGGCATCTTCTGAAGACCCAAGGAGCAGGCGATGACCCAGGTTGGACCAGGGGCCGAAATGCCCAGCGCAAACGATGCATCGCTGCAGACCTGGCAGGCGTCCTGGGATAGCGCCTGGTCCGCACTGGGTGCCAGCGCTCCGCAGCCTGTGCTGGCCGAGTTGCTGCAAAGCTACAGCGAGCCCCAGCGCCACTACCACACGCTGCAGCACCTGGGGGAGGCCCTGGGCCTGCTGCAGCCGGCGCTGGGCCTGGCCGAGCGTCCCGGCGAGGTGGCGCTGGCGCTGTGGTTCCATGATGCCGTCTACGAAACCCAGGCCAAGGACAACGAGGCGCGCAGCGCCGACTGGGCCGTGGCCGTGGTGCGCGGGCAGGGCCTGCCGGCGGAGGTGGCCGGGCGCGTGCACGGCCTGATCATGGCGACCTGCCACGCTGCACAGCCGTCCGGGATCGACGCCCAACTGCTGGTGGATGCCGACCTGGGCATTCTGGCGGCCGACCCTCTGCGGTTTTCCGAATACGAGCTGCAGGTGCGGGCCGAGTACGAATGGGTGCCCTTGCCGCTGTACCGCGCCAAGCGCCGCGAGGTGCTGCTGGGCTTCATGCAGCGCGAGGCCATCTACTGCACCGACTGGTTCCGGCAACGGCTGGAGGTGCGGGCGCGGCGCAACCTCGCGCAGGCGCTGGGTTTGTAGGCAGCGCCTGTGTCGGCATCCTATGATCGGGGGCTGCTGCGGGCCGTGCAGGCCTGCCTCCCTCTCTTTCTTATCTTGCCCAGGCTCTGCCTGGCTCACCGGACGCGCAGATGACCACCCTTGGAACCCCTTACTCCCCCCATGCCACCAAAGTCATGCTGCTGGGCAGCGGCGAACTCGGCAAGGAAGTGCTGATCGCGCTGCAGCGCCTGGGCGTGGAAACCATTGCCGTGGACCGTTACGAGAACGCGCCCGGTCAGCAGGTGGCCCACCACGCACGCACCATCACCATGAGCGATCCGGCCCAGCTCAAGGCCTTGATCGAGGCCGAGAAACCCGACCTGGTCGTGCCCGAGATCGAGGCCATTGCCACGCCCATGCTCGAAGAGCTGGAAGCGGCAGGCGTGGTCACCGTGATCCCCACGGCCCGCGCCGCGCGCCTGACCATGGACCGCGAAGGCATTCGCCGCCTGGCCGCCGAGACGCTGGGCCTGGCCACCAGCCCTTACCGCTTCTGTGATTCGCAGCAGGAACTGCAGGCTGCCATCGACGGCACGGATGGCCAGCCCGCCATCGGCTTTCCCTGCGTGGTCAAGCCCGTGATGAGCAGCTCGGGCAAGGGCCAGAGCAAGCTGGACGGCCCGGACGACGTGGCCAAGGCCTGGGACTACGCCATGGCCGGCGGCCGCGTGAGCCATGGCCGTGTGATCGTCGAAGGCTTCATCGACTTCGACTACGAAATCACCCAGCTCACGGTGCGCGCCAAGGGTGCGGACGGCCAGGTGCAGACGCATTTCTGCGATCCCATCGGCCACATCCAGCAGTCCGGCGACTATGTGGAAAGCTGGCAGCCCCATCCCATGCACCCGGCGGCGCTGCAGAAGTCGCGCGACATCGCCAAGGCGGTGACCGACGACCTGGGCGGCCTGGGCCTGTTTGGCGTGGAGCTGTTCGTCAAGGGCGAGCAGGTCTGGTTCAGCGAAGTCTCGCCACGCCCGCACGACACGGGGCTGGTCACGCTGGCCACGCAGTGGCAAAGCGAGTTCGAGCTGCATGCGCGCGCCATTCTGGGCCTGCCCGTGGATGCCTCGCTGCGCAACCCCGGCGCCAGCGCCGTGATCTATGGCGGGCAGGATGCCGAAGGCCTGGTGTTCGACGGCGTGGACGAGGCCCTGGCCGTGCCGGGCACGGACCTGCGCCTGTTTGGCAAGCCAGAGAGCTTCGTCAAGCGCCGCATGGGCGTGGCCCTGGCGCGCGCCCAGGATGTGGAGCAGGCGCGCACCAACGCCAAGCTGGCCGCCAGCAAGGTCCGGCCGCGCAAGCCCTGAGGCGCTGCCCAATGACAAAGCCGCCGTCCCTTTGCCGGGCGGCGGCTTTTTCATGGGGTGCCGGCCTTAGTTGGTCGTGTACATGGGAGGCTGCGAGGGCTGGGCATCATGCGGCGTGGTCAGCCGGATGGCGCGCTCCTCCTCGCCATGGCTGGCATGCTCGCCATCCGCGCCCAGGCCCCCCTTCCAGCGCCGGACCACGCGCTGGAAGATCAGCGAGTTGGGGATCTGCAGCAGATTGGGTGAGCCATCGGGCGCATGGGCGTCCTGCAAGGTGGTGTAGAGCATGTTGATGTCGATCACGCGGCCCTTGGCACCGGGCTTTTCGGCCGTGTCCAGCACCTCGATGTAGTCGCCCAGGCGAAAGGGCCCGACGATGACGATGAGCAGGGCGCAGAACAGGTTGGACAGCACGCTCCAGGCCGCAAAGAAGGCCACGGCGCCCACGGTGGCAAAGCCGGTGAAGGCCGTCCACAGCACGGTGGCCGAGACGCCCAGGCGCTCCAGTACCAGCGGCACGGTGGCGGCAATCAGAATCCAGCGGAACACGCCGCGCAGCGGCACCAGCAGCTCCGGCGGCAGGCCGTAGTGCCTGCCCGCGCGTGCGATCAGCCGGCGAACCAGGCGATTGAGCAGCCAGGCCGCACCGATGATCAGCAGGATCTGGGCACCGGGGATGATGAACTCCAGCCAATCCTGCATCCAGGCGGGCAGGTGCGCTTGAAAACGACGCATAACTTCAAACATTCAGGAAACAGCAATCCGCATTCAGGACCCGGATGCGCGGCTTGCGCGCGCCCGGCATTGAGCTGCGATCGTAAGCGCAGGCGCAAGGCCCGGCAGTCAGGTGCGGCGCTGCTCCACCGTGTCCATCTGCATCTCGAAGCTGAAGAAGCGGTCGCGCCCCTGCGCCTTGGCCGCGTACAGGGCCTGGTCGGCGCGCATGAGCATGGCTTCGGCGCTGGTGTATTCGTCGGGGACGCAGGTGGTGATGCCGCCCGACAGCGTGAGGCCCGATTCATGGGGTGAGTCGGGGTGGCGTATGCGCAGCACGCGCAGCATCTGGCCCACGGCACGCGCGAACGTCATGGCCCCCGAGCGTGGCGTGCGCGGCAGGATGAGCGCGAATTCCTCGCCGCCATAGCGCGCCGCCACGTCACGCGGGCGCACGCAGACCTCGCGCAGCAGGCGGCCTATCTGTTTCAGGCATTCATCGCCATGCACATGGCCATAGGTGTCGTTGTAGCGCTTGAAATGGTCCAGGTCGCAGAGCATCAGCGTCAGCGGCTGGCCCTCGCGGCGGGCCGAGGCGATCTCGGCATGCAGGATGCGGTCGAAGCCTCGGCGGTTGACCAGGCCCGTGAGCTGGTCGAGCTCGACCATTTCGTTGAGCTTCTGGTTGGCCTCATGCAGTTCGGCCGACAGCGATACCAGGCGCCGGCGCATGTCCAGCAGGCGGCGCATGGCGCGCAGCTTGGCTACGAGCACGATGGGCTTGACGGGCTTGACCAGGTAGTCGTCGCCTCCGGCCTCGATGCCGCGCCACACGTCCAGGTCATTGTCCAGTCCGGACAGGAAGATGACGGGCGTCCACTCGCCGGGCTCGGCCTCGCGCAGCTGGCGGGCCACCCAGTAGCCGTCCTCGCCCGGCAGACGGATGTCGAGCAGCACGAGGTCGGGGCGCTGCTCGCGGAACAGTGCCAGGGCGCTGGGGCCATCGGCAGCCTCCAGCACGCGGGTCACGCCGGCATGCAGCAACTCGCTGACCAGACTGGTGCGTACCGAGGCCTGGTCTTCCACGACCAGCACGCAAAACGGCGATGCCTCGTCCGTCGGCTTGGCGAAGCGCGCTCCGGTGGGCTCGATGGCGGGAGAGTCGGTGCTGTCGGTGGGCGAAGGTGGTGGGGCAGCGGGCATGGCCTTCAGGGTTGTGAGACCAGAAATGGGTCAGGGGGCTGCGCAGTACGCGGCATGGGGGTGGCGCCAGTGTAAGTCGGTCGTTGTATTCGTGTGCGATTGTGGATGCCCGGCTTTCTTCAGGCCAGGGGCAGGTCCGTGCGGGCCCGGCTGGCTTCGTCGTGCCATTGCACGAAGGCGTCGGCGGCCGCACACAGGCGTGGGTTGCCCAGTTGCTGCAGCAGCCTGCAAGCTGCAAAGCCCTGGGCTTTTTCGTCATAGGCAAGCGCCCACTGGCGGCGCTCTTGCCGCGTCTGCTCGGGCTGGGGCCAGCGGCGCAGCGAGGTGGACAGTCCGGTCAGGCCCATGCGCCAGGGCTTGCCCGATACGCGGGCGCGAAAGCACTGCTGGCGCTCGCACAGCAGGGCATAGAGCGGGTCCACCTGCAAGGCGTCGAACAACTGCGCGACGGCAGGGTCGTCGGGTGCGAAATCGGTATGCGTGACGATGACACGCAGGCCCTTGGGCGTTTCATAGACGCGCAGCCCCCAGTCGGCATGGCTTTGGTGGAAGGCCTGTACGCGCTCCATGGCGCGTGCGGACGGCGAGTCCGTGGCCGCGCGCCGGCGCGCCTGCCGCGCCTCCCACCAGCGCTGCACGCGCCGCATGGCCAGGAACAGCAGCAGCACGACCAGAGCTGTGGCCACCATCCTCGAATTGTTCTTGTGCGGTGCCAGCCGGGCCAGCCAGGTGGCGGCCGAAGCCAGCAAAAGCAGGGTCACGACGGGAAAGCGCACAGCGCTGGGCGGCTCGGGCAGGTCGATATCGGCGATGGCCACGCGCTCGGTGTTCAGGCAGTGGGCGCCGTAGCTGTTGCGTGTCATTACCGTGCCGTCGCGCCGCTGCAGGACCTCTTCGCGTATGGGGGTGCTGAAGCCGTCGAGCGCGTACTCGTTCTTCCATTCCATGCGCGGCTCGCCCGGGGGCAGCGCCGCATTGCGGGCGTCTTGCAGGGCCTTGGCGGCACGCTCCTGGGCGTGGGCCTGGGCAGCCTCCTGGCTGGTGTCGGACCATCCCCAGCGCTGGACGGTGATGCCGTGGGTGGGGCGGCTTTCATGCCGCAGGCGCGCCTGCGCCCAGTAGGTGGGGATGTGCATGGCGAGCCAGTATAGGGAAAAGCCGCCTGGCTCCCAAGGGAACGCAGGCGGCTTCAGTTGGCCATGCGCGCAGGCGCTGTATGCCGGGGGTTTACTGTTCGCGGCGCAGGGCGGGGAACAGGATCACGTCGCGGATGCTGGCGCTGTCGGTCAGCAGCATCATCAGGCGGTCGATGCCGATGCCGCAGCCGCCCGTGGGGGGCATGCCGTACTCGAGGGCACGCACGAAGTCGTGGTCGAAGTACATGGCTTCGTCGTCGCCGCCGTCCTTGGCCTGGACCTGGGCGTTGAAGCGCGCGGCCTGGTCCTCGGCGTCGTTGAGTTCGGAGAAGCCGTTGCCGAATTCACGGCCCGTGATGTACAGCTCGAAGCGCTCGGTGACTTCGGGGCGCTCGTCATTGGCGCGTGCCAGCGGCGAGATCTCGGTGGGGTGCTCCATGATGAAGGTGGGCTGCCAGAGCTTTTCCTCGACCACTTCCTCGAAGTACAGCACCTGCAGGCTGGCCAGGGTACGGGTGGACAGGCGGTCCTTTTCTTCCGTCATGCCCAGCTTGCGCAGGGCATTGGTCAGCCATTCGCGGTCGGCCACCTTGTCACCGGCTTCGGTGAACTTGACGATGGCTTCGGGAATGGTCAGGCGCTGGAAGGGCTGGGACAGGTCCACGGGCTTGCCGCCGTAGGTCAGCTGCAGCGTGCCCACGGCCTTTTGCGCGGCGTCGCGCACCAGTGCCTCGGTGTAGTCCATCAGGTCGCGGTAGTTCCAGTAGGCCGCGTAGAACTCCATCATGGTGAACTCGGGGTTGTGGCGCACCGAGATGCCTTCGTTGCGGAAGTTGCGGTTGATTTCGAACACGCGCTCGAAGCCGCCGACCACCAGGCGCTTGAGGTACAGCTCGGGCGCGATGCGCAGGTACATCTCCTGGTCCAGCGCGTTGTGGTGGGTGACGAAGGGCTTGGCGTTGGCGCCGCCGGGAATGGGATGCAGCATGGGCGTCTCCACTTCCAGGAAGCCATGCTCCACCATGAATTCGCGGATGCCCGAGACGGCCTTGCTGCGCGCGATGAAGCGGCGGCGGGCCTGCTCGTCCATCATCAGGTCCACGTAGCGCTGGCGCACCTTCTGCTCCAGATCGGCCATGCCGTGGAACTTGTCAGGCATGGGGCGCAGGCTCTTGGTGAGCAGGCGCAGCGTCTGCACCTTGACCGACAGCTCGCCGGTCTTGGTCTTCATCAGCGTGCCTTCGGCGCCCAGGATGTCGCCCAGGTCCCAGCGCTTGAAGGCCGCATAGACCTCCTCGCCCACGGTGTCGCGCGTGATGTACAGCTGGATGCGGCCGTGCGTGGGGCCCAGCGATCCGTCCTGGATGGTGGCGAAGCTGGCCTTGCCCATGACGCGCTTGAGCATCATGCGGCCGCCCAGGCTGACCTGCACGGATTCGGCGTCGAGTTGCTCGGCGCTCTTGTCGGCATGGGCCTGCTGCAGGGCCTCGGCGCGGTCGGCCGGCTTGAAGTCGTTGGGGAAGGCCACGCCGCCCTGTTCACGCACCTGTTCGCGCAGGGCCTTGAGTTTTTCGCGGCGCTCGGCGATGAGTTGGTTTTCGTCCTGGGGAGCGGTCTGGTCCGCTGCAGATGGTGTGTTGTGTTCGGTCATGACAATGAGCGCCAGCGCAAAACGCCGAGGGGCCGGAAAAAAGCCGGAGGGGGAAATCGGGGAAAGCCGAAAAAAAGCCAGGCGGGAAGGGCTGGAAAATGCAGCGGCAGCAGCAAATGCCACCGGCAGGCCCCGCAGCTGGCGGGCTGAATCCGCGATTTTAAGTTTTTTGTCGCGCTTTCGGTGCGTGGTGCCGTCAATGTGCCGGACCTTGCTGCGGTATGACGCCGCAGGACCGCCAATTCGTCAGTGCGCGGCGGGCGGGGAGCCGGGCGCCGTCCCCTGCGAATTGCCTATGCCGCTGCGTTCCAGCACATCCGCCACCAGCTCCAGCCGCACCAGCGGGCTGTCCAAGGCCATCAGTTGCTGCTTGATGGACACGGGCAGGGGCAGCAGCTCGGTCCAGCGGTTGGCCACCCAGCCGCAGTCGCCCATCTGTTCGGCGCTGGGCAGCCGGGCATGGTCGGCGTCGGTGGATCGTGCGTGCAGCTGCATCAGCACCTGGGCCAGGGCCTGGGCCGTGGCGAGCAGGTGATCGGGGACGGGGACGGCGGCGTCGGCAGGCAGCAACTGCACATCGGCCACCCACAGGCCGTGGGGCAGCTGCCGGTGATCCTGCATGCGAAAGCGCTGCGTGCCCTCGCACTGCAGGTGCAGCAGGCCGGGCTGGGGCTGCTGCAGCTGGACGATGCGTGCCAGCGTGCCCACGGCATGCAGCTGCTCGGCGGCCGCACCGGCCTTGCGCACTTCGCTGCCGGCCTGCAATGCCACCACGCCGAAGGGGGCTCCCGTGCGCTCGCACTTGCGGATCATGTCGAGGTAGCGGACCTCGAAGACGCGAAGGCTCAGCAGGCCTTGGGGAAAAAGGACGCTGCCCAGAGGGAAAAGCGGTAGGGAGTGCAGTGCGGTATGGGCGGTCATGTGATGGGCGGGATGCGGCAGCTATCATCCCATGCTGTGCCAAGGCCGGCTGGCCGTGGTCCGATCTTCCTCTCGCAGTCCTACAACGCCATGCTTTTTCAGATCGTTTCCTTTTTGCTCGACGTGGTCGTTGGCCTGCTGACCGGCGTCTGCCTGTTGCGCATGTACATGCAGGCCCAGCGCATTCCCTTCGGCAACCCGGTCGGCCAACTGGTGTTTGCGCTGTCCGACTGGATCGTGATGCCGCTGCGCCGCGTCATCAAGCCGGCCGGGCGCTGGGACATGTCCAGCCTGATCGCGGCCTTCTTGCTGCAGATGCTGCAGTTCGTGCTGCTGTGGCTGCTGATGGGCGGGCAGTCCAATGTGGTCGCCCTGCCGTGGCTGGCCCTGTGCGGCCTGGCGCGCGTGGCGCTGTCGGGCATGGTGGGCGTGCTGCTGATCTATGTCATCTTGTCGTGGGTGCAGCCGCAGTCGCCGATGTACGGCGTGCTGCAGCGCCTGTCCGAGCCCATGCTGCGGCCCATTCGCCGCATCGTGCCCCTGATCGGCGGTATCGATCTGTCGGCACTGGTGGCCCTGGTGCTGCTGCAGATCGCGCTGATGGTGCTGGGCTATATCCAGGGCTCGGGCCTGATGCTGCTGGCCTGATTTCCCCAGTTTCCCGGACGTGAAAAAGCCGCCGCAGGCACCCACCTGCGGCGGCTTTTCTGTGTCTGCGCGAGGCTTTACTGAACAGCGTCGGCCGGCAGGCGCTGCAGCATGGCAAGCGATGCGGCGATGCGGTCGCGCAGCTCGCGGCGGTCCACGATCATGTCCACGGCGCCCTTGTCCTGCAGGAACTCGGCGCGCTGGAAGCCTTCGGGCAGCTTCACGCGCACCGTGGTTTCGATCACGCGCGGGCCGGCGAAGCCGACCAGGGTCTTGGGCTCGGCAATGACGATGTCTCCCACGAAGGCGAAGCTGGCGGAGACGCCGCCGAAGGTGGGGTCGGTCAGCACCGAGACGTAGGGCAGGCCCTTCTTGGCCAGGCGTGTGAGCGCGGCGTTGGCCTTGGCCATCTGCATCAGGCTCAGCAGACCTTCCTGCATGCGCGCGCCGCCGGTGGCGGTGAAGCAGATGAAGGGGACCTTCTGCTCGATGGCGGTCTCGACGCCACGCACGAAGCGCTCGCCGACCACGGAGCCCATGGAGCCGCCCATGAATTCGAACTCGAAGCAGGCTGCGACCACATTGACGCTCTTGATGGCGCCGCCCATGACGACCAGGGCATCGGTCTCGCCGGTGTTCTCCAGCGCTTCCTTGAGGCGCTCGGGGTACTTGCGGCTGTCCTTGAACTTCAGGGCGTCGACAGGAATGACTTCCTGGCCGATCTCATAGCGGCCTTCGGCATCCAGGAAATGGTTCAGGCGGGCGCGCGCGCCGATGCGGTGATGGTGGCTGCAGCTGGGGCAGACGTTCTGGTTTTTCTCCAGATCGGCCTTGTAGAGCACGGTCTCGCAGCTCGGGCACTTGATCCACAGACCTTCGGGGATCTGCTGGAGGCGATCCGTAGGGTTGGTTTGCTGGATTTTGGCAGGCAGGAGTTTTTCAAGCCAGGACATGGTGTTTCCTTTTCAGGCGCAGGGCATGCGGCACCGGGCCGCATGCAAGGGCTGCATTATGCGACCTACGCGTCGAGTGCCTTGCGCACGCCGCGCAGGAAGTCGATGGTCAGGGGGACGATCTTTTCGTGGGGCTGGCCGTCCAGCATCTCGATGATGCGGCTGCCGATCACCACCGCATCGGCCACGCGGCCGATGGCCTGTGCCGTGGCCGCGTCGCGGATGCCGAAGCCCACGCCCACGGGAATGCTCACATGCTCGCGGATGCGCGGCAGCATGGCTTCCACGGCTGCCGTGTCGAGCGCGCCCGAGCCGGTCACGCCCTTGAGCGAGACGTAGTAGACATAGCCGCTGGCCACGCGCGCCACCTGCTGCATGCGCTCGGTGGTGGACGTGGGTGCCAGCAGGAAGATGAGGTCCATGTCGCGCGCACGCAGTTGCGCGGCGAATGCCTCGCACTCCTCGGGCGGGTAGTCCACGATGAGCAGGCCGTCGACGCCGGCTTCGGCCGCATCGTCCACGAAGCGGTCCTTGCCGTGGATCTGGTCGTAGCGCTCCACCGGGTTGGCATAGCCCATCAGCACCACGGGCGTGGTCTGGTTTTTCTGGCGGAACTCGCGCACATAGGCCAGCACCTGCACCAGGCCCACGCCGTTGGCGATGGCACGGTCGCCAGCCTTCTGGATGGTGGGGCCGTCGGCCATGGGGTCGGAGAAGGGCACGCCCAGCTCGATCACATCGGCGCCAGCCTCCACCATGCCGTGCATCAGCGACGGCGTGATGGCCGCGAACGGGAAGCCCGCGGTGATGTAGGGGATCAGGGCCTTGCGGCCATCTTCCTGGAGTTTGGTGAAAGTCGTGGTGATGCGGCTCATTGAGCTGCTCCTCCCTTGACCGTGAGCCCGCGCATGGAGGGCCGGTCGTAATAGTCGGCGCCCGAGAGATCGGCCACGGTGCCGATGTCCTTGTCGCCGCGACCGGACAGGTTCACGAGGATGGACTGGTCGGCGCGCATGGTCTTGGCCAGTTGCATGGCATAGGCCACGGCATGGCTGGACTCCAGGGCGGGAATGATGCCTTCGGTGCGGCACAGGTAGTGGAAGGCGTCCAAGGCCTCCTGGTCCGTGATGCCCACGTATTGGGCGCGGCCCAGTTCCTGCAGCCAGGCGTGCTCGGGGCCGACGCCGGGATAGTCAAGGCCGGCGCTGATGCTGTGCGTCTCGGTGATCTGGCCGTTCTCGTCCTGCAGGATGAAGGTGCGGTTGCCGTGCAGCACGCCGCTGCTGCCGCGCTGCAGCGAGGCCGAGTGCTTGCCGCTGTCCAGGCCCTCGCCCGCAGCCTCCACGCCGATCAGGCGCGTGTTCTCGAACGGGATGTAGGGGTGGAAGATGCCCATGGCATTGCTGCCGCCGCCCACGCAGGCGACCACGGCGTCGGGCTGGCGGTCGGCGCCCAGGAACTCGGGCATCTGCGTCAGGCATTCCTCGCCGATGACCTTCTGGAAGTCGCGCACCATCGCGGGGTAGGGGTGGGGGCCGGCCACGGTGCCGATGATGTAGAAGGTGTTGTCCACGTTGGCCACCCAGTCGCGCATGGCCTCGTTGAGCGCATCCTTGAGCGTGCGGCTGCCCGATTCCACCGGCACCACGGTGGCGCCCAGCAGGCGCATGCGGTAGACGTTGGGGCTTTGGCGCTTCACGTCCTCGGAGCCCATGTAGACGATGCACTCGAGGCCGTAGCGCGCGCAGATGGTGGCCGTGGCCACGCCGTGCTGGCCGGCGCCCGTCTCGGCAATGATGCGGGGCTTGCCCATGCGCCGGGCGAGCATGGCCTGGCCGATCACGTTGTTGATCTTGTGCGCGCCCGTGTGGTTGAGGTCTTCGCGCTTGAGGTAGATCTGCGCGCCGCCCATCTCGCGCGACATGCGTGCCGCGTGGTAGACGGGCGAAGGGCGGCCGACGAAATGGGCCAGCTCGGACTGGAATTCGGCAACGAATTCCGGGTCGTTCTGGTACTTGGCGTAGGCGTCGCGCAGCTCGGTCAGAGCGTGTGTCAGGGTTTCGCTGGCAAAGCTGCCGCCGAAGCGGCCAAAGTGGCCAGATGCGTCAGGGTACTGGTATTCGAACATGGCTTGTCTGCAAAAGTTGGTCATCGGCCGCGCGCACGGCGGCGATGAATCGGTGTATCTTGCCGGCGTCCTTGATGCCCCTGAGGGGCTTGCCGTCGGGACCATCGGCCTCGACGCCGGAACTGACATCAACGGCCAGCGAGAGTCCTCGCGGGCGCACTTGCAAGATGCCATCGGTCACGTTTGCAGGCGTGAGTCCACCAGACAAAACGAGGTGAGAGGCGACGTTTGGTGGAAGGAGTGACCAATTGAATGCTTTTCCGCCACCACCATAGCCGTCGACATGGGCGTCGAGCAGTATGGCCTGGGCTTTCGAGTAACGCTGGGCATATTCTACGAGGTCGAAGCGCGCGGCATCGGGACCAAGGGGAATGCGCGCGGCGCGCAGGAAGGCGCGGGTGCCGCCCGATGTGGCGGCAAGGCAGTCCTCGGGCGACTCGTCGCCGTGGAACTGCACGCAGGCGCCCGGTATGGCGGCGCAGGCGGCCATCACGTTGGCGGCGCTTTCATTGACGAACAGCAGCACCGGTGTCACGAAGGGCGGCAGGCGCCGCGCCAGCTCGGCGGCACGCTGCACCGTCACGGCGCGCGGGCTGGGGGCGTAGAGGACAAAGCCCACGGCGTCGGCGCCGGCGGCCACGGCTGCGTCCACATCCTGTTCGCGGGTGAGTCCGCAGATCTTGATTCGGGTGCGCTGCATGGGGGCTGAAGAATGGGGGAAGGCCTGCTCGTTCACGGGAGCCAATCATAGGCCGGGCTGCGCGAAGGAAGGCCCCATGAAGGATCGTATACGGGACCCAGAAAGTACAGGCCGTCCGGCGAGAAGGTGGGCGCGGCGGCATCGCGGGAGCGCGCCTCCAGCACCTGTTGCATCCACTGCGGCGCGTGTGTGCCCTGGCCTACGGCGAGCAGGCAGCCCATGATGTTGCGCACCATGTGGTGGAGGAAGGCGCTGCCCTCGAACTCGAATCGCCAGTAGCAGCATTCCATGGCTGCATCCCCGGGACGCATGGAGCTGGCCGCGGCCATCTGGGCGCCGTCGCCTGCCATGCGGCGGGTGATGGACAGGCGGTGCAGTGTCTTGACGGGGGATTTGGCCTGGCAACCCGACGCGCGGAATGAGCTGAAATCGTGCTCTCCCAGCAGGTGCTGGGCGGCGGCCTGCATGGCGTCACCGTTGAGTGCATGGAACACCCAGCCCACACGCCCGGCCTCCACGCTGGGCCGCACGGGCGACTGCAGCAGCACATAGGCATAGCGCCTGGCTGTGGCGCAGGCCCGTGAATGGAAGGAGTCGGGCACGGGCTGGGCCCATTGCACGGCGATGTCCGGCGGCAGGAAGGTGTTGGTGCCACGGACCCAGGAGAACGGGGCCCTGTCCAGCGGCGTGTCGAAGTGGACGACCTGCATGAGGCCGTGCACTCCGGCATCGGTGCGGCCCGCACAGAGGGTGTGGACCTCCTGAGCGGCAAAGCGGCCCAGGGCCGCTTCGAGATGGTCTTGAATGGTGTTGCCAGACAGCTGGCTTTGCCAGCCGCTGTAGCGCTGGCCGTTGTAGGCGACGCCGAGGGCTACGCGCATGGCGAGGCCTCCGGCATGGGTTGGGTGTGCATCAAGTTGTCAGTTTTCCATGGTGGCATGTACCACCCTGTAACGCGAAACCGGCACGCGGCGCCTGGGCAGGCGCCGTCGGGCTTCAGTCTATCTCGGCAAGGAGGCGCTGGGCTTTGGCCTTGAGATCGCCGTGGGCCTCGGAGATCACTTCTTCGATGAGTGTACGGGCTCCGTCGCTGTCGCCGATGGCATTGAATTCCTGGGCCAGGGCGAGCTTGGTGGCCAGCGGGTCCTCGGGCGCCGAAGGCGGCGTTGCGGCCGTGGGGGCGTCATTGCCCAGGTCCAGGGACAGGCTGCCCAGGTCGAATTCCAGCGATTCGGCCGGTTCAGGCTTGGCCTTGGCCGCCGTTTCCAGCACGCCGCCCGAATGCGCTGCTGCCGGCGCTTGGGCTGGCGCCTCGGTGCCCAGGTCTTCCAGGTTGAACTCCATGGCGTCCAGCGACAGCAGATCGGTACTGGCGTGGCTGTCGTCCGTGGTGGAACCGGTCAGGGGCGAAGGTTCCGTGGCCGGGAAGCTGTCCGTGACCTGCCGTGTGACGGGCATGTCCAGCGGCAGCATCTCGGTCGGCTGCATGTCGCTCATGGCGCTGCTGTGGTTCAGCGCATCCGTCAGCGAGGCATGGGCCGTGGGCTGGAAGCCGGGCATGTCCAGCGATGCAGCAGGCGGCTCCACGCGGGGATCCATGCGAGGCGCCTCGCTTGCTGCGGGCTGCATGGGCTCCAGTGGTGCGCGCAGCGTGGGCTCCAGCGCAGCGAAGTCCTGTTCGCTGGGCATGGGGGCCGGTGCGGGCAGCGGGCTGGCGTGCTGCGCGGGCAGGCTGGCGTCGGCCAGGCCGCCGGGCAGGTCCATGTTGAGGTCCATGTCCAGGTCCATGGGCAGGGTGGCAGGGCCTTCGCGGTGCGCCTCCATGTCCAGGGGGCGGCTGGCCAGCGAGGCGGCCGCCAGTCCGGCAGCTGCCGCTGCGGCGCCGCCGGCAACGGCGGCAGCAGACAGGGGCGCGGCGCCGGCAGGCTGGTAGAGGGCGTTTTCCGGGTCCAGGATGCGGCCCTGGTCGGCCAGGCGCTGCCAGTCCACGCCCTTGCCCTGGGTCAGGCCGTGCAGGGTCTGCGCGACGGCCTCGAAGGCCTTGCGGTCATGGCGCTTGGCGTAGATGTCGGCCAGCTTCTGGTGCAGTGCGGTGCGGCTGGGATCGGTGCGCAGGGCTTCCTTGAGGATTTCCTCTGCCTGCAGGTCGCGGCCATAGGCCAGGTAGACATCGGCCTCGGCCACGGGGTCCACATCGCCGGCATCGAGCTGACTGGGCGAGTAGTGCATGGAGGTGCCCGACAGCTGGCTCGATGTGCCGGTATCCACGCGTTGGCCGCCACTGGCTCCAAAGAAGGAATCGGCCGCGAGCTGGCTGTCGCCAAAGGCGCTTTCGCTGGAGGCTGCGGCAGCGCGGCGGCGCTGCATGACGCGGTAGCCACCATAGCCCAGCAGCAGGGCCAGCAAGGCGGCGCCGGCCAGCGGGATGGTGGGATCTTCCATCAGCGTATCGATGAAGCTGGGCTCGGCGATCGGTGCGACGGGGGCGGGTGCCGGCTTGGGCTTCGGCGGCTCGGCAGGAGCGGGCGTGGCGGGCACGGCTTCTGCCGCGGGCGCTGCCGGGCCGGCAGCATTGGCTGCGGCGTCTGGAGCAGCGGTGGCGGCAGCGGCCGCAGCGGCGGCTGCGTCGGCAGTCGCCGCCGGGGCCGGGGGCGTTGTCTGGGGTGCTGCAGCTTCAGGCGCTGCAGGCACGGTCGGCGCGCCCGGCACAGCCACGCCGTTTGCCGTGCCGCTGGCTGCCGAGGCAGGTGCTGCAGCAGCACCTTCGGCGGGCTTGGTGGCGGCGGCGATCTGGCTCAGCTCGGACATGTTGCGCTGCAGTTCGGCCGTGCGCGATGCCTGGTCGTCGGACTGCTTTTGCTTGGCCAGGCGCTCGTCTGCCTCCACGCCCTTGACAGCACCTTTGGACAGGGTGAGCTTGTCGGGTGCGGCGGTGGAGGGCTTGCGGTCTTCGACCTGGGCCTGGACGCTGCCCGATGCTTCACGATTGGCCGATGCCACGGGCGCGGCCGGTACGGCGCTGGCCAGCTGGCGGCGGAACTGGTTGAAATCCCGGGACTGGGCTGCAACGATCTGGCGCGCCTCGCGCGGCGAGGTGGCCTGTGCCGTGGCCTCGTCAGGCACGGTGAGCACGGCGCCGGAGCGCATGCGGTTCACATTGCCGTTGATGAAGGCCTTGGGATTGGAGCGCAGCATGGCCACCAGCATCTGGTCCAGCGAAACGCCTGCGGGCAGGTGGGCGGCGGCAATGCGGCCAGCCGTGTCTCCGGTCTTGATGCGGACCTCGGATGCTTCGGACGGCGCCGGCGCTGCAGCAGCGCGCTCGCGGGCTGATGCGGTGCTCCGGCGCGGGGCTGCCGGAGCAGGGGCTGGACGGCTTTCCTCGGTGTTGCCTGCGGCAGCTGGCGAGGGGGCCGGCGCGGCGCGGCGCGGTGCGGCGCCCGGTTCGGGGGCGGAGGCCTGGGCCGCAGCCGTCACGGCAGGCGGCAGCTTTTGCAGGGTGGGCGGATCCAGCAGCAGGGTGTAGTTGCGCTGCAGGTTGCCCGAGGCCCAGCTGGCGTCGATCACCAGATCGACAAAGGGCTCGTTGACGGGCTGGGTGCTTGTGAGTCGCAGCACGGCCGATCCGTCCGCGCGACGCTGCACGCTGACGCGCACCTGGCTGGCCGTGGCGTTGTACTCCATGCCCTGGGTGCGGAAGACGCCGGGAGAGGCCACGCCCACGCGCAGGCCTTCGGCTTCAGCCGCCGTGATCTGGGGGATTTCGACTTCGGCACGCAGGGGCTCGCCCAGGGCCGATTGCACGTTCACCCGGCCCAGAGCCAGTGCCCAGGCCTCGGAGGCGGGCAGTGCGACCGAGACGACGGCCGCAGCGGCCAGCACAGAGAGTTTCCAACGATGCATAAAGCGTCAAACCTGTGTGGATGCAATTGGGCGGGCACTATTGTTATTGTGAGGATGCCCGCGTTTGCACATGTAATTGAAATTTACCCGGGGATAGATGGCACGCCATATACCAAGGTGCTTGGGTCGCATTGTCGGCCACGCTATAGGATCGCAAGCGTCTGGTTGCCGGTGAACGCTGCCAGTTGTTGTCGAACGGCAACGAGAAGAAACACAATGTATCTTCGGTGATTGTAGGCAACCGCCTACAGTCAGGGGACAAGAGACTTGGGCATTGTGCCCAATCGCACAGGGTTTAAAGCCGAAAAAAGCGCCATGTCCCGGGCCAGGACATGGCGCTTTTTGTGTTGGCTCAAGCCGGCGGTGCTCAGGCGGCCAGCAGGATGCGCAGCATGCGGCGCAGCGGCTCGGCGGCGCCCCACAGCAGTTGGTCGCCGATCACGAAGGCCGACAGGTATTCGGGGCCCATGTTCAGCTTGCGCACGCGGCCCACGCCGACTTCCAGGCCGCCGGTGATGGCGGCGGGCGTCAGTTCCTTGACGGTGATGGCGCGTTCATTGGGCACCCACTTCACCCAGGGGTTGCCGGACTTGATGATGGCTTCCAGCTCCTGCAGGGGCAGGTCCTTCTTGAGCTTGAGGGTCAGCGCCAGGCTGTGGCAGCGCATGGCGCCGATGCGCACGCACAGGCCGTCGACGGGAATGGTCTGCTCCGTGCCCAGGATCTTGTTGACCTCGGCCTGGCCCTTCCACTCTTCCTTGGACTGGCCGTTGTCCAGCTGTGCGTCGATCCAGGGGATCAGGCCGCCAGCCAGAGGCGCGCCGAAGAATTCGGTGGGCACATCGGTGCGGATGGTCTGAGCCACCTTGCGGTCGATATCCAGGATGGCGGAGGCGGGCGTGGCCAGCTCGTCGGCCACGGCCGCATGCACCACGCCCATGCCCTTGAGCAGTTCGCGCATGTGGTTGGCGCCGCCACCGGAGGCTGCCTGGTAGGTCATGGAGCTGACCCATTCCACGAGACCGGCCTTGAACAGGCCGCCCAGGCCCATCAGCAGGATGGAGTTGGTGCAGTTGCCGCCAATCCAGTTCTTGCCGCCCGCGGCGAGCTTGGACTGGATCAGGCCTTCATTGACGGGGTCGAGCACGATGACGGCATCGCCCTCCATGCGCAGCGACGATGCGGCATCGATCCAGTGGCCGTTCCAGCCCGAGGCGCGCAGCTGGGGGAAGACTTCCTTGGTGTAGTCGCCGCCCTGGCAGGTGATGATGATGTCGCACTTGGACAGCTCGGCAATGTCGTTGGCATTGCGCAGCTCGGTGTGGGTCTTCGCCATGGCCGGGGCCTTGCCGCCGGCGTTGGAGGTGGAGAAGAAAACGGGCTCGATCAGGTCGAAATCGCCCTCTGCCTGCATGCGGTCCATCAGCACGGAGCCGACCATGCCGCGCCAGCCCACCAGGCCTACCAATTGCTTGCTCATTTTTGAAACGCCCTTTCAGTGTGAAAACAGTGCTGGATCAAGACTGTTGTCGCCCGGCTCGTCTGGGCCAGGTGAGGGCGCACGACGAACCGGGCTGGGTCAGCCTTTGATTGTCGTAATGGTTGTGGATGTGATTGCGCGCACGGCCACACCAGCCTGGGCGGCGGGTGCAATGTTCAGCAGGAGGAACGGGCGGGCGGCAAACATAAGAGCATTCATTCTAGCGAATACGCCAGGAAAGAGAATGTCTGTTTGATGAATATCTTCGTCGAAATGGCGAAAAGCAGACGTCTGTTTTGACGCTTTGCCAAGTTCTGGAAAATCCTGGTCAGGCAGGGCAGCCGCAAGCCCGGAGGCTCGCGGCTGTCGTGGACGTCAGGCCAGCGCGGCCACCACGGCGTCGCCCATCTCTCGGGTGGAGACCTTGGTCGTGCCTTCGCTGTGGATGTCGGCCGTGCGCAGGCCCTGGGCCAGGACCTTTTGCACGGCGGCTTCGATGCGCTGTGCAGCAGCCTCCTGGTTCAGCGAGAAGCGCAGCATCATCGCAGCCGACAGGATGGTGGCCAGCGGATTGGCAATGCCCTTGCCCGCAATGTCGGGGGCCGAGCCATGGCTGGGCTCGTACAGACCCTGGCCCTTGGCGTTGAGCGAGGCGGAGGGCAGCATGCCGATGGAGCCGGTGAGCATGGAGGCTTCATCGGACAGGATGTCGCCAAACATATTGCCCGTGACCACCACGTCGAAGCGCTTGGGCTCCTTGACCAGTTGCATGGCGGCGTTGTCCACGTACATGTGGTCCAGTTGTACGTCGGGGTACTGCTGGCCCACCTCGGTGACCACGTCCTTCCAGAACTGGAAGGTTTCCAGCACGTTGGCCTTGTCCACGCTGGTCACGCGCTTGCTGCGCTTTTGCGCGGCCTGGAAGGCCACGTGGGCGATGCGCTCGATTTCGGGCTTGGAGTAGCGCATGGTGTCGAAGGCTTCCTCGGCGCCGGGGAAGTGGCCGTCGGTGGCCACGCGGCGGCCGCGCGGCTGGCCGAAGTAGATGTCGCCGGTCAGCTCGCGGATGATGAGGATGTCCAGGCCTGCGACCAGTTCGGGCTTGAGGCTGGAGGCATGGGTCAGCTCCGCATAGCAGATGGCCGGGCGGAAGTTGGCAAACAGGCCCATGTGCTTGCGCAGGCCCAGGATGGCCTGCTCGGGGCGCAGCGGGCGGTCCAGCGTGTCGTACTTCCAGTCGCCCACGGCGCCGAACAGCACGGCGTCGGACTCCATGGCCAGCTTCAGCGTGGATTCGGGCAGCGGGTGGCCGGCAGCTTCGTAGGCAGCGCCGCCCACGGGGGCGGTCTGCATGTCGAAGTCCAGGCCCAGGGCGCCCAGCACCTTCACGGCTTCCGCAACGATTTCGGGGCCGATGCCATCACCGGGCAAGACTGCGATTTTCATGGTGTTCCTTTTGAGAGACTGTTCGGATGGTGGAAGGCCGCCGGCGGCTGGTTCAGCAACGCCTGCGGCCCATTGATGCGCGCAAGTGGAGATCGATCAGCGCTGCACCAGCGTGTGGGCCAGCCAGGGCTTGGTGGCCAGGCGCTCAGCCTCGTAGGCGCGGATCTTGTCGGCATGGCGCAGGGTCAGGCCGATGTCGTCAAAACCGTTGAGCAGGCAGTACTTGCGGAAGGCAATGACGTCGAAGGGGATCTCCTCGCCCTGCGGGCGCACGATCACCTGGCGGTCCAGGTCGATGGTCAGCTCGTAGCCGGGGAAGGCGGCGATCTCGTTGAACAGCATGTCGATCGTGGCTTCGGGCAGCACGATGGGCAGCAGGCCGTTCTTGAAGCAGTTGTTGAAGAAGATGTCGGCGAAGCTGGGTGCCAGGATGGCGCGAAAGCCGTACTGGTCCAGGGCCCAGGGCGCGTGCTCGCGGCTGGAGCCGCAGCCGAAGTTCTTGCGTGCGACCAGGATGGAGGCGCCCGCATAGCGCGGCTGATTGAGCACGAAGTCGGGGTTGGGCTTGCGCGAGGCCGGGTCCTGGCCGGGTTCGCCATGGTCCAGGTAGCGCCACTCGTCGAACAGGTTCACACCGAAGCCGGTCTTCTTGATCGACTTGAGGAACTGCTTGGGAATGATGGCGTCGGTGTCGACGTTTTCGCGGTCCATGGGGGCGACAAGGCCCTTGTGCACGGTGAATTGTTGCATGGCAGTATCGAATTCAGGGTTCAGCGGGCGGCGCGTTCGATGGCGCTGCCCGCGCTTTGCACGTCCTGGCCAATGCCCTTGACGGTATTGCAGGCGGCCAGGGTGAAGGCCAGGCCGATCAGGAGGATCGAGAAGGAAGGCTTCATGGTGTGCTGGCGGGGCAGTTGCGGGTTCAGGAGAATCTGCGGATGTCCACGAAGTGGCCGTGGATGGCCGCGGCAGCGGCCATGGCGGGGCTCACCAGGTGGGTGCGTCCGCCCGCGCCCTGGCGGCCTTCGAAGTTGCGGTTGCTGGTGGAGGCGCAGCGCTCGCCGGGCTCCAGGCGGTCGGCGTTCATGGCCAGGCACATGGAGCAGCCGGGTTCGCGCCATTCAAAGCCTGCCGCCTTGAAGATCTGGTCCAGGCCTTCGCGCTCGGCCTGCTCCTTGACCAGGCCCGATCCGGGCACCACCATGGCCAGCTTGATGTTGCGTGCCACCTTCTGGCCCAGCTTCTTGACCACGGCGGCGGCTTCGCGCATGTCTTCGATGCGGCTGTTGGTGCACGAGCCGATGAAGACCTTGTCCACGAAGATGTCGTCGATGGCCTTGCCGGGTTCCAGCGCCATGTAGGTCAGCGCGCGCTCGATGGCTCCGCGCTTGCTGGCATCCTTTTCCTTGTCGGGATCGGGCACGCGGGCATCCACGCCCAGCACCATTTCGGGCGAGGTGCCCCAGGTGACCTGCGGCACGATCTCGCTGGCCTGCAGCTCGACCACGCGGTCGAACTTCGCATCGGCATCGGAGTGCAGCGTCTTCCAGTAGGAGACGGCGGCGTCCCATTCGGCACCGGTGGGGGCCAGAGGGCGGCCCTTGACGTACTGGATGGTCTTATCGTCCACGGCCACCAGGCCGGCGCGTGCGCCGCCTTCGATGGCCATGTTGCAGACCGTCATGCGGCCTTCCATGCTCAGGTCGCGGATGGCCTCGCCTGCGAACTCGATGGTGTAGCCCGTGCCGCCGGCCGTGCCGATCTTGCCGATGATGGCCAGCACGATGTCCTTGGCCGTGATGCCGGGCGCCGCCTTGCCGCTGACGTTGATCAGCATGTTCTTGGCCTTCTTGGCCAGCAGGGTCTGGGTGGCCATCACGTGCTCGACTTCGGAGGTGCCGATGCCGTGGGCCAGTGCGCCGAAGGCGCCATGCGTGGACGTGTGGCTGTCGCCGCAGACCACGGTCATGCCGGGCAGGGTGGCGCCTTGCTCGGGACCCATGACGTGGACGATGCCCTGGCCCTTGTCCATGAAGGGAAAGAAGGCCGCAGAGCCGAACTCGCCGATGTTGGTGTTCAGCGTGGTGATCTGTTCCTTGCTGATGGGGTCGGCAATGCCGTCATAGCCGCGCTCCCAGCCGTCGGTGGGTGTGTTGTGGTCGGCCGTGGCCACCACGGAGCTGATGCGCCACAGCTTGCGGCCGGCCATGCGCAGGCCTTCGAAGGCCTGGGGGCTGGTGACTTCGTGCACCAGGTGGCGGTCGATGTAGAGGACGGCGGTGCCGTCATCCTCGGTGTGGATGACATGCTCGTCGAAGATCTTGTCGTAGAGGGTGCGTCCCATGGCGTTCTCGAATGGTTGGTGTCGTGGGGAAATTCTTGGATGTGCATCCGGGGGCCAAGGGGCCTTCAGGATGCGCTGGCCGGCGGGCTCAGGTGCTCGACCAGCAGGCGGGCCGTAACGGGTAGCGCGTCGAAGTCGCGCGCCACGATGCTCAGCTCGCGCCGTGCCCAGTCGTCGCTGAGCTCCAGGGCGCGCAGATGGCCCACGCCGTGCATGAGCTCGAAGGCGCGGTCGGGGATCAGTCCCACGCCCAGGCCGTTGTCGATCATGCGGCACATGGCATCCAGGCTGGTGACCTGGATGCGCTGGTGCAGCGCATGCCCGGCCTGGGCCGCAGCCGCACGCATGGCCAGGCTGATGGAGGAGCCGGCCTGCAGGCTGACGATGTCCCATTCGAGCACATCGGCAAAGGCCACGCTGTCGCTGTGCGCCAGCGCGTGCTGCTCGGGCACCACGACGACCAGCCGGTCCTCGCGGTAGGGGCGGTGCTGCAGCGCGGGAGTGGCCTGGCCATTGCCCAGCGGCATGTATGCCATGGAGCAGATGCCGATGTCGGCCGTGCCTTCCTGCACCGCCGCCAGCACGGCGGGGCTGAGCTGCTCCTGCAGGTCGATCTTGACCTGGCCATGCTTGCGCGCGAAGACGCCCAGGTCTTCCGGCAGGAACTGCACGATGGCCGACATATTGGCGTGGATGCGTACATGGCCGCGCACGCCATCGGCGTACTCGGACAGCTCGCCCTGCATGCGCTCCAGGCCATACAGCACGTTGCGCGCGTGGTGCAGCAGGCTTTCGCCGGCAGGAGTGAGTGTCACGCCACGGCTGTGGCGATACAGCAGGGCCGTGTCCACGGTGGCCTCGAGGTCGGACAGGCGCTTGCTCACCGCCGAAGCGGCGATGAACTCGCGCTCTGCCGCTCGTCCGATGCTGCCAAGTTCGCAGACAGCCACGAACAGCTGCAAGGAGGTAAGGTCTATGCGCCGTGCAAAACTGCGCTCTGAATTCTTCATGTGGTGGGGTTCAGGCTTCTCATTAGGAGAAGTTGAATGGATTTTCTCGCACAAGTCATCGATCTGTCATCTTCAAGCGCGATGTCTTTGGTGATGTCGTGCGATTTCATGGAGATGGGGGTCATGCCTCGTGGCGATGGCTGCGGGCAACCATGCCCGCCGGAACGCCGGTTGCATACTGAAAGAATTTGTCAATCTTTGCGCCAGTCGCCTGCATGGATTGCTGCAAAAATAAGAGCATATGAACGATCGATACCCGACGGGCCTGCGAGCCCTGCCTGCAGGCCTGTCATTGCTGCTGGCCGCAGCCCTGTCCTGCATGGCCGTCCCGGCGTCTGCCAAGCCGCAGCCACCGGCGAAGAACACGGCCAAGAGCGGCGCGAAGGCCCCCGCCAAGCCTGCGGCCAAGGCAGCTGCGAGGCCGACAGGCAAGACCGCCGTCAAATCCAAGGGCAAGCCGGCACCTGCCACCACCCGCAGCGCACCTGCCAAGGCGGCCGCCGCTGCAGGCGTGGTGGGCGGCGCTGCCGCAGCGGGGGCTGCAGCTGCAGCCGCAGGTGGCGGCGCGTCCAAGGGTGAGTCCGGCCTGAGCGCTGCCGAGCTTGCAGCGCTGCAGCAGCATGCCGAGCAGGGCGAGGCCAGCGCCCAGTACGCGCTGGGCTCGCTGTACAAGCGCGGCCAGGGCGTTGCCCTGGATGCGGAGACTGCTGCCCGGTGGTATGAGAAATCGGCCCAGCAAGGCTATGCGCCGGCTCAGTCCGACCTGGGTTTGATGTACGCCAATGGCCGTGGCGTGGTGCGCGACGATGCGCAGGCCGTGCAGTGGTATCGCAAGGCGGCCGAGCAGGGTGACGCCGTGGCACAGAACAACCTGGGCCTGATGCTGGCCGAGGGGCGCGGAGCCGCCAAGGATCCCGTCCAGGCCGTGCAATGGTTCCAGCGCTCGGCCGAACAGGGGGAGGCGGCCGGCCAGTACAGCCTGGGCGTGATGTATGCCACGGGCCGGGGCGTGGCCGAGGATGTGGCGCAGGCGCTGCGCTGGTTTGTGGCGGCGGCAGGCCAGGGCCATGTCGATGCGCAATTCAACGCCGGCATGCTCTATGCCGAGGGTGGCGTGGTCGATCGCGACATGGCGCAGGCCGCACACTGGCTGGAGAAGGCGGCCGAGCAGGGCAGTGCCGCAGCCCAGTCCAACCTGGGCGTTCTGTATGCCAATGGCCAGGGCGTGCCTGCCAGCGACAAGCAGGCCGCGCGCTGGCTGGAGCGTGCCGCCCAGCAGGGCGACGCGCTGGCGCAGTCCAATCTGGCCAGCCTCTATTCCTCGGGCAAGGGCGTGGAGCGCAGCCCGTCGCAGGCCTATTTCTGGATGCTGCTGGCAGCGGGCAAGGACAGCTCTCTGGCGGCCAAGCGCGACAGCATGGCCCAGCCGCTGAGCGCGGCAGAGCGCGCACGTGCGGAGCGGCAGGCGGCGGCCTGGAAGGCCAAACCCGCTCCCTGAGCCCTGTTGAGGATGCACCAATGAAAAACGCCTCGGAAGAGGCGTTTTTTTTGGGGGGCTCAGTGCTGCATCAGCTGAAGAAGCTCTTGAGCCTGTCGGTCCAGCTCTCGCCGCTGGGCGAATGCTTGGCGCCGCCCTTCTTGAGCGATTCCTCCAGCTCGCGCAGCAGCTTGCGCTGGTACTCGGTCAGCTTGACGGGCGTCTCGACCACGATGTGGCAGTACAGGTCACCGGGGTAGCTGGAGCGCACGCCCTTGATGCCCTTGCCGCGCAGGCGGAACTGCTTGCCGGCCTGGGTGCCTTCGGGGATGTCGATGGCCGCCTTGCCCGAGAGGGTGGGCACCTCGATCTCGCCACCCAGCGCTGCCGTGATGAAGCTCACGGGCACGTTGCAGTGCAGATCGTCGCCATCGCGCTCGAAGATGTCGTGGTCCTTGATGCGGATCTCGATGTAGAGATCGCCTGCAGGCCCGCCATTGGTGCCGGGTTCGCCATTGCCCGAGGAGCGGATGCGCATGCCGTCGTCGATGCCTGCGGGAATCTTCACTTCCAGCGTCTTCTGGCGCTTGACCTTGCCCTGGCCGCCGCAGCTGGTGCAGGGTTCGGGAATGATCTTGCCGGTGCCTCTGCAGTGCGGGCAGGTCTGCTGCACGCTGAAGAAGCCCTGGCGCATCTGCACGCTGCCCATGCCGTTGCAGGTGGTGCAGGTCTTGGCGCTGGTGCCGGGCTTGGCGCCGCTGCCGTGGCAGGTGTCGCAGCTGTCCCAGCTGGGGATGCGTATCTGCGCATCCTTGCCGTGGGCAGCCTCTTCCAGCGTGATCTCCATGGCATAGCTGAGGTCGTTGCCACGGTAGACCTGGCGGCCGCCACCTGCACCGCCGCGCCGCCCGCCCTGGTTGAACATGTCGCCGAAGATGTCGCCAAAGGCCTCGGCAAAGCCGCCAAAGCCTTCTGCGCCGCCGCCCATGCCGCGGTTGGGGTCCACGCCTGCGTGGCCGTACTGATCGTAGGCCGCGCGTTTGTTGCTGTCGGAGAGCATCTCGTAGGCCTCCTTGGCCTCCTTGAATTTCTCTTCCGCCTCGCGTGCGGCATCCCCCTGGTTGCGGTCAGGGTGGTACTTCATCGCCAGCTTGCGATAAGCCTTCTTGATGTCGTCGTCCGAGGCGTTCTTGGCAACGCCGAGGACCTCGTAAAAATCGCGTTTGGACATGGTGTTTGCTAGCCAGTCAGTGAGAACAGGAACGCCGCGTCAGCCCCTTGGCAGGGCCGAGCGCGGCGGCAAGCGGTCGTCAAGGGACCACGCGCTGGGTTCAGTCCTTCTTGACTTCCTTGACTTCGGCGTCGACGACGTTGTCGTCAGCGGCTGCAGCACCGGCCGAGGCGCCTGCAGCACCGGCGGCTGCTGCGGCGGCGGCTGCCTCGGGGGCGCCCGCTGCCTGTGCATCGGCGTACATCTTCTCGCCGAGCTTCTGGCTGACCGTCATCAGCGCCGTGGTCTTGGCGTCGATGGCGTCCTTGTCCTCGCCCTTGAGCGCTTCTTCCAGGTCCTTGACGGCGCTCTCGATGGCGGTCTTCTCGCCAGCGTCGAGCTTGTCGCCATGCTCGCCCAGGCTCTTCTTGACGCTGTGCACGGCAGCTTCGCCCTGGTTGCGGGCCTGGACCAGTTCCAGCTTCTTCTTGTCGTCGGCGGCGTTCAGCTCGGCGTCCTTGACCATTTTCTGGATCTCTTCCTCGGACAGGCCGGAGTTCGCCTTGATGGTGATCTTGTTTTCCTTGCCCGATGCCTTGTCCTTGGCGGACACGTTCAGGATGCCGTTGGCGTCGATGTCAAAGGCCACTTCGATCTGGGGCACGCCACGCGCGGCCGGCGGGATGCCTTCGAGGTTGAACTCGCCCAGCATCTTGTTGCCCGAAGCCATTTCGCGCTCGCCCTGGAACACCTTGATCGTCACGGCAGGCTGGTTGTCGTCGGCCGTCGAGAAGGTCTGTGCGAACTTCGTCGGGATGGTGGTGTTCTTGGTGATCATCTTGGTCATCACGCCACCCAGCGTCTCGATGCCCAGCGACAGCGGTGTCACGTCCAGCAGCAGCACGTCCTTGCGGTCACCCGACAGAACCTGGCCCTGCACGGCGGCGCCCACGGCCACGGCTTCGTCGGGGTTCACGTCCTTGCGGGGATCCTTGCCGAAGAATTCCTTGACCTTTTCCTGCACCTTGGGCATGCGGGTCATGCCGCCGACCAGGATGACGTCATCGATGTCGGACACGGACACGCCTGCGTCCTTGATGGCCGTGCGGCAGGGCGCAATGGTGCGCTCGATCAGGTCCTCGACCAGGCTTTCCAGCTTGGCGCGGGTCAGCTTGATGTTCAGGTGCTTGGGACCCGAGGCATCGGCCGTGATGTAGGGCAGGTTGATGTCAGTCTGGGCCGAGTTCGACAGCTCGATCTTGGCCTTCTCGGCGGCTTCCTTCAGGCGCTGCAGCGCCAGCACGTCCTTGGACAGATCGACGCCCTGTTCCTTCTTGAACTCGGTGATGATGTAGTCGATGATGCGCTGGTCGAAGTCTTCGCCGCCCAGGAAGGTGTCGCCGTTGGTCGACAGCACTTCGAACTGCTTTTCGCCGTCCACATCGGCGATTTCGATGATGGACACGTCGAAGGTGCCGCCGCCCAGGTCATACACGGCGATCTTGCGGTCGCCCTTGTCGGTCTTGTCCAGGCCGAAGGCCAGGGCCGCCGCCGTGGGTTCGTTGATGATGCGCTTGACTTCCAGGCCGGCGATGCGGCCGGCGTCCTTGGTGGCCTGGCGCTGGGCGTCGTTGAAGTAAGCGGGCACGGTGATCACGGCCTCGGTCACGGGCTCGCCCAGGTAGTCCTCGGCGGTCTTCTTCATCTTGCGCAGCACTTCGGCGGAAATCTGCGGCGGGGCCAGCTTCTGGCCGCGCACTTCCACCCAGGCGTCGCCGTTGTCGGCGCGCGAGATGGTGTAGGGCATCAGGTCGATGTCCTTTTGCACTTCCTTCTCGTCGAACTTGCGGCCGATCAGGCGCTTGGCGGCATAGATGGTGTTGCGGGGGTTGGTGACCGCCTGGCGCTTGGCCGAAGCGCCGACGAGGATCTCGCCGTCTTCCTGGTACGCAATGATCGACGGCGTGGTGCGCGCACCTTCGCTGTTCTCGATCACGCGCGTGGTGTTGCCGTCCATGATGGCCACGCAGCTATTGGTGGTGCCCAGGTCAATACCGATGATTTTTCCCATTTTGAGTTCTCTCCGCGTTCTGTGAAATGTTTGAATGACTGCTAACTTGTGGCCGGCTCGCGCAGCTTCAAGGGGCTTGTCCCCTTTTTTGTCAGTGCTGCCGTGAGTGCCCGCTTACTGGGGCTGGGCCACGGTCACGAGGGCCGGGCGCAGGATGCGGTCGGCGATCAGGTAGCCCTTTTGCAGCACCGACACCACGGTGTTGGCTTCCTGCTGTGCAGGCACCATGCTGATCGCCTGGTGCAGGTTGGGGTCGAATTTCTCGCCGGCAGCCGGATTGATGGTCACGACCTTGTTGCGCTCAAGGGCCGAGGTCAGCTGGCGCAGCGTGGCGTCGGCGCCTTCGCGCAGCTGTTCCGGCGTGGCCTGTTGAATGGCCAGGGCGGCATCCAGGCTGTCGCAGACAGGCAGAAGGCTTTCGGCAAAGCTCTCGATGCCGAATTTGCGCGCCTTGGAGACTTCGTCTTCTGCGCGGCGGCGCACATTCTCGGCCTCGGCCTTGGCGCGCAGGAACTGGTCTGCCAGCTCGGCGCTCTTGGCCTTGAGTTCGGCCAGCTCGGCCTGCAGGCGCTGCAGCTCGTCGGCTGCATTGGCCGCCATGGCGGCTTCGATTTCTTCCGGGGCTGCGTCTTGCAAGGGGTTGGAGTTTTGTTCAGACATGGATAGAGACTTCAGCTACAAAACAAAGCGGTCGCCAGACTGGAGGCCAGGCGATTGCACGATCTTGAATCGAGATGCGAGCGGATCGGTGTATTTTCAAGGGCTTTGTGCATGTGCATCCGCGCGGCAGAGGTACACGGTGAGGGCAAAAGCCGGGCGACGGGGCAAAAGCCCCACACAGATCCGGGGTCTCGGGCAGTGCGAAGTGTACAGATGGAAGAGGGCTGCGCTAGAATCCAATGCTTTGCCTTGCCGCACCGCTACAAGACGCAGTGGGCGGCGTTTTCCCAAAAGGAGTCGATATGCGTCATTACGAAATCGTTTTGTTGATCCACCCGGATCAGAGCGAGCAGGTTCCCGCCATGCTGGAACGCTACAAGGGCATGATCACCGCTGGCGGTGGCAAGGTCCATCGCGAAGAAGACTGGGGCCGTCGCCAACTGGCTTACATGATCAACAAGCTCGCCAAGGCCCACTACCTGTGCCTGAACATCGAAGCCGACCAGGCTGTGATGGCTGAGCTGGAGCATGCCTTCAAGTTCAACGATGCCGTGCTGCGTCACCTGACGGTTCAGAAGAAGAAGGCCGATACGGCTCCTTCCTCGATGATGAAGACCGTCGAGCGTGAAGAGGCCCGCAAGGCCAGCCAGACCGAACAGGCCTGAGCCCAGCCCTGTCAGAACCTGAAGGAGTGGAGAACCACGTTGTACTGACGGCCGCCATCGCAGAGCTTCAAGCACTGCGCTACACGCCGGCAGGGCTGCCAGCCCTTGAACTGCGACTCGAGCATGCGTCGCGGCAGAAAGAGGCAGGAAGCGAGCGCAGCGTGACGGCATCTGTCAAGGCGGTGGCCTTTGGCGCGCTGGCTGAAAAGCTGGCCCGCCAGGCGCTCGGCAGCCAGTGGAAGTTCCAAGGCTTCCTGGCAACGCCCCGCAACGGCAAATTGCTGGTTCTTCACATCCAGGACATTCAACAAAACTAATTTTCAAGAGGTCCAGAAATGGCCACGTTCAAGAAATTCAACAAGGACAAGCGCCCCAAGCGCAACACGCAGTCGCTGCTGTTCAAGCGCAAGCGCTTCTGCCGCTTCACCGTCGCCGGCGTCGAAGAAATCGACTACAAGGATGTGGACACCCTGCGTGACTTCATCGGTGAAAACGGCAAGATCGTCCCCGCTCGCCTGACCGGCACGCGCGCCATCTACCAGCGTCAGTTGAACACTGCCATCAAGCGCGCCCGCTTCCTGGCTCTGGTTCCTTACTCTGACCAGCACAAGATCTAAGGAATACAACCCATGCAAGTCATTCTGCTCGACAAGGTTGTGAACCTCGGTGGCCTCGGCGATATCGTCAAGGTCAAGGACGGCTACGCCCGCAACTTCCTGATCCCCACGGGCGCTGCCCGTCGCGCCACGGCTTCCGCCAAGGCTGAGTTCGAAGCCAAGCGCGCCGAACTGGAAAAGCAAGCGGCTGAAAAGCTGGCTGCTGCCCAGCAACTGGGCGAAAAGCTCAACGGCGTGAACGTCAAGCTGACCCAGAAGGCTGGCGTTGACGGCCGCCTGTTCGGTTCGGTGACCAATGCCGACATCGCCGAAGAACTGACCAAGGCCGGTTTCGCCGTTGCCAAGTCGCAAGTTCGCCTGGTCAACGGTCCCATCAAGACCGTGGGCGACGCCACCGTGGTCGTGGCACTGCACACCGACGTCAGCGTCGAAGTGTCGGTGTCGGTCTACGGCGACCACTCCTGATCCGGGGCTTGTCCCGTATCACCAAAAAGCCGCCTTCGGGCGGCTTTTTGCTTTGCCGCGCCCGGGTGATGACGCCGGGTGGCGCGGCCTTTTGCCAGCCGCTACGATGGCGGGCTCATCTCCAGGAATTCCATGTCGTCCGTAATGCCCCCGCTCGATCTTGATGATGCGTTCGCACCGCTGCTGCCCGCTGGCGACCAGCAGGTCGCGCAGTTGCGCGTGCCGCCGCATTCGATGGAGTCCGAGTCCAGCGTGCTGGGTGGCCTGCTTCTGGACAACAGTGCCTGGGACCGCGTGGGCGATCTGCTGGTGGATGGTGATTTCTACCGCCATGAGCACAAGCTGATTTACGAGGCCATCGGCAAGCTGATCAATGCCAGCAAGCCGGCCGACGTGATCACGGTGTACGAGCATTTGCAGGGCATGGGCAAGGCCGAGGAAATTGGCGGCCTGCTGTACCTGAACCAGCTGGCGCAGTACGTGCCCAGTGCCACCAACATCCGGCGCTACGCGGAGATCGTGCGCGAGCGCTCCATCCTGCGCAAGCTGGTGACGGCCAGTGATGACATCGCCACCAATGCCTTCAATCCGCAGGGCAAGACGGTGGACCGCATCCTTGACGAGGCCGAGCAGAAGATCCTGGCCATCGGCGAGGAGGGGGCGCGCAACAAGCAGGGCTTCCAGTCGCTCGACACGCTGGTGGTGGACCTGCTGGATCGTGTCCAGGAGATGGCCGACAACCCCATGGACGTGACCGGCGTGCCAACGGGCTTCGTCGATCTGGACCGCATGACCAGTGGCCTGCAGGCTGGCGACCTGGTGGTGCTGGCCGCACGCCCCTCGATGGGCAAGACCTCGTTTGCGGTGAATATCGCCGAGCACGTGGCGCTCAACGAAGGCCTGCCGGTCGCCATTTTCTCCATGGAAATGGGCGCGGCCCAGCTGGCGGTGCGTATCGTCGGCTCCATCGGCCGCGTCAACCAGGGCAATCTGCGCACGGGCAAGCTCAACGATGACGAGTGGCCGCGCCTGACGGAAGCCATCGAGCGGCTGCGCACGGTGTCCCTGCACATCGACGAGACACCGGGCCTGTCCCCCACGGAGCTGCGCGCCAATGCGCGGCGCCTGGCGCGTACCTGCGGCAAGCTGGGCCTGATCGTGGTCGACTATCTGCAGCTGATGAGCGGCTCGGGTTCGGCCGCCAGTTCCGACAACCGTGCGACCGAGCTGGGCGAGATTTCGCGAGGCTTGAAGATGCTGGCCAAGGAGTTGCAGTGCCCGGTGATTGCCCTGTCCCAGCTCAACCGTTCGGTGGAGCAGCGCACCGACAAGCGCCCCATGATGTCCGACCTGCGCGAATCGGGCGCCATCGAGCAGGATGCCGACATCATCATGTTCATCTACCGCGATGACTACTACAACAAGGACAGCAAGGAGCCCAACATTGCCGAAGTCATCATCGGCAAGCAGCGTAACGGCCCGACCGGCACGGTCAAGCTGTTCTTCCAGAAAAACCAGACGCGCTTCGAGAACCTGGCCGTGGGCTACGGTGGTGGCGACGAGTACTGATTGCAGCGCTTGGCTTTCAGGCTTTCCATGAAAAACGGCCCCGAGGGGCCGTTTGGTTTTTTTGCAGTGGGCGGTCTATGTACGCCAGGCATGGATCAGCAGGCCTGCCACGCAGGCTCCGAGGATGGCGCAGGCCCAGGCCAGCCGCTGGGCGCCCGTGCGCAGCGCACCCACGGTGGCCACGATCTGGGCATTCTGCTCGGCCAGCTTCTCGATCAGTTCCAGCGACTGGCGCTGTGACTGCTCCAGCTGCGTGATGCGGGCTTCCTGGGCCTGGATCAGCAGCAGAGCCTGTTCGCCAGCCGAGCGCGGAGCTGCCAGCGGCTCGCCGGCTGCTGCAGCCGGCGGCTCGCCGACCGCCTGCTCCGCATCCTTTTTGCGCAGCAGGCTCTTGGCTGCCTTGACGACCTGGGGGGTGGCCTCGATGACATCGCCCCAGGGCACCAGCTTCAGCGCCGTGATCCAGCTGATCGCCATGGCTTACAGCACCTCGCTGGCGAAGTCGGCCAGGCGCGAGCGTTCGCCGCGCGCCAGCGTGATGTGGCCGCTGTGGGGCCAGCCCTTGAAGCGGTCCACGGCGTAGGTCAGTCCCGACGATCCCTCGGTCAGGTAGGGCGTGTCGATCTGCGCCAGATTGCCCATGCAGATGATCTTGGTGCCGGGGCCGGCGCGCGTGATCAGGGTCTTCATCTGCTTGGGCGTCAGGTTCTGGGCCTCGTCGATGATGACGTACTTGTTCAGGAAGGTGCGGCCGCGCATGAAGTTCATGCTCTTGATCTTGATGCGGCTGCGGATCAGCTCGTTGGTGGCGGCGCGGCCCCATTCGCCGGCATTGCCGCCATCGCCCTTGGCCAGGAATTCGAGGTTGTCGTCGAGGGCGCCCATCCAGGGGCCCATCTTCTCTTCTTCGGTGCCGGGCAGGAAGCCGATATCCTCGCCCACGCTGACCGTGGCGCGCGTCATGATGATCTCGGTGTAGCGGCGGTCGTCCAGCACCTGGGACAGGCCGGCGGCCAGGGCCAGCAGGGTCTTGCCCGTGCCGGCCGTGCCGGTCAGCGTGACCAGGTCGATGTCCGGGTTCATCAACAGGTTCATCGCGAAGTTCTGTTCGCGGTTGCGCGCCGTGACGCCCCAGACGGCGTACTTGGGATTGCCGAAGTCCTTGAGCGTCTTGAGCACGGCCGTCTTGTCGCGGATCTCGGTCACGCGCATGAACAGGCTGGGCTCGCCCGGTGCCTCGTGGTAGACGAACTGGTTGATCATCAGCTGGTCGACGATGGCGCCGCTGATGCGGTAGTAGGTGATGGCGCCTTCCTGCCAGCTTTCGACGTTCTTGCCGGCCTTGGCCCAGAAGTCCTGGGGCAGGGCCAGGGCGCCTGCGTACAGCAGGTCGCCGTCGTCCAGTACCTTGTCGTTCTGGTAGTCCTCGGCCGCAAGGCCCAGGGCGCGTGCCTTGACGCGCATGTTGATGTCCTTGGACACCAGCACGACTTCACGCTCGCTGAACTTCTTGCGCAGCGCGGCGACCACGCCCAGGATCTGGTTGTCCGCCTTGCCTTGGGGCAGGCTGTCGGGCAACGAGGTCTCCAGCGGTTCCGTCTGGAAATACAGCATGCCGGTGGCGCTGCGCTGGCCCGTGGCATTCAGCGGCAGGCCCTTGTCCAGCGTCTCGGAGGGCTGGGAGGCGACCAGTGAATCCAGCGTGCGGCTGACCTGGCGGCCGTTGCGCGCCACTTCGGTCATGCCCTTCTTGTGGCCGTCGAGCTCTTCCAGCACCACCATGGGCAGGAAGATGTCGTGCTCCTCGAAGCGGAACAGGCTGGTCGGGTCGTGCAGCAGCACGTTGGTGTCGAGCACGAACAGCGTCTTCGGGCCTGTGCGCGTGCGGCGTGGGCGAACCGGCGCTGCCAGCAGTGCTGCCGGCTTGGCTTCCGTGGCCGACCTGTTGGCCGACCGGGCGCTGGACGGCGCTGCCGTTGCGTTGGAATTGTCGGTTGCGCGGCGCTGCCGATGGGCCGGGGCTGCAGTCGCGGGTGCAGGAGCCGGTGATGCGGCCTTGGTGTTGCGGCCGCGCGCCGGTGCGGGCTTTGCGGCTGTGGTGTTGGAGGCGGAGGCCGGGGCCGGGGCCGGTTTGCGCTTGCGTGGCGCGGCGGCAGCTACGGCCTCGACTGCATCGGGAAGATCGTCAGCGGGCAGGGGGTCTGCGTGCTGGGCACCGCGCACGGGAAGAAAGGCTTCGGGGGAGAGCTTGGCGGCACGGCGGCCGGGTGCGGGGGGCAGGGGCATGGTGGACGAACCGTTCCTCAACAAGGATCAAAAAGCACAAAGCCGCCTGGAAACCGAGGCGGCTTTGGAGGGGTGACAGGGAAAAGCGTCTTTGCTAAGAGGCATTGCCCCATTATGCATAGGCGGACGGCCTGAATATGTCGGCCGACACTCTGTCACCTGTCGGATTGTTGCTATCAGGCAGCCTGCTTCAATGCCTTCAGGGTCTTGACAGCCTTGAGGACCTCGTCAACGTGGCCGGGAACCTTCAGGCCGCGCCATTCCTGCACCAGCAGGCCATCGGCTCCGACCAGGAAGGTGGAGCGCTCGATGCCCTTCACCTTCTTGCCGTACATGATCTTGTTCTTGACCACGCCGAACATGTGGCACATCTTCTCTTCCGTATCGGCGATCAGCTCGAACGGCAGTTCCAGCTTTTCCTTGAAGTCGTCGTGCGACTTCATGTTGTCGCGCGAGACGCCAAACACGGTGGCGCCAGCTTTCACGAAGTCCTTGTACTTGTCGCGGAACTGCATGGCTTCGGTGGTGCAGCCAGGCGTATTGTCCTTGGGGTAGAAATACAGGATCAGAATCTGGCCCGTGTGGGAGGTGTTGGTCACCTTGATCCCGCCGGTAGCGTTGGCTTCAAATTCGGGAAGGGGTTTGTTGACAACGATCGCCATGCGCTTATATCTCTCGGGTGTAGTCGTTGAAATGCCGAGGGCCGTGTTTGTGTTTTTGCTTTTATCGGAAATGCCCCCAACCGCAACCTGCAATTTTACCCTGAAAACGGAATTTCTCCCAATCAGGGGGGCAGGAGTCTACTCCAAGAGTAGGGCCGCGACGACGTTACGGCCTTCGCTGGCAAGGATGTTGTAGGTGCGACACGCGGCCTGCGTATCCATGCTTTCCAGGCCGATGCGTCGGGCCATGAGCGGGCGCAGCCAGGCCGCTGGCGGGAAGCGGTTGCGCTGGCCGCTGCCCAGGATGATGACCTCTGCATCCAGCTGGGACAGGGCCTCGAAATGCTCAGGCGTCAGGTCTTCGAAGCGGGCGCAGTCCCAGGCCTGGCGCAGGCCTTTGGCGCCGACAAGCAGGCTGTGTTCGAACTTTTCCCGGTCCACGGCGACCCAGCCGGGGCCATAGCCCGTGATGCTCTGTGCTTCGGATTTGTCGGCGTGGAATTTCATGGATGAGGGTGGCGCGGTCTGCGCGATGGGGGTGGCCGCCACATGGGTCGGGGCCAGGGCGATGCTGCATTGCGGAACTGTGGTCAAATTATAGGTTTCACCAGGGTGCATGGGGCACTTTGGCGTGCATGAAGGCCGCAAGCCCGCGCCGGCCACTTTCATATTCTCAGCATGAAAACCGTTCTCAAATCCGCAAAACTAGCCAACGTCTGTTATGACATCCGCGGGCCCATCATGGACGCGGCCAAGAAGATGGAAGAGGACGGCCAGAAGATCATCAAGCTCAATATCGGCAATCTGGCCGTGTTCGGCTTCGACGCTCCTGAGGAAGTGCAGCAGGACATGATCCGCAACCTGCCCAATTCGGCAGGCTACTCGGACAGCAAGGGCATCTTCGCGGCGCGCAAGGCCGTGATGCACGAAACCCAGCGCCAGGGCATCCTGGGCGTGACGCTGGACGATATCTACCTGGGCAATGGCGCATCCGAGCTGATCAGCCTGGCCACGAACGCGCTGCTGGACGACGGCGACGAGATGCTGCTGCCGGCGCCCGACTATCCGCTGTGGACCGCCGTGACCAGCCTGTCCGGCGGCACGCCCGTGCACTATATGTGCGACGAGTCCAACGGCTGGATGCCCGACCTGGACGACATCCGCGCCAAGATCACGCCGCGCACCAAGGGCATCGTCGTCATCAACCCCAACAATCCGACAGGTGCCCTGTACAGCAAGCAGCTGCTGCAAAGCATCGTGGCGCTGGCCCGCGAGCATGGCCTGGTGATCTTCGCCGACGAGGTCTATGACAAGGTGCTCTACGACGACGTCGTGCATACGCCGCTGGCCAGCCTGTCCACCGATGTGCTGACGCTGACCTTCAACTCGCTGTCCAAGGCCTATCGCAGCTGCGGCTACCGCGCCGGCTGGATGGTGGTCTCGGGCGACAAGAAGGCGGCCAAGGACTATATCGAGGGCCTGAACATGCTCTCCAACATGCGCCTGTGCGCCAATGTGCCTGGCCAATGGGCCGTGCAGACGGCGCTGGGCGGACACCAGAGCATCGACGAGTTGGTGCAGGAAGGCGGCCGGCTGCGCGTGCAGCGCGACCTGGCCTACCAACTGATCACCGAAATCCCCGGCGTGAGCTGCGTCAAGCCGCAGGCCGCGCTGTACATGTTCCCGCGCCTGGACCCCGAGATCTACCCGATCAAGGATGACCAGGCGTTCTTCCTGGAAGTGCTGCAGGAGACCAAGGTCATGCTGGTGCAGGGAACAGGCTTCAACTGGCCGCACCCCGACCATTTCCGCATCGTCTTCCTGCCGCACGACACCGACCTGCGCGAGGCCATCCGCCGCCTGGCCGTGTTCCTCGAGAAATACCGCAAGCGCCACGGCACGGACCGCGGCTGAACTGTGCGGGGGCCGGCGGGGGAGAGGGCCTTGCGCCGACCATCGCTTTTTACCGGCTGCCGGCGCGCACCCTCTGGGCGCCGCAGCATTTTTTGACTGGCAAGTAGTTTATGAAACCGATCCAAGTAGGCCTTCTGGGCATTGGCACCGTGGGCAGCGGCACCTTCAACGTGCTGCAGCGCAACCAGGAAGAGATCCGCCGCCGCGCGGGCCGCGGTATTGAGATTGCCATGGTGGCCGACCTGGATACGGAACGCGCACGCTCCGTCGTGGGCGACACGGCCAAGGTGGTCGGCGATGCGCGCGAGATCATCGCCAACCCCGAGATCGACGTGGTGATCGAGCTGATCGGCGGCTACGGCATTGCCAAGGCCCTGGTGCTGGAGGCCATTGCCGCCGGCAAGCATGTGGTCACGGCCAACAAGGCCCTGCTGGCCGTGCATGGCAGCGAAATCTTCAAGGCCGCCGCCGAGAAGGGCGTGATGGTGGCCTACGAAGCGGCCGTGGCCGGTGGCATCCCCATCATCAAGGCGCTGCGCGAAGGCCTGACGGCCAACCAGATCCAGTGGGTGGCCGGCATCATCAACGGCACGACCAACTTCATCCTGTCCGAGATGCGCGACAAGGGCCTGGACTTCGACGTGGTGCTCAAGGAGGCCCAGCGCCTGGGCTATGCCGAAGCCGATCCGACCTTCGACATCGAAGGCGTGGACGCCGCCCACAAGGTCACGCTGATGAGCGCCATCGCCTTCGGCATTCCCGTGCAGTTCGACAAGGCGCATGTGGAAGGCATTACCAAGCTGTCTGCGGCCGACATCAAGTACGCCGAGCAACTGGGCTACCGCATCAAGCTGCTGGGCATCACCAAGCGCACGGACAAGGGCATCGAGCTGCGCGTGCACCCCAGCCTGGTGCCGACCAAGCGCCTGATCGCCAACGTGGAAGGCGCGATGAACGCCGTCGTCGTCCATGGCGACGCCGTGGGCACGACGCTGTACTACGGCAAGGGCGCGGGCTCCGAGCCCACGGCCAGCGCCGTGATTGCCGACCTGGTGGACATTGCCCGCCTGCACACGGCCGACCCCGAGCACCGCGTGCCCCCGCTGGCCTTCCAGTCGAACACGCTGGTCGCCGCAGGTGGCGAGCTGCCCGTGCTGCCCATGAGCGAGGTGGTCACCAGCTACTACCTGCGCATCCGCGTGGCCGACGAAGCCGGTGTGCTGGCCAAGATCACCAGCATCCTCGCCGGTGCCGGCATCAGCATCGATGCCCTGCTGCAGCGCGAGGCTGGCGAGGTGAGCGGCGACAGCGAAGGCAGCCAGGGCGTGCCGCAGACCGACCTGATCATCCTGACCCACGCCACGCGCGAAGGCGACATGGATGCTGCCCTGGCGCAGATCCAGCAGTTGCCCACGGTGCTGGCCCCTATCAACCGCATCCGCAAGGAAGAGTTGAACTAAGACACCCCCTGAGCGGCTGCGCCGCTTCCCCCTCTCTCGCACGCGGGAGGGGGACGACGCCCTCGCTGCGGGGCGGCCCTTGCTCGGCATCCCTGGCATCGGCCGCGCCCCGTCTCACAGAATACTGACGAGGAAGCGACATGCTTTATCTTTCCACGCGCGGCCACGCGGACCGCAAGCGCTTTTGCGACATCCTGCTCGAGGGCCTGGCGCCCGATGGCGGGCTGTACCTGCCCGAGCGCTATCCGCAGATCGATGCCGCCCGCCTGGGCGAGCTGCGCAGCATCTACAAGGAGCAGGGCTACGCGGCCCTGGCCTTCGAGATCCTGAGCCTGTACATCGACGACATTCCGGCCGAGGATCTGCGCGCCCTGTGCGCCAAGACCTATACGCAGCAGGTGTTCGGCACGGCCGAGATCACGCCGCTGCGCCCGCTGGAAGACGGCCTGTGGCTCGAAGCCCTGTCCAACGGCCCCACGCTGGCCTTCAAGGATATGGCCATGCAGCTGCTGGGCAACCTGTTCGAGTACGAACTGGGCCGCCGTAGCGAGGAGCTGAACATCCTGGGCGCCACCAGCGGCGACACCGGCAGCGCCGCCGAGTACGCCATGCGCGGCAAAAAGGGCGTGCGCGTGTTCATGACCAGCCCGCGCGGCCGCATGAGCCCCTTCCAGCAGGCCCAGATGTTCAGCCTGCAGGATGCCAACATCCACAACATCGCCATCGAAGGCGTGTTCGACGACTGCCAGGACATCGTCAAGGCCGTCTCCAACGACCACGCCTTCAAGGCGAAGTACAAGATCGGCACGGTCAACTCGATCAACTGGGCCCGCCTGCTGGCCCAGGTCGTCTACTACTTCGCCGGCTACCTGCAGGCCACGCAGGGCAATGACCAGAAGGTCAGCTTCACGGTGCCCAGTGGCAACTTCGGCAACATCTGCGCCGGCCACGTGGCGCGCCAGATGGGCCTGCCGATAGCGCGCCTGGTGGTGGCAACCAACGAGAACGATGTGCTCGACGAGTTCTTCCGCACGGGCGCCTACGTGGTGCGCGGCAGCGAGCACACCTACGAGACATCGAGCCCCTCGATGGACATCTCCAAGGCCAGCAACTTCGAGCGCTTCGTGTTCGACCTGCTGGGTCGCGATGGACAGGCCACGCGCGAATTGTTCGCCGAGGGCGTGGCACGCCAGGGCCGCTTCGACCTGGGCGGCAACCCGCTGTTCCAGGAAGCTGCTGCCCGCTACGGCTTCGTCAGCGGCAAGAGCACGCATGCCGACCGCCTGGCCACCATCCGCGATACCTTCGAGCGCTTCGGCACCATGATCGACACGCACACGGCCGACGGCGTCAAGGTGGCGCGCGAGCAGCTGCAGGCCGGCGTGCCCATGATCGTGCTGGAGACGGCACTGCCCATCAAGTTCGCCGCCACCATCGAGGAGGCCCTGGGCCGCCTGCCCGATCGCCCGGCCAAGTTCGAAGGCATCGAGGACCTGCCCAAGCGCGTGACCGACTTGCCGGCCGACGCCGAGCAGGTCAAGGCCTACATCGCCCGGCATTGCGACTGATGCCACGGCCGGGCTGTCCGCAGGTCCGCAGCTGGAGTGCATGGCGATGAAGGTCATCGGCTTCGCCGGCTACTCCGGCTCGGGCAAGACCAGCCTGGTGGAGCCCCTGATCACGCTGATGCGTGCGCAGGGGCTCAGCGTTTCGGTGGTCAAGCATGCCCACCACCATTTCGATGTCGATCACGAGGGCAAGGACAGCTGGCGCCACCGCAAGGCGGGTGCCTATGAGGTGGTGCTGGCTTCCGATCGCCGTCTGGCGCTGATGCGCGAATTCCCCCGGCCCACGGAGCTGTCGGTGCACGACATGCTGGCCGAGCTGGACCCCCTCGTGGACTGGGTGCTGGTAGAAGGTTTCAAGCACGCCGACCTGCCCAAGATAGAAATCTGGCGCGAGCAGCCCGAGCGCACCAGCGCCGGCAAGACCCAGGCGCCTTTGTTCCCGCACGATCCCCATGTGCTGGCCGTGGCAACCGATGCGCCGGCCCGCCTGCCCGAGCCGCCGCGCCAGCCCGTGCTGGACCTCAACGCGCCAGCGCAGATACTGCAATGGCTGCTGGATCAGGGGGAGCGCCTGCGCTACCGTGCACCTGACAGCGGCCAAGACTAGGAGAAAAACCATGCGAGCCCCGCTCAAGCCCCTCGATGAAGCGCTGGCCGAACTGCTGGCCCAGGCACTGCCGCTGGCTGGCGATGACACCGTGGACTGCTTTGACGCCGATGGCCGCGTGCTGCGGGTCGACGCCGTCTCGCCGCTGCAGGTGCCGCCCCAGGACAACAGCGCCATGGACGGCTACGCCGTGCGCAGCGCCGAATGCACGCAGGGCAATGCCGAGCTGCCCGTCTCGCAGCGCATCCCCGCAGGCGCCGTGGGCCAGCCGCTGGCCGTGGGCACGGGGGCGCGCATCTTCACGGGGGCTCCGGTGCCCGAAGGTGCCGATGCCATCGTCATGCAGGAAGACTGCGAAGTCCTGGAAGACGGTCGCGTGCGCATCAAGGCGCGGCCCGAGGCCGGGCAATGGATACGCCGCTCGGGCGAAGACATCCGGCGCGGCGCCACCGTCATCGCGGCCGGCACGCGCCTGTCGCCGGCCGAGCTGGGCCTGGCCGCCAGCATCGGCCTGGCCTCTTTGCGCGTGGCACGCAAGCCGCGCGTGGCCCTGTTCTCCACGGGCGACGAGCTGGTCATGCCGGGCACCGTGGCGCCCGAGCAGATGCCGCCCGGCAGCATCTACAACAGCAACCGATTCTTCCTTCGCGCCCTGCTGCAGCGCATGGGCTGCGAGGTCACCGACTTCGGCATCGTCCCCGACCGGCGCGAGGCCACTGTGGATGCTTTGCGCGAGGCGGCCCGCGCGCATGACCTGATCCTGACCAGCGGCGGGGTGTCGGTCGGCGAGGAAGACCATGTCAAGCCCGCCGTGCAGGCGCTGGGCCAGCTCGACCTCTGGCAGATCGCCGTCAAGCCCGGCAAGCCCTTCGCCTATGGCCGCGTGAACCGCGAGGGCGAAGGCTTTGCCCACTTCATCGGCCTGCCCGGCAACCCGGTCTCCAGCTTCGTCACCTTCCTTTTGCTGGTGCGCCCCTTCGTGCTGCGCCTGCAGGGCGTGCAGCAGGCGCTGCCGCGCTCGGTCGAGGTGCGCGCCGACTTCCATTGGCCTCGCGGGGACAAGCGCCGCGAATTCCTGCGCGTGCGCTACAACGAGGGCGGTGGCCTGGAGCTGTTCCGCAACCAGAGTTCGGGCGTGCTGACCTCGGCAGCCTGGGGCGATGGCGTGGTGGACAACCCGCCAGGCCAGGCCATAGCGCCGGGCGACCGGGTGCGCTTCATCGCCTTTTCGGAGCTGCTGTCATGAGCCAGGCCGTCCCCACCGCCATCACCATCACCGTGCGCTATTTCGCCTCCATCCGCGAAGCCCTGGGCACGGGCAGCGAAACCCTGTCCACCGAGGCCGCCACCGTGGGCGCGCTGCGTGAGGAACTGATTGCGCGTGGCGGTGCCGCCACCGAAGCGCTGGCCCCTGGCAAGGCCGTGCGCATGGCGCTGAACCAGGTCCTGTGCGATGCCGGTGCCGCCATTCGGCAGGGGGACGAGGTGGCTTTCTTCCCCCCCGTGACCGGAGGTTGACCCAAATGACCACCGACAAGCCCGTGGACCAGGCCATCAGCGCACGCACGCGCAAGGCCCTGTCCGAAGCCAAGGCGCGCGGCGTGCAACTGGGCCGCGCAGGCGCAGACAACCTGCGCGCCACCGTGGAAAAGCGCAAATCCACGGCCGATGCCTTTGCCCAGCAGCATGAGGCGCTGTTCGCCGAACTGCAGGCGCGCGGCCTGACGCACCGCGCCATGGCCGCCGAACTCAATGCGCGCGGCGTTGCCGCGGCCCGGGGCGGCGAGTGGACGCACGGTCAGGTGCAGCGCATCCTGAACCGCTACGCCGACCTGCGTTCGGCAACACCGTCTGCGGACGGCAGCAGCGGCAGCTGAATCCCGGCCAGCCGCTGCGCCAGCGCGGCCGATGCCGGCTGCATGGGCGCCCGCAGCGTTGCCCGCATTCGGCCCTGCTGCGCCAGCAAGGCCTTGATGGGGGCGGGGTTGGGCTCGGCAAAGCAGGCGGCGATGTGCGGCTGCAGCGGCTGCCACATCGCACGGGCAGCGGGCAGGTCGCCGCGCTCCAGGCATTGCATCAGCTCGACGAAGTGCCCTGTATGCGCGTGCGCGCTGGCAGCAATCGCTCCCGCGCCGCCCAGGGCCAGCGTGGAAAAGATCTGCGCGTCTTCGCCGGCCAGCACCTGCAGTTGCCCATCGGCGATCAGTGCCTGGGTCTTGGCGGCATCGCCCCCGCAATCCTTGATGGCCACGATGCGCTCATGGGCGGCCAGCGCACGCAGCGTGGCCAGCTCCAGCACCACGCCGGTGCGGTAGGGAATGTCGTAGACGATGACCGGATGGGCGCTGCGCTCGGCAATCGCCGTGAACCACTGCAGCAGGCCTGCCTGCGACGGGCGTATGTAATGCGGCGCGGGCACCAGAATGCCGGCCAGCGGCAGGGCGTTCAGTGCCTGAACGCGGGCCAGCGCATGCCCCAGGTGGCAGTCCGAAACGCCCATGACCACGGGCATGCCCTGGGCCGCTGAGAGGATGGTGGACAGGGCGGCATCGTGCTCCGCTTCGCTCAGCGCGGCGGCCTCGGCGGTCGAGCCGCAGGCCACGTAGCCGGCGATGCCGCTGGCGTTGTAGTGCTGCACCAGGGCGCGCAGCGCCCCGTGGTCCACCGCCGCCTCATCTCCAGGAAGAAAGGGCGTGACCAGCGGAAGCCACAGCCCCTGGAATCGGGCTTGCGGCGAGGTGGTGGATGGCAAAGACATGGAAGATCCCTTCGGGTGATTCAAACAATGAACGACCGGACGCAGCCACCGGCCAGACCGAGGGCGGAAAGGCAGGCGCCTGAAGGGATGCGGGAAGGGGAGATGGAGGCTGCCGGGCCGGTTCCGTCGCTCATCTGGACGGAACCTCAGCTCCGGTCAGACGAGCTGGGGTTTGCAGGCTTTGCCCAGGCACAGGCGCACGGCATCACCGTGGCATGTGGGGAAGTCAAAGATTGCAGGCATGGCGCGCAGTGTAGCGCGCCTGAGCGCCTCGGTGGTGACCTTCAGGCTGCGCCTTCGGCGCCGGGAGGGGTTGATGCATCGGGCAGCAGCGGTGCCTGCCACTCCAGCAGCTCGGCCAGGCGCTGCACGATCCAGCGTGCCTCGCCGGGGCTGACGATGGAGCCTTCGGCAGCCAGGCCGGCGTGCATGCCCAGCAGCACGCCTTGCTCCGAAGAATTGCCCGAGTGGTAAAGCGTCTGTGCCTGCTCGACCAGGTGGCTGGCCAGGTCCTCGCACAGTTCATAGCGCCCGACCACGTCTGCAATGGATGCCTTGAGCCGGCCGTGCCGGTCGGCATACAGGGCGGCAAAGCTCGGCGGCGGCTGTATCTGGCTGGTGTCGTCCATGGCGCGCCTCAATCGGGTTCGAACAGGCGTTCGAAGCGTGCGATGTCTTCGGCCAGCTCGCAGCTCACCAACTGGCCCATCTTGCCGTCGCCCAGCCGGTGGGCTGCAAACAGCGTGGCCTTGCCGCGAAAGCCGTAGTCGGGCAGGTGGATGATGGTGTAGGGATGGGGCACGAACAGCTGGTGCTCGTAGACCACGCGCTGCTCGTTGCGCGGCGAGGGATAGAGCGTGTATTCGGGGGTGGTGATCGTGAGTGTGGCCATGCGTGGCCCGCCGCAGCAAAAAAGCGCTGGGGGCGGGGGAGGGCAATGCTACCGCGTTCATCGCCTTCTGGCGCGCCGCCGCCCTGCGACAATGCGGGCATGCAAGCAGCCCGTGTATCCATCCAGACCGAGGATTTCGACGTATCGGCCGAACTCGCCGCCCTGCGCTCCGGCGACGCCCGCGTGGGGGCGGTCTGCAGCTTCATAGGCACCGTGCGCGACCGCAACGAGGGCGCCACCGTGGCCAGCATGGAGCTGGAGCACTATCCGGGCATGACCGAGAAATCCATCGAGGCCATCATCGACGAGGCCGTGCAGCGCTTCGGCATCCATGGCGCGCGCGTCATCCACCGCATCGGCCCGCTGCAGCCCATGGACCAGATCGTGCTCGTGGCCGTCACCGCATCGCACCGGGGCATGGCCTTCCAGGCCTGCGAATACATCATGGACTACCTCAAGTCGCTGGCGCCTTTCTGGAAGAAGGAACAGACGCCCGAGGGCGCGCGCTGGGTGGACGCGCGCGTCAGCGACGAAGAGGCGCTGGCGCGCTGGCGCCAGTGAGCTGACGCTTCAGGCCCTGCGCAGTGCGGCACCCCGCAACCATTGCGGCGGCCGGAACACCAGCAGGTTGCCGAACATCACCAGCAGCAGGCCACCCACGGCCAGCGGCGTCCACACATAGCCTTCAAAAAGGGCCGAGATACTGAGCGCAACGATGGGGAACAGCACCGTCGCATACGCCGCCTTCTCGGGGCCCAGGCGTCCGACCAGGGTCAGGTAGGCCGTGAACGCGATCACCGAGCCCGGAATGGCCAGGTACAGCCAGGAGCCCACATAGGTCCAGCTGGCATCGAAGCGCCAGGGCAGGCCTGCCACCAGCGCATAGCCGGTCAGCAGCAGCGTGCCGGCCAGCATGCCCCAGGCATTGGTCTGTGCGGGCCGCCAGCCCATGGACTGCAGCGAGGCCGACAGCATGTTCCCGCAGGAAAAGCACAGCGTGCCCAGCACCGCCCAGGCCAGGCCGGGCAGGCTGGCATGCCGGCCTGCGCGCAGCTCGGGCCAGAACAGCGCCACCAGGCCTGCAAGGCCGAAGAGGCTGCCGGCCAGCACATGGCGCGCGAGCCTGCGGCCGTGGATGATGCGCGCCAGCAGCGCGTTCCAGAGATTGGCGCTGGAGAACACCACGGCGGCCAGGCCGCTGGCCAGCGTCTCGCTGGCATGCATGAAGCACACGAAGTTGAAGCTGAACAGGCACAGGCCCTGGGCCAGCACGCGCGGCAGCGCCGGGCCGCGGGGCACGCGCAGCTGGCGCGACCAGGCCAGCCAGGCGAACATCAGCACGGCGGCCAGCGCAAAGCGGTAGGCAATGGACAGCTCCACGGGCACGGCGCCCAGCTGCAGCTTCAGGGCGATCCAGGTCGAACCCCAGATCAACACGACCAGGGCATAGAGGGTGGCAGTCATGGCCGGTGATGATGGCGCCGCAGGCTGGGCGGGCATGGCAGATTCCTGCGGTTTGATGGCCTGGCGCCATGCGTCGGTATGGCCGCGGGACCACAATCGCTGCCATGACGCCCACGCCGCTGCCCGAGCTGCCATCCAGCCACCTGTGCCAGGTGCTGTCACGCTCCAAGGCCAGGCTGCAGCGGCGCGTGCGCCTGAGCGAGGGGGTGGAGCTGGCCGTCTGGGCCAATGTGGACGACGAGGTGCGCTACTGCCAGCCAGGCCACCACACCTTGTCGGTCTACCTGGCCGGCGGCGAGGGCTCGCAACTCAAGGCGCGGCCCGAGGCCATGGGGGCGCCGGGGCGCATCTGCATCTTCACGCCAGAGGACGAATCGCACTGGCTGGTGCGATCGCCCGTGCAGTTCCTACACCTGTATGTGTCCGACCTGGCTTGGGCGGGGCGCGTGGTCCGCATGCTGGATGCCGAGCCCCGCTCGCGCACCTTGCGTGCGCAGATCTACGGGGACGATCAGGCCTTCCACGCCGGTGCCCGTGCGCTGATGCAACTGGACTGGCAGGACCCGCAGCAGCAACTGGCGGCCGATGCCATTGGCCAGCAACTGGTGGACCGGCTGGTGCTGCAGTCCGCCACGCCGCGCCAGGTGCAGGCGCTGCAGCGGCCGCTGGGCGGGCTCTCTGCGGCCGTGCGGCGCAGGGTGCTTGCCCATATCGAGGCGCATCTGCATGACTCCAAGGCCGTGTCGCTGCCGGCACTGGCGAGACAGGCCTGCCTTTCGGAATTCCATTTCGCACGCATGTTCCGCCAGAGCATGGGCTGCACGGTGCACGAATGGGTGCTGCAGCAGCGCCTGGCCCGGGCACGGCGCGCCCTGTCTGCGCGCAACGTGCCGCCGCTGGCCGAGCTGGCGCTGGATTGCGGCTTTTCCAGCGCCAGCCACCTGGTGCGCAGCTTCCGGGCGCATTTGGGCGTTACGCCTACGCAGTTCTCGATCTTTCAGCGCAATGCTTGAGAAGGATGGCCGGCCTCGCCGGCCTTGATCTGGCGCAAGCGTCTGTCCTTGCGGGCCGGGCATGGCTTGAAATTTGCCCTGCCGGTATCAGATAAATCGCAATGACCCTGTTTCAGGAGCGAAAAGAAACACCATGCGAATCGACAAACTGACAACCAAGTTCCAGGAAGCCCTGGCCGACGCGCAAACGCTGGCCCTGGGCGGTGACCAATCCAATATCGAACCCCTGCACCTGCTCGTGGCGCTGCTGCGCCAGGACGACGGTCCGCGCTCGCTCTTGCAGCGCGCCGGCGCCAACGTGGGCCAGCTGCAGGCCGCGGCCGAGAAGGCCCTGGCCGATCTGCCGCGCGTGCAGCACCAGGACCAGGTGCAGGTCGGCTCCGAGCTGGGCCGGCTGCTGCAGGCGACCGAGAAGGAAGCCCTCAAGCGCGGCGACCAGTTCATTGCCAGCGAGCTGTTCCTGCTGGCGCTGACCGACAGCAGCGGCGCCTCCACGCGTGCGGGCCAACTGCTCAAGGAAAGCGGCGTGACGCGCTCCAGCCTGGAGTCGGCCATCAACGCCGTGCGCGGCGGCCAGACCATGGACAGCGCCGAAGGCGAAGGCCAGCGAGAGGCCCTCAAGAAATACACCCTGGACCTGACCGAGCGCGCGCGCATCGGCAAGCTGGATCCGGTGATCGGCCGCGACGACGAAATCCGCCGCTCCATCCAGGTGCTGCAGCGCCGCAGCAAGAACAACCCCGTGCTCATCGGCGAGCCCGGCGTGGGCAAGACCGCCATTGTCGAGGGCCTGGCCCAGCGCATCGTGGCCGGCGAGGTGCCCGAAAGCCTCAAGAACAAGCGCGTGCTGTCGCTGGACATGGCGGGCCTGCTGGCCGGCGCCAAGTACCGCGGCGACTTCGAGGAACGCCTGAAGTCCGTGCTCAAGGAAGTGGCCCAGGAAGAGGGGCGCATCATCCTGTTCATCGACGAGATCCACACCATGGTCGGCGCCGGCAAGGCCGATGGCGCCATGGATGCGGGCAACATGCTCAAGCCTGCGCTGGCGCGCGGCGAGCTGCACTGCATCGGCGCGACCACGCTCGATGAATACCGCAAGTACATCGAAAAGGATGCGGCGCTGGAGCGGCGCTTCCAGAAGGTGCTGGTCGAGGAGCCCTCGGTCGAGGACACCATCGCCATCCTGCGCGGCCTGCAGGTGCGCTACGAGGCCCACCACGGCGTGGACATCACCGACCCGGCCATTGTGGCCGCGGCCGAGCTGAGCCACCGCTACATCACCGACCGCTTTCTGCCCGACAAGGCCATCGACCTGATCGACGAGGCTGCGGCCAAGATCAAGATCGAGATCGACTCCAAGCCCGAGGTCATGGACAAGCTCGAGCGCCGCATGATCCAGCTCAAGATCGAGCGCGAGGCCATGAAGAAGGAAAAGGACGAGGCCTCGCAAAAGCGCCTGCAACTGATCGAGGAGGAACTCGGCAGCCTGGAGCGCGAGTACGCCGACCTCGAAGACGTGTGGAAGAGCGAGAAGGCCAGCGCCCAGGGCTCCGAGCAGATCCGCAAGGAGATCGACCAGATCCGTATCCAGATCGACGAGCTCAAGCGCAAGGGCGACTTCAACAAGGTGGCCGAGCTGCAGTACGGCAAGCTGCCCTCGCTGGAAAAGCAGCTCAATGAAGCCCAGGCCAGCGAGCAAGGGCAGGGCGGTGCGCCCGCCCACAGATTGCTGCGCACCCATGTGGGCGCCGAGGAGATTGCCGAGGTGGTCAGCCGTGCCACGGGCATTCCCGTGGCCAAGATGATGCAGGGCGAGAAGGACAAGCTGCTGCGCATGGAAGACCGGCTGCATGACCGCGTCGTCGGCCAGGACGAGGCCATCTCGGCCGTGGCCAACGCCATCCGCCGTTCGCGCTCGGGCCTGTCCGATCCCAACCGGCCCACCGGTTCCTTCCTGTTCCTGGGCCCCACGGGCGTTGGCAAGACGGAACTGTGCAAGGCGCTGGCCGGCTTCCTGTTCGACAGCGAAGACCATCTGGTGCGCATCGACATGAGCGAGTTCATGGAAAAGCATTCCGTGGCCCGCCTGATCGGCGCGCCGCCCGGCTATGTGGGCTACGAGGAAGGCGGCTACCTGACCGAGGCCGTTCGCCGCAAGCCCTACAGCGTGCTGCTGCTCGACGAGGTGGAGAAGGCCCATCCCGACGTCTTCAACGTGCTGCTGCAGGTACTGGACGACGGCCGGCTGACCGACGGCCAGGGCCGCACCGTGGACTTCAAGAATACGGTCATCGTGATGACGAGCAACATAGGCTCTTTGCTGATCCAGGCCATGGTCGGCGAGGATTACGATGATGTGAAAGACGCGGTCTGGGGGGAACTCAAGAACCATTTCCGACCCGAATTCCTCAACCGTATCGACGAGACCGTGGTGTTCCACGCGCTCGACGCGAAGAATATCGAGTCGATCGCAAGGATTCAGCTCAAGCTGCTGGAACGGCGTTTGGAGAAAATGGACCTTGCGCTGCAGGTGTCCGACCAGGCACTGGCCGAACTGGCCAAGGTGGGCTTCGATCCCGTTTTCGGGGCACGGCCGCTCAAGCGCGCGATACAGCAGCGGATCGAGAATCCGTTGTCGAAACTGCTGCTCGAAGGGCGCTTCCCGCCCAAGAGCACGATTGCGGTGCATGTGGACCCGGTACAGGAACCGGGCGTATTCCGGTTCGATGCGGCAGACTCCGCCTGACGCACCGGGCCAGCCAAGAAAGGCTTTGCTTTGAACGATTTCGTCGCCACCCTGACCCGCTGGGCCGTTCGCATCCTGCTGATGCTTGTGGGCCTGGTCTTCTTTGTCAGCCTGCTCACCGCAGCAGCGCTGCTGGCCCTGGTCTGGGCCGTGCGGGCGCTGTGGGCCAGGCTCACCGGCCAGCCGGTCATGCCCTGGGCCATGCGCATGAGCCCGCGGGCTGGCTGGCAGACCGTCTACCGCTCCGGCTCCGAGTGGATGGCCCAGCGCCCGCAGCGCGCCTACGGCGCGGCTGAAGGCGGTGGCCGTCGCGCAGGTGCAGGCGCAGGCGTGCTGCCGGGAGCGGGCGAGGTGACCGACGTTCAGCCCCGTGAAGTGCGCGAGCCCTGAAGCGTCTTGCTGCAGCCTTTACGCGGCCTGCGCATCTTCGCGCCCAGGCCGCGCATATCGGCCCGTATAGTCTGTAACCCTCGGGAGCCCGTGCAAGGCTCCCTTTTTTTTCTCCGAGCCGTTCTGGCTGCTTGCCGCCGTATCCAGCCAACCCGCAGGCGGCCTGTGCAGCACGAGAGCGTCTGCCGCGTCTTCTTACCATTGAGCCCTATGACCCAGATGGATCTTCATCGCGTCTTCGAACTTCAGTACCAGGCCAGCCGGGCGCAGGTGGACGTGCCGCTGCTGGTGCGCCGCGAGAGGCTGCTGCGCATGCAAAAGCTGCTGGACGAGCACGGCCCCGTGCTGGCTGCCGCAGTGCAGGCCGACTTCGGCATGCGCTCGCCACGGTTGACCGAGATGGTGGAGCTGTTCGTGCTGCGCAACCTGCTCAAGCACACGCTGCGCCATCTGGCGCGCTGGTCGGGGCGCCAGCGGGTGCGCACGCCGCTGATGCTCATGCCGGGCCGTGGGTGGATAGAGCGCCAGCCGCTGGGCGTGGTGGGGGTGATCTCTCCGTGGAACTATCCGGTGCAGCTGGCGCTGGGGCCTGCCATCACGGCCCTGGCAGCGGGCAACCGCGTCATGCTCAAGCCCAGCGAACTCACGCCGCACACGTCGGCGCAACTGGCCGCGCTGGTGGGGCAGTTCTTTGCGCCCGAGGAGTTCGCCGTGATCGAAGGCGATGTGAGCGTGGCCACGCAGTTTTCGGGCCTGCACTTCGACCATCTGCTGTTCACCGGATCGACGGCCGTGGGCCGGCGCGTGGCCCAGGCGGCCGCAGCGCACCTGACGCCGACCACGCTGGAGCTGGGCGGCAAGTCGCCCTGCATCGTCTCCACCGACTGCGACCTGAAGGAGGCGGCGCTCAAGATCGCACATGGCAAGCTCGTCAACGCAGGCCAGACCTGCATTGCCCCCGACTACGTGCTGCTGCCGCGTGGACAGGAGGCCGAATTCGCCGAGGCCTTTCGCGCCGCCGCGCAGCGGCTGTTCCCGCGCTTTGCCGGCAACCCGGACTATGCCGCCATCCTCACCAAGCGCCACCTGGCCCGCCTGCGGCAGATGCTGCGCCAGGCCCAGGGCATGGGCGCCCATGTCGAATGGATGGAGGACGGCGGCGCCAGCCAGGAGGGGGCGGACATGGCCTGGGGTGATGCCGTGGAGCGCCAGATGGCACCGGCCCTGGTCTTCAATGCCACCAGCCAGATGCAGCTCATGCAGGAGGAGATCTTCGGCCCCATCCTGCCCGTGATCAGCTACGACAGGCTGGACGACGTGGTCTCGGCCATCAACGCCGGGCCCAGGCCGCTGGCGCTGTACTGGTTCGGCCGCGACGAGAAGGTGCGTGATGCGGTGCTGTCACGCACCATCAGCGGCGGGGTGACGGTCAATGACACCCTGCTGCACTTCGCGCACGAGAACCTGCCCTTCGGTGGCGTGGGCGACAGCGGTTGGGGTGCCTATCATTCGGAGCAGGGCTTTGCGCGGCTGAGCCATCAGAAGGCGGTGTTCGTGCAGTCGCGCTGGTCAGGGGCCGCCATGCTGTATCCGCCCTATGGTGCGAAGTTCGATCGCATCATGGAACTGATGCGCCGCTGGCTGTGAGCAAGGGCTCGATCGGGCGTGCTGCTGGGCATGCCTGCATCGTGAGGAATTGTCAACTGATTCCTTGGCGAGCCTTGTGTTGCATGCACTAGCTGCTCTTTTTTGAAGAGCACATAGCACATCCGATAGCCGAGGGCAAGAAAACGAGCACAGCCGTACTTGCGTGCATGGCTAAGGGGCTCGATGCACGCAAAAAGCGCGATTCCGGTGAAAATCACGCCCTTCTATTTTCACCTGTTTTCGTTTCGGTTTTTCCATGTCTAGTATCCAGGTTCGTCCAGCCACTCTCCGCGATGCAAAAGCGATTGCCCAGATCCATACTGCTTCCGCCATGGAGGCTTACCGAGGTCTGGTTCCCGATGACCAGCTCAAGAGCATGTCGTCGGTAGAAAAACGCCAGGCCTATTGGCGCGAAGCCATTGAATTTTGCGAGCCCCAGGTTCAGGTCGCCATCGATGGCGACAAGATCGTCGGCTTCGTCGGCTTCGACCGCTCGCGCGATGAGAAGTCGCGCCAGACCACCGGTGAAATCTGGGCCATCTATGCTGCACCTACCCACTGGAATCAGGGTGTGGGCGTGGCCCTGTGGGACGCCGCACGCGACGGCCTGCTTGAAGAAGGCTGCACCAATGTCACGTCGTGGGTGCCGCTGCGCAATGAACGCGCGCTGCGCTTTCACGAGCTCGCCGGCTTCAAGCGCGAAATGTCCACCGCCAAGACGGCCCAGGTGGGTGGTCTCAAGATCGAGGAAGTGCGGCTCAAGCGCGCACTGAACTGATCGGGTCTCCGACCCGCTTTCCCCCTAAATCACTCACGGAGCAGCAGGCCTTGTCCTCTTCCCAGAACTGGTCCCTGCTGCAATGGCAGGAGAACGAGGCCACGCAGGCAGCGCTGTGGCGCGCGGACAGCACCATGACCGCACCGCGCCGCATCGTCATCGCCGACGACAGCCTGTCTGCCGACAGCGCCTACCGCCTGGCCTGCGAAGGCCAGGCGATGCTGTGGCGTGGCGATTTCCAGAATGCCAGGCAATTGCTGTCGGCGCTGGGCCGCCGCCTGGACAAGCCTGCACGTGAGACGTCCGCCAAGGCTCGCCATCGGCGGGCCGGCAAGGAAGACGCCAAGCCTGTCTTTCCCCATGCCTTCCACCTGCACCGCCAGGCGCTGGCGCAGCGGGCACGCATTCTGTCCAGCGTGATGATCGAGCTCGATGCCAGCTGGCATTGCGCCCTGCGCCGCGCCCCGGACTGGAGCGAGGCCTGCCGCGAGGCCTGGGGCGACATTCCCGCCGATCAGGGTGCGCGCAGCGTCATCGTTCCCTTGCGTGAACTGCTGGGCGCGCTGGGCGCGCATGAGTGGCGCAAGAAGGGCGTGGCCCTGGCTGTGCCGGGCATGCCGGAGTTCAGCATTCATCCGCACTACGGCGTGTTCTCCCCGGTGCGCGGCGAGTACCTGGATCTGGTGGCGCAGGCGCCCCTGCCGGCCGCAGCCCAGCAGGCCGATGCCGCGGTCTGGGATATCGGCACGGGCACGGGTGTGCTTTCCGCTCTCTTGCTGTACCGTGGCGTGCGGCAGGTGGTGGCCACCGACCTGAGCGACCGGGCCCTGGCCTGTGCGCAGGACAACCTGCAGCGACTGGGATTGGCGCAGCGCGTGAGCCTGCGCAAGGCAGACCTGTTCCCCGAAGGCCGGGCCGCCCTGGTGGTCTGCAATCCACCGTGGTTGCCGGGCAAGGCCAGCTCCCTGCTGGAGCAGGCCGTCTACGACGAAGGCAGCCGCATGCTGCGCGGCTTTGTGCAAGGCCTTGCAGCGCATCTGCTGCCGGGCGGCGAAGGCTGGCTGATCCTGTCGGATCTGGCCGAGCATCTGCAACTGCGCTCGCGCGAGCAATTGCTAGAGTGGATCGAGGCCGCTGGCCTGCAGGTCCTGGGCCGAGAGGACATCCGCCCACGCCATGGGAAGGCTGCGGACGCTGCCGATCCGCTGCACGCCGCACGCGCTGCCGAAGTCACCTCGCTGTGGCGCCTGGCGCCTCGCTGATCGCCGGCACCCACGCTTTCATCCCGGTCAGGCGCCTTGCGCTGCCATTGACTCGTTTGCCTCCTGGGGCAGCAGATGCTGCAGCCGCTCGCGCAGCGCATCCGCGCGCTCGTTGCCGGCATGCTCCTGCACGGTCTGCAGCAGCTGTAAGGCGGCGGCCTGCAGAGCCGCCAGGTCGCGCGCTTCGCGCAGCAGATGGCGCAGCACCTGGGCCTTGTCCTCATGGCGGTTGGCGAACATGCGCTCGCACAGGTCGAACAGATACATGCGTGTGCCGGCCAGATTCAGCGTGGCGGCAGGGCCTGGTGAAGCGGGTTCCCTGGCAGCGGCTGGCGCCATCGCGGGGGGCCGCGGCTGGGGCGATGTTTCGATGGCATTGCCGGCCAGGCGCTGCAGATGGCCGCTGTCTATCAGCTGCTGTACCAGCTCCCTGGCCTGGGCACCCAGCACCTGCTGCAGCTGCTCCTCGGTGCGGCCATCGGCCATCAGCAGCACCGAGCGCTCGCGCAGCGGCAGGCTGCGCCGGCCGGGCTGCAACTCTTCAAGGGCCTTGGCGGTTTTTTGCAGCAGCATGGTTGGGGCAGGGGAGTCCGACAAGCCCCGATTGCACGTTACATGAATGACCGTGGCGTGAAAAAGCCATGACAACTGGTCCGGTGCAACTTGCTGCGGCAAGGGCACAATCGCCTGCCGCCGCCTTGATGAGGGGCGATTCGAAGGGGCAGGCGGCCAATACGGGCCGCAGGAATATTGTTTGATCTGTAACAGGAAGACGGGGCTGCAGGCCCCGGAACACAGCTGATGAGACTGTTGCTGGCGCCCATGGAGGGCTTGCTTGATTTCGTGCTGCGCGATGTGCTCACGCGCGTGGGCGGTGCGGACCGCTGCGTCTCTGAGTTCATCCGCGTCACGGGGACGCTGCTGCCCGACAAGGTATTCCTGCGCACCATGCCGGAATTGAACAATGGCAGCCGGACGCTGGCGGGGGTGCCCGTGCGGGCCCAGTTGCTGGGATCGGACCCGGACAGCATGGCGGCCAACGCGGCCAATCTGGCGCGCCTGGGGCCGGAGGGCATCGACCTGAACTTCGGCTGCCCGGCCAAGGTCGTCAACCGCCACGGCGGCGGCGCTGCGCTGCTGCAGGACCCGGAACAGATTGCGCGCGTGGTGGGCGCCGTGCGTGCCGCCGTGCCAGCGGCCATGCCCGTGTCGGCCAAGATGCGGCTGGGTTTCAATGACACCGCCCTGATGACCGAATGCGCCCAGGCCATGCAGGCCGGCGGTGCCTGCGAAATCGTCGTTCATGCCCGCACCAAGCTCGATGGCTACCGCCCGCCCGCCTACTGGGAGATGATCCCGCGCATCCGCGAATCCGTGACCGTGCCCGTGGTGGCCAACGGCGAGATATGGACGGTGCAGGAGGCGCTGCGCTGCCGCGAGCAATCGGGTTGCAGCGACCTGATGCTGGGGCGGGGAATCGTTGCCGACCCGGGCCTGGCGCTGGCCATTCGCGCCGCCGTTGAAGGTGAGCAGACCCCGGCCGCCGAGGTGTACTGGAGCGACCTCGTGCCCCAGGTTCAGCGCTTCTGGGACATGGTCTGCGAGGACCTGGAGCCGCGCCAGCGCGCAGGCCGTCTCAAGCAATGGCTGAACCTGCTGCGCCGCCGCTTTCCCGAGGCCGAGCAGGCCTATCAGGAGGTGCGCACCCAGACCGATCAGCGCGAGATCACCCTCTGGGTCCAGGCGCTGGCTCGGCGCCAGGAGTGGGCGGGGTTGTAGCGCTGTCGCCCGCCTACAGCAGGTGGTCCGGCGCCAGCGGGCCCAGGAGCTTGAGCATCAGGCGCAGGCCCCAGCTGGCATCGGGCTCGCTGTGCTCGTCGGCGCGGTCGCTGGCTTCCGAGGCGCGCCAGACCAGTCCTCCATCCTTGTCGATCTCCACGCGCCAGCTGCCGTCCTGCAGGCCCTCGTCAATACTTTGCGTGGCCAGCCGGCCGAACTCGCGGCTGGCGATGAGCAGGGCGATCTCGGTGTTCTGCAGTTGCGAGCGCAGGTCCAGATTCATCGAGCCGACTGCCACCAGGTGACCATCCACCACCAGCAGCTTGGAGTGCAGCATGGCGCGCGAGGCACCCGTGGCGCCTGAAGGACCTCCACCGCCACTGCTGCCCGAGCCAAACGCAGAGCGGACACTGGCCGCTGTGCTGCGCATCTCATAGAGTTCAACGCCCATCTCCAGCAGCGCCTTGCGGTGGCGCGCATAGCCGGCATGGGCCAGGGGCGCGTCATTGGAGGCCAGTGAATTGGTCAGGATGCGCACGCGCACCCCGCGTTGCCGCGCGCCGCGAAACGCCTCCATCATGTCCGGACCGGGCACGAAATAGGGCGAGACCACCAGCAGATCGCGCCGCGTCTTGCGGACCAGGGCCAGCAGGCCGTCCACTACCGAATCGGCCTCCAGCACCGGGCGCGCCGCCTGGCGCAAGGCCGGAGTTGGCTGGCCCATGGACAGCGTGCCAGCAGGCTTGGCCTGCGGGCTGTTCGGGGCGGGTGTGGCTGGCGCAGACGCGTCCGCGCTGGTGCTCGGGCTGTCATCCCTGTCCAGTGGGATCTTGGCCGGCTGGTCCACCAGCACGGCGGCCGAGGCCCAGGTCCATGGCGCCTTACGCAAATCCATGGGCTGCTGGTCCCAGATGATGCGGCTGTGTGCGGCGGCCTGCTCAGCCGTCTTTGCCTCTTTGGCGGCAACGGCAGGCGTAGGGTCCTCGTCCTGCGCCTGATCGCCATCATCGGCAAAGCGCTCGCGCAGCTGCTTGAGCTCCTTGAGACTGATGAGCGACTGAACCGGATAGGCGCGCGGGTTGTTCCAATAGCTGTCGAAGCTGCGTGACAGATCGCCGACCACCGGCCCCGCAGCCAGCACGTCGAGGTCCACGAAATTGCTGGCGCTGTCCGCGTCGAAATACGCATCGCCCAGATTGCGTCCCCCGATCACGCCCATGGCGTTGTCGGCAATGAAGAGCTTGTTGTGCATGCGCTGCTGCGCCCGCTGGAAATCCGTCAACAGCGTATAGGCCCGCCCCAGCACGGAACTGCGTGCGCCCGCCAGCGGGTTGAACATGCGCATCTCTATGCCCGGCACAAAGGCCAGCCGCATGACCTGCGCATTCGCCCCCGTGCTGTGGAAGTCGTCCAGCAACACCCGCACCCGCACGCCACGCCGCGCCGCCTCCACCACGCCGCGCAGCAGGCGCTGCGTGCTCTCGTCGGCATGGATGGCGTAGTACTGCAGGTCCAGCGTCTGCTGCGCACCCTCGACCAGGGCCAGCCGTGCGCCGTAGGCGGCCTGGGCGCCGGACAGGAGGGTGAAGGCAGAGGTTTGAGGCCTGACGCTGGCTGGCCGCAATTGCTGCACCAAAGAGCCCAATGGCGTGCTTTGCGGAGCTTCCAAGGCGGCAGTGACGGGGCGATCGACCTGAGAGGGCAAGCTGCTGGCGCAGCCGCAGACCACGGCGGACACCAGCAGGACAAGCGTGGTCCGCAGGCCTCGGAAGAGGCTGACGGATGGAAGAGGCTGTAGGTTGCGAGCGCCGGACATGATTCGAAGATTTGGCCCAAGGATCGGTCAATCGGGTGTCGGACGGCTGCGCCAGCCGCTGGTCCAGGAAGCTGCTGTCCGCGTCAGAAGCTGGCGCGCCCTTCAACACGAGCAACAACGCGCAGATCCGGCCCTATACGCTGCACATCGTGCAACTCCAGCGCAAGGGCCTCGGACAGCGCGTCCAGCGGCCCGAAACTGGCAATGCCCATGCCACCCGTGCCCAGCAGCTTGGGGGCCAGGTACAGCAGCAGTTCATCGACCAGCCCTTCGCGTATCAGCGAGCCATTGAGCTTGAAGCCTGCTTCCACATGCAGCTCGTTCGTACCGCGCGCGGCCAGGTCACGCAGCATGGCGGCCAAGTCCACCTTGCCGTGCGCGTTGGGCATGTGGATGATCGTCGCGCCAGCCGCCTGCAAATCTTCGGACCGCAAAGTATCCTGACTGCTGGTGTAGATAAGGCAGCCGCCGGGCGTCTTCAGTACCTGGGCGGTGAGCGGCGTGTCCAGCCGGCTATCCACCACCGCGATGCGCGGTTGGCGCTGGGTAGGCACTTCACGCACGTTCAGACGCGGATCGTCTTCCAGCACCGTGCCTATGCCCGTCAGCAGGGTGCAGGCCCTCGCGCGCCAGGCATGGCCGTCGGCACGTGCCTCGGGCGAGGTGATCCATTGGCTGACACCGTTGTGCAATGCGGTTGCGCCGTCAAGGGAACTGGCGGCCTTCATGCGCACCCACGGTATGCCGCGCAGCATGCGGCTGAAGAAGCCGATGTTCAGTTCGCGCGATTCGGCTGCACCTGGTCCCACCTCCACCTGTACACCTGCAGCACTCATCCGCGCAAAACCTTGGCCAGCTACCTGGGGATTGGGATCGGTGAGTGCGCCTACCACCTTGGCAACGCCTGCAGCGATCAGGGCATCGCAGCAGGGACCTGTACGGCCCTGGTGCGAGCAAGGCTCCAGCGTCACATAGGCGGTTGCTCCGCGCACATCCTCGCCCTGTGCTGCGGCATCGCGCAGCGCCATCACTTCGGCATGTGGGCCACCAGCCTGCTGGGTGAACCCCTGGCCAACGACCCGGCCATCAGGTGCCACCAGTACGCAGCCTACGCGCGGATTGGGGGAGGAAAGAAAAAGCGCCTGGGCGGCGAGCCCAAGCGCTTGGTGCATGTGTGGCACGGTGTTTGTCATGGTGCCTGGGATGGTAACAAGCCTGGGCTCGATCAGCGCCTGGCGGATTGGCATCTACCCGGTGCTCACTTGCCCCAGCAGTCGGTAACGATGGTGCCTGTCGTGGCTCCGTTGGCTCCACGCAGGCCGCTTTGCGTCAAGGTGTAGTTGCCGCACTTGTCGTTGGCTTGGGCTCCCTTGGGTGTGGCTGTCAGCGTAAAAGTACTTCCATCTGTTGAATTCAATGAAATGTCGTAGCGGCTGGAAGGAACCGTCTTCAAGGAAGCGGGGAACGCGGCAGTAAGTGGGTAGGTTCCATTGGAGGTGGCTGCACGCTCCAACCATTGTGCCGCCTGCAATAGGCCCGCCCTGGCTTCTGCTCGATGCCCGCGTCGGATGTACTCGTTGTAGCTCGGCATGGCGATGGCTGAAAGTATGCCTACCACGGCGACCACAATCATCAATTCGATCAGTGTAAATCCACCGTATCTTGTTTTCATGATTTTATTTTCATCAATCTTCATTAATTGAGTTGTCGCCAGTTGGGGCGCAGCAGCAACTCTGGGATTTTTGCTAAAGAATCGCAATTGGTGCCGCAGCCACCACCACCACCACCACCACCACCACCACTGCTGCTGCCCTTACGGATCTGCAGTGTCTTTGTACTGAAGCGAAGTTCTTTGGTATCTGCCGTCATGCGGTTGGCATATTTGTCACCGGAGTTGTAGAGACCATCTCCATTTTGGTCGAGAATCTGTGTCCGTGGGCGTGCTCCTTGATCAATTGTGAGCAGGGTGCGAAAAGGCTTCGCGGCCTTTGGTGTCGGTTCACAACTTTCTTCAGAACCAGCTGTAGCGCCTCCAGATGCCGGTACTTCACTCATGATTTCGAGAACACTGCTTCCGTCAAAGAACTCAATGGCCCTGAGGACACGCTCTCCAGCTTCTGGTAGGTCGAAATACCATCCTTTGACCGCAGTGCAATTTGATTTTCCTTGGCAGTCAAAAATGGCGCGATTTTCAGTGACCGCCCAGAAATCACGGCTGGCGCTTGATCCTTCTCCACTTTTCTTGACGCCTTCGATCATTTGACTCATTAGCTGGGAGCGGGATACGGTTGCAGGGGTGGGATCTGAGGTTTGTGAGACTACCTTGCCTTTATTTTCTCCCGTCAAGCTTATTTTATAGCGCGTGTTGTCAAGAACGGAATAGACGGTCTGCTTGGAGTCGGTGTCCGTGCGATCACCTTCAGTCAGACTGCGGCCCGTCCCAAAGGCAACCATCAGTCCGCCTACCTGTCTGTTCGGGCGTAGCACTGGTGGCGTGGTGATCGGTTGCCGGCTTGTGGCACTGCCGGTCACCCCCGTGGAATAGGTGGCAGTGAATAATGGCTGACCATCGAAGGCGACGCCCCAATTGGAAGCATTATTGCTGGAGATGTCGAATTTCCAGAGATTTCCACGCAGATCTCCTGCATAGACGATATCCGGAATGCTATCTCCATTGACGTCAAGGAACTGTGGAGTGGATAGACCATTCTGATCTGCTTCCACATTCTTGGGATTGGTGACTGGGACGGCAGAGATTTTCTGGAGTTCCTTGTTGCCGTCCAGATATTGAATCAGCAGAACAGGCCTTTCATTGATGCTGTTGTAGCCGTTGCCCATGATGACTGCCCAGCGCCCATTGTTAGTTTGCGTGATTTGCAATGCTCTTTGAGGGTTCGCCTCATCAACCACCGGGGTTCCGAAAATATGACCAATATCGTCGTCAACGGCATCTGTTTTGTCCATGACAACCAGGGTGCTGGCATTGGTCTTTGTAAAGTTCGAGGAAATCAACCCGTCGGTGGTTCCTGGTTTTGTGACATCAAGAACAAAATAACCCTTTCCTCCGGCACCCAGTGTGCCGGTTAGGTAGGTGGCCCAATTGGCGGAATTCTGCGTCCCAAGATTGACATCACCTGTAAAAGGCGATCCATCCACATAATATCTGTGAGTGTATCCAGTATTGGAGAACTCTGGAAGGTTCTTGATGACTCCGCGTGGAACGTAGGCTATTTTTTCAGAGCCATCAATTGCGGAGAAACCATGCAACATGCCATCATTGCCACCTACATAAAGCATTGGGATGCGCTTGCTCTGCACGCCGACATAGCTGATATAGCTATTCGCACTGTAGCTTAGCGATGGAGGGCCTGCGTACCAGATGTTGGAGTTAACAATGTCTGCTTGGCGGGACTTTCTCTGGCGAAAAACGCCATTAGTCTGATTCTCTTCCTTACTGCGATCTCCGCGAATATAGTTGACTCTGTCTTTGCCGCGACCATCGCTGGGCGTGAGATTAAGGAGTGCTTGTTGTGCGGTGCTCAGTGGTGTTGTCGTTCCCCACTCAAAAGATATCCCGGCGCTTCCATCGTGGGACAGGATCAGTCGAGAGGTAATGTCTGCCGGGGACAAGGCATCAAGCTTGTCAGCAGTGGTCATGTGATTGTTAGGAGCTGTTTTGTTTGGATTGGTACCCCATGATGGGTTTGGGGCCGTGGTCCAAGTAATTTTCTGAGGATTCTGTGGATCTACGACGATAGAGATTTTCTCGGATGCGACAAAGCCGCTCCAGCGGTTCTTGTTTGAGTTGAGATCCTCGGCAGCAACGTAGCCTGATTGGAAGGATTCCGTATTGTTGCGGCTGATGGAGCTTGAAGCACTGGTGAAGCCTGTCAGCGGACTTGTATTGTCCGCGACAATCGATGTGAAAATTTCGTCAAATGCCTTTTCCAGGTCGGCACCGGTCTGTACGGGGAAGAATTTCCCACGACTGTTAATTGCCATGTGCCATAGCTCTTCAGGGCGGACATAATCGGTAATGGCTTGGCCGCGGCGACTTCCGCTGGTGTAACTGCCGTCGTAATCAGTGTCGGTAGCATCCGTCCACGTCTTGGTGCCTAAGATGGCTTCTGTGAAGCCGTCTCCGTACATGCCATTCGTGAAAATAGGATTGCTTCCACTGTTGTCCCAATTGCTGGCGCGTGCACCATACCCAATCGTATGGGTGACAAGGTGCTGCCATGTTGCCGGATCATTCTTGGGATTCCATTCTGGTTTGATGGTCACAGATTTGTTGCCCATCTTGAATGTCTCATCCGTCGATTTTTTGGGCTCAAAGGGTATTTGGTTCCCGATGTTGGGTTGTAAATCAGTCGACCAATAATGAAAAGCCATGTCGGCAAGAGTAGGGTATGCGTAATAATAGTCTTTTCTGCTGATGGTTTGTTTTTTCGTGCCCCCACCATAGTTGTCTCTATATATCTTGGTCTGGTCGCTTGTCGTGCTATAGGTCAGTGTGGGACCATATTTCGATGCATCCGGCTGTGGAAGTGCCTTGCTTGTTCCATCTGAATTTCCAATGGCCTCCGCATGGGTGCTGATCATCTTGGTTTGAAAGTCGAATGCATCAAAGCTGGTGCTTGGCAGATAACTGTTCCAGCCACCATCGGTCATGAAGACGTGGTATGCCCTGCGGCATGAAATGGGCCTGCTATCGGCCACGCCAGGAGTCGCATTCCACGGGCTATCCTTGCCAGTGGTCTTCATATATTGACCTGCATTCCACATCATCGTATGAGATGGTGTGCCACCACTGGCGGATATGGAGTCCACCCATGTGGAAAAATTTGTTTTGTGCGTGCCGGAGAAAACTGCCATGGCATTCTTGCCATCGCATCCTGACTGGCTGCTGGGGATATCATTGCATCGCCACATTGACTGCCATGCCAGACGAAACTGGTTGTCATACTTGCTGGTATTGATCAGGACATTTTTCAGACCGTTCTTCAGTGAAGAGATGCGTGACGGCTGACTGCTCGTTGCACTGCCTCCCGCATCATTCCAGGCCATACTTCCCGAATCATCAACCGACAACACCACGTTCGGTATGGGCATTTTGTGTGCCGAACCTGCAGGGTACTGTGCAAGCGGGATCTCTGCGGAAAATGCTGATGGATTCGTGAATGCGGAGATCAAGGCGCAGACGAGGGCTTGCTGTGGAAATGAAGGACGTTTCATGATTTTCTCCGTCTATTTATTCGGCCAAGCTGAGGGAAAGGGCAGATTGGAGTACAACCTCTGTTCCTGGTTTTAGTCCCCTGGCCAATGCCGTAATGCGATATACCCATCTTTTCTTTCGGGAGGGTGAAAATGTTTCCACGTTGGAGCCAGGTGGAACCCCACCTAGCAGGGAAATGTTGGGGTCTACATAGGGAAGGACTTCAACCCAATACCAGGCTCCACGCCTTTGCTTCATATCGCTTGGAGTGGCTGTGATGTTGAGTATCGGGTTTCCTGCGTCGCCAGTTTTTGCTCCCGTAAACTGTCCATAGCGTGCGCCAACATCTGCTGCAGTCATCTGAGCAATGCGGTCAGGGTCATGCCAAAAATCCTGTGGATCTTTGAACTTCTGGCAGATGCCTTTGTAGCATTTTGAATCCTGGGTATCCAGGAAATTAATGAGCTTAGGGAGATCCTTTGTCTCTATGTCGAAATACGCGGAAGTTGTTCTGCGACAAATATCTCCTTTGGAAGAGTCTGGGACACAGAAGGAGCCGTCAGTGTTGACGCCGCGTATATCCATTTCTGCATCTTGCAGCATGGCTTGTGCTGCCTCGAAGGCTCGACGGTAATCTGCATCATTGCCGACAATCATTTCGTTAAGTAATGTGGTTCGCGATGCCCACAAAGCCAAAAGCATGGATAGAAGAACCAGCACGATGATGACGTATAGCGAGATGCCCTGCTGCCTGGACCTTCGAAGAAGACCGGAGGGTGAATGGTGAGGATGGGGCGTGCCATTCATGATTGCACCTGGCCTTGGCTACGAATTTGAAAAGTGTTTTTGAAGACCATACGCAGGCGATTCCCTCGAGAAACAGAGCTGCCATCGCATTTCGTGTAGTTGGCTCCCGCTGTATCTAGGGTTTCTGTGCCTTCCAACTCCAGGCAGACTTCGATTGCATATACATCGCGCCAACCGTTAGGCGATGAAGAGGCTGTGGAGGCATTGGCATATATGGTTTTGGGAAACCCAGTTTTTGCACTGGTAGGTTCCTGTATGAGATAGCGAATCTTCATGTCTTTGACATTGCGGATTATTGGTTTTGCAGTGCCGCCGACACCTTCGCAGACAAGCTCGTTATCGCTAGATATTCGAAATTTGCTCTCTATAACATAGTTTGATGACACGCCCTTGTTTTCACCAAGGCAGTCTCGCAACTGATTCCCGGAAACCAGAGCCGTTGCAGGGGGAGGAGGTGTTATTTGTTCTTGATAATTTTGATATCCAATGCTCAAGGCATACTCGCTGCTGCTGGGGGTGTCAATGCCTTTAAGCATTTTCTCTCCTCTGCTAAACATCGGGCGTTGTCCAGCAGGATCTGGGGGGTCGAATGCTACGGGCAGCATGGCGTAGGACGTCTCTGAAGGTGTGAATGCAGTGGCATCAAGGCTCAGTTGAATGGTGCCCGCTTGGCGAACCTGTGAGCCAATTACCCGAAAGGCATAAGCGGCTTGCTGCTGCATGTTACTGGCATCGCTGACTGTTCCTGAGACACCCCGAGAAATCATCAAGGCACCGATGCCTACTGCCACCGTCAAGAGTCCTATGGTGATGCCTACCAACAGCTCAAGAAGTGTAGCTCCCGCCTGAAGCAACGGAGGAGCTAATTTTCTGGTTGAGTGGTGTGTATTTGTTCTCATGAACTATCTCTTTAGTTTCTGGATTCAGCCTGGGCAATAAACGGGTACGTTGCCATTTAACGATCCCATGGGGAAGGGGGTGCAGCGCTGGTTAGGTTGAATATATTGGAGGTGGCATATCAACCCATCTGGGCAGCTTATGCGGGCACTCCCTGTATTGGCTGGTGCAAATGGCTCGGTATATTTTTCATCGTTGCTTCCATCGGCTGCCTTGTGTTCCTTTTCATTGGCCTTCCAGGCAACCATTACACCCAGTTGTCGGCGGTTTTCAGCGGCGCTGTCTACCGCGCTGATAAAAATGGCCGCGTCTCCCTTGGGGAGAGTTGCTTTGACAGCCTCTTTCCATTGTTTGACGTCGTAGGCACCCATCTCCGACAAGGTGCATCCGTCTGTTGCGCACGTGCCTGTAGGTGTGTCATTCCAGGTGCTTTCATATGCACTCAGACTGCCCAGTCCATTAGGGTTGGCTTGAATTTTCTCGCTCAAATCCTCTATCAGTCGAATGGCTTGGGCGCGGTTGAGGCTGGTTTGGGTATCTGCGAGATTTCGCAGTTGCAAGCCGAGAATCCCAAGAATTCCCAACGACATCACGACAATGGCAACAAGAGATTCGATCAGGCTGATGCCGGATTGAATATTGGCCGCACGTATTGTTTTCATGGTGGTTCTTGGTACTGGTGCTGCATCGCAGATCTGCAAGCCATGATGGATATTCATGGAAAGCAAAGGAGGTAGCCCGATTTTGGCAACGCGGGATTGAAAGAAGGATTTTTTGGGATTCAGCATGTGCCATCCCCCGTATTCAATCGGCGGATCATTCCTCCTGCTGCCACGCAAAGCGTTGCAGCGGCCGAGTTGGTGGCATTTGAGCCTTGGGGGAAGAGGCGGAAATTGAAACTGCTGCTTCCGGCGCTGGCAAGCTGGCCCCAACGGTCCACCGTGATATATCCGTTGCTGCTTGCGAGATTGATTTCCAGCTTGGTAGGGGCAGAAGATGTCTGAAGCGTCAGTTCACCGGAGTCCTGGGTGGCGTTGTTGTTGGCATCGATAAAGACAGTCCAGCCGCAACCCCACTGTGTATTGGCGTCGGCCGCGGTGCAGCCATTGCCACTGGCGATCTTTTTGAGGACGATCTTTCCACCGCGCTTGATGGCTTCTGAGCGTGCGTAATAGAGGATGGACTGAAGGTCTTCGGTCGCTGCGCGTACACGCCATCGTTCGATGAGTGGCCGAAAGCTGGGTGCTGCCAACGCAGCCAGTATGGTGATGATGGCGATCACAACCATCAGTTCGATTGTGGTGAAGCCACGTGTGGCCAGCCTTAGTTGTTGGCTGGACAGGCTGGATGTGGGAGGGGCAGCGTACATTGGCGCATCCTAGATTTCTGGATGCGCGTTGGGAGTTCATTCCGGATGGATGGCTCAGGCAGCGGGATGAGTGGTGCGCTTTGTAAACCTCCGCTCAGTTCGTCTGGCAGTCACTTGCCGATTGCTGAGCGAGAGGGAGTGAAGGGGCGTAAATCTCCCAGTTAGACGCACTTGCTCGGATCTCCTTGGATCCTTGTGTCGCGGATGCGCAGCAACAGGTCAAGAAGCTGGCACTCTGAACTTGTAAGACTACCGCCCCCAGCACTCCACCGCAGTGGTATTCACACCCAGGCCGAGCGCATCACGCTCGCCCGTATGGGTCAGCGTGAAATCGCCACATCGGTCACCGAACTGGGAGCCGCGGCGTGTGGCGATCAGGGTATAGGTGTCGTCGTCGTGGCCGCTGGTTGACAGGAAGTCGATGGTGTAGCGCTTGCTGGAGTCGTGGGCCCAGGTCAGGTCTGCAGGCAGCTCGGTGGGGTAGGTGCCGTTGGCGGTGGCGGCGCGCTCCAGCCATTGCTGGGCCTGGAGCAGGCCGGCGCGGGCGTCGGCGCGGTGGACTGCGCGGATGTACTCGTTGTAGCTCGGGACGGCGACCGTGCCGAGGATGACGATGACGGCCACGACGATCATGAGTTCGATGAGCGTGAATCCTGGGGATCGAGGGCGGCGCATGTGGTGCCTCATTTCATTTGGCGCCAGCTGGGGCGCAGGGATTGCTCCGGCATGCGGGCGAGTACATTGCGGCGGCCTTCGGCGTCGTAGCCGATGGCGTGATGGCCTTTGTGGAGCAGGGCCTGGGATCCCCTGGCGACGCTTGCGCGCGAGACCTCCTCATCTGCCGTGCCGTAGACCCCATCGCCGTTGCTGTCCATCAACGGAACGCCGGGTCGCTTGCCATCCATGATGTTCATGAATGTCAGGAATTGGCGCTCCTCGCTCGCATTGCAGGCGTCGGGCGGGCTTGCGCTTTCGCCGGGGCGCCTGGGGGATCCGGCAGGTATCTGGCTGTAGATCGCGAGGATGTTGCTGCCGTCGTGGAAGCCCATTGGCTTGAGCAAGCGCTCGCCCGGCAGGGGCAGGTCCATGTACCAGCCTTTGTGCCGCGTCCAGTCGAGGTCGGTCGTGGAGTCAACGCGCCAGAAGCCTTGGCCGGCCGCCCCTGCCGGCTGATGGTTCACCGAGCGCCTGGCCAGTTCTCCGATGCCTGAAACGGGTGCCGCTCGCTGTCCGTCAGGCTGCCTGCAGTCCGAATCCTTGCCATCGAGGCAAGCTTGCACTCTGCCGTCCGCGAGCAGCCTGTAGCGGGTGCTGTCGAGGATGGAATAGATGCTCTGGACCGCTGTGTTGCCAGAATCCTGCCGCGTGATGTGGCGTCCGGTACCGAATGCCACCAGCATGCCGCCTGCCGTCAAGCGCTCGCGCCCTTCTTTGGCATTTTTGCTGGCCCTGCGCCGGTCATTGGCGCGTACGGAAGGAGGGGCGGTGATGGCTTGACGCAGGTTGCGAGTGGCCGATGGAGAACTGCCACCCCAGGCTGTGTACAGCGGCCGGCCGTCGAAGGCCACGCCCCAGCGGGAGGAGGCACCGCTGGCGATGAGAAATTTCCACAGATTGCCCTGGATGTCACCTGCGTAGACCACATCGGGCCGGCCGTCTCCATTGATGTCCACAAGGCGCGGGGCGGAGAGTCCGTTGCGGGTAGTCTCGGGGGTGGTGCCGGTTGGGGTATTGCCCGTGGCAACGAGGCGCAACAGCTCCTGGTTGCCATCGAGATACTGGATCAGCAACACGGGCCGCTGGTTGGTGCTGTGGTAGCCGTTGCCCGTCACCAGTGCCCAGCGGTTGTTGTTCAACTGCGTGATCTGAGTGCTGCGTTGCGGGTTGGCATCGTCCAGCACGGGCGCCGCCAAAATATGGCCCAGGTCCTTGTTTTCCTGGCAAGTGGCGCGCTGGCGCATGTCATCCAGGCTGGTGCAGTCGCCGGGATCGCTGTTGCGTGTCTGGGTTCGGTCAAGCAGGACCAGCGAGCTGGCACCGGACTCGCTGAAAGCCTCCGGATGGGTGATGTCCAGCACGAAGTAGCCCTTGGCTCCGGCGCCCGCCATGCCAGCCAGCACAGTGCGCCACTGCGAGGACGCAACGCTGCCCGAGGGGATGTCGCCGCTCATGACTGAGCCGTCCACAAAGTAGCGATGCCGGGCGTCATAGTCGGGGTCGGAAAGTCTTGCCAGTCCGGAGATCACGCCTCGTGGGATGTAGGCGATCTTTTCCCTGCCGTCGGTGGCCGAAAAGCCATGCAGCATGCCGTCATTGCCGCCTGCATAGATCATGGGCTGGCGTTTCTGCTGGGCGAGGGTATAGGCGGCATAGCCCGGCAGGGGCCAGTTGTCCACGGGATGACCGGTATGCCAGATCTGGGAGTTGACGATGTCGCCCTGGCGCGAGCTGCGCTGGCGAAAAGGACGGGTGGGGCCAACGCGCGGCGGTTGTCCCGGCGCTTCCATGCGGCGGTCGCCGCGTATGAAGTTGAGCCTGTGCTTGCCCAGGTTGTCTGCTCTTCCTTCGACATCGATGCCCAGGGAGGCTTTCTGCAGGTGGTCGAGTTCATTCCACTTGAAGGACACGCCTCTTTGCAGTCTGTCGCTCCAGGTCAGGATCAGACGGTCATTGATTGCCTGTTCGTCGCTGAGTGCATCCAGGTGGCCGGCCGTGGTTTTGCCTTGCCAGCCGGCTGTTGCGGTGAGGCTGCCATCGGCCTGGACGGTTTCTGCGCTGATCCAGCCGCTCCAGGCCGCTTTTGCGCTGTAGCGGGCGCTGAATATGTCCACGCCGGCCCGCGTAATCACGCTGCCGCTGGAGGCCATGGAGCTGCTGCGGCCCTTGGCATCTGCCTGTTGTCCGGCCGGGCAGTCTTCAATGGGCGCGGCGAATTCGGTGCCATCTGCCTGAACACTGGCAATTGGAGTGTCTGCCTCCAAGACCTGCTGGACCTGGATGGGTGCCGGCAGGCCAGGCTTTATCGTGACCTTGACTCGGGGCCCAAGCGACGACTGGGTCATATCCATTGCCTGGCTGTTTTGCGCGGCCAGGACTGCAGCGGCCATGGCTGCGGCTGTCGGCGCTGGCAGCAGGATGCGCCGGAGCCAGGGATGGCAGAGGTGGGGCATGTCAGGTGTCCTGAGTCAGTCGCGGTGTTTCTGCCGGGCGTAGGTCTGCTGCATCACCACTTGGGTGTTGCTCTTGCGGCCATGGGCAATGGCCGTGATGCGATAGATCACCTGGGGCTGCATGTAAAGGGCCAGTCGGGGTGAGCCGTTGGCGATGACGCCCGAGTTCCCTGCGTTGACGTCATAGGGCAGGATCTCTATCCAGTACCAGCCGCCCTTTCCTGCCTCACGATTTGCCAGGATGGAGTCGCTCTTTCCGCCAGCGATGGCGCCCGTGAACTGGCCGTAGCGTGCGCCGACGTCAGCGGCCGTCATCTGGCCCAGCGTGATCCCTTGGCCTTCGTCCGCGTTGTTCCAGAAGTCCTGAGGTCCCGTGCGCTTGGTGCACAGGCCATCGCGGCATCCAGTGGGTGTGGCCTCAGCGAGGCTGGCCAGCAGCAGGCCGACTTCCCCGGTTTCCCGGGGGAACTGTGTGATGCCTGCACCGCTGCGGCAGACGGATGACTGGCTGCTGCTGGCGGCGCAGGCGGCGCCGCTGGCCTGTTCGCCCCGAATATCCAGTTCGGCATCCTGCAGCAAGGCCTGTGCAGCCTCCAGGGCACGCTGGTAGTCGGCATCGTTGCCCACGAACATTTCGTTGAACAGTGCGCTGCGCGACGCCCACAGGGCGAGCAGCATGGACAGCATGACCAGGACCACCACGATGAACAGGGCGATGCCTTTTTGGCGCTGCGCTGCGCAGGTGTGGGCATGTCGCATGCCTGCAGCCTTGTGCGTCATCCGGCCAACCCCTGGCTGCGCAACTGGTACACGCTGCGAAAGACCATGTGCAGGCGCCGCGTCCTGGGCGCAGGCAGCGTGGCCATGTGGATGGATTCGGCCGTACCGTCGCTGTCGTCGCAGTCGGTATAGCTGCTGTTGGCGGGCATGTCGATGGCCTCGTTGCCGAATAGCACCAGGCAGACCTCGGCGCCGACGACGCGAGGCCAGTCCTGGCCTACGGCGGCTGCGTTGACATACTGGATGCGGGCGGCGCCCCCCGGCGCCTGGATCAGGTAGCGCACCTGGAAGTTGGCGACGTTCCTGGCGAGGGGCTGGGCACCCGCGGAGGGCGCTCCGGCGCAGCGCAGGGTGTTTTTACTGGCGTCCAGGACAAAGCGGCTCAGGATGAGGCTGTCGCTGTTGGTCTGCCCCAGGCAATTGCGCTGCAGTGAGGTCTCGATGGCCGATGTGTGCAGCGGCTGCGTGTAGTTGCTGTAGCCCACGGCGAGCTTGTATTGGGAGCGCCCGGGTGCATCGAGGCCCTGGATGGTGTCGTGCGCGGGGTTGAAGTCCAGTGCGCCCGCCTCGAATGCAACGGGGTCTGCCACGTGAATGGCTTCTGTTGCCCTCTTGTGTGATGCAAGAAGCAGCCGCAGGGACCCCGCCTGCCGGATCTGCCGGCCCATGACACGGAAGAGATGGGAAGCCTGCTGTTGCAACTGACTGGCATCGCTGACGGTGGCGGACACGGCGCGTGACGCCATGAGTGCGCCCATGGCCACGCCGATGATCAGCAGTCCCAGGAAAAGTCCGACCAGCAGTTCGACGAGGCTCAGGCCGCGTTGGCGCGGTCTGGCCGCAATGGCGGTGGCGATGCGATGGGGATTCATGGGCCTGCGCAGAAGAGCTGGACTGCGTTGTTTGCAAGGTAGGGAGCGCAGCGAGCGCTGAGTGCGATGTATTGCAGGTGGCAGGTTCTGCCTGCAGGACAGGCCATGGCCTGGTCGCCGTGCATGCGATCGCCATCGCCATCAAGCCCGATGGGGTCCTTGTAGTCGGCCTTGCCGGACTTTTCGTTCTCGCGCCAACTGATCATGATCCCCAGCTGGCGCCCGTTGCCGGCGCTGGCGGCTGCCTCGTTTCCTGCGAGGAAGACCTTGGCGGCCCCGCCTGGCAGCAGTTGGCGAACGGATGCCTTCCATCGTGCGAGGTGGTAGCTGGCCATTGCGTCCGGGCCGCATGCGGCGGCACTGCAGTCGGCGACGGATTCGGGGGCGTGATTCCAGTCGGAAACGTAGTGGCCGATCTGTCCGAGGGAGTTGGGGTTGGCGTGCGTGCGCTCGCTGAGGTCCTCGATCAGCCGGATGGCCTGGGCGCGGCGCACGCCGCTTTGGTTGTCGGCCAGGGTGCGCATCTGCAGTCCCAGGATTCCCAGAACACCCAGGGCCGTGATGACGGTGGCGACCAGGGTTTCGATCAGGGTAAAGCCATTGGGATGCCGATTGCGGGTACGTGTCAGGCGCATGGAATACCCTCCTGGCCGACCACCCGGATGCGTCCGCCGGACGAGACGCAAATGCCTTGGGTTGCGGCGGAAGTGATTCCGGCCGGAGATGGCGCAATGGCGAAACCCATGGCGGTGAGTCCGCCCAACTGACCCCAGCGGTCCACACTGATGATGGAGGCAGACCGGGAGCGGGTGACGAGGGTGCGGGCGGGCGTGTCGAAGCGCTGCAGCTCCTCCTTGGGATCCCAGTGCCTGTTGCCATTGCGGTCGGCGAACACCACCCAGCCGCAGCCCCAGTCGGCGTGCTGCGCCGCCAGGGTGCAGCCCTTGGTGCCTTGGGGCAGTTTCTGGATGAAAACGCCGCCACCGCGCCGCACGGCTTCGGAGCGCGCGTACTGCAGCGTCGATTGCAGGGCCTCGACGGTCTGGCGAACACGCCAGCGCTCGATGATGAGGTTGAAGCTGGGAGCTGCCAGCGTGGTGAGCACGGCGAGGATGGCGACGACCACCATCAACTCGATGGCAGTGAAGCCTTCGGCGCCCGGGCGAGCCTGAGGCCTGGTCGATGACATGTCTTGAATCCCTCCCCGTCGATTGGCTTGCGCAACGCTGGTTGTTGCTGCTTGTTTCGTGCGCCGCTCAATCTATTGGGGTTGTTCGTGCATGTCTTTCAGACCAATCTGTTTCTTTGGTCAAAAAATAGGAGTTGTGCCGTGAATGGGGCTGAATTCAGGCGTGCAGAGGTGCGAAAAAATCCAATGATGGCAAGGCTTTGCCGGATTTTTGGGTATTCGAGGCCGGCCTAGGACTGTTTCTGGGAGCGTGTCAGCGCTGGCGTCTGCCCGGCGGCTGCCCGGTGTATCCGGCGCATGCTCCGGCGTTGTGCCTGCCCTGGCATTCGCGGTAAAGCCGCTTGTCGCGTTGCTCGGGCGACTCGTCGGAGCTGCTGCGCTGCGTCGGCACCCGGACCCGCTGCCCGCCCTTTTTGCGCGTGGAGCCTTGCGCAGCCGATGCGTCGGCGCGGTGGGACGCAGCCTGGGCAGGCAGGGCCAGGCCCAGGGCCGCGACCAGGCAGAGCAGGGCGCATTGCCGCCACTGCGCTTGTCGGGTCGATGGAATGAATGAAAAACGCACTGCCATGGCGTGGCCCTCCCTTGGTGTATGGAATGCCTGCGCACCACATATCCGTGCTTCGTGACGGCATGCCTGTGGCGCGGGCTTTGCGGGATTCTGGGCGGGCAGCAGGCCGAAGTGGCAAAGGGCTGCAAATCAGGTGTGGATACCGGTCCGGGCGTGCTTGTTATAATCCCAGGGTTTTGCATGGTGCAAGACGCACGTCGGGGCCTTTCCAGTCCCGGCGCAAGTAACCAAGGCTGCCTCCTTGCTTTTGTCTTTGAGGCGCCAATTTCCAAGGAAAAAAAATGATCGCATCTTCCGTGAAGGCTGAAGTCGTCAAGTCCAACGCACGCTCTGCCAACGACACTGGTAGCCCAGAAGTGCAAGTGGCCCTGCTGACCGCACGCATCAACGAGCTGACCCCTCACTTCAAGCAACATGCCAAGGACCACCACGGTCGTCGCGGCCTGCTGCGCATGGTGAGCCGCCGTCGCAAGCTGCTGGACTACCTCAAGTCCAAGGACGCTGATCGCTACACCGCACTGATCGCCAAGCTGGGCCTGCGCAAGTAAGCACGGTGGGAGATCGAAACGCCTGAGTTAGCCTGTCTAGCTCAGGCGTTTTTTACTTCGGAGAAAGCAAGACAGAGCGAAGCTGTGTCATTCCATTGCTGCGGATTTGATAGCAAGAAATCCAGCAATGGAATGGCATCGTGTTCTGAATTGCTCTCCATCATGGCCGGATGAGTGCATCTGGCCAACATTCCCTAGGAGCAACAATGTCCATTTTCAACAAAGTCACCAAGACCTTCCAGTGGGGCCAGCACACGGTCACCATGGAAACCGGCGAGATCGCCCGCCAGGCTTCCGGCGCCGTGCTGGTCAACATCGATGACACCGTGGTGCTGGCCACCGTGGTGGCGTCCAAGCAGGCCAAGTCCGGCCAGGACTTCTTCCCGCTGACCGTCGATTACATCGAGAAGACCTACGCCGCAGGCAAGATCCCCGGCAGCTTCTTCAAGCGCGAAGCCAAGCCCAGCGAACTGGAAACCCTGACCAGCCGCCTGATCGACCGTCCGATCCGCCCGCTGTTCCCCGAAGGCTTCTACAACGACGTGCATGTGGTCATCCACACCGTGTCGCTGAACCCCGAAGTCGATGCCGACATCGCCGCCCTGATCGCCACGTCGGCCGCCCTGTCCGTGTCGGGCATTCCGTTCAACGGTCCCATCGGTGCCGCCCGCGTGGGCTACATCAATGGCGAGTACGTGCTCAACCCCGGCCAGACCCAGCGCAAGGATTCGCAGATGGATCTGGTCGTGGCCGGTACTGAAGCTGCCGTGCTGATGGTGGAGTCCGAGGCGCAGCAACTGCCTGAAGACGTGATGCTGGGCGCCGTGGTCTTCGGCCACGAGCAAGGTCGCATCGCCATTGACGCCATCCATGAACTGGTGCGCGAAGCCGGCAAGCCCGTCTGGGACTGGGTCGCTCCCGCCAAGGATGAAGAGCTGATCGCCAAGGTGGCCGCACTGGGTGACGAAGCCCTGCGCGCGGCCTACCAGATCCGCAACAAGCAAAGCCGCACGCAGGCCTGCCGCGAAGCCTACGCCGCCGTGAAGGCCGGCCTGACGGCCCAGGGCGTGGAGTTCGACGGCGTCAAGGTCGAAGGCATGCTGTTCGACATCGAGGCACGCATCGTTCGCAGCCAGATCCTGGCCGGCGAGCCGCGCATCGACGGCCGTGACACGCGCACCGTGCGCCCCATCGAAATCCGCAATTCCGTGCTGCCCCGCACGCACGGCTCGGCCCTGTTCACGCGCGGCGAGACGCAGGCCCTGGTCGTGTCCACGCTGGGCACCGAGCGCGACGCGCAGCGCATCGACGCGCTGGCCGGCGAGTTCGAGGACCGCTTCCTGTTCCACTACAACATGCCTCCCTTTGCCACTGGCGAAGTGGGCCGCATGGGCTCGACCAAGCGCCGCGAAATCGGCCACGGCCGTCTGGCCAAGCGCGCCCTGGCGGCCTGCCTGCCCAGCAAGGAGGAGTTCCCCTACACCATTCGCGTGGTGTCGGAAATCACCGAGTCCAACGGCTCCTCGTCCATGGCCTCGGTCTGCGGCGGCTGCCTGTCGATGATGGATGCGGGCGTTCCGATGAAGGCCCACGTGGCCGGTATCGCCATGGGCCTGATCAAGGAAGACAACCGCTTCGCCGTGCTGACCGACATCCTGGGTGATGAAGATCATCTGGGCGACATGGACTTCAAGGTGGCTGGCACCACCAGCGGCATCACTGCGCTGCAGATGGACATCAAGATCCAGGGCATCACCAAGGAAATCATGCAGGTCGCCCTGGCCCAGGCCAAGGAAGCGCGCATGCACATCCTGGGCAAGATGCAGGAAGCCATGGGCGAAGCCAAGGCCGAGATCTCGTCCTTCGCTCCCAAGCTGTACACGATGAAGATCAACCCCGAGAAGATCCGTGACGTGATCGGCAAGGGCGGCTCCACCATCCGTGCACTGACCGAAGAGACCGGCACGCAGATCGACATCGGCGAAGACGGCACCATCACCATCGCTTCCAGCGATGCCGCCAAGGCCGACGAAGCCAAGCGCCGCATCGAAGAGATCACGGCCGAAGTCGAAATCGGCAAGATCTACGAAGGCCCGGTCACCAAGATCCTGGACTTCGGTGCTCTCGTGAACCTGCTGCCCGGCAAGGACGGTCTGCTGCACATCAGCCAGATTGCCCACGAGCGCGTGGAGCGCGTCGCCGACTACCTGCAGGAAGGCCAGATCATCAAGGTCAAGGTCATGGAGACCGACGAAAAGGGTCGTGTCAAGCTGTCGCTGAAGGCGTTGACCGAGCGTCCTGCCGGCATGGAGCGCAGCGAGCGCCCCGCGCCTGCCGAGCGTGAGTTCCGCCAGCCGCGTGAGCCCCGCCAGCAACGCGAGTACCGCGAGCCGCGTGAACCTCGCGAGCCCCGTGAAGGCGGTCGTCCGGCTGCCGAGGGCGAGCAGCAACAGCAACAGCAGCAGTAATGCCCGGCAAGGCCGTTCCCCAAAAAGGGGGTGGCCTTGCAGGTGCATGCGGTGACTGGAAAAAGCGCTGACCTGTTCAGCGCTTGTGGCATTTTTGACAGGGATTGCGAGGTCGAAAAATGGAAAAGCAAATCATGCGTGCCGTGGAACTCACGGACTTTGGTGGTCCCGAGGTCTTGCGCCTGGGCGAGCGTCCGCTGCCCGTGGCCGGCGCGCAGGAGTTGCTGATCCAGGTCTCGGCCAGCGGTGTCAATCGTCCTGATGTGTTGCAGCGCAAGGGGCACTACGCCCCGCCGCCCGGTGCCTCGGATCTGCCCGGGCTGGAAGTGGCCGGGGTGATCGTGTCGGGTGACGACGACGCCATGCGGCTGGCAGGCCTGCGCGTGGGCGACCGCGTGTGCGCGCTGCTGGCCGGTGGTGGCTATGCGGAGTACTGCGTTGCGCCAGTGGCCCAGTGCCTGCCCATCCCGGCGGGGCTCAGCGAGGTGGAGGCTTCGGCATTGCCTGAAACCTTCTTCACCGTCTGGAGCAATGTGTTCGATCGCGGCGCCTTGCAGGCGGGCGAAACCCTGCTGGTGCAGGGCGGCAGCAGCGGCATTGGCGTGACGGCCATCCAGTTGGCCAAGGCGCGTGGCGCCACGGTCATCGTGACGGCTGGCTCCGATGCCAAATGCGCCGACTGCCTGAAGCTGGGCGCCGACCATGCCATCAACTACCGTACCCAGGACTTTGCCGCGGAGGTGCAGCGCATCACCGACGGCAAGGGCGTGGACGTGATCCTGGACATGGTGGCGGGCAGCTATGTGGCGCGCGAAGTGCAGAGCCTGGCCGAGGATGGCCGTCTGGTCATCATTGCGGTGCAGGGCGGCATCAAGGCGGAGTTCGATGCGGGCCTGGTCCTGCGCCGTCGCCTGCTGGTGACGGGCTCCACGCTGCGTCCGCGTCCTGTCGCCTTCAAGGCGGCCATCGCCCAGGCGCTGCGGCGCGAGGTCTGGCCGCTCATCGAGGCAGGCGGTATCCGCCCTGTGATTCACAGCACCTTTGCTGCCGCTGATGCCGACAAGGCGCACGCGCTGATGGAGTCGAGTCAGCACACCGGCAAAATCGTTTTGACGTGGTAACCATGAAGAAGAAACTCATCGTCGGCAACTGGAAGATGAATGGCAGCCTGGCTGCCAATGCCGTGTTGCTCAAGGCCCTCAAGCAGGGGCTGCCCGAAGGTGGAAATGCGGGTGTGGCGGTGGCCGTGCCGGCCGCCTATCTGGCCCAGGCCCAGGCCGAGCTTGCAGGGTCGTCCATTGGCGTGGCTGCGCAGGATGTGTCGCAGCATGACTCGGGCGCCTACACGGGCGAGCTTTCGGCTGCCATGCTCCAGGATTTTGACGTGCGCTACACCTTGGTGGGGCACTCGGAGCGTCGCCAATACCATGGTGAAACCGATGCCGTGGTGGCCTTGAAGGCGCAGGCTGCGCTGGCCAAGGGCGTCACGCCCATCGTCTGTGTGGGCGAAACGCTGGCAGAGCGCGAGGCGGGGCAGACCGAGGAAGTCGTCAAGCGCCAGCTGGCAGCCGTGATCCATCAGGTGGGGCAGTGCATCAGTGAGCTGGTCGTGGCCTACGAGCCTGTCTGGGCCATCGGCACCGGCAGGACCGCAACACCCGAGCAGGCGCAGCAGGTGCATGCCGTGCTGCGCGCCCAGCTGGCGGCTGCCAGCCGGCAGGCTGACCGCATCCCCTTGCTCTACGGCGGCAGCATGAATGCCTCCAATGCAGCCCAGCTTCTGGCCCAGGCCGACATTGACGGTGGTCTTGTGGGCGGGGCGTCGCTCAAGGCGCCGGATTTCCTGACCATCATCGCTGCGGCCCAGTGAGCCGGAGCAGTTTCTCCATTCGCTTTTTTAGCTCTCGCGTTACTAGTAGGTACAACCAATGAATGCATTCGCAAGCGTGATCCTCGCCGTCCAGATGCTGTCGGCACTCGGCATGATCGGCCTGATCCTGATCCAGCACGGAAAGGGCGCCGACATGGGCGCCTCGTTCGGCAGCGGCAGCTCCGGCAGCCTGTTCGGTGCCTCGGGCAGCGCGAACTTTCTGTCGCGCTCCACGGCAGGCCTGGCCACGGTGTTCTTCGTGACCACGCTGGCGCTGGCCTATCTGAGCAATGCGCGTCCCGTCAGCTCGGGCAGCGTGCTGGAAGGCGCGGCCCCCATCACGGCACCGGCTCCCGCCGTCCCTGGCGCTGCTGGCGAAGTGCCTGCTCCTGCGGCAGGTCAGGCGCCTGCTGCCGGTGCTGAAGGCGCGGCCCAGATCCCCACGAAATAATTTCGAACAAAGCCCTCGGTCCTCCTGGTCCGAGGGTTTTTCAGAGTAGAATCTAGAGATTGTTCGGTAGGCGGAATCTTTGCAACGAAGATAAAGAGCCAGCCGAAATCGAGACGTAGCCGTCGTGGTGAAATTGGTAGACACGCTATCTTGAGGGGGTAGTGGCGAAAGCTGTGCGAGTTCGAGTCTCGCCGACGGCACCAAGATATAACTAAGAGCCTGCCCTGCTGATCAGGCTGATCGGTGCGGGCATGCCTTTCAAGGTAGCCGCACACGATGAACATCGACCAGTATCTTCCCGTTCTCTTGTTCATTCTCGTCGGCATGGGTGTCGGCGTAGTCCCCCTGGTACTGGGGTATGTGCTGGGTCCGAACCGGCCCGATGCCGCCAAGAACTCTCCCTACGAATGTGGCTTCGAGGCCTTCGAAGACGCGCGCATGAAATTCGATGTGCGCTACTACCTCGTCGCCATCCTGTTCATCCTATTTGATTTGGAAATCGCCTTTCTGCTGCCCTGGGCCGTTGCGCTTCGGGACGTGGGTGGGGCTGGTTTCGCCGCTGTCCTGATTTTCCTGACCGTTCTCGTCGTGGGCTTTGTCTACGAATGGAAGAAGGGTGCGTTGGACTGGGACTGATGCGGGTTCACTAAGGAAACACGATGATCGAAGGCGTGATGAAGGAAGGCTTCATCACCACGAGTTACGACTCGGTGGTGAATTGGGCCAAGACGGGCTCGCTGTGGCCCATGACATTTGGTCTGGCCTGCTGCGCGGTCGAGATGATGCACGCTGCGGCGGCGCGTTACGACATTGGCCGCTTTGGCTCGGAAGTCTTCCGTGCCAGCCCCCGCCAGTCGGACCTGATGATTGTGGCCGGCACCCTGTGCAACAAGATGGCACCCGCCATGCGCAAGGTCTATGACCAGATGTCCGAGCCCCGCTGGGTCATCTCCATGGGCTCGTGCGCCAATGGCGGCGGCTACTACCACTACAGCTATTCCGTGGTGCGTGGCTGTGACCGCATCGTGCCGGTCGATGTCTATGTGCCTGGCTGCCCCCCCACGGCGGAAGCCCTGATCTACGGCATCATCCAGCTGCAGCAGAAGATCCGCCGCACCCATACCATCGCTCGCGTCTAAGGGCTAGATGATGACTGCTATTGCGATTCACCCCGAAGTGCTTCGGGATGTGGTGGCTGCTGCCTTGGGCGACAAGGCGCGCAGCGTGACCGTGGCCCTGGGCGAGGTGACGGTCGAAGTGTCCGCTGCCAACTATCTGGAGGCCATGCAGGTTCTGCACAGCGCCCCGGATTGCCGGTTCGAGGTCCTGGTGGACCTGTGTGGCGTGGACTATTCCACCTATGCGGAAGTCGGCCGCGAAGGGCCGCGCTTTGCCGTGGTGTCCCACCTGCTGTCGATCAGCCTGAACCAGCGCCTGCGCGTTCGCGTCTTCTGTACCGACGACGATTTTCCGGTGGTGGCTTCGGTCACTCCCATCTGGGCCGGCGCCAACTGGTTCGAGCGCGAGGCGTTCGACCTGTTCGGCATCGTCTTCGATGGCCATGACGACCTGCGCCGCATCCTGACCGACTACGGCTTCATCGGCCATCCCTTCCGCAAGGACTTCCCGCTGTCGGGCCATGTGGAGATGCGCTATGACCCCGAACAGCAGCGCGTGGTGTACCAGCCGGTCACCATCGAGCCCCGCGAGATCACGCCGCGGATCATCCGCGAAGACAACTACGGGGGCCTGCACTGAAGGCGCTGCAGGCGCCTTTTTGATGGACGACCATGGCTGAAATCAAGAACTATTCCCTGAACTTTGGTCCGCAGCACCCGGCAGCGCACGGCGTGCTGCGCCTGGTGCTGGAGCTCGACGGTGAAGTGGTGCAGCGTGCAGACCCGCACATCGGTCTGCTGCACCGCGCGACGGAAAAACTGGCAGAGAGCAAGACCTACATCCAGTCGCTGCCCTATATGGACCGGCTGGACTACGTGTCCATGATGTGCAACGAGCACGCCTACTGCCTGGCCATCGAGAAGCTGCTGGGCATCGAGGTGCCCATTCGCGCCCAGTACATCCGCGTGATGTATTCGGAGATCACCCGCATCATGAATCACCTGATGTGGCTGGGCTCCAGCGGCAACGATGCAGGCAGCTCCACGACGCTGATCTATACCTTCCGTGAGCGCGAAGACCTCATGGACATGTACGAGGCGGTCTCCGGCGCGCGCATGCACGCGGCCTATTTCCGTCCGGGCGGCGTCTACCGCGACCTGCCCGACACCATGCCGCAGTACAAGGCCAGCAAGGTGCGCAATGCGCGCTCGGTCGAGGTCATGAACCGCAACCGCCAGGGCTCGCTGCTGGACTTCATCGACGACTTCACGCAGCGCTTTCCCAAGTGCGCCGACGAGTACGAGACCCTGCTGACCGACAACCGCATCTGGAAGCAGCGCAACGTGGACATCGGCGTGGTGACGGCCGAGCGTGCCATGAACCTGGGCCTGACCGGCCCCATGCTGCGTGCCTCCGGCGTGGCCTGGGACATGCGCAAGTCGCAGCCCTACGAGGTCTATGACCGCATGGACTTCGACGTGCCCGTGGGCAAGACCGGCGACTGCTACGACCGCTACCTGGTGCGCGTGGCCGAAATGCGCCAGTCCAACCGCATCATCAAGCAGTGCGTGGACTGGCTGCGTGCCAACCCGGGCCCGGTGATCGTGGACAACCACAAGATCGCCCCGCCGCCGCGCGAAGGCATGAAGTCCAACATGGAAGAGCTGATCCACCACTTCAAGCTCTTCACCGAAGGTTTCCGCGTGCCCGAAGGCGAGGCTTACGCGGCCATCGAACACCCCAAGGGGGAGTTCGGCATCTACATCGTGAGCGACGGGGCCAACAAGCCCTACCGCCTGAAGATCCGTCCGCCGGGATTCGCCAATCTGTCCGCCATGGACGAACTGTGCCGAGGCCACATGCTGGCCGACGCCGTGATGGTGCTGAGTACCCTGGACATCGTGTTTGGAGACGTTGACCGATGATTACCGAAGCGACCAAGGAGCGCTTTGCGCGCGAGGTGGCCAAGTACCCGGCCGACCAGAAGCAGTCGGCCGTGATGGCCTGCCTGTCCATCGTGCAGCAGGAGCAGGGCTGGGTCAGTCCCGAGAGCGAGGCCGTGATCGCCGAGTTCCTGGGCATGGCCGAGATCGCGGTGCACGAAGTCACCACGTTCTACAACATGTACAACCAGCGGCCGGTGGGCAAGTTCAAGCTGAACGTCTGCACCAACCTGCCCTGCCAGCTGCGCGACGGCTACAAGGCGCTGCACCATCTGGAATCCCGCCTGGGCATCAAGATGGGCGAGACCACGCCCGATGGCATGTTCACGCTGCAGCAGTCCGAGTGCCTGGGTGCCTGCGCGGATTCGCCGGTGATGCTGGTGAACGACCGCTGCATGTGCAGCTTCATGAGCAACGAAAAGCTCGACGAACTGATCGACGGCCTGCGCGCCGCGGAGGGCAAGGCATGAACGCCGCCGCACAATCGGTCCTGGCCAGGTTTGCCGCTTCGGGCAGCGAGACCTGCTTCCACGACCGCCACATCAATCCCCAGATCTATGCCGATCTGACCGGCGCCAACTGGTCCATCAAGGACTACGAGGCACGCGGCGGCTACCAAGCGCTGCGCAAGATCCTGGGCAAGGACGGCAGCGAAGGCCTGACGCAGGATCAGGTGATCGCCACCGTCAAGGAGTCAGGACTGCGCGGCCGCGGCGGTGCAGGTTTCCCCACGGGCCTGAAGTGGAGCTTCATGCCCCGCCAGTTCCCGGGCCAGAAGCACCTGGTGTGCAACTCGGACGAAGGCGAGCCGGGCACCTGCAAGGACCGGGACATCCTGGTGCACAACCCCCACATCGTGATCGAGGGCATGATCATCGCGGCCTACGCGATGGGCATCTCCCTGGGCTACAACTACATCCACGGCGAAATCTTCGAGGCCTATGAGCGCTTCGAGGCCGCGCTGGAGGAAGCCCGCGCTGCCGGCTACCTGGGCGACAACATCATGGGCAGCAGCTTCAGCTTCCAGCTGCACGCGCACCATGGCTTCGGCGCCTATATCTGCGGCGAAGAGACTGCGCTGCTGGAGTCGCTGGAAGGCAAGAAGGGCCAGCCGCGCTTCAAGCCGCCGTTCCCGGCCAGCTTCGGCCTGTACGGCAAGCCCACCACCATCAACAACACCGAAACCTTTGCGGCCGTTCCCTGGATCATCCGCAACGGCGGTGCTGCGTACCTGGAGTGCGGCAAGCCCAACAATGGCGGCACCAAGATCTTCTCGGTCAGCGGCGACGTCAACCTGCCCGGTAACTACGAAGTGCCGCTGGGCACGCCCTTCAGCAAGCTGCTGGAGCTGGCGGGCGGCGTGCGCACGGGCCGCAAGCTCAAGGCCGTGATCCCCGGCGGATCGTCCTCGCCCGTGCTGCCGGCCGACATCATCATGGAATGCACGATGGACTACGACTCCATCGCCAAGGCCGGCTCCATGCTGGGCTCGGGCGCCGTGATCGTGATGGACGACTCGCGCGACATGGTCGAGAGCCTGCTGCGCCTGTCCTACTTCTACCAGCACGAGTCCTGCGGCCAGTGCACTCCCTGCCGCGAAGGCACGGGCTGGCTGTGGCGCGTGGTCAACCGAATCGAGCACGGCGAAGGCCGTCCTGAAGACATCGAGCTGTTGGACTCGGTGTCCGTGAACATCATGGGGCGCACGATCTGTGCGCTGGGCGATGCGGCAGCGATGCCGGTGCGCGCCATGATCAAGCACTTCCGCCACGAGTTTGAAGCGAAGATCCAGAACGCTTCCAAGCAGACGGTCCACGCCGCCTGATCGCGAGAAAAGCATATGGTTGAAATTGAACTGGACGGAAAGAAGGTGGAGGTCGCCGAGGGCTGCATGGTCATGCATGCAGCCGAGAAGGCAGGCACCTACATCCCGCATTTCTGCTACCACAAGAAACTTTCCATCGCCGCCAACTGCCGCATGTGCCTGGTGGACGTGGAAAAGGCCCCCAAGCCCATGCCCGCCTGCGCCACGCCCGTGACGCAGGGCATGATCGTGCGCACCAAGAGCGAGAAGGCGATCAAGGCACAGCAATCGGTGATGGAGTTCCTGCTCATCAATCACCCGCTGGACTGCCCGATCTGCGACCAGGGCGGCGAATGCCAGCTGCAGGATCTGGCCGTGGGCTACGGCAGCTCCGCCTCGCGCTACGAGGAAGAAAAGCGCGTGGTCTTCCACAAGGACGTGGGCCCGCTGATCTCCATGCAGGAGATGAGCCGCTGCATCCACTGCACCCGCTGCGTGCGCTTCGGACAGGAAGTGTCCGGCGTGATGGAGCTGGGCATGATCAACCGCGGCGAGCACTCCGAGATCACCACGGTGGTGGGCGATACGGTGGACTCCGAGCTGTCGGGCAACATGATCGACATCTGCCCCGTGGGCGCGCTGACCAGCAAGCCCTTCCGCTACAGCGCCCGCACCTGGGAGCTGTCGCGCCGCAAGTCGGTCTCGCCCCATGACTCCACGGGTGCCAACCTCATCGTCCAGGTCAAGAACCACAAGGTCCTGCGCGTCGTGCCCTTCGAGAACGAAGAGGTCAACGAGTGCTGGATCGCCGACCGCGACCGCTTCTCCTACGAAGCCCTGAACAGTGACGAACGCCTGACCCGCCCCATGCTCAAGCAGGGCGGTGAGTGGAAGGAGGTCGACTGGCAGACGGCCCTCGAATACGTGGCCAACGGCCTGCGCCAGATCAAGAACGACCATGGCGCCTCCGCCATCGGCGCGCTGGTCAGCCCGCACAGCACGCTGGAAGAGCTGTTCCTGGCAGGCAAGCTGGTGCGCGGCCTGGGCAGCGAGAACATCGACCATCGCCTGCGCAATGCCGAGTTCACCGCCGCCCAGGGCGTGCAGTGGCTGGGCACGCCCATCGCCTCGCTGTCCAAGCTGCAAGGCGTCCTGGTGCTCGGCTCCAACCTGCGCAAGGACCATCCGCTGTTCGCGCAGCGCATCCGCCAGGCGGCAAAGCAGGGCTGCACCGTGCTCGCCATCAATGAGCGTGTCTACGACTGGGCCATGCCGGTGACGGCGTCCATCGTGGCAGCCCCGGACTGGGCCCAGGCGCTGGCCGATGTGGCCGCCGCCGTGGCGCAGGAAAAAGGTGTTGCCGCTCCCGTGGCCGCCGCCGACGTGCATGCCGAGGCCCAGGCCATTGCCACCGCGCTGCTGCGCGGCGAGCGCAAGGCCATCTTGCTGGGCAATGCCGCTGCGCACCACGCACAGGCATCGACCCTGCTGTCGCTGGCCAACTGGATTGCCGAGCAGACCGGCGCCTCGGTCGGCTACCTGACCGAAGCCGCCAACACGGTGGGCGCGCAGTGGGTGGGCGCACAGCCTGCCGCTTCGGGCCTGAACGCAGGCCAGATGCTGGCCGGCGGCCTCAAGGCCGTGCTGCTGCTGAACAACGAACCCGTGTTCGACTCCGCTGCCGGCGCCCGCGCCGCAGAGGCACTGGGCAAGGCCGAGATGGTCGTGACCCTGAGCCCGTTCAAGGCCAACATGGAATTCAGCGACGTGCTGCTGCCCATCGCCCCGTTCACGGAAACCTCGGGCAGCTTCGTCAACGCCGAAGGCCGCCTGCAAAGCTTCCATGCCGTGGTCAAGCCGCTGGCCGAAGCCCGTCCGGGCTGGAAGGTGCTGCGCGTTCTGGCCAACCTGCTGGGCGTGCAGGGCGTGGACTACGAGACGTCGCAGGATGTGCTCGCAGCCGCCACCGCCGGCGCCACCAGCGTGCCGGCCAACCTGCTGGGCAATGGTGCGCCTGCCGTGAATTCCATCGCCAACGGCGCAGGCCATGCCGCGCCCGTGGTGGCCAGCATTTATCAGCTCGACAGCATCGTGCGCCGCGCGACGTCGCTGCAACTGACGGCAGATGCACGTCAGGCTCGTGAGGGAGGCGCCGCATGATTGACGCACTCAAGACGGCCGGTGCCGGCCTGATCGCCGCCCCCTGGTGGACCGACGTGGCCTGGCCCGTGCTCTGGATCCTGCTGGGCATCGTCGCCATCGTCGCCCCGCTGATGGGCGCCGTGGCCTACCTGACGCTGTGGGAGCGCAAGCTGCTGGGCTTCATGCAGGTTCGCATGGGTCCCAACCGCGTGGGTCCCTTCGGCCTGCTGCAGCCCCTGGCCGATGGCCTGAAGCTGCTGACCAAGGAACTGATCCAGCCCACGGCTGCCGCCAAGGGCCTGTTCTACGTGGGGCCCGTGATGGCCATCATGCCCGCCCTGGCGGCATGGGTGGCGATCCCCTTCGGTCCCGAAGTGGCGCTGGCCAACGTCAACGCCGGCCTGCTGCTGATCATGGCCATCACGTCCATCGAAGTCTATGGCGTGATCATTGCCGGCTGGGCCTCCAACTCCAAGTACGCCTTCCTGGGCGCGCTGCGCGCCTCGGCGCAGATGGTCAGCTACGAGATCGCGCTGGGCTTCTGCTTCCTGGTGGTGATCATGGTCACGGGCAGCATGAATCTGACGCAGATCGTGCTGAGCCAGGGCCAGGGCCAGTTCGCCAGCATGGGTGCCAGCGTTCTGTCGTGGAACTGGCTGCCGCTGCTGCCGATCTTCGTGGTGTACCTGATCTCGGCCGTGGCCGAGACCAACCGCCACCCCTTCGACGTGGTCGAAGGCGAAGCCGAAATCGTGGCCGGCCACATGGTCGAGTACTCGGGCATGGGCTTTGCCATCTTCTTCCTGGCCGAGTACGCCAGCATGTGGCTGGTGTCCATCCTGGCCGTGATCATGTTCCTGGGCGGCTGGCTGCCTCCGTTCGACTTCCTGTCGTTCATCCCCGGATGGATCTGGCTGGCGGCGAAGACTTTCCTGGTCGTGTCCATGTTCATCTGGATCCGTGCCACCTTCCCGCGCTTTCGCTATGACCAGATCATGCGTCTGGGCTGGAAGATCTTCATTCCCGTCACCCTGGTGTGGCTGGTCATCGTGGGTGGCTGGATGCACTCGCCTTGGAACATCTGGAACTGAGCGGAGCAAGAATGTCTGCGGTTGCTGCTACCCCATTTTCGATCAAAGATTTCTTCAAGAGCTTCATGCTCTGGGAACTGGCCAAGGGCATGGCCCTGACTGGCCGCTACACCTTCCGCCGCAAGGTCACGGTGCAGTTCCCCGAAGAAAAGACACCTCTGTCGCCGCGTTTTCGCGGACTGCACGCCCTGCGCCGTTATGACAACGGCGAAGAGCGCTGCATCGCCTGCAAGCTGTGCGAAGCGGTCTGCCCGGCCATGGCCATCACCATCGAGTCCGATGTGCGTGACGACGGCTCGCGCCGCACCACGCGCTACGACATCGACCTGACCAAGTGCATCTTCTGCGGCTTCTGCGAGGAAAGCTGCCCGGTGGATTCCATCGTCGAGACGCATATCTTCGAATACCACGGAGAAAAGCGCGGCGACCTGTACTTCACCAAGGACATGCTGCTGGCCGTTGGCGATCGCTACGAACCCGAGATTGCCGCCGCCAAGGCTGCGGACGCCAAGTACCGCTGAAGCGGCTCCTTGATCACTTGAAAAGATTCGATCCATGGACGCCAAAACTGGTTTCTTCTATCTGTTCTCGGTCGTGTTGCTTTTTGCAGCCTTCCGGGTCGTCACGGCGCGCAACCCCGTGCACGCCGTGCTCAACCTGATCCTGGCCTTCTCGCAGGCTGCCGGCATCTGGCTTTTGCTCAAGGCCGAGTTCCTGGGCGTGACCCTGGTGCTGGTCTACCTGGGCGCCGTGATGGTGCTGTTCCTGTTCGTGGTGATGATGCTGGACATCCGCATCGACGCCGTGCGCCAGGGCTTCTGGAAGCATTTCCCCTTCGCTGCCCTGATCGGCGCACTGATCGCCTTTGAAATGGGCATGGTGCTGATGGGCGGCTTCAGCGGTGTCGAGGAGCCCAAGGCCATTGCGGCCACGGTCAACGCTGCCGGCCAGACCGTGCAGTACTCCAACACCCAGGCCCTGGGCAAGCTGCTGTACACCGAATACCTGTACCCCGTCGAGATCGCTGCCGTGATCCTGCTGGTGGCCATGATCGCCGCCATCGCCCTGACCCTGCGCAAGCGCAAGGACAGCAAGGCAGTGAACCCGGCCCAGCAGATCCGCGTGCGCGCAAAGGATCGCCTCGAGCTGGTCAAGGTGCCGGTCACCCAGGCGCCGCAGGCACCGGCCGCCGAGGCAACCCCCGCCGTGGAGACAAAAGCATGACGCTGACTTTGGGCCATTACTTGACGCTGGGCGCCATGCTGTTCGCGCTCTCCGTCGTTGGCATTTTTCTGAACCGCAAGAACCTGATCGTGCTGCTGATGGCCATCGAGCTGATGCTCCTGGCCGTCAACATGAACTTCGTGGCCTTCTCCAGCTATCTGGGTGACATGCACGGACAGGTGTTCGTGTTCTTCATCCTGACAGTGGCAGCGGCCGAGTCGGCCATCGGTCTGGCGATCCTGGTGCTTCTGTTCCGCAACAAGACCAGCATCAATGCGGAAGATCTCAACTCCCTCAAGGGTTGAGTCCGCCGTAACTTGCAAGGTTCTTAAGAATGAGTCAAACACTCTCTGCATCCATGCTCCTGGCGGTGCCGCTGGCACCGCTGGCGGGTTCCGCGCTCGCGGGTATCTGGGGCACGGCCTTCGGCGGCAACAAGATCGGTCGCGGCGGCAGCCATTCCCTCACGATTTTGGGCGTGCTGATCGCCTTCATCCTGTCGGCCATCACCTTCAACAGCGTGATCTTCGACGGGGCGCGCTTCGACCAGTCCATCTACACCTGGATGGAAATCGGCGGGCTGAAGATGGAAGTCGGTTTCCTGATCGACAGCATCACGGCCATGATGATGTGCGTGGTGACCTTCGTGTCGCTGATGGTGCATATCTACACCATCGGCTACATGCAGGAAGATGACGGCTACAACCGTTTCTTCTCCTACATCTCGCTGTTCACCTTCTCCATGTTGATGCTCGTCATGAGCAACAACCTGCTGCAGCTGTTCTTCGGCTGGGAAGCCGTGGGCCTGGTGTCGTACCTGCTGATCGGCTTCTACTACAACAAGCCCTCGGCCATCTTCGCCAACATGAAGGCCTTCCTGGTCAACCGCGTGGGCGACTTCGGCTTCATCCTGGGCATCGGCCTGATCGCTGCCTACACGGGCACCATGAACTACGGCGAGATCTTCGCCAAGCTGCCCGAGATCCAGAACACCCTGCTGCCGGGCACCGGCTGGCTGCTGGTGACGGTGACGGCCATCTGCCTGTTCATCGGCGCCATGGGCAAGTCGGCCCAGTTCCCGCTGCATGCCTGGCTGCCCGATTCGATGGAAGGCCCGACCCCCATCTCGGCACTGATCCACGCCGCCACCATGGTGACGGCCGGCATCTTCATGGTCTCGCGCATGTCGCCGCTGTACGAGCTGTCGGACACCGCGCTGAGCTTCATCCTGGTGATCGGCTCCATCACGGCGCTGTTCATGGGCGTGCTGGGCATCATCCAGAACGACATCAAGCGCGTGATCGCGTACTCCACGCTGTCGCAGCTGGGCTACATGACCGTGGCCCTGGGCGCCTCGGCCTACTCGGTGGCCGTGTTCCACCTGATGACCCACGCCTTCTTCAAGGCCCTGCTGTTCCTTGGCGCCGGCTCGGTGATCATGGGCATGCACCACAACCAGGACATCCGCTGGATGGGCGGCGTGCGCAAGTACATGCCCATCACCTGGATCACGTTCCTGCTGGGCAACCTGGCGCTGATCGGCACGCCGTTCTTCTCGGGCTTCTACTCGAAGGACGCCATCATCGAGGCCGTGCATGCCACCAACCTGCCGGGTGCTGGCTTCGCCAATTTCGCGGTGCTGGCCGGCGTGTTCATCACGGCCTTCTACTCCTTCCGCCTGTACTTCATCGTCTTCCACGGCAAGGAGCGCTACGACCAGAATCCCGATGCGCACCACCATGGCCACGATGACCACCACGCCCATGACGACCACCACGGCCATGGCCACGATGCCAAGCCGCATGAGTCGCCACTGGTCGTGACCGGCCCGCTGATGCTGCTGGCCATCCCCTCGGTGGTGATCGGTGCCCTGGCACTGATGCCCATGCTGTTCGGTGATTTCTTCAAGGGTGTGATCCACGTCGATGGCAGCAAGCACGGCGCCATGGCCGAGCTGGCCGAGAAGATCCACGGCTGGGTGCCCATGGCGCTGCACGGCTTCACGGCCGCGCCGTTCTGGCTTGCACTGGCAGGCGTCGTCGTCTCCTACCTGTTCTACATGGTCAAGCCCGAAGTGCCTGCCGCCATCAAGTCGTCCATGCAGAAGATCGGTGTCTACCAGGCACTGGAAGGCAAGTACGGCGTGGACTGGGTCTACGAGAACATCTTCGCCCGCGGCGCACGCGCCTTCGGCAGCTTCTTCTGGAAGGTCGGCGACCAGGCCATCATCGATGGCGGCATCGTCAACGGCTCGTGGAAGCTCATCGGCCGCATCGGCCAGTGGGTGCGCAAGCTGCAGTCGGGCTATCTCTATCACTACGCGTTGGTCATGCTGCTGGGCGTGTTCGCTCTCATGACGTATTTCGTGTGGCTCAACAAGTAGTAGGGGAAGAACAAAAATGCATTGGTTGAGTCTTTCAATCTGGGTGCCGATCGCCTTCGGCGCCCTCCTGCTGGCCCTGGGCCGCGAGGATCAGGTCAAGGCAGTGCGCTGGCTGGCCCTGGTCGGCGCGCTGGCAGGCCTGGCCGTCACGCTGCCGCTGATACAGCAGTTCGACAACAGCACGGCTGCCATGCAGTTCGTGGAGAAGGCGCTGTGGATCGAGCGCTTCAACATCCACTACCACCTGGGCGTGGATGGCATCTCGTTCTGGTTCGTGCCGCTGACCGCCTTCATCACCGTGATCGTCGTGATCGCGTCGTGGGAGAACATCACCGAGCGCGTGAACCAGTACATGGGCGCCTTCCTGATCCTGTCCGGCCTGATGGTCGGCGTGTTCAGCGCGCTGGACGGCCTGCTGTTCTACGTGTTCTTCGAGGCCACGCTGATCCCGATGTACCTGATCATCGGCATCTGGGGCGGTCCCAACCGCATCTATGCGGCCTTCAAGTTCTTCCTGTACACGCTGATGGGTTCGCTGCTGACCCTGGTCGCCGTGATCTACCTGTACACCCAGTCGGGTGGCAGCTTCGAGATCCTCGACTGGCACAAGCTGCCGCTGTCCATGACGGCCCAGACGCTGATCTTCTTCGCCTTCTTCGCGGCCTTTGCCGTGAAGGTGCCGATGTGGCCGGTCCATACCTGGCTGCCCGACGTGCACGTGGAAGCGCCCACCGGCGGCTCCGCCGTGCTGGCCGCCATCATGCTGAAGCTGGGCGCCTACGGTTTCCTGCGCTTTTCCATGCCCATCGCACCCGATGCCTCGCACAAGTGGGCCTGGCTGGTCATCGCCCTGTCGCTGATCGCCGTGATCTACGTGGGCGTGGTCGCCCTGGTGCAAAAGGACATGAAGAAGCTGGTGGCCTACTCGTCCGTGGCCCACATGGGCTTCGTGACCCTGGGCTTCTTCATCTTCAATCCGCTGGGCATTGCCGGCGGCATCGTGCAGATGATTGCCCACGGCTTCGTGTCGGGCGCCATGTTCCTGTGCATCGGCGTGCTCTACGACCGCGTGCACTCGCGTGAAATCGCTTCCTACGGCGGCGTGGTCAACACCATGCCCAAGTTCGCGGCCTTCGCGCTGCTGTTCGCCATGGCCAACTGCGGCCTGCCCGCGACGGCCGGCTTCGTCGGCGAGTGGATGGTGATCCTGGGCGCCGTGCAATACAACTTCTGGATCGGCCTGGGCGCTGCCACGGCGCTGATCTTCGGCGCGGCCTACACGCTGTGGATGTACAAGCGCGTCTACCTGGGTCCTGTCACCAATGACAATGTGCGCGGCCTGACCGACATCGGCAACCGCGAGTTCCTGGTGCTGGGTCTGCTGGCCATCGCCGTGCTGTACATGGGCCTGTATCCCAAGCCCTTCACTGACGTGATGGATGTGTCCGTGGCCGAGCTGCTCAAGCATGTGGCCATGAGCAAGCTGCAGTGACCAGACTGAAACGAGAGAATCGAGATGATTGACAACATCAGCTGGCTGGCCATCTATCCGGAGATCCTTCTCCTGGTCATGGCCTGCGTGATCGCCCTGGTGGACCTGGGCGTCAAAAGCCCGCGCCGCACGGGCACCTATGTTCTGACACTGCTGACCCTGGGCGTGGTGGCCGTGCTGCAAGGCATGTATGCCTCCAGTGGCAACACGTTCTATGGCTGGGGCAACATGGTCGTCTCCGACGCCATGGGCAACTGGCTCAAGTGTTTCGCCACCGTGGCCATGATGGTCACCCTGGTCTACGGCCGACCCTATGCCGCTGACCGCGACATGCTGCGCGGCGGCGAGCTCTTCACGTTGGCCATGCTCGCGCTGCTGGGCATGTTCATCATGATCTCGGGCAACAACTTCCTGGTCATCTACCTGGGCCTGGAGCTGCTGACGCTGTCCAGCTACGCCCTGGTGGCGCTGCGCCGCGACCACACGGCTTCGGTCGAGGCCGCGATGAAGTACTTCGTGCTTGGCGCCATGGCCAGCGGCTTCCTGCTGTACGGCATGTCCATGCTCTACGGCGCGACCGGTTCGCTGGACATCGGCCAGGTGTTCAAGGCCATCAACTCGGGCGAAATCAAGCACCAGGTGCTGGTGTTCGGCCTGGTCTTCGTGGTCTCCGGCCTGGCCTTCAAGCTGGGCGTGGTTCCCTTCCACATGTGGGTCCCCGACGTGTACCAGGGCGCTCCCACGGCCATCACCACCATGATCGGTGGCGCGCCCAAGCTGGCGGCCTTCGCCATCGTCATCCGCCTGCTGGTGGACGGCCTGCTGCCGCTGGCCATCGACTGGCAGCAGATGCTGGCCGTGCTTGCCATTGCCTCTCTGCTGGTCGGCAACCTGGCCGGCCTGCAGCAGACCAACCTCAAGCGCATGCTGGCCTACTCGACCATCTCGCAGATGGGCTTCGTGCTGCTGGGCCTGATGTCGGGTGTGGTCGACGGCAAGGTCGATCCGGCCACCGTCGAGAACGCCTACAGCTCGGCCATGTTCTACGTGGTGACCTATGTGCTGACCACGCTGGCCGCCTTCGGCGTGATCCAGCTGCTGGCCCGCGAAGGCTTCGAGAGCGAAGAGGTCGCCGACTTTGCCGGCCTGAACCAGCGCAGCCCGCTGTATGCCGGCGTGATGGCGATCTGCCTGTTCTCCATGGCCGGCATTCCGCCCCTGGTCGGCTTCTACGCCAAGCTGTCGGTGCTGCAGGCGCTGGTGGCTTCGGGCCACAGCCTGTACATCGCCCTGGCCGTGTTCGCCGTGGTCATGTCGCTGATCGGCGCCTTCTACTACCTGCGCGTCGTCAAGGTCATGTACTTTGATGAGCCCATCACCGCCACCAGCGTTTCCGCTTCGCTGGACGTGCGCGTGGTGCTGACCCTCAATGGCGCCCTGGTGCTGGGTCTGGGCATCCTGCCCGGCGGCCTGATGGCCCTGTGCGCCGACGCCGTCGTGCGCGCCCTGGCTTCCTGATCCACTTTCCCTGTGCAGGGCCTTGCGCGCAAGGCCCTGCGGTGAGGACATCGGCTTGTCGCAAACCGCTTCGATCTGGCTCGTGATATTGGCTGCCCTTGTGGCAGCCAATTTGCCTTTCTTCAACCCCCGCTGGCTGCAGCTGGGGCCGCTGCGCACCCAGCGCAAGCCGCTGGCCCTGTGCCTGCTGGAGATGGTGCTGCTGTACTTCATCGTCGGCGGCGTGGCGCTGCTGCTGGAGCGCCGCGTGGGGCAGATTGCACCCCAGGGCTGGGAGTTCTATGCCATCACGGGGGCGTTGTTCCTGACACTGGCATTCCCGGGTTTCGTCTATCGTTTCCTGATTCACCGCCGCGGCTGAGGCCGCGGTGCCGGTTGCTTCATGGATGAGGGTGCGCGATGAAAGTGCTCGACCTCCATTGCCCGCAGGGCCATCTCTTCGAGGGCTGGTTCGCCTCGGAAGAGGATTTCCAGAGCCAGCTGCAGCGCCAGCTGGTGCTGTGCCCCGTCTGCGGCCACAGCGACATCACCAAGCGCCTGAGCGCCCCCCGCATCAATCTTGGCGCCAAGCCTGCAAGTTTGCCCCCGGCTGCGGCGGCAGAGCCTGCTGCAGCCGCCTCGGCCGCCAGCGCGGCAGCCGCTGCTTCAACGGCCATGCCGCCCCAGGCGCGTGAGCAATTGCAGGCCATGCAGGCCGCCTGGCTGCAGTGGTCGCGCAAGGTCGCGCAGCAGACCGAGGACGTGGGCGAACGCTTTGCCGATGAAGCCCGCCGCATGCACTACGGCGAGACCGAAGAGCGCGCCATCCGCGGCAAGGCCAGTCCCGAGCAGGCCATGCAATTGCTGGACGAAGGCATTGCCGTGGTTCCATTGGCCTTGCCGCAAGGCAGCAAGGAAACGCTGCAGTAACTTGCTCCGGGCACATGCTGTCTTGGCGGCGACAATTGCGCTCATGGCGATCGATCGCCAATTCCCATGCCAGGCAATCACCTGGTGCTATTAATTGAATAGCACTTCGAGTCGCTTTGTCGCCATTCAATTGATGGGGCGACAAACCCAAGCATATCCGCGGCTTTTCGCATAGTGACTGAGCAGGCCACAGGGAGATTGCCCACCTGGGTGTTTCCCGTAAGGCAGCAGACATTGGTCGCTGTCTGCCAAGCCGCAAAAAGGGTAGTTTGCTATCTCTTTGGAAGCGCTCTGGCCTTCCGCGTGGGCGTCGCCGGGCCGAGGTGATGGAGAACCCTAGGGCCCGCCTGCAGCCGCGGCGCCTTGCAGCCCCGTGACTGCTTGATTATTTCAAGTGTGAGTGGTTGCTTCTTGTTTTTGCGGCGACTCGTCTTGATGCGCCATGCTGCAGTGCGGGGCAGGGCCTGTGCTTAGGAGCACCTACGTAGGCGTTTTCCCGCTGCGGTGCACAACGTCGGCAAGCCTACGATGCGTCCGACCCTGCACAACGCCCACCAGAGCCTCTGGCGACGCGTTGGCGGCTGGCAGCATCAACGGAGCAGGCGAAGCGCACATGAGCGACGTTATTCTCGAAACCCGGAACCTGACCAAAGAGTTCAAGGGATTTACGGCGGTGAGCAAGGTGGACCTTTCGGTGCGCCGCGGCTCCATCCATGCCTTGATCGGCCCCAATGGCGCAGGCAAGACCACCTGCTTCAATCTGCTGACCAAGTTCCTGGAGCCCACCTCCGGCACCATCCGTTTCAACGGCGAGGACATCACGCAGGAGGCGCCGGCGCAGATCGCGCGCCGTGGCGTGATCCGGTCCTTCCAGATCTCGGCCGTCTTCCCGCATTGCACGCTGCTGGAGAACGTGCGCATCGGCCTGCAGCGCAAGCTGGGCACCGAGTTCCATTTCTGGCGCAGCGAAAAAAGCCTGTCCATGCTCAATGACCGCGCCATGCAGCTGCTGTCCGAAGTCGGCCTGCAGGACCTGGCCGACGAGGTCACCGTCAACCTGCCCTATGGCCGCAAGCGCGCGCTGGAGATCGCCACCACTCTGGCCATGGAGCCCGAGCTGATGCTGCTGGACGAGCCCACCCAGGGCATGGGCCACGAAGACGTGGACCGCGTGACCCAGCTGATCAAGAAGGTCTCGGCAGGCCGCACGATTCTCATGGTGGAGCACAACATGAAGGTGATCTCCACCATCGCCGACCGCATCACGGTGCTGCAGCGCGGTGCCGTGCTGGCCGAGGGGCCATACGAGGAAGTTTCGCGCAACCCGCAAGTGATGGAAGCGTATATGGGCACCACCGACGGCCAGTTGCAGGGAGCGCATTGAGATGACTGCACCGGCATTGGAAATCAAGGGCCTGCAGGCCTGGTATGGCGAATCCCATGTGCTGCACGGCATGGACCTGGTGGTCCAGCCCGGCGAGGTGGTCACGCTGCTGGGGCGCAACGGCGCGGGCCGCACGTCCACGCTGCGCGCCATCATGGGGCTGACGGGCGCACGCAAGGGCTCGATCAGGATCAATGGCGTGGAGGCCATCCACCTGCCCACGCACCGCATTGCCCACCTGGGCGTGGGCTACTGCCCGGAAGAGCGCGGCATCTTCTCCAGCCTCTCGTGCGAGGAGAACCTGATGCTGCCGCCGCCGCTCAAGACCGGCCAGCAGGGCATGAGCGTGGACGAGATCTACGCCATGTTCCCCAACCTGGCCGAGCGCCGCCACAGCCAGGGCACGCGCCTGTCGGGCGGCGAGCAGCAGATGCTGGCGGTGGCGCGCATTTTGCGTACCGGCGCGCGGCTGCTGCTGCTCGACGAGATCTCCGAAGGCCTGGCCCCCGTCATTGTGCAGGCGCTGGCCCGCATGATCACCATGCTGCGCACCAAGGGCTACACCGTGGTGATGGTGGAGCAGAACTTCCACTTCGCGGCGCCGCTGGCCGACCGCTTCTACGTGGTCGAGCACGGCCATGTGGTCGAGCGTTTCGGCGCGGCCGAGCTGCAGGCCAAGATGCCCGTGCTCAACGAACTGCTCGGAGTCTGACCCGGATATCCATCGTGGCTGGCGCCTGGGGCTCGCCGGCTGCATTCCTGCCATGGCCCTGTGACAAAAAACCCAAGACATCAACGCGAAGGAGACACCAATGAAAGCAAAACTGACCGCACTGTCGTGCATGCTGGCCGCCGCCGGCCTGGCCAGCCCGCTTGCCATGGCACAGGAGAAGGTGAAGATCGGCTTCGTGACCGACATGTCCAGCCTCTATGCGGACGTGGAAGGCAAGAACGCCGTCACCGCCATGCAGATGGCCATCGATGACTTCGGCGGCAAGGTGCTGGGCCAGCCCATCGAGCTGCTGAGCGCCGACCACCAGAACAAGGCCGACATCGCCGCCTCCAAGGTGCGCGAGTGGGTGGACACGCAGGGTATCTCGCTGGTGTTCAGCGGCACCAACTCCGGCACGGCCCTGGCGGTGTCGCAGGTGGCCAATGAGAAAAAGCGCGTGCACTTCAACAGCGGCGCAGGCTCGTCGGCGCTGACCAACGAGCAGTGCAATCCCTACACCGTGCACTACGCCTATGACACCGTGGCCCTGGCCAAGGGCACGGGCACGGCCGTGGTGGAGCGCGGCGGCAAGGACTGGTTCTTCCTGACGGCAGACTACGCCTTCGGCCACGCGCTGGAGAACGACACCACGGCGGTGATCAAGGCCAAGGGCGGCAAGGTGGTGGGCGGCGTCAAGCATCCGCTCAACGCCTCGGACTTCTCGTCCTTCCTGCTGCAGGCGCAGGCCTCCAAGGCCCAGATCCTGGGCCTGGCCAATGCCGGTGGCGACACCATCAACGCCATCAAGGCGGCCAAGGAATTCGGCATCAACAAGAGCATGAAGACCGTGGGCCTGCTGGTGTTCCTGACCGACATCCACAGCCTGGGCCTGAAGAACACCGAAGGCATGCAGTTCACCACCAGCTGGTACTGGGACCAGAACGACGCGGCGCGCAAGTTCGCCGAGCGCTTCTTTGCCAAGACCAAGCGCATGCCCACCTCCATCCAGGCCGCCGACTACTCGGCCGTGACCAGCTACCTCAAGGCCGTGCAGGCCGTGAAGTCCACGGATGCCGACAAGGTCATGGCCCATCTCAAGAGCACGCCCATCGACGACTTCTACGGCAAGGGCTCGATCCGTCCCGACGGCACCTTTGCCCACGACATGTACCTGGTCGAGGTCAAGAAGCCCGCCGAGTCCAAGAAGCCCTGGGACTACCTGAAGGTCGTGGCCACGCTGCCCGCCGACCAGGTCTGGACTACCAAGGCCGAGACCAAGTGCGCGCTGTGGAAGTAACGCTGCGCCGCCACTGACCCCCAACCGCCACCCGGCCAACCACGACAGCTGCATCCCATGGAAATCTTTGGTGTTTCCCTGCCAGGCCTGATGAGCCAGCTCCTTCTGGGGCTGGTCAACGGCTCGTTCTACGCCATCCTCAGCCTGGGGCTGGCGGTGATCTTCGGCCTGCTCAACGTGATCAACTTCGCCCACGGCGCGTTGTTCATGCTGGGCGCCATGGTCACCTGGATGGCCATGAGCTACTTCAACATCAACTACTGGGTGATGCTGGTGCTGTCGCCGCTGCTGGTGGGCCTGCTGGGGGTGCTGATCGAGCGCTTCCTGTTGCGCTGGATCTACAAGCTCGACCATCTCTACGGCCTGCTGCTGACCCTGGGCCTGTCGCTGCTGATCGAGGGCCTGTTCCGCTCGGTCTACGGCGTCTCGGGGCTGGGCTATGACACGCCCGAGCTGCTGGAGGGCGCGACCAACCTGGGCTTCATGATCCTGCCCAACTACCGCGCCTGGGTGGTGCTGGCCTCCATCGTGGTCTGCGTGGCCACCTGGTTCATGATCGAGAAGACGCGCATCGGCGCCTACCTGCGGGCCGGCACCGAGAACCCGCGCCTGGTCGAGGCCTTCGGCGTCAACGTGCCCGTGATGATCACGCTGACCTATGCCTTCGGCGCGGCGCTGGCGGCGTTTGCCGGCGTGCTGGCGGCGCCCGTCTACCAGGTCACGCCGCTGATGGGGCAGAACCTCATCATCGTGGTCTTCGCCGTGGTGGTGATCGGAGGCATGGGCTCCATCATGGGCTCCATCCTCACCGGCCTGGGCCTGGGGGTGATCGAGGGCCTGACCAAGGTCTTCTGGCCCGAGGCATCGTCCACCGTGGTGTTCTTCATCATGGTCATCGTTTTGCTCATCCGCCCCGCCGGCCTGTTCGGCAAAGAGAAATAACAAGAACGAGGACAAGGGGCCGACCACATGAAATCCAAGACTCTCGTTCAACGCATTGCCCCCTGGGGCTATGGCCTGCTGCTGCTGGGCCTGCTGGCGGCGCCCCTGCTGGGCGCGTATCCGGTGTTCGTGATGAAGCTCATGTGCTTCGCACTGTTCGCCTCGGCCTTCAACCTGCTGCTGGGCTACACGGGCCTGCTGTCCTTCGGCCACGCGGCCTTCCTGGGCGGCGCGGCCTATGTGACGGGCTACGCCATCAAGGGCTGGGGCTTCACGCCCGAGCTGGCCATGCTGGCCGGCACGGCCGGCGGCGCGCTGCTGGGGCTGATCTTCGGCTGGCTGGCCATCCGCCGCCAGGGCATCTACTTTTCCATGATCACGCTGGCGCTGGCCCAGATGCTGTTCTTCGTGTGCCTGCAGGCGCCCTTCACGGGCGGCGAGGACGGGCTGCAGGGCGTGCCGCGCGGCAAGCTGTTCGGCCTCATCGACCTGGCCAGCGACATGACCATGTACTACGTCACGCTGGTCATCGTGGTCCTGGCCTTCCTGCTGATCGTGCGCACCATCCACTCGCCCTTCGGCCAGGTGCTCAAGGCCATCAAGGAGAACGAGCCGCGCGCGACCTCGCTGGGCTATGACGTGGCGCGCTTCAAGCTGCTGGCCTTCGTGATCTCGGCCGCGCTCACGGGCCTGGCCGGTTCGCTCAAGACCGTGGTGCTGGGCTTTGCCACGCTGTCGGATGTGCACTGGACCACCTCCGGCCACGTGATCCTGATGACGCTGATGGGCGGCCTGGGCACGCTGTCCGGCCCGATCCTGGGCTCGGCCGTGGTGGTCATGCTGGAGAACAAGATCGGCGAGTTCGGCCTCTTCCTGCAGCGCCTCACGGGCGTGGAGTGGTTCTCCACGCTGGGCGAGTCGGTGACCATCGTCACGGGCCTGATCTTCGTGGTCTGCGTGCTGCTGTTCCGCAAGGGCATCATGGGCGAGTTGATCGTCCGGCTGCAGAAAAAGCGTACCCCTTGAGAGCCGGGTTGGGACGGTTTCAAGGGGGTGGGCTACGTGCCCATGCTGTTGACTGCCATAGCTACAACTGCAGCGGCCGGGCGTAGCCCGTCATCTCCAGGTATCCCTGACCGGCTCGCGCCTCCTGGCCCGGGCCGGTGGGCTTTTGCAGGCTGCACAGGCCCTCCCAGTAGATGGCGCCGGTGGAGGCGCTGCTGTCCAGCTCCTGGTCATCGATCAGGGCGTTCACGGTGAAGCGGCCTACGGGCGTGTCCACCTGCCATTGCACGGGGTAGCGCGCTCCGCTGGCAGGGCTGCTCCAGTGGCGCAGCGGCGTGAACTGCACTGCATCGTGGGCGAAGACCTGCAGCGTGCCATCCACACCGCGCAGCGAGCCGCCAGCCCACAACGCGCTGCCATCCGCCCGTCGCACGCGAAAGGCCGTGAGCGCGCCGCCGTCGAACAGGTTCATGCCTATCCAGTCCCAGCCCACGGCCTCGGGGTGCAGCAGGGCCTGGCTCCATTCATGGTCCAGCCAGGCGCGGTTGTCGCCGGGCTCGCGTGCAGCTTCTATCGCCATGCGCTGGCCTGCCAGCTCCAGCGTGCCGCTCACCTGCAGCTGCGGGCGGCTGTAGTAGTAGCTGGCCTGCTCGGGTTCGGGACCCTTGCGCGACAGGCCGGCGCGGCCCTGAAGCAAGGGGGGCAGGCGGGTGTCAAAGCGCAGATCCAGGGCGAATGTGCTGCTGCGCAGGCGCGTGGTATAGCGCTCGGCAGCACCTTCATCGGTGCGCTGCAGCGACCAGTCCTGCAGCCGCACGTCGGCATCGGCCTCGCTGGCCTGGGCAATGCCAAAGCCTGCGCGCGCAATGCGCTGGTCGTGGTGCAGGCGAGCGCCCTGCACATCGCACAGCGCAGCATGGGCAAACAGCAGCTGGCGCGCCGCAAAGGCGGAGCGCAGCTCCTGCGTGGCCTGCACGCGCGACCGGAAGAAGGTGATCTGGAAACCCCAGGCCCGGCCCGCCGCGCGTGCCTGGCCGGTGATGTACCACCACTCGGTGCGCAGCCCGGGGTGGCTGCCGTGGTCGCGCGGGAAGACCAGCGTGCGTGGCGGCAGTGCCTGGGCGGGCAGTCCTGCCGCCCCCAGGCCCAGGCCGGCAGCCAGGCCCAGCAGATGGCGGCGGGGCAGGGGCATCATGGATCAGCCTTGCAGCTGCGCGATGCGCGCCTGGGCCGGCCCGCAGTCGCCGATGCGCTGCATCACCCAGTCCGCATCATGGTAGGTGGGCAGGTAGCGCTCGCCCGCATCGCACAGCAGCGAGAGGATGGAGCCCTGCTCGCCGCGCTGGCGCATCTCGCTGGCCAGCCTGAGCATGGCCACGTAGTTGGTGCCCGTGGACGGCCCCACGCGCCGGCCCAGCAGTGCGGACAGGCTGCGCATGGCGGCCAGGGAATCGCAGTCCGCCACTTCCTCCATGCGGTCCACCAGCGTGCGCACGAAGCTGGGCTCCACGCGCGGGCGGCCTATGCCCTCGATGCGCGAGCCCGGCGCGGTGAGGGTGGCATCGCCCGTGCGGTGGTAGGCGGCGAACACCGAGCCCTCGGGGTCGGCCACGCAGATGCCCGTGGCATGGCGCTGGAAACGCACGTAGCGGCCGATGGTGGCACTGGTGCCGCCCGTGCCCGCGCCCACCACGATCCAGCGCGGCACGGCATGGCGCTCGCGCCGCATCTGGGTGAACATGCTCTCCGCAATATTGTTGTTGCCACGCCAGTCGGTGGCGCGCTCGGCATAGGTGAACTGGTCCATGTAGTGGCCGCCGGCCTGTGCGGCCACGGCGCGTGCCTCGTCGTAGACCTGGGCGGCGCTGTCCACCAGATGGCAGCGGCCGCCGTAGAACTCGATCAGTGCAATCTTCTCCACCGAGGTGCTGCGCGGCATCACGGCCACGAAGGGCAGGCCCAGCAGGCGCGCGAAGTAGGCCTCGCTCACGGCCGTGGAGCCGCTCGATGCCTCGACGATGGTCGAGCCCTCATGCACCCAGCCATTGCACAGCGCATAGAGAAACAGCGAGCGCGCCAGCCGGTGCTTGAGGCTGCCCGTGGGATGGGTGGATTCGTCCTTGAGGTAGAGATCGATCCCCAGGCCGGCAAAGCCGGGCAGGGGCAGCGGTATCAGGTGCGTGTCGGCGCTGCGCTGGTAGTCGGCCTCGATGCGGTTGATGGCTTCATGCAGCCAGGGGGAGGTGGTGTGCGGCATGGCGGCCATTGTCGCAGGCTGCCTCTTACCAATCCTCCTTGACCGCCAGCACTGCCTCGCGCCCTGCAGCCGCACGCCCTGCCAGCCAGGCCGTCAGCGTGCCTGCCGCGATCACGCTGGCAGCCAGCGCCAAAAGGCGGGGCCACGGCAGGGACAGCTCCATGGTCCAGTGAAAGCTTTGCGGATTCACCACATGCACCAGGATCACGGCAACGCCCAGGCCCAGCAGGCTGCCGGCGATGGCGCCGGCCGTGGTCCAGGCCATGCCTTCGCCGGCCACCACCGCCAGGATGTCGCGCCGCGTCAGGCCCAGGTGGGCGAGCAGGCCGAATTCCTTGCGCCGCGCCAGCACCTGGGCGCTGAAGCTGGCCGCGATGCCGAACAGGCCGATGCCGATGGCCACGGCCTGCAGCCAGTAGGTCACGGCAAAGCTGCGGTCGAAGATGCGCATGGAGCGCTCGCGCAGCGCGCCGCTGCTGGCGAACTCCAGTGCCTGCGCGGCGCCCGGCCCGGCCATCAGCGACTGGATGCGCGCCTGCAGCTGCTGCGCCGTGGCCGTGTCGTCGCCGTCCGGCCAGATGGCGATTTCGGTGGGGCCTGCCGTGGTGGCGCTGCCGTCGGCAAGCCGTTGGTAGTCGTCCCAGTCCATGGCGATGGCGCCGAACTGGCGCACATAGTCGCGCCAGATGCCGGCCACAAACACGCGGGAATCTTCCGACGGCAGGGCCTGGGCCAGCAGCGGCCACTCCTGGCCCGGCCGCACGCCATAGAGTTGGGCCACGGCTTCACTGACATAGACGGGCGTGCTGCCAGCGGGCGCTTGCACGGGGCCTTGTATCCACGGCAACTGCTGGCCCTGGGGGCCATACAGCGGACGCAGCAGCAGGCTGACGGCGGGGCGATCCGGGCTGAGCCACAGGCTGGTGCTGCGCATGGGCTGGGCGCGCTGCACGCCAGGCAGGGCGGCAATGCGCGCGGCCAGATCGGCGGGCAGGGGCGCGGCATCGGCACGGCCTGCGCTGCCGGCCGTGCGCAGGTACAGCGGGGCGGGCAGCACGGCATCCAGCCAGGCGATCATGCTGTCCCTGAAGCTGGCCACCATCACGGTCAGCGCCACGGCCAGGCTCAGGCTGGCCACCACGCCGCCCACGGCCACCGTGGTGCTGCGGCGCATGCGCCGTGCGCGCTCCACGGGCAGCAGGGCCAGCGGCTGGCGCAGCAGCGATTGCGGCACCAGGCGCAACAGCTGGCCCAGCAACCAGGGCAGGGCGGCCATGCCGCCCAGCAGCAGCAGGGCCACGGCGGCATAGGCGGCCAGGGGAATGCCGGCCACGGGCGGCACAAAGGCCAGGGCCACGCTGGCTGCCATCAGCAGCAGGGCTGGCATGCCGCGCGCCGCGCGTTCGGAGCCCGCGCCCTGGCCCTTGAGCGTGGCGGCGGGCGGCAACTCCATGGCCTGGCGCGCCGGCCACCAGCCGCCAGCCACGGTGGCGGCCACGCCCAGCAGGCCAAAGGTCAGCGCGGCGCTGGCGCTCCACTGCAGCGCGGGCTGCACGCCGGCAAAGTAGCCGCCGCCCAGGTCACCGCCCAGCAGGTGCAGGGCCAGCCAGGCCAATCCCGCGCCCAGGGCAATGCCGGCCGCGCTGCCCACCATGCCCAGCAGTAGCGATTCCAGCAGCACCAGGCCCAGGCGCTGGCGCGGTGTCAATCCCAGCACGGCCAGCAGGGCGAACTGCGGCGCGCGCTGGGCCACGCTGAGCGCCAGCACCGAGAACACCAGGAACGCCCCCGTGAACAGCGCCACCAGGGCCAGCACCGTGAGGTTGACGCGGTAGGCGCGCGACATCTCGGCTATGCGCTGCTGGTCGTCGCCGGGGCGGCTGGCCAGGGTCTGGGCGGGCCAGTCGGGCAGGCGGCGCAGCGCGGCCAGCAGGGACTCGCGCGTGGCGCCTTCGGCCAGCAGCACATCGATGCGGTCCACCTGGCCCCAGCGCTGCAGGCTGTCCTGCAGCGCACCGATGTCCATCACGGCCAGCGGCGGGCCGGATGCAGCGACCGTGCCCGCGATGCGCAGGGTCTGCGCGCGCCCGCCCAGTTGCCATGGCAGGGGCGTGTGCCGCGCCTGCTCCGGCGTCAGGCCCAGGGCTTCGAGTGCCGTTGCATTGAGGAAGACCGCATCGGGCGCGAACAGGTCCAGCCGCCCGCCGCCATCGAACAGCCGGGGCATGAGCGCAGGCGCCACGGGCGCCAGCCGCAGCGCATCGCCGCCCAGCACGCGCAACTGCACCGGCGTGGCGGTGCCGGCCAGGGCCGTGGCTTCGATCCAGGGTGCGGCCAGGCTGACCTGGGGCTGCTGCGCAACACGGCCATACAGCGATTCGGGCAGGCCGCCCTGCATGGCACGCAACTCCAGGTCTGGCTGGCCGCTGACCGTGCGCACGGCGCGCGAGAACTCATCGAGCGCGGACTGGTTGATCACATGCACGGCAAAGCCCAGGGCCACGCCCAGCATGATGGCCACCAGGGCGGTGGCCGTGCGCCAGGGATGCTGGCGCAGCTCCTGCCAGGAAAAGGTGCGAAGCAGGGCGAGCATGGGCGGGCGATCTTTGGCGCTAGGCGGGCTGCATGCCCTGTGCGGTCAGGCGCAGCACGCGGTCGGCACGGCGCGCGGCCTCGATGGAGTGCGTGACCAGCACCAGGGCGGCCTGGTGCTCGCGGGTCTGCTGCAGCAGCAGTTCCATGACCTGTGCGGCCGTGCCGGGGTCCAGGTTGCCGGTGGGCTCGTCGGCCAGCAGCAGGGCCGGTCCGTGGACCAGGGCGCGTGCAATGGCCACGCGCTGCAGCTGGCCGCCGCTGAGCTGCCAGGGCAGGCGCTGCTCCAGCCCCTGCAGCCCGACGGCCTGCAGCAGTTGCTGCACGCGCTGGCAGCCCGCCGCATCCAGCCGCTGCAGCAGCATCAGCGGCAGGGCCACGTTGTGCCAGACATCCAGATGGGGCAGTACATGGAAGGCCTGGAACACGAAGCCCACATGGCTGCGCCGCCACAGTGCGCGGCCGGTTTCATCCAGGGCCGACAGGTCCTGGCCTTCGTGCAGCACGCGGCCCTGCTGCCACTCATCGAGCCCGGCCAGGCAGTTGAGAAAGGTGGACTTGCCCACGCCCGAGTCACCCACGATGGCCACGAACTCGCCGCGCGCCACGCTGCAGTCCACGTTCTCGAAGACGGCGGTTTCCGTGCCGCCGTCGTTGCGGTAGCGCCGCGCCAGGCCCTGGACCTGAAGCAGCGGCGACTGAGTCAGCGGCGTGTTGTCCCGGGGCGCGGCAGTCATGAAGGCGGTTTCCTGTTCAGCCGTTGCGGGCCTGGGTTGCTGCGGCCACCACGGCCATCGCTGCCTGCAGCAGTTGCTGCTGGGCATCGGGCATATCGCAGGCAATGGCATGGCGGGCGGGCATGCTGCGCAGCCAGGTGATCTGGCGCTTGGCCAGCTGGCGCGTGGCGGCAATGCCGCGTTCGCGCAGCGAGTCCATGGGGTACAGGCCGTCCAGCGATTCCCAGGCCTGGCGGTAGCCCACGCAGCGGATGGAGGGCAGGTCCAGGTGCAGGTCGCCGCGCGCGCGCAACTGTTGCACTTCGTCGATGAAGCCGGCGTCCAGCATGGCGTCGAAGCGCTGGGCGATGCGTGCATGCAGCCAGGCGCGGTCCTGCGGCTCCAGCGAGAAGAAGCCGCCGGGGCTGATCAGGCCCTGTGCCGCATCCTTGCCCGCCCGCGTATGAAAGCTGGACAGCGGCTTGCCCGACACCTGCCAGACCTCCAGCGCGCGCTGTATGCGCTGGCTGTCGGCCGGCGCCAGGCGTGCGGCCGTGGCGGGATCGACCTGGGCCAGCAGCGCATGCATGGCGGGCCAGCCGATCTCGGTGGCCTGGGCGTCCAGCCGCTCGCGCACGGCGGGGTCGGCGGCCGGCATGTCGTCAATGCCATCCTGCAGGGCCTTGAAATACAGCATGGTGCCGCCCACCAGCAGCGGCAGGGCGCCGCGCGCGCGGATCTCGGCCACCAGGCGCTGCGTGTCCTGCACGAACTCGGCCGCGCTGTAGGCCTGCAGCGGGTCGCGGATATCGATCAGGTGATGGGGGCACGCAGCCAGTTCTTCGGGCGTGGGCTTGGCCGTGCCGATGTCCATGCCGCGATAGACCAGGGCCGAGTCCACGCTGATGATTTCTGCGGCCTGGCCGCGTTCGGCCAGCAGCCTGGCCAGGGCCAGGGCGGCAGCGGTCTTGCCGGAAGCGGTGGGGCCGGCGATGGCCAGGCAGGGGAGCGGGGAAGCGGTGGACATTCAAAAAACGCAAACGCAGGAAATGAAAATCAGCGGTGGCCATCGACCCCGCCGTGGCGGCGCACCAGCCCCCAGGCGACCAGGGCCGTGCACACGCCCCAGAACCAGATGCCGAAGGCCATGGGCCGGGTGGACTGGCCGTCCAGGTGCAGGCCCAGCCAGTGTCCCATGGCAAAGGCGATGAGCATCATGGTGAAGCCGTTGAGCGCCGAGGCCGTGCCCGCCGACTGCGGGAAGGGCGCGATGGCATTGCTCTGGCCGCAGGGCATGTGCACGCCATGGGCGATCTGGAAGATATAGAAGGGCAGGGCATAGGCCCAGAGGCTGCGCGCATCGGCCAGCGCCGCAATGCCGATGGCCGTGGCCGACAGCAGGCTGGCCAGCCCGGCAATCTGCACGGCGCGCCGCACATCCATGCGCTGCAGCAGCCAGCGGCACAGGAAGGTGCCCGCGATGTAGCACAGCGCATTGCTGCCCATCAGCAGGCCGTAGCCCGTGCGGCTTACGCCCAGCACATGGATATAGGTGAAGGAAGATGCGGCCAGGTTGGTGAACAGGGCCGCATAGGTGCAGCAGGTCAGCAACTGGTAGGACTGGAATCCCGGGTGGCGCACGATGGTGATCCAGTTGCGCGCCAGGGCCAGCGGCTGCAGCGCCGTGGGATTGGTGCGGGCCAGTGTCTCCGTGAAGCGCAGGGCCACCAGCAGCAGGGCCAGCGCACCCATCACGGCCTGGGCCAGCATGGTCGAGCGCCAGCCCAGCGAATCCACCAGCAGGCTGCCGCTGACGGGGCTCAGGAAGGCGATCACGCCCAGCCCGGTCAGCGCCTTGGACATGACCTGGGCACCCAGGTGCGGCGCGAACAGGTCGCGCACCATGGCGCGCGCACACATCACGCCGGCGCCCAGCGATGCCCCCTGCAGCGCGCGCCAGGCAATCAGCGATTCCATGGTCTCGGCGCTGGCGCTGCCCAGGGCCGCCAGCACATAGATGGACATGCCTGCCAGCAGGATGGGCCTGCGCCCGAAGCGGTCGGACAGCGGCCCCCAGGCCAGCTGCGAGCAGCCGAAGGCCAGCAGGAAGGCCGTCAGCGTGAGCTGCACCTGGGACACCTGGGTGGAGAAGGCTGCCTGTATCGAGGGCAGGGCGGGCAGGTACAGATCTGTGGCCAGCGGCTGAAGCCCCAGCAGCAGGCCGAGCAGGATGACGACCAGGACGGGGGACATGGCCGGCTGCGCTTGCGCGACGGCGGGAGACAGGGGCGCTGACATAGGCGCCCGAGGGTAGCAGAGAACCCGGGGTGCCGCTGTCCATGCCTTGGCGGCGCATATCCATCTGCGGATTGCGCAGTTGGGAACCGGCCCGCCCCTGCCTACATTGCATTGCAGAGCAACCCGACCCCAACCGAGCAATCAACGCAACTGCGAACAAAGGACCGTGATGGCAACGCCGACCGCTTTCTCCACCATCCCCGCCACCCTGCGCCAGGGTGCCTGCACCGTGCTGTACGTCGCGGCCCTGATCGGCGGCACGGCCCATGCCAATGCGCCCGTTCCCGAAGGTCCGCTGGTCAGCACCGAATGGCTGGCGGCCAACCTCAACCGCGCCGACGTGCGCATCGTCGAAGTCAGCGTCAACCCCGGCCTGTACGAGCGCTCCCATGTGCCGGGCGCGGTCAATTTCTCGTGGCACAACGATCTCAACGACAAGGTGCGCCGCGACATCGTGGGCAAGGAGCAGTTCGAGAAACTGCTGTCGCAGGCCGGCGTGAAGGACGGCACCACGGTTGTGCTGTACGGCGATACCAACAACTGGTTCGCGGCCTGGGGGGCCTGGGTCTTCGACATCTATGGCGTGCAGAACGTCAAGCTGCTGGACGGCGGCCGCAAGAAGTGGGAGGCCGAGAACCGCCCCCTCAACAACCGCGCCCCGGAATATGCGGCCACCACCTACCGCGTGGGCAAGGTCAACACCGCGCTGCGCGCGCGCCTGACCGATGCGCTGGCCTCGGCCGAAGGTCGCAGCGACGCCAGGCTCGTCGACATCCGCTCGGCCGACGAATACCAGGGCAAGGTCTTCGCCCCGGCCGGCGTGCCGGAGCTGGCCATCCGCGCCGGCCACATCCCCGGTGCCGTCAACGTGCCCTGGGGGCAGGCCGTGCGCGAGGACGGCAGCTTCAAGTCCGCCGAAGAACTCAAGAAGCTCTATGCGGGCGTGGGCATCGACGGCAGCAAGCCCGTCATCACCTATTGCCGCATCGGCGAGCGCTCCAGCCACACCTGGTTTGCGCTGTCCAAGATCCTCGGCTACCAGGTGCGCAACTACGACGGCTCGTGGACCGAATACGGCAACTCCGTGGGCGTGCCCATCAACAACCCGGCCGGTACGGTCTGGGCCGCGAAATGATTCCGCCGTCGATCAACCTGTCTTGAAGGCGGGGGCCGGGCGAGGGGTGTCAGTGCTCTTGGTTCGACGGATCAGGTGCGTGACGTGTGGCTTTGGCAAAAGCTCGGCTCCTTTGGGGCCCGCAGGCTGCGGGCCCCTTTTTTATGGGTGGATGGCAACAAAAGGGGGCAGCAATGACAAGCGTGACCGGTGAGCACACGCAGAACGTGAATGGCAGGCACAGGGCAAGGGACTGGACCAGATGGCTGCCCCTGGCCGCCGTGCTGGCCGCAGCCTGGCCTGTGGCGGCGCAGCTGCAGCTGCAAGGCGGCGGGCGCACCCTGGTCTTTGCGCTGGCGCTGGGCCTGCTGCTGGGGCTGGTGCTGCAGCGCTCGCGCTTTTGCTTTTACTGCCATGCGCGCGACTGGTTCGAGTTCGGCGACCCGCGCGGCGTGCTCTCCATCCTGCTGGCGCTGGCCGTGGGCTCGGCGGGCATGACCGTGGTGCTGGGCAGCTGGGTGGCCGTGCCCCAGCCCGGGCAGTTGCCGCCCGACATGCACATAGGTCCCGTGAGCTGGGTGCTGGTCCTTGCGGGCCTGGCCTTTGGAGCGGGCATGTCGGTCTCGGGCTCGTGCATCAGCGCCCACTGGTACCGGCTGGGCGAGGGCTCGCCCGTGGCGCCCTTTGCCCTGGTCGGCACGGGCCTGGGCTTCGTGCTGGGGTTTCGCAGCTGGAACCCGCTGTACAGCCTGGCCATTGCCGATGCGCCCGTCATCTGGCTGCCGGCCCATCTGGGCTATGGCGGCGCGCTGGCGCTGCAACTGGCCGTGCTGGGCCTGCTGGCGGCCTGGGTCTGGCGCATTCATGGGCGCTCGGGCCGCGCACGGCCCCGGCCTGCGGCAGAACCGGCGCAGCCACCGGGCCTGCGCCAGCTGTGGCTGTCACTGTGGCAAGGCCGCTGGAACGCCGCGCTGGGCGGCCTGGCCGTGGGCCTGATCGCGGCCGCCGCCATCGTGCGCATGCGGCCGCTGGGCGTGACCACCACGCTGGGCAGCACCGTGCGCGGCTGGGCCCAGGCAGGCGGCTGGGTGCCCGAGCGCCTGCACGGCCTCGATACCCTGGGCGGATGCGCCACGGCCGTGCTCAACAGCCTGCTCACGCCCCATGCCGTGCTGCTGCTGGGCCTGGTGGCCGGTGCCTGGGGCGCTGCCGTGGCCAGCCGCCAGTGGACGCCGCGCCGCCCCACCTGGCGCGATGCGGCTCGCGGCCTGGCCGGTGGCGCCTTGCTGGGCTGGGGCGCCATGACGGGGCTGGGCTGCACCATCGGCACGCTGCTGTCGGGCAGCATGGCGGGCGCGCTGTCGGGCTGGGTCTTTGGCGCGGCCGTGTTCACGGCGCTGTGGCTGGGGTTTGTGTTGCGGCGCTGGCAGCACGAGCGTGCGGGAGCGCAGGGGCTTTGACCTGCAGCAGGAGGTGATTGCCGAGTGACAGGCGAGAGCGGCGCCTGAAACAGGCTTTCTGGCCATTGCTTGTCCTAGGCTTTTTTCTGCCAGTTTTCAGAGGAGACCGCTGCCAATTGCGGGCAGCTCAGTCCTGGAAATCTCTGAAAAATAGGATTTACCTGCCCAATTCATTGCTCCTATTATTTTCCTTTCAGAAGGAAGGGAGCGCCTTTCACAGGCGAAGGAGCCAATGACATTCAGGATAGACATCCATGCGCCATTGAGCCGCGCAGGGCGTTTCCACGAGTTGAATGGGGCAGTGGAGCGGCCACCGGCCATCCGCTCGGATACATGAGCTGCGGGCAACTGGTTCCCGCCTTCATTGCCCTCAATCGCCTGAAGCGGTCCAGGGACCTGTGCAAGGCTGTCGTGCTTGTTGGCTTCAACAAGGTATGCGGCACCCGGGACTTCGACAACGAACTGGACCGCAGGGCGCTGTGCGAGCTGTTTTGCTGCTGCATGACCGGCGGCCTGGGCCAGCGCTGCGTGGCCGGCGTGGTCATGCAGGCCGATGGGTTTGAAGGCTACCGGGGCTACTACAAGCAGGAAGTGCCTTACCTGAACAGAGCACCTGTCATGTCGCGCAACGAGCCCGTGCGCCCCACGCGCAGCCGGCCTGCGGGCTCGCGCATTCCGGATGTGGTCGTGGTGAAGAACCCGCGCCTGCCGCCTGTGCTGGACAACGTGCAGCGGGTCTATGAGATGAAGTTTCCGGGGGATGGCTTTTCCAATGCGGAAGGGACAGACGGCAGGACACAGCTTCAGGCCTATACGCACCTTTTTGGAGACAAGTTTCTCAAGAAAGCCTTGGATGCAAGAAGTTGTGCGTGCGACGGCGATGGAGAAAAGTCGAACCAAGGTGTGTTGAACCAGGCAGCGCGATGGCAGGCCAACAGGGAAAAGGCCATCTCTTTGTCCGAGCGGGTGAATAAGGATACGGCGGCGGCGGTCGGGGCTGCAGCCGGTGCGTCTGCGCTGGGGCGGGCGCTCCGAGGTATAGGCATAGTGGGGACTGCACTGGCAAGAGTCCTCGGGTTGTCCTTTTGAGGTGATGGCTTCGGTATAGCGAAATATGGAGGGTTGATATGGCAAAAGATTTCAAAAAACCTTTGAGCACCAGAGAGCTGCAAAAAGCCACCGTGGCGACGATCGATATTCTCAAGGCGCTGGTACTGTGCAATCAGTTCGGTGATGTCTGCGCAAGAGCCGGCTGGACCATTGAAATGGTGTTCCATGAAGGGGATTCCTTGGCTGTGCGTGAGCGTGCATGGGAAGTGGTCGATATTTTTTGTGAGGCTGTAGGGAAGGAGAAACTGGTTTATTGGTACGACGGAATGCCTGCCATGCTGACCAGCGCGATAGCACAAAGAAAGTTGGCTGCAAAAAAGCAGAAAAGCTTTGATAACCCAAAAGGTTATGCACTGATATTTCATATGGCTTCGGGCAAGCCAAATCCCCCTGAGGTGTGGGAGAACAATGCGCAAGACTTTCGCCTTTACTGTCGCATTGAGAATGACGAAGGTATTTGGGGGCATGACAGATATACGACGCCTGGCATAGGCCCTTCCATGTCTTTCATTCGCATGGCATTTCCTGCATGGTGGGTCCTGGATCAGCTGCCCGAAAACAATGTGGGCCGCATTACCACCCAGGTGGTGGAGTTGATGCAGCCTTTCTGGGCCATTGCCGGATGGGGTGTCATGCCTGCAGTGGAGGAGCGCAATATCGATCCCGATGGCAAGGGCCAGCAGATGCTGTACCCCTATCTGCAGCGTTTTCCAGGCTTGAATGCCCTGGGCAGTCTTGCGCTGATGAGCCATGACTTCAACAACGCCATGTACAGCATCAACTGGCTGAGTTTTGTGAGTGATGCCTTGCTGGAAAAGCTGGGTGGTCGGGATGCGGTGCGCAAGCAGGTTCAGGCCAGCCAGTATCTTTCGGCTGGGGATGTAGGCAACTGTCTGGGGATACGGGCAGGAGATTTCCCAGGACTGGGGGATATGGACCAGGGGCTGACGCTGCCCGCCTTTGGCGAGGCGGCACGCCTGCTCAAGCCTTTGCGCGCCAGATCCCGGCTCAACAACTTCATCGGCCCGCCGCCTTCGGGGTCCAATGATGAACATGCGTGGCTGCTGGCATGCGATGCCTACATGAGCCGGTTTGATCTGTTCTGACCCATGCAGGCACTGCAGCTGAATCCTGCCGGGCCAGCCGGCAGGACGGGTTTTCGGGTCGGGCGGACCTAGTCCGCGTCAACCCCTAGCAGCAAATCCGTGATCTCGTCCGGATACCGCTGCCGGTTGCCGTCGATGAGCACGCAGCCGGGTACTTCGGGGTCGGGCCGGGCCATGGGCATACCGTGGTCCAGCAGGGCGTGGGCGCAGCCCAGCCAGTCGCCGCCGCCGGGTTCCGTGGATTCGGGCCGGTTCAGCGATGCCCAGCACAGGGTTCCTGCGCAGTTGTCGCCATAGGCGTGGCGTTCGGTCCACTGTGCGCCGTGCTCCAGCAGGAAGCGCGCCATGGCGGCATCGCCACGGAAAACGGCCTGGTTCAGTGCGGATGCATCCCAGTCGCCGCCGCGCGCAGCGATGGGCCAGCCCAGTTCCACCATGCAGCGCACGGCCTCCAAGCGGCCCAGGGCTGCCAGTTCGGGCAGCATGCGCAGCTGCTCGTGAGACAGTCCTTGCAGCAGACCCGGGTGGGACGCGAGAAGCCCTCCGGCCTGGGCCCGGTCGCCCATGGCGCAGGCGGCAACGAACTGTTCTTCGGGCGTGGCGGGTTCAGCGCCCGTGGCCTGTTCCAGCAGGACGGCCACGTCGGCCAGGCCAAAGCGCCGTGCCAGGCGGGCGGCGCCCAGGCCTTGCGGTGTGCGGGTGGCCGGGTCGGCTCCTGCATCCAGCAAGGCCTGCACGTGGGCGGGCGAGCGCAGCCGGCGTATGGCCCACAGCAGCGGGCGGCCCCATTCGCCCTGGCCGTTGTCCTCGTTCGGATCGGCGCCGTGGTCCAGCAGCAGGCGCAGGGCCTGCTCATCGTCCAGGTCCAGCACGCGGAACAGGGCATTGCTGCCCTCCACACGCGCGCCCGCCTGCAGCAGCAGCCGCGTGCATTCGCGGCTGGCCGGCGTGCCTTCCAGAGAGTGGTAGAGCGATTCGCCGTCGTTGGGGTCGGCCCCGGCCTGCAGCAGCATCTGCGTCAGTTGCGCATCATGGTTCTGGCCTGCTGCGCCATAGAGTGCTGACAGCCGCTCGGTCTCGGAGGGCGCCTGCAGCGAGGCCGGCGGCCAGCGATTGCCCACGGTCTGCAGCGGGTCGGCGCCCGCGTCCAGCAGCCAGCGCGCGCAGGCGCGCAGCGGCTCGGCGAACTCGGGCAGGCGCAGCAGGCACGAGTGCGTGACGGCCACCAGCGGCGGCAGTCCCAGCGGCCCGCCTGCGCGCTGCAGCCAGCCGGGATCTCTGTGCGTGGCTTCGCGCAGCGCGGCCAGGTTGCCGATGGCGCAGGCCATCCAGGGATCATTGCCCGGCAGCTCCGGCCGCTCGTCCAGCAGGCGCCGGGCCAGCGCGGGCTGCGCGCGGTGCGTGCCGCCCGCCACATCGCCGGCATAGACCAGGGCCAGCCAGTGCAGCCGGGATGTCTCGGGGTCCGCTGCCAGGCGCTGGCATGCCTCGACGTAGCCTGACAGCTCGCTCCATGAGGCGAAACCGTGCTCGCGCGCCACGGCGGACTGGGCGTCGTGCAGCCGCAGGTCCATGGCGGCCAGCGCTTCATCCGTGCGGCCCCGGGCAGCGGGCAGGTGGGCGCGCAATTGCTCCATGGCCTGGGCCGAGCCTGCGCGATAGGCGGCCAGCAGTTGCTTGGCCTGTTTCTTGAGATGGCCCATGTCGGGCCGGGCGGGGATGCGTTTCACAGGGATACCTCCGTGCACGAAGGCCAATGACCTGCAGCTTGGCGCACAAAGGCATGTGGCAAGAGAAAAACGCCGAGAGGCGCATACAGGTGGGTTCAACCCTTCCCGCAGGTCCAGGTGCGGCCTGCACCGCAAGCGCGGATGTTAGCGCAATACCTGAGGTGCAATAGCTGGCGCGGTGGGCGCCTGTGCGAGCAGGCGCAGCCCGAACAGCTCGTCCAGCGCCCGCCGGTACTGGTCCATGGCGCGCGACTGGGTGTTGTGGTGGTTGCCGCCTTCGATGAGCACGAAGCGCTTGGGCTCGCTGGCCGCCTCGAACAGCTGGCGGCCCAGCGTGGCGGGGATCAGCGGATCGGCGCTGCCGTGCACGACCAGCAGCGGCGAGCCTAAGCCGGCCACCTTGTCGATGGAGGCAAAGCGCTGCGTGATCAGCGGCCCCACGGGCAGCCAGCCCCAGCGGAAGCTGCGGACCACGTCGGGAATGCTGGTGAAGGTGGCCTCGACCATGACGCCGGCCTCATCCTGGACGCTGCGCGCCAGGTCGATGGCGATGGCGCCGCCCAGCGAATGGCCGAAGATGAAGCGCGGCCGGTCCGGAGCGTGCCGGCCCAGCCAGTCCCAGCCGGCGCGTGCGTCCTCGGCGGCCGATTCCTCGGACGGCAGGCCGGCGCTGCTCTTGCCAAAGCCCCGGTAGTCGATGGCCAGCACCGAAAAGCCCAGCTCGTGCAGCCGCCGGATGCGCGGCGAGGAGCCGGCAACGTTCCAGCGCGCGCCATGCAGGTACAGCAGCACGGGGGCGTTGCTGGCCGTGGCCGGCTGGGGCAGCCACAGCGCATGCAGGCGGGCGCCGTCCTGCGTTGGCATGTCGATCCAGACATCTTCCATGCCGGCCGTGTTGGCGCCGGGCCAGCTGCGGTCGCTGGGCTGGAAGATCCATTCGCGCTGCTTGGTATCCAGAACGGAGCAGCCGCTGGCCGCCAGCAGCGCGGCCACGCCCAGCGCTGCCGTGAGCCGGTGCAGGCGCCGTCGGGGCCACAGGTGGGAAAGCAGTGAGGGCATGACGCAACAATGGATGCACGGGCCGGCCAAAAGTTCAGCGCCGCTGCCGTGCCGGCAGGCGCTGTCATGGATTGGCGCTATTCTTGCCGCTGGTCCGCAGGCTGTCCTGGCTGCACGGGCCTCTCCCCACTGTTGATGAGTGAACCTGTATGCCGATACGCCTGGGCCTGGCCGCCAACCGAATCCACCACCAAACCGAGGATGCCGCACTGTTCGGCTGGCTGCGCGCCTGCGAGTCCGGCATCCGCGAGCTGCAGCTGGGCCTGCATGCCGTGGGCCGCACCTTCGATGCCATCCAGGCGGCCGGCATGCTGGCGTCCTACCGGGGCCTGCGCCGCTATCCCTATGGCCGCGAAGGCGGGCTGATGAAACTGGTGGCCGAGGTGGTGGGCGTGGAAGGTGACGAGCGCACCATCGACGGGGCCATCTATTTCACCGACCCGGTGGATCCGTCCTCCATCTTTCCCGAGGCCGTGGCGCTCAAGCGCCAGTGCGTGATCCATGGCAAGCCCTTCCTGTCCACCGTGGCCTCGGCGCGGGACTGGGTCGAGATGGAGCGCATCCAGGCAGGTCTGCCCAAGGATGCCGGTGCGCAGCGCTTTCACGACTACGCACAGCAGACGCTGGCGCTGATCGCCCACGATGCGCTCAAGCCCACCATGCTGGATTTCGCGGCGCGCAACTTCGAGCTGCTGTCGCGCTTTGGCCGGCGCGTGGGCACGGGCACCACGGGCCAGCGCCTCAACGAAATGGCCTGGAGCCGTGGCTGGCCCGAGGACCGGCCCTGGGTGGACCGCTACAACAGCGGCCCGCTGGGCGGCGATGCGCAGATCGCCGACCTGGTGCTGGACCGCCGCTGCCAGCGCGTGATCTTCTTCGAGGACCCGCATGTGGCGCGCCAGCACGAGGCCGACATCCAGCTGCTGGAGCGCGCCGTGACCACGGTGACGCACGACACGGTCTGCACCACTTCTCCGGCCGTGGCGCAGCGCTGGTGCGATGCGGCCTTGATGCGCCGCTGAATGCCCCACTAAAACCTTCGTCGCGCAGACGACAGCCTTGCGGCCTGCGGGCGGGCGAACACCCGTGACCGGCCGGGGGCTTTCTGCAAGACTGGCCGTTTCCAAAAAACCAAGGAGACAACGATGGTCAGTCCGCTCTTTCGGCGCTCCCGGCATGCCATGGCCCTGCTGGTGCTACTGCTCGGCTGGGTGGCGGCCCAGGCACAGGCCTCCGCAGCGCCCGCGCTGCCGCCGCCCGACAGCGTGCGCCTGGAGCAGCTGGGGCTGATGCAAGGCTTTCCGCCGGCCGCCGACAAGCGCGTGGACGTGTCCAACGGCTACCGCTATCCACAGCTGCGCTGGGTGGTGCAGCACCTGCGCGAAATCCAGCCCACGCAGAACATCCGGCGCGGCGCGGCGGCGCCCTCGGCACTGCCCGAAGCGCCCATGGCCCTGGGCGGCCTGCGCTTTGACGACGACAAGGGCCAGCCCGTCACCGTGGACCAGTGGCTGGACCGCACCTACACCGACGCCATCGTGGTGCTGCACAAGGGGCGGGTGGTCTTCGAGCGCTACCAGAACCAGATGCAGGCCAGCTCGCCGCACCTGCTGTTCTCGGTCACCAAATCGTTCACCGGCCTGATGGCCGCGCAACTGGCCCACGATGGGCGCATCGATCCCCAGGCCCTGGTCACTAAATACGTGCCCGAGCTGGAAGGCTCTGCCTGGGGCGACATGACGGTGCGCCAGGTCATGGACATGACCGGGGCCGTGCGCTTTCGCGAGGACTACACCGACCCCAGGACCGAGATCTTCGGCTACTCCTGGGCCTCGGGCATGCTGCCGCGTCCGCCCGGCTACGCGGGGCCGACCAATGTGTACGACTTCCTCAAGACGCTGCCCAAGGAAGGCACGCATGGCGAGGGCTTTGTCTACCGCACCGTGCATTCCGAGGTGCTGGGCTGGATCGTCTCGCGCGTCACGGGCCGGCGCTGGAGCGATCTCATGAGCGAGAACATCTGGCAGAAGCTGGGCATGCAGGAAGACGCCTATGTGATGGTGGACAGCACCGGCACGCCGCTGCAGGGCGCGGGCCTGAACGCCACGGCGCGTGACCTGGCGCGCGTGGGCGAGATGCTGCGCCTGGGCGGCAGCTTCAACGGCCACAAGATCTTCGACAAGGCGGTACTGGACGACATTGCGCGCGGCGGCGACCGCGAGCAGTTCAAGTTCCGCGGCATCCAGGCCGCGCGGCCCGGCTACAGCTACCGCAACCAATGGTGGGTACTGCACAACGCCGATGGCGCCTACGAGGCCGCCGGCATTCACGGCCAGTTCATCCACGTGAACCCGGCCGCGCAGATGGTGGTGGTCAAGCTGTCATCGCACCCGGTGGCGGGCGCGGCCTTCACGCATGCGCTGACGCTCAAGGCCTGGGCGGCGCTGGCCGATGCGGTGCGCGACAGGTAAGGCGCGCGAATCCATCTCTTTCCATGAAAAAAGCCCATGCAGCAGGCTGCATGGGCTTTCGTCAGGGGTGGGGAGCGCTGACGCTCAGATCACGCCCTGGGCCAGCATGGCATCGGCTACCTTGACGAAGCCGGCGATGTTGGCGCCGTCGATGTAGCTGACCGTGCCGTCCTCGCGCTTGCCGTACTTCAGGCAGGCGGCGTGGATGCCTTGCATGATCTGCAGCAGGCGGGCATCGACTTCCTCGGCGGGCCAGGACAGGCGGGCCGCGTTCTGGCTCATCTCCAGGCCCGAGGTGGCCACGCCACCGGCATTGCTGGCCTTGCCCGGTGCGTACAGCACGCCGGCCTTCTCGAAGGCCTTGGCGGCTTCGATGGTCGAGGGCATGTTGGCGCCTTCGGCCACGCAGACCACGCCGTTGGCGATCAGCACCTTGGCATCTTCCTCGGTCAGTTCGTTCTGCGTGGCGCAGGGCAGGGCCACGTCCACCTTCAGGTGCCACGGCGTCTTGCCGCGCAGGAACTCGGCGCCCACCAGCTTGGCGTACTCGTCCACGCGGCCGTAGCGGTGGTTCTTCACGTCCATCAGGATGGCCAGCTTCTCGGTGGTGAAGCCGTCCTGGTCATACACGGTGCCCGAGGAGTCGGAGACCGACACCACCTTGGCGCCCAGCTGCATGGCCTTTTCCACGGCGTACTGGGCCACATTGCCCGAGCCGGAGATGGAGACGGTCTTGCCTGCGAAGGACTGGCCGCGCGTGGCCAGCATTTCCTGGGCGAAGTAGACGGTGCCGTAGCCGGTGGCTTCGGGGCGGATCAGCGAGCCGCCGAAGGACAGGCCCTTGCCCGTGAACACGCTGGCGGCGCTGTTGGACAGCTTCTTGTACATGCCGGCCATGAAGCCCACTTCGCGGCCGCCCACGCCGATGTCGCCTGCCGGCACGTCGGTGTCCGGGCCCACGTGGCGGAACAGCTCGGTGACGAAGGCCTGGCAAAAGCGCATGACTTCAGCGGGGCTCTTGCCCTTGGGATCGAAGTCCGAGCCGCCCTTGCCGCCGCCCATGGGCAGCGTGGTCAGCGCGTTCTTGAAGGTCTGCTCGAACGCCAGGAACTTGAGCACCGACAGCGTGACCGAGGGGTGGAAACGCAGGCCGCCCTTGTAGGGGCCGATGGCCATGCTGTGCTGGATGCGGAAGCCGCGGTTGACCTGCACCTGGCCCTTGTCGTCGGTCCAGCTCACGCGGAACATGACCACGCGCTCGGGCTCGACCAGGCGCTCCAGCAGTCCGTGCTCGGCGTACTTGGGGTTCTTCTCGATGAAGGGCCACAGGCTTTCCATCACTTCGGTGACGGCTTGCAGGAATTCGGGCTGGCCGGGATTGCGTTGCGCGACTTCATCAAGGAACTGGCCGACGGACTCGTACTTCATGGAAAAAACCTCTGACTAAAAACGGCTGCGGGAAGGGGTGAGTGCAAACCAAGATTATGCCTAAAAGTTATGCCGTCATGCATCGTTTTGGTGAACGGCGCCCGAGCTTGGTGCCTTCGTGCCGTGTTTCGGTGCATCTTCAGAGGGGGTTGACGGTATTTGGTGCATGGCAGAAAGCTGCGTGCAGCAGTGGGCGGGCAGGCAGGCTCCTGGATCGGCCGTATCCGGTGGCGTGCATGGTCATGGCGAATGGGAATGGCTGGCGCCATGCCCGCTGACATGAAGAGTGGCTGGGAAGGCCTTGCAGCCGGACGGGGCTTGGGCCCGCCCGGCCATCCCATCGCCGGCCTTTCAGCTGCGCTGCAGCTGGGGATGGCGCGCGAACAGGTCGGCCGCCCAGTCCACGAAGGCCCGCACCTTGGCGCTGAGGTGGCGGTTGGGCGGGTAGACCACGTGTATGGGCAGCGGCGGCTGGGTCCACTCGGGCAGGACCTCGACCAGTTCGCCGCTGTCGATCAGCGGCTGGGCAAAGGCCGTGACCAGCTGCGCGATGCCAAAGCCCGCCAGCACGGCGGCCGTGTAGGCATTGCTGTCGTTGGCCGCGATGCGGTAGTTGCCCGCCACCTCGATGGATTCATCGCCCCGCTGGAATTCCAGCGGGTACATGCGCCGCGTATGGCCCGAGAAGAAGGCGACGATCTGGTGCTTCGTATCCAGTTCGGACGGATGCTGGGGCACGCCATGGCGTGCCAGGTAGGCGGGCGAGGCCACGGTGACCCAGTTCATCGAGCCGATGCGGCGCGCCACCAGGGACTGGTCGCTGAGCTCGCCCCCGCGGATCACGCAGTCCACGTTGTCGCTGATCAGGTCCACCAGGCGGTCGCCCACGCCCAGGTCGATCTGTATGTCGGGATAGCGTTCGCAGAATTCGGTCAGCGCCGGAATGATGATCAGCCGGGCCATGGAGCTGCCCACGTCCAGCCGCAGCCGCCCGCTGGGCGCGGTCTGGGTGTTGACCATGCTGGCTTCGAGATCGTCGAAGTCGTTGAGCAGGCGTGCCGCGCGTTCGTAGTAGGCGGCGCCATCGGGCGTGACGGTGACGCGCCGCGTCGTGCGGTTGAGCAGCTTGACGCGCACGCGCGCCTCCAGCGCCTGGATCTGTTTGGTGACCGTGCCCTTGGGCAGGTCCAGCGAATCGGCGGCGCGGGTGAAGTTGCCGGCTTCCACCACGCGAACGAAGACACGCATGGCCTGGATCTGGTCCATGGAAAGTTGCTCCTGCAGCGCCCGGCAAGGGAATGCCGGCTCGGCGGAATTCTCACATGCGCGGTATCGGGCGATTGTTCGTGAAACGGAAACAGAGCGATGGCTGCGTTGCTATTTCAGACATGGCCGGCGCCGCCTATATTCCAACCATCGACTATTGCCGCAGGTTCGCGCCATGTCCACTTCCTCGTCGCCTCCGAACGGCCCCGCCGTCGGGGCGCAGATTGCCGAAACAGAATTCTCCATCGAGCTGCCCGAGCACGGCACCGTGGCTGCGCGCGCCTATGGCCAGCGCAGGCCAGGCACGATTTCGCCTCTGGTGCTGCATTTCCATGGCGGCACCTTTGTCTGCGGCACGCTGGACAACGGGCGCTACATCGGCCGGCTGCTGGCCGAGGCGGGCGCCGTCGTGGTGTCGCTGGCCTATCCGCTGGCGCCCGAGCATCCGTTTCCCCAGCCCATCGAGGTGGGCTACGCCGTGCTGCAGTGGCTGTACAAGCACCGCGTGAAGATGGCGGGCAAGGGCGCGCCGCTGTTCCTCGCGGGTGAAGAAGCCGGCGGCAACCTGGCCGCCGCCGTGGCCGTGATCTCGCGAGACCGGGGCCACCCTCCGCTGGCAGGCCAGATCCTGGTGTCGCCCATGCTCGATCCCTGCACCGGCACCGCCTCGCAGCGCGAGGCCACGCCCGAGGCCGGCGAATGCCGCTGGGCCACGGGCTGGCGCGAGTACCTGAGCTGCCCCAAGGACGCCATGCATCCCTATGCCGTGCCCGGCAGCTCGCTGCGCCTGGCCCAGCTGCCGCCGGCTCTGGTGCTGGTGGGTGGCGACGACCCGCTGCGCGACGAGGCCCAGGCCTATGCGGCCCGCCTGCGCGCGGCCGGCGTGACGGCCAGCAGCCATGTGCTGCCCAGCGCGTCGAACTGGCCGCAGGCCCTGTCCGAGGCCGAGGCCTGTACGGCCTGCAGCGCCGCCGTGTTCCAGCATGTGCATGACTTCTTCGAGGCCACCATGAACAAGCCCGCAGCACCGGGCTAGGCCCCGCGCCGCCGCAGCCGGCGAACCTTGCTGCCCCCGTTTTTCCATTTCGATTCCGCCTTCCCGGCGCGTTCAGGCGCCGGGCGGGCATCGTGTTCCCTGAATTACGCAAAAAAACACCATGTCCACCCAATCCACCTCATCCTCCTCACCCTCTTCTTCCGCCTCGGCCCAGCGCAAGGGCTGGAAGCTGCCGGCCGCCGCAGCGGCCATCCTCGCCGTCAGCGCCGGCCTGTTCGGCCTGCACGGCTTCGATGCCAAGGCCGATGACGCGCCCGCCAGCGCCCAGCCCGCCGCCACGCCTGTGTCGGTGGCCACGGTCGCCGAAAGCGAGGTCACCGCCTGGGACGAGTTCTCGGGCCGCCTTGAAGCCGTGGAGCGCGTGGACATCCGCTCCCGCGTCGCCGGCGCCGTGCAGGCCGTGCACTTTCGCGAGGGCGCGCTGGTCAAGCAGGGCGATCTGCTGATCACCATCGACCCCGCACCGTATGCGGCCGAGGTCGAGCGGGCCGAAGCCCAGGTGGCCTCGGCCCAAGCGCGCCAGTCCTATGCGCGCAGCGAGCAGGAGCGTGCACGCCGCCTGTGGGACGAGCGGGCGATTGCCCAGCGCGAGCTGGACGAGCGCATCAACGCAGGCAGCGAGGCCGAGGCCAATCTGCGCGCGGCCCAGGCGTCCCTGCAATCGGCGCGGCTGAACCTGGGCTACACCCAGGTGCGCGCCCCCGTGTCGGGCCGCATCGGCAAGCGCGAGATCACCGTGGGCAACCTGGTGGCCGCAGGCCCGGGCGCGCCGGTGCTGACCACGCTGGTCTCGGTCAGCCCCATCTATGCGAGCTTCGATGCCGATGAGCAGGTCATCACGCGCGCGCTCAAGGAGCTGGGCGGCGGCGCGGGCAACCGCGCCAGGATCGACAGCATTCCCGTGCAGATGGGCACGGCCACGGCCGGCAGCACGCCCTTCGAGGGCCGGCTGCAGCTGATCGACAACCAGGTCGATGCCCGAAGCGGCACGGTGCGCGTGCGCGCGGCCTTCGACAACAAGGACGGCGCCCTCATGCCCGGCCAGTTCGCCCGCATCCGCATGGGCCAGGCGCGCGACAGCAGCATGCTGCTGGTCAGCGAGCGCGCCATCGGCACGGACCAGAGCAAGAAGTACGTGATGGTGGTGGGCGGCGACAACAAGGCCGTCTACCGCGAGGTGGTGCTGGGCGCCTCGGTCAACGGCCTGCGCAACGTGACCCAGGGCCTGCAGCCTGGCGAGCGCGTGGTGGTCAACGGCCTGCAGCACATCCGCCCCGGCGCCCTGGTCGCGCCCAAGGAGGTGTCCATGGATGCGCGGGCCGATGCCCGCCAGCCGGGCACCCGGCAGGCAGCCGAACAAGTGGCTGACGCAACCAAGTCCTGATCTAGCCGCACACCTTTCCTGCCTCTGAAATGCCGCCTGACCGCAGGCGGCATGGGCCGCGCTTTGCCGTGGCGGAGCCAAACACCATGAACCTATCCAAATTCTTCATTGACCGGCCGATCTTCGCGGGCGTGCTTTCGCTGCTGATGCTGATCGCCGGCCTGATCGCCATGGGCGGGCTGCCGATCTCGGAATACCCCGAGGTCGCGCCGCCATCCGTGGTGGTGCGCGCCCAGTACCCGGGCGCCAATCCCAAGGTGATCGCCGAGACCGTGGCCACGCCGCTGGAAGAGCAGATCAACGGCGTCGAAGGCATGCTCTACATGGGCAGCCAGGCCACCAGCGACGGCGTGATGACGCTGACCGTCACCTTCCGCCTGGGCACCGACCCCGACAAGGCGCAGCAGATGGTGCAAAACCGCGTCTCGCAGGCCGAGCCGCGCCTGCCGGAAGAGGTGCGCCGCCTGGGCATCACCACGGTCAAGAGCGCCCCCGACCTGACCATGGTGGTGCACCTTGTCTCGCCCAACCAGCGCTATGACATCAACTACCTGCGCAACTACGCGGTGCTGAACGTGAAGGACCCGCTGGCGCGCATCGAGGGCGTGGGCCAAATCCAGATCTTCGGCGGTGGCGACTACGCCATGCGCGTGTGGCTGGACCCGCAGAAGGTGGCGCAGCGCGGCCTGTCGGCCAGCGATGTGGTGGCCGCCATCCGTGGCCAGAACGTGCAGGCTGCGGCCGGTGTGGTCGGCGCCTCGCCGGGACTGCCGGGCGTGGACATGCAGTTGTCCATCAACGCCCAGGGCCGCCTGCAAAGCGAGGAGGACTTCGGCGACATCATCGTCAAGAGCGGCGCCGACGGCGCCGTGACCCGCCTGCGCGACATCGGCCGCCTGGAGATGGGCGCGGCCGACTATTCGCTGCGCTCGCTGCTAAACAACGACCCGGCCGTGGGCATGGGCGTGTTCCAGGCGCCGGGCTCCAATGCGCTGGAGATCTCGGCCAACGTGCGCAAGACCATGGAGGCCCTGAACAAGAACATGCCCGAGGGCCTGGAGTACCGCATCGCCTACGACCCCACGCAGTTCGTGCGCGCCTCCATCGAATCGGTGGTGCACACGCTGCTGGAGGCCATCGTGCTCGTGGTGCTGGTGGTGATCCTGTTCCTGCAGACCTGGCGCGCCTCCATCATCCCGCTGCTGGCCGTGCCGGTGTCGGTGATCGGCACCTTTGCCGTGCTGCATCTGCTGGGCTTTTCCATCAACGCGCTGAGCCTGTTCGGCCTGGTGCTGGCCATCGGCATCGTGGTGGATGACGCCATCGTCGTGGTCGAGAACGTGGAGCGCAACATCGAGGCCGGTCTCACGCCGCGCAACGCCACCTACCGCGCCATGCGCGAAGTGTCCGGGCCCATCATCGCCATCGCCCTGGTGCTGGTGGCGGTGTTCGTGCCGCTGGCCTTCATCAGCGGCCTCACGGGCCAGTTCTACAAGCAGTTCGCGGTGACCATCGCCATCTCCACGGTGATCTCGGCCATCAACTCGCTGACCCTGTCGCCCGCGCTGGCGGCCCTGCTGCTGCGCGGCCACGATGCGCCCAAGGACGCGCTGACGCGCGGCATGGACCGGGCCTTCGGCTGGCTGTTCCGCGGCTTCAACCGCATGTTCCACCGGGGCTCCGAGGCCTACAGCGGCGGCGTGGGCCGCGTGATCTCGCGCAAGGCGCTAATGCTGGCCATCTACCTGGCGCTGATCGCCGTGACCTTCGGCCTGTTCAAGGCCGTGCCTTCGGGCTTCGTGCCCGCGCAGGACAAGCAGTACCTGATCGGCTTTGCCCAGTTGCCCGACGGCGCCACGCTGGACCGCACGGACGAGGTGATCCGCCGCATGGGCGAGATCATGAAGGACAACCCCAACGTGGAGGACACCATCGCCTTCCCGGGCCTGTCCATCAACGGCTTCACCAACAGCTCCAACTCGGGCATCGTCTTCGCCACGCTCAAGCCCTTTGACGAGCGCAAGCGCGCCGACCAGAGCGGCGGTGCCGTGGCCGGCCAGCTCAACCAGGCCTTCGCGGGCATCCAGGACGCCTTCATCGTCATGTTCCCGCCGCCACCCGTGGCGGGCCTGGGCACGACGGGCGGCTTCAAGCTGCAGCTGGAAGACCGCGCCTCCCTGGGCTATGACCAGATGGACGCGGCCGTGAAGGCCTTCATGGCCAAGGCCTACCAGACGCCCGAGCTGACCGGCATGTTCACCAGCTGGCAGGTCAACGTGCCCCAGCTGTACGCCGACATCGACCGCACCAAGGCGCGCCAGCTCGGCGTGCCGGTGACGGACATCTTCGACACCATGCAGATCTACCTGGGCAGCCTGTATGCGAACGACTTCAACAAGTTCGGCCGCACCTACAGCGTCCGCGTGCAGGCCGACGCGCCCTACCGCGCGCGTGCCGAGGACGTGGGCATGCTCAAGGTGCGCTCCAGCTCGGGCGAGATGATTCCGCTGTCGGCGCTGATGAAGGTGGATTCCAGCTTCGGCCCCGAGCGCGCCATGCGCTACAACGGCTACCTCACGGCCGACATCAACGGCGGTGCCGCACCCGGCTTCTCTTCGGGCCAGGCACAGGACGCCATCAAGCGCATCGCGGCCGAGACCCTGCCCAAGGGCATCGATTTCGAATGGACCGACCTGACCTACCAGGAGATCCTGGCCGGCAATTCGGCGGTGCTGGTGTTCCCGCTGGCCATCCTGCTGGTGTTCCTGGTGCTGGCCGCGCAGTACGAGAGCCTGACCCTGCCGATTGCCATCATCCTGATCGTTCCCATGGGCCTGCTGGCGGCCATGACCGGCGTCTGGCTGTCGGGCGGCGACAGCAATGTCTTCACGCAGATCGGGCTCATCGTGCTGGTGGGGCTGAGTGCGAAGAACGCCATCCTGATCGTGGAGTTCGCGCGGGAGCTGGAGTTCGAGGGCCGCACGCCCATACAGGCCGCCATCGAGGCCAGCCGGCTGCGCCTGCGCCCCATCCTGATGACCTCGCTGGCCTTCGTCATGGGCGTGCTGCCCCTGGTGCTGTCCACGGGCGCCGGCTCGGAAATGCGCCGTGCCATGGGCGTGGCCGTGTTCTCGGGAATGATCGGGGTGACGGCCTTCGGCCTGTTCCTGACGCCCGTGTTCTACGTGCTGATGCGCCGCCTGGCAGGCAACCGGCCGCTCAAGCAGCATGGTCCAGAGATGGAGGAAGAGGCCCCTGCACATGCACCCGCCCACGGCCATGCCTCGGGTGGCGGCGCGCTGCCCATGCCCTCTGCCGCGCGTGGCGAGCATGAATGAGCCCACACCACAAGAACAGGAACCGATCATGAAGATCCCATCGCTTTCGAAACTGTCCAGGCGTCTGCTGCCCCTGGTGGCGGCGCTGGCCCTGGCCGGCTGCGCCAGCGTGTCCCAGAGCCTGCCCGAGCTGCCGGCCGCCCCCGCCTTCAAGGAGCAAGGCGCCGCGCCGCAGGCGGGCTGGACCCAGGCCCTGCCCGCTGAAGCCCAGGCACGAGGCCAATGGTGGCTGGCCTTTGCCGACCCGGCGCTGAACGCGCTGGTGGACAAGGCCACGCTGGACAACCAGGGCATCCAGGCCGCGGCCGCACGCCTGGCCGAGGCCCGCGCCCTGGCGCGCAGCGCCAATGCCGAGCGCCTGCCCCAACTGGGCCTGGGCGCAGGGGCCACGCGCGGCGCGGGGCTGGACAAGGCCTCGGGCACGCGGCCTGCCACCCTGGTCAATGCGGGGCTGAACCTGTCGTATGAGGTCGATCTGTTCGGCCGCATTTCCCAGGCGGCCGACGCATCGCGGCTGGACGCCGAGGGCCGCGAGGCCCTGCTGCAAAGCACGCGGCTGGCCGTGCAGGCCGAGGTCGCGCAGACCTATCTGCAGCTGCGCGCGCTGGACGCCGAGCGCGCCCTGATGCGCGAGACCGTGGAGGCCTACCGCGACACGCTGCGCCTGTCGGAGCGGCGGCTGCAGGCCGGCGACATTGCCGAGCTGGACGTGGCGCGCATCCAGGCCGAGCTGTCGGCCACCGAATCGGACGCGCTGGCACTGGACCGCCAGCGCGCCCAGGTCGAGCATGCGCTGGCCGTGCTGGTGGGTGACTCGGCCTCGCGCTTCGGCCTGGGCGAAGGTGCCTGGACCACGGCGCTGCCCGCCATCCCTGCCGGCGTGCCGGCCACGGTGCTGATGCGCCGGCCCGACATCTCGGCCGCCCAGCGCGCCGTGTTCGCCGCGCAGTCGCGCGTGGGCGTGGCGAAGACGGCATGGTTCCCCAGCATCTCGCTGACCGGCGCGGCCGGCCATGCCTCGCCCGAGGTCGGTGACCTGTTCAAGTGGTCCATGCGCTCCTGGGGCGTGGGCGCCCTGCTGTCGCTGCCGCTGTTCGACGGCGGCCGGCGCGAGGCCGGTGTGCAGGCCGCAGGCGCGCAGCTCGATGCCGCTCTGGCCGCCTACCGCCAGCAGGCGCTGGTGGCCTTCCAGGAGGTGGAGGACCAGCTGTCGTCCATCCGCATCCTGCAGGAGCAGTCCACCGTGCAGGGCCAGGCCGTGGTGGCCGCCCAGCGCGCCACCAGCCTGTCGGACACGCGCTACCGCAACGGCTACGTCAGCCAGCTGGACCTGCTGGATGCGCGCCGCAGCGAACTGCGCAACCGCCGCCAGGCGCTGCAGGTGAAGTCCGCGCAGTACCAGGCCGCCGTGGGCCTGATCCGCGCGCTGGGCGGGGGCTGGGATGTGCCGGCTGACGTGCCGGTGGCCCAGGCCGCGCTGCGCTGAGGCACCCTCAGGCCAGCACGTCGATGGAGCGGAACACGCGCTGCAGCACCGGGTCCGGGCTGTGGCGGCAGGCGTGGACCTGCTCCATGAGGTGGTGCACGAAGCGCTCGGCCACCCAGGGCAGGGGGCCGTGGCCGCGCTGGACCACGCCCACGGTGTGGGGCTCGAACTGCTCGCGCAGGGACAACGGCACCAAGGTGCCCTGGGGCACGCCCGATTCGATCAGCGGCCAGGGGCAGAACGAGAGCATGTCGCTGTGCGCGATCAGGTGCAGCAGCAGCGATGCCGAATGCACCAGGTGGATGTGGCCCACGGGGACGGGCAGGCCGTGGCGCAGGAACAGACGCCGCACCAGGTCGTCTTCTTCAGGCGGCGTGTAGTTGAGCAGCCAGTCGCAGTCCATCAGCTCGGCCAGCGAACGGGCGCCTGCCAGCGGGTGGCCGGTGCGGGCCACGACGGTGGCGTCGTAGCGGAACAGCGGCGTGCCATGCAGGTCGCCGCCCGAGGGGCCCGAGGGCACGCGGCCGATCAGCAGGTCCAGCGTGCCTTCGCGCAGGCGCGGATGGGCCACGGCCGACAGGCCCTCGAACAGCTCCAGCCGCACCTGGGGCAGTTCGGCGCGGAAGGCGCGCAGCACATGGGGCAGCAGGCTCTGGCCCACCCAGGGCGTCACGCCCACGGACAGGCGCGCCACGGCGCAGGTGTCGCGCAGGCGGGCCATTTCATCCTCGGCCTGGGCCATCTGCCCGGTGATCAGCTGGGCATGGCGCAGCAGCGTGCGCCCGGCCGGCGTGAGGACGATGCCGCTGCTTTGGCGCTCGAACAGCGCAAGGCGGTGGCCTTCCTCCAGCTCGCGCAGAGCCTGGGTGATGGCCGACTGGGTGATGCCCAGCGCGCGTGACGCGGCGCGCACGCTGCCGCAGCCGGCCACGGCGACGAGGTAGCGCATCTGGTGCAGCTTCATGGCGGGACCGGCATCGAGGTGGGGCTGGGAATGCATGGGCCGATCTTGCAGGTTTCGTGCCATGGCCGCCATCCCTGCCATTGCTGTGATCGGCGCATGCCGGGGGATGACAGGCAATGCCTGGCAGGGCAGGCGCTGGCGGTCTTCCGCCCGCTGCCCACGCTTCCTAGACTGCGGGCATGAACATTGACCCGCCCGTTTCCACCACGGCCGAAGCCGCCGATCCGGTGCTTGCCGGCATTCGTGCCACGCAGGCCGAGATGGTGGCCCTGCGCCATCACCTGCATGCCCATCCCGAACTGGCCTTCGAGGAGTTCGCCACCAGCGACTTGGTGGCCGAGCGCCTGGCCTCCTGGGGCTATGAAGTGCATCGAGGGCTGGGAGGCACGGGCGTGGTCGGCACGCTGCGCTGCGGTTCGGGCACGCGCCGGCTGGGCCTGCGCGCCGACATGGATGCGCTGCCCATCCACGAGCAGACCGGCCTGCCCTACGCCAGCCGCCATGCGGGCCGCATGCATGCCTGCGGGCACGACGGCCATACCGCCATCCTGCTGGCCGCCGCGCGGGAGCTGGCCCAGGCACGCGGCTTCGACGGCACGCTGCACCTGATCTTCCAGCCGGCCGAGGAGGGCCTGGGCGGCGGCCGCAAGATGGTGGAGGACGGCCTGTTCGAGCGCTTCCCCTGCGATGCCATCTTTGCGCTGCACAACATGCCGGGCTTTGCCGAGGGGCAGTTCGGCTTTCGCGAGGGCTCGTTCATGGCCTCGTCGGACACGGTGATCATCACCGTGCGCGGCAAGGGCGGCCATGGCTCGGCCCCCCATCTGTCGGCCGACCCGGTGGTGGCGGCGGCCCACCTGGTGCTGGCGCTGCAGACCGTGGTCTCGCGCAATGTCGATCCGCGCGACATGGCCGTGGTCAGCGTGGGCGCCATCCATGGCGGCGATGCGCCCAACGTGATCCCTGGCGAGGTGGAGCTGCGCCTGTCCGTGCGCGCCTACCGGCCCGAGGTGCGTGCCCTGCTGCGCGAACGCATCACCGCGCTGGCCCATGCCCAGGCCGCCACGCTGGGGGCCGAGGCCGTGGTGGACTACCGCTGGCGCTATCCGGCCCTGGTCAACGATGCGGCCAGTACGGCCTTCGCCCGCGAGGTGGCGCGCGACTGGCTGGGCGAGCAGGCGCTGATCCCCGACCTGCAGCCGCTGACGGGCAGCGAGGACTTCTCCTTCATGCTCGAACAATGCCCGGGCAGCTACCTGATCGTGGGCAACGGCGTGGGCGACACCCATGGCACGGGCGGCTGCATGGTCCACAACCCCGGCTACGACTTCAACGACCGCATCCTGCCGCTGGCCGCCACCTACTGGGTGAAGCTGGCCCGGCGTTTTCTGTCCGCCGCCTGAGGCGCCGCGCCCGCACCGGATTCCTTTCACGACTTCACCTGCGATTGCCACCATGCGCACTGCATTTCCTCTCTTCTCCGAGGCCCGCCAGGTCCTGAGCCGCCGCAGCCTCCTGGGCGCGGCCGCGCTGGGGCTGGTCCTGCCGGCCGTTGCTCAGGGCAGCTTCCCCTCCAAGCCCTTGAAGCTGGTCGTCGGATACCCGGCCGGTGGATCGGTGGACCTGGCGGCGCGCGTGGTGGGGGATGGGCTGGCTGCGCGGCTGCGCGGCACGGTGGTGGTGGACAACGTGGGCGGGGCGGCGGGTGCCATTGCGGCCCAGCGCGTGGCCTCGGCACCGGCCGATGGCTACACGCTGCTGGTGGGGGCCAGCAACGAGCTGGTGGCCACGCGCATCGTCAACCCCGCGCAGCGCTATGACGGGCGCCGCGATTTCACGCCGCTGGGCCTGGTGGCCACCAGCCCGCTGATCCTGGCCGCACGCCCCGGCCTGGGCGTGAAGAGCATGGCCGACTTGCTGGAGCTGGCGAAGCGCCAGCCCGGCAAGTTCAGCTACGGCAGCTCGGGCGTGGGATCGACCCTGCATTTCGCGGGAGAGCTGCTCAACCAGCGCGCGGGCATCTCCATCGCCCATGTGCCCTACCGGGGCGTGGCGCCGCTGACCAGCGACCTGGCGGGCGGCAGCCTGGACCTGGCCGTGCTCTCGCCCACGGCGGCGCAACCGTTCCTGCAGAGCGGGCGCATCGTGCCGCTGGCGGTCACCAGCGCGCAGCGCCTGTCCGCCTTGCCCCAGGTTCCGGCCATGGCCGAGCTGGCGCCGCTGCGCGGCTATGAATTGGTGGGCTGGTTTGCGCTGATGGCGCCGCGCGCCCTGCCTGCGGACACGGCCCAGCGCATCACCGCTGCGCTGCAGGAGGCGCTGGCCGAGCCCGCCGTGCGCAAGCGCCTGGAAGATGCCGGCATGGTGCCGGCCACGGGCCGCGAGGACCTGGCGCGCCTGATCGCCGAGGAAGACCGCAAGTACGAGCAGCTCGCGGCCTTCGCAAAAATGCGCGACTGAGTGTTGCCGGGGCGGTTTACCGGCCGCGCAGGAACAGCGCGTCCAGCTCCTTCATGCTCATCTGCCGCCAGGTGGGGCGGCCGTGGTTGCATTGGTCGGATCGCTCGGTGACTTCCATCTGGCGCAGCAGGGCGTTCATCTCGTCCAGCGTCAGGCGGCGGTTGGCGCGCACGGCGCCGTGGCAGGCCATGGTGGCCAGGATCTCATTGCGCGCGCGCTGCACCACGGTGCTGGCGTCGTGCTGGGCCAGCTCGGCCAGCACGCTGCGCGCCAGCTCCACGGCATCGCCCTGGGCCAGGGTGGCGGGCACGGCACGCACGGCCAGGGTCTTGGGAGAGAAGGGCGAGACTTCCATGCCCAGCGCCTGCAGCGTGTCGCCATGGGCCTCGGCCGTGGCCACTTCCTCGGGCGTGGCGGCGAAGGTGGCGGGAATCAGCAGCGGCTGGCTGGGGATCTGTTCTGCCGCATTGACGGCATTCTTGAGCTGCTCGTAGACGATGCGCTCGTGCGCCGCATGCATGTCCACCACGACCATGCCCTGGGCATTCTCGGCCAGGATGTAGACGCCGTGGATCTGGGCGACGGCGCGGCCCAGGGGCCAGACGGGCTCGTCGGACGCTGCCGGGGCCGCTGCGGATGATGTGCGGGGCGCAGAGAAATCCGCAGGAGCAGGCTCGGCAACGGCAACAGTCGGGGACTGGACGGCCGGCGCGTAAGCCGGGGGCGCGTAGCTGACGGGGGCCAGGGCAGCAGTGGGCACAGCGGGTACGGCGAGCACGGCTGGCTGCTCGGCGGCCAAGGCCTGGGCCGGACTTGCAACCGTTGCGGCTGCGGCCTCGCGCATGGGGGCCCACAGCCCCGCCATATTGCTGACCTTGTGGCCGCCTTGCTCATCGCCAAAGCTCATGCGGGCCTGGGGCCAGGCGGGCATGGATGCCTTGGGCGCCGTGGCCGGCGCTGCCGCAGCGGCGGGCGCAAGCTCGGGCGTGCGCGCGGCCTCTTCGGCAGCCGCAGCGGCTGCTGCGGCGGCACGCGGTGCGGCCAGCGCGTTCTCTATGGCGTGGCGCACGGCCTGGTGCACCTCGCGGCTGTCGCGAAAGCGTACTTCGATCTTGGTGGGGTGCACGTTCACGTCCACGCGCGCGGGGTCGATCTCCACATACAGCGCATACACGGGCTGCTTGTGGCCGTGCAGCACATCCTCGTAGGCGCTGCGCGAGGCGTGGGTCAGCACCTTGTCGCGCACGAAGCGGCCATTGACGTAGCAGAACTGGTGGTCGGGCCGGGAGCGCGCCGCATCGGGAATGCCCGCGCGGCCCGTGACATGGACGGCGCCCGACCAGTGCTCCACGGTCACGGAGTTCTGCACGAAGGCGTCGCCCAGCACATCGCCCAGGCGGCGCGCAAGGGCTTCGTCCGACATGCTGCCGGCGGCACGCCACTGCTCGACCAGCTTGCCTTCGTGCCAGATGGCAAAGCCCACGTCGGGCCGGGCCAGGGCATGGCGGCGCACGGACTCGATGCAGTGGGCCAGCTCCGTGGCATCGCTCTTGAGGAATTTGCGGCGGGCCGGCGTGGAGAAGAACAGCTCCTTGACCTCGACCGTCGTGCCCTGGTTGCGCGCGGCGGGGCGCAGCTCGCCGCTGCGCGCGTCGAGCAGATAGGCCGAGTCCTGGCCCGCAGGGCGCGAGAGAATGGACGCCTCCGACACCGAGCAGATGGCCGCCAGCGCCTCGCCGCGAAAGCCCATGGTGGCCACGGTCTCCAGGTCGTGCAGATCGGTGATCTTGCTGGTGGCATGGCGGCGCAACGCCACGGGCAGCTCATCGCGCGGGATGCCGCCGCCGTCGTCCTCCACCGAGATCAGGCGCACGCCGCCGGCCAGCAGCCGCACGTTGATCTGGCGGGCACCGGCATCCAGGGCGTTGTCCACGAGTTCGCGCACCACCGAGGCAGGACGCTCGACGACTTCGCCGGCCGCGATCTGGCTGATCAGCTCGTCGGGCAGGTCGCGGATGGGGCGGCGGGGAAGGGTGTCGGGGGAGGGGGTGGATGCGTTCACAGGGCAATTCTAGGGGCTCGCATCCACCGCTTGAGGCCTGTGGGAATGGGGTCGGAGTGCCTTGGGCACGCGCAAAAAAGGGAGCCGCACAGGCGGCTCCAAGAGGCGTCCCCGGCCACAAAGGCCAGAGCCGGGGGCACTCTTTGATGAGAGCGGCCGGGGCCGCGCGGCCTCAGCGGCGGCGGCCGGCGCGGTCGCTGTTGCTGCCCATCTGGTTGCCGACCAGCGCACCGGCGGCCGCGCCGCCCACGGTTCCCAGCGTGGTGCCGAACAGGGCACTGCCCAGCACGCCACCGGCCACGGCACCCACGCCCGTGCCCAGCTGCGCGTTGTTGGGACGGTGGGCGCAGCCGCCCAGGGCCAGCGCGCCGGCCACAAGGGCGGCGACGGCCAGGCTGCGGCCCATGGTGGTGCCCGACTTGCGTTCAGTCATGCGCTCGAAGGTGCGAAGGGTCTTGTTCATGGCTTGCTTCCTTTTGTCCTGATGATGGTGGTGAGGCCGGGCCGGCGGTGCCGACGGCATGCAAGGACTTTGCCTGCAAAAAGCTGACGCACTCGTGAGTTTTTCGTAGAGTTTTATCAAGTTGTGTAACAAAACAGGCGCGATTCCAAGCATTTGTAGTTCCATGCAAGCGCCGGTGTGCGCGGCGGTGCGATTGGCTCTGGCTCGGCTGTGGGGGCATGCCGGCGAAGTACAGTACGGGCCGGTGCGGCGCCCGCCGCGGAGGACCTTCTTTTGGAAATCATTCAGTTCCTGATCGACTTCATCCTGCACATAGACAAGCACCTGGAGGCCTTCGTCGTGGCCTATGGACCCTGGGTGTATGCGCTGCTGTTTCTCATCGTCTTCGTGGAGACGGGCGTGGTGGTCATGCCCTTTCTGCCTGGCGACTCGCTGCTGTTCATCGTCGGCGCGCTGTGCGGCGTGGGCCTCATGGACTATTCGATCGCCTGCACCGTGCTGCTGGTGGCGGCCGTGCTGGGCGACCAGTGCAACTACACCATAGGCCGCTACATAGGGCCCAAGGTGTTCCAGTGGGAGGACTCGCGCTGGTTCAACCGCCGCGCCTTCGACCAGGCCCACGCGTTCTACGAGCGCTATGGCGGCATCACCATCGTGCTGGCCCGCTTCATGCCGTTCATCCGCACCTTTGCCCCCTTCGTGGCCGGTGTGGCTGCCATGGACCGGGGCAAGTTCACGGCCTTCAACGTGGGCGGAGCCATTGTCTGGGTGTTCGGCATCAGCGCCGCCGGCTATTTCTTCGGCAACCTGCCCTGGGTGCGCGAGAACCTGGAGAAGATCATCTGGGGCCTGATCCTGGTGCCGGGCCTGATCGCCATCTTCGGCGCATGGCGCGCGGGCCGCGCGCCCAAGACGGCTTCCTGAGCCTTCAGCGCCCAGCAAAAAGCCCCTTGCGCCGTGATGGCGCAAGGGGCTTTTTCGTTCAGTGGCCGAACGGCGGCGGCAGGGGTCAGCGGCGGTCGTTGCGCTTGCCCACCTCGTTGCCGATGAGTGCGCCGGCGGCTGCGCCGCCCACGGTGCCCAGCGTGCTGCCGAACAGTGCGTCACCCACCACACCACCGGCCACGGCGCCGACGCCGGTACCGATCTGGGCGTTGCTGGGGTTGGTGGAACAGCCGGCAGAGAACAAGGCAATGGCGGCAGCGGCGGCAATGGAATAAAGGCGTGTCTTCATGTTCATCTCCTGTCGTGGCCTGCGTTGCTTCGGCGGATGGATGGTGGCGCAAGCATTGTGTGGAACATGTTGGCATGCTCTCATTCACGGCCTGCGGCCGTGGTAGGAGAGTTGCCCGAGCTGGGGCCGGGCGGTTTGGAAGCGTCCGGTCCTGCCTGTCCGACAGCGGCGGCGGACGGCATGCCGCCGTGCCTGGCAACCCTCGCGGCTCAGACGGAGCGGCTGCGGGCCAGCGGCGGGTTGTGCGCGAAGTAGTTGCGGATGCCGCGCATCAGCGCGTCGGCCAGCTGCACCTGGTAGGCGCTGCTGCGCAGCCGGGCTTCTTCCTCGGGGTTGCTGATGAAGGCGGTCTCCACCAGCACGCTGGGGATGTCGGGCGCCTTGAGCACGGCAAAGCCGGCCTGCTCCACGCGCGGCTTGTGCAGCTTGGCCATGTTGCCGATCTCGCCCAGCAGGGCGCCGCCGAGCTTGAGGCTGTCCTTGATCTGGGCCGTGGTGCTCATGTCCAGCAGCATGCGCTGCACGTGCTGGTCCTGCGAGCCCATGTTCAGCCCGCCCACGAGGTCGGACTGGTTTTCCTTGTTGGCCAGCCAGCGCGCGGCCGTGCTGGAGGCGCCCTTGTCGCTGAGCGCAAAGACGCTGGCGCCACGCGCAGCTGGCGTGGTGAAGGCATCGGCATGGATGCTGATGAAAAGGTCGGCCTGAACGCGCCGGGCTTTCTCGACGCGGGTGGCCAGCGGCACGAAGAAGTCGGCGTCGCGCGTCATGAAGGCGCGCATGGGGCTGCCGCCGATGCGGGTGTTGTTGATGCGGTCGCGCAGCAGGTGAGCGATCTTGAGCACCACATCCTTCTCGCGCGTGCCGCTGGGGCCGGTGGCGCCGGGGTCCTCGCCGCCGTGGCCCGGGTCCAGCGCCACGATGATGATGCGGTCGGTCTGGCGCGAGGTGGCGATGTTGGGCGCGGCAATGGGGGCAGGGGCCGGAACGGGCGCAGGCGCTGGGGCAGGAGGACGCGGCGCAGCCGCGGGAGCCGGCGCCTGCGCGATCACGGCAGGCGGCGGCGCAGGCGTCTTGCCGCCCGGGCCGCCGCTGTGCTGGGCGATCAGGTCGCCCAGGGGGTCGGGGGCCGGCGCCGCGGCGCCTGGGGGGCGGGGCATTGCGGGTGCAGGAGGTGGTGGAGGTGGTGGAGGTGCCGCCGCCACGGCGGTGTCGTCGCCGGAGGCATCACGCAGACGCTCGCTGATCAGCGCCTCCAGCGGGTCCACGGCCTTGGCCGGGTACAGGTCGAACACCAGCCGGTGCTTGTAGGCCGCCACCGGCTGCAGGGTGAAGACCTGGGGCTTGGCGGGCTGCTTGAGATCGATCACCAGGCGCACCACGCTGGGCGAGTTCTGGCCCACGCGGATGGATGCGATGTTGGGGTCGTCGGAGCGCACCTTGGCGACCAGCTCGCGCAGCGCGGGATTGAGGTCGATGCCTTCAATGTCCACGGCCAGCCGAGGCGGCTGGTCCACGAAGAACTGCTTGGCAGCCAGCGGCCGGTCGGACTCGATGGTCACGCGCGTGTACTCTGGCGCAGGCCAGACGCGCACGGCCACGATGGTGGCGCCGTGCGCAATGTGCTGGCGGCCCAGCAGCAGCACGATGGAGCCCGCCTGCAGCAGGTTGCGGCGCGACAGGCCGGACGGATAGGAGAAGGATTGGGCGTCGCTCATGCCTTGAGTGCTTCGATCACGGCGCGTCCGACGGGCGTGCCGGCGATCAGGCTCACCTGGCGCTGCGTCTCGTCGATTGCTTCGATATGAATAGCTATATCTGCCGCAGGCGTAAGCGCTGCGGCCTTTTCGGGCCATTCTGCCAGCTTGAGACCGGGGCTGGCGAAAATATCGCGAAATCCTGCATCCTCCCACTCGCGCGGATCGTCGAAGCGGTAGAAGTCGAAATGCCAGATGGACAGGCCCGGCGCCTCGTGCGGCTCCACCACGGCATAGGTGGGGCTTTTGATGCGGCCCTGCACGCCCAGTGCGCGCAGCCAGTGCCGCACCAGCGTGGTCTTGCCGGCGCCCAGGTCGCCGTGCAGCGTGACGTAGGCATTGCGCAGCGCCGGATGGTCCGCGAGCTGCTGCGCAAACCGCTGCGTGTCTTCCTCGCTGCCCCATATCCAGCGATGGCCCGCAGTTTCCGCATCCTGCGGCCGGGCGCTTTCTACAATCGAGGGAGTATGTTGTGCAGCAGTCAATTGGTTCCTTTGATGCAAGGCTGGGCCCGCGAACTGGGATTTTCCCAAATTGGCGTGGCTGGCGTGGATTTGTCGTCTGCGGAGCCGGGTTTGATGCAGTGGCTGGCCCAGGGGTTCCATGGCGAGATGGACTATATGCAGGCCCACGGACTGCGCCGCGCGCGGCCTGCCGAGCTGGTGCCAGGCACCGTGAGCGTGATCACGGCCCGCATGGACTACCTGCCGCGCGACACGCCCGCCGACGCGCCCGGCGCCTGGCAGGCCATGGAGTGGGAGAGGCTGCAGCGGCCCGCCGAGGGCATCGTCTCCGTCTATGCCCGGGGCCGTGACTACCACAAGGTGCTGCGCAACCGGCTGCAGAAGCTGGCAGAGCGCATCGCCCAGGAGGTCGGCCCCTTCGGCCACCGCGCCTTCACCGATTCCGCTCCCGTGCTGGAGGCCGAGCTGGCCCGGCGCAGCGGCCAGGGCTGGCGTGGCAAGCACACGCTGGTGCTCAACCGCGAGGCAGGCTCCATGTTCTTCCTGGGCGAGATCTATGTGGATCTGGCGCTGGAGCCCACGGCGCCGGTGACCGCGCACTGCGGCAGCTGCGCAGCCTGCATCACGGCCTGCCCCACGGGCGCCATCGTGGCGCCGCACCGGGTGGATGCGCGGCGCTGCATCTCCTACCTGACCATCGAGCATGCGGGCGCCATTCCCGAGGAGTTGCGGCCGCTGATGGCCAATCGCATCTATGGCTGCGACGACTGCCAGCTGGCCTGCCCCTGGAACAAGTTTGCCCAGCCCAGCCGCCTGCCTGATTTCGATGCGCGCGAGATCCTGGCTGGCGGGCAGCTGGTGCACTTCTTCGCCTGGGACGAGGCGACCTTCCTGCGCCTGACCGAAGGCAGTCCCATCCGGCGCATAGGCCATGCGCGCTGGCTGCGCAACGTGGCCGTGGCGCTGGGAAACGCCTGGCGTGAAACCGGCGATACGGCACTGCGCCAGGCGCTGGCCAGCCGCGCCGAACATCCCGACGCCATGGTGCGCGAGCATGTGGCCTGGGCACTGTCGCAAAGATCGGATTGAGCTGATAAGCCGGGGCGCTGGTGTGTGAAACAATTGTTGCGCTCAGTCTGATGGCTCCCCGGCGGCCTGTTGCGGGCCACCGCCCCTGAGGGCGCGGGGTCTGTGTGACTCAACATGGTGTTCGATATGCGCGCAAAGCCTTTCCGTCTGCTGAACGCCGAACCTCTCACCCAGACCGCCGTGGCCGTCTGGGTAGGCCTGTGCTGCGTGCTGCTGGCCACGGTGGCGTACTGGACGGTGCTGGTGGACAGCCATCGCACGCAGCGAAACTTCACCGAAGCCCAGTCCTGGCTGCGCGTGGGGCAGATGTCGCATGCGGTTTCGGTGCAGGTGCAGACCCTGCTGTCCGGCCTGGACTACACCATGCGCGGCCTGGAGTCCGACTTTGCCGATGGCGAGGCCGACGTCTTTCAGCATGCCGTGCAGACCACCTTCGATGCCTATCCGGCCGGCACCTTCCTGCAGATCGCCGTGGCCGACGAGAGCGGGGACATCGTCTACTCCAATCTGCAGCAGGATGCGCAGACCCGGGCCGCCAAGGTCTCGATCCGCGACCGGGAGCATTTCCAGGTCCATGCCAACCGCGAGACCATGGGGATGTTCATCGGCCGGCCCGTGCAGGGGCGCGTCTCCCATAAATGGACCATACAGCTGAGCCGCGCGCTGTACCGCCAGGGGCGCTTCTCGGGCGTGCTGGTGCTGTCGCTGTCGCCCGACTACATCTCGGGGTATTTCCAGTCCATCTTCGATGGCGCCAAGGACGTGATCTTGCTGCTGCGCACCGACGGTGTCTATCTGGCGCGCTCGCAGGGACAGGACGAGGTGATGGGGCGTTCGGTCTCCGATGTGCGAGTGTCACAGTTCGCGCCGGCCATGGAGCGCGGCACCTACGAGGCCGAGTCCTCGGTCGATGGCGTGCTGCGCATGTATGCCTGGAGCAGGGTGGAGGGCTATCCGCTGATCGTCAGCGCAGGGCTGGACAAGAAGGCCATCTTCGAATCGCTGGAGGAATCGCTGGAGCGCGGCCTGCTGCGCAATGGCATAGGCACGGCGGTGCTGCTGCTGGCCGTACTGCTGACGCTGTGGCTGGCGCGCCAGCGCCAGCTCAGCGAGCGCATGCGGCTGCAGGGCGAGCGGCGCTTCGCGCGGCTGGCGCAGGAGGTGCCCGGGGGGCTGTTCCAGTTCCGCATCGGCGCGGATGGCCAGTTCCAGTTTCCCTTCACCAGCCCGGGGTTCTTCGAGCTGCATGGCGCAAGGGCCGACGCCGTCCGGTTCGCCGACCATGAACTGCTCAAGCGCGTGCACCCCGAGGATCTGCCCGCCCTGGCGACCTCGGTGCAGGACAGCGTGGGGCGCAAGGATGTCTGGGAGCACAAATACCGCGTCTACGGGCCTGGAGGCGAGCTGCGCTGGCTGCACGGCCACGCCCGGCCGCAGCAGGAGGAAGACGGCTCGCTGCTGTGGCATGGCTATGTGCACGACGTCACGCAGGACCAGGCCATACAGGAATCCATACGCCACAGCGAGGAGCGCCTGCGCCTGACGGTGGGTGCCGTGCGTGACGGCCTGTGGGAGTGGGACTGCCGCAGCGGCCATGTGGAGTGGGATGCGCGCTGCTACCAGATGCTGGGCTTCGAGCCAGGCCAGTTCCCCATGAACTACGACGCCTTCTGCGCCATGGTCCATCCCTCGGACAGGGCGCGCGTGCTGGCGCGGCTGCAGCGCCATGCCGAGGCCGGGGCCGACTTCCGTGTGGAGATGCGGCTGCGCGGCTCGGCCGACAGCTGGCTGTGGGTGGAGTCGCGCGGCGAGATCACCCAGCGCGATGCCGACGGCAAGCCCGTGCGCATGCTGGGCACGCACACCGACATACAGCAGCGCGTGGAGCAGTCCCGCCTGATCAAGGCCTTGCTGGACCGGGGCAGCGCCCTCATCGTGATGGCCGGTCCCCAGCGCGAAATCCTCTATGCCAACGAGCGCGCGGCGCAGACCTTCCAGATCGAGACGGAGCGGCTGCCCGGTGGCGTGAACCTGCGCTCGCTGCATGTCAGCGACGAGAGTTTCGAACGCTTCGGCCAGCTGTACGGGCAGCTCAACGCACGCGGCACGGTGCGCACGGAATGGATCCTGCGCATGCCGTCGGGCTCGGACCACTGGTTCGACATGCAGGGCTCGCTGCTGGACCCCGACGAGGACGATGGCCGCGTCATCTGGACCATGATCGACACCGATGCGCGCCGGCGCGCCGAGACCGCGCTGGCCGAGACCCAGCACCGGCTGGAGGCCATCATCGACCGCTTTCCCGCAGGCATCCTGGTCACTGACGCGCAGGGCCGCCATGTGCTGGCGGCCAACCGCATGCTGGCCGCTGCCCTGCAACTGGACATGGCGCCTGCCGCCCTTGTGGGGCTGGGCATGCCGGCGCTGATCCAGCTGCTGCCGGCGTCGGTGGCGGACGTGCTCAGCGCAGGGCCCGTGGCCGGCCGCTCCCTGCATGCGCTGCCCGATGGCCACTATGTGGAGATCGAGGGCATGCAGCTGCGCGACGGCGACCGCTCCATCGGCCATTGCTGGGTCTTCCACGATGCGACGGAGCGGCAGCAGCGCGAATCCCAGCTGGAAACGCTGGCGCTGACCGACGCGCTGACGGGCATTCCCAACCGCCGCGCCTTCCTGGAGCGGCTGGCGATGGAGCTGGACCATCTGCGCAGCGGCCTGGTCGCGCATTCCACGCTGATCATGCTGGACATAGACCACTTCAAGCAGGTGAACGACGGCTACGGCCACGCGGTGGGCGACATCGTGCTCAAGGAACTGCTGGCCTCGGTGGCGCAGGAGATGCGCAGGGAAGACATGGTGGGCCGGCTGGGCGGCGAGGAATTCGCCGTGCTGCTGTCCGACACCAATGCGGAGGTGGGCCTGCGGCGCGCCGAAAGCCTGCGCGAAGCCATTGCCGGGCAGGCCATCGATGCGGGCAAGGCCGGAGACCTGCACATCACCATCAGCCTGGGCGTGTACGAGCTGCAGCGCAGCGATGCCTCGGCCCAGGGCTGCCTGGAGCGTGCCGACGCAGCGCTGTACTACTCCAAGCGCAATGGCCGCAACCAGTCCACGCTGTGGAGCGAGCGGCTGCCAGCCATCGCGCGGTGATCCGGGCCGCTTCGGCGCAACGGCCTAGGAATTCATCCCGGTCAACTGCCGATTTTCAGAATGGTCCAATGGCCTGATGGCGCCGGAATCCCGAAAATCCAGGGTTCATGCTGCCGCGTGGCCCTGTCGTCGGTCCGTCTGCCCGAGTCCCCGGGGCGCGATCGACTTCCCCGCACAGCCCCTCACAAAAACAGGCCGCGCGCTGCGCGCCGGGCGAGGAATGTATGACATACAACCGGTGGTCCACGATGCATGTCGCCCCCCTGGGGCGAGCGCAATTCTGGAGCGATGCCAGCCGTGAGGCGCAGATGCCGCACACGCCCCTGGTGGCGCGGCCCGAGCGCTTCGAGGCCGTGCTCACATCGCGTGGCGTGGGCGCGGTGGTGTTCAACCGCATCCAGATGGCGGCGGGCCACGGCATGCAGCGCCTGCAGGCGGGTTGCCAGCGCGCGAGCCCGGCCAGCCTGCTGTGCCTGCTCTACCTCAAGGGCCGCGCCCGGGTGTCTGCGCTCGATGGGCCGGGCGCGGCGGTTGCGGGCGGCGAGTCGCATGCGCAGCCCGGCCAACTGTTCCTGCTGGACGAGCGGTGCGGCTACCGCATCTGGCAGGACGAAGCCGTGGACCTGCTCGTGCTGGCCGTGCCGCTGGCGCTGATCGATTCGTGCGCAGGCATGGCTTCGCAACTGCTGGCACGCAGCCTGCCTGACTGCGCGTCGTTGCAGCTGCTCGTCCAGCAGATGCAACTGATCCATGCATGGCAGGCTCCCCTGCCCGAGGGCGAGTCCGCGCAGCTGTCCGATCTGGTCATCAACACCTTGAAGACCGTGCTGCAGGCTGGGGCCGAAAGGGCTGCAGCCCGGCCTGACGCGCCCATGCACGTGCTGTTGTGCCGGGTGCGCCAATTGATCGCCCGCCAATATCCGGACCCGGCGCTGGGGCCGGAGCGCGTGGCATCGAGGCTGGGACTTTCCGTGCGCTCGCTGCAATCGCGGCTGTCGCGCGAAGGCACCAGCCTCAGCGCCGAACTCATGGACTATCGACTGGAGCGCGCCCATGCGCTGCTGCGCGCAGCGAAGCCGGGAACGCTGGGCGTCACGGAAATCTCGCAGCGCTGCGGCTTCAACTCGCTCGCGCATTTTTCCCGGCGCTTCAGGGCACGCTACGGCAGCACGCCGCTGGAGCTGCTGCGTGAGCCGGGGGCGGAGGGCATGGGGCCGTCCACCTGGCACGGGGACGGGGCGGGCACCTAGACAGGGCTTGCGGCGCCTCGGTCGGCGTGGCGTGCGCAGATCAGGCTGAGGATTTCGAACAGCATCTGCGCGCCCGCGTGGGCGGTGTTGGTGGTGGCGTCGTAGGCGGGCGAGACCTCGACCACGTCACCGCCCACGATGTGGATGCCGGCCAGGCCGCGCACCATGGCCTGGGCTTCGCGCACCGTCAGGCCTCCCACCTCGGGCGTGCCCGTGCCGGGCGCAAAGGCCGGGTCCAGGCAGTCGACGTCGAAGGAGACGTAGACGGGCGCATCGCCCACCACCTCGCGTGCACGGGCAATGACGCCGTCCACGCCCAGGGCGGGAAGGTCCTCTGCGTGGATCACCGTCATGCCCGACTCGTAGGAGAACTCCCAGAGATATTCGGCCGCGCCGCGTATGCCGATCTGGATGGTCCGCGTGGGGTCGAGCACGCCATCCAGCACGGCCTGGCGAAAGGGGCCGCCGTGGTGGAAGCGGCTGCCGTCGAAGGGGCCGCCAGTATCGCAGTGGGCATCGAAGTGGACCAGGGCCAGTGGCCGGTCGCGGCCCAGCGCGCGCAGTATGGGCAGGGTAATGGAGTGGTCTCCGCCCGCAGACAGCGGAATCACGCCGGCCGCATGGATCTTCGCGAAGGCCGACTCTATGTCGCGGTGCGACTGCTCCAGGCTGTAGCGGCTGGATAGCGGCACGTCGCCGATGTCCGCCACGCGCAGCTCGCGCGTGGGCGCGGATCTGAGTACATGGTTGTAGGGGCCCACGCGCTCTATCGCGCGCAGCGCCCTGGGCCCGAAGCGGCAGCCGCTGCGGTTGCTGATGCCCAGGTCCATGGGCACGCCGATCAGCGCGGCCTGCAGTTCGCCGAAGTCCGGGCGGCTCCAGTCCATGGGGTGCATGGGGGCATCCAGCAGCGTGGGAATGCCTGCGTAGGGTGCGCTGCGCGTGCCGCTGGCGTCGATGATGTGGGCGGCCACGGTGCGGAAATGCGGATCGTGGATGACGGACTCGTTGTCTCCGCCGAAGCGCGCACGCAGCGCCGCCAGCCTGTCTGCAGTAAAGAGGGTCATGGGTGTCCCTTGGTTCAGGATTGGATGCCCGACAGGGAGCGCTGCTGCGAGCGCTGCGCCAGGCTGATGAGGATGAAACTGGCCGTGCTCATGGCCAGGCTGGCGTAGATCGGCGTGTTGGCGGCTAATCCGTCGCGGACCATGAAGACCACTGCCGTGGCGCAGCCCAGCAGCATGCTGGCAATGGCGCCGGCCGTGGTGGCGCGGCGCCAGTAGATGGCGCCGATCAGCGGCACCAGCATGCCGCCCACGAGCAGGTTGTAGGCGGTGGTCAGGGCGTTGAGCACGTCGTCCACCACCAGGGCGATGCCCAGCACGGCAAGGCCCACCAGCAGCGTCAGCAGCCGGTGCCAGCGCACATCGGCCAGCGGCTTGCCTTGCCGCAGCAGGGGCACGAGGTCTTCGGCCAGCACGGTGGAGCCCGCCAGCATGGCCGCGCTGGCGGTGGACATCATGGCGGCCAGCGCGGCAGCGATCACCAGGCCGCGGACGCCGTCCGGCAGGCTGGCCTGCACGATGGCGGCAAAGGCGTTGTTGGGGTTGTCCAGTTCCGGCAGCAGCACCCGCGCCGCCATGCCCACCAGGGCGCCGATCAGCCCGTAGACCACGCAGTACAGGCCGGCGAGGCTGCCCGCCACGGCGGCCACGCGTTCGCTGCGGGCCGTGAACACGCGCTGCCACACGTCCTGGCCGATCATGATTCCGAAGAAATAGATCACGAAGTAGGTGGCGATGGTGTCCCAGCCGATGTGTGTGACATCGAAGCTGGACGCAGGCAGCCGTGCAACCAGCTGGTCCCAGCCGCCCACGCGGTACAGGCAGATGGGCAGCAGGATCAGCATCAGGCCCGCGGTCTTGATCACGAACTGCACGATGTCCGTCAGCGTCAGCGACCACATGCCGCCCACGGCCGAGTAGATGACCACGACGCCCCCGCCCACCAGGATGGAGATCCACAGAGGCAGGTCGAACAGCACCTGCATCACGGTGCCGATGGCGATCACCGACGTGGCCGCCAGCATCAGCGCATAGGCCAGCATCACCAGTGCGCTGGCCTGCTGGGTGCGGGCGCTGTAGCGCCGCTCCAGCACCTGGGTCACGGTGCAGATGCGCAGCCTGAGCAGGGGCTTGGCCAGGAACAGGTTCAGCACCAGCAGGCCCGCACCCAGAGCCGCGCACAGCCACAAGCCCGAGATGCCGTACACGTAGCCCAGGCGTACCGTGCCCACCGTGCTGGCCCCGCCGATCACCGTGGCAGCCATGGTGCCCATGTACAGGCCCGGCCCGAGGTTGCGGCCCGCCACGAGAAAATCCTCCTGCGTCTTCGCGCGGCGCATGCCGTACCAGCCCAGCAGCAGCATGGCTGCCGCGTAGATCACTACCACCGAGATATCAAGCACCATGGTCTCTCTCCCCTTTTGTTCCGACCCCGTGTGCAGGGTCCTTCTGAAACAGCGGTATTCACGCAAGTGAATGTCACGGACCGCCCCTCTTGTTCTGCGCTGGCAGCGTGCTTCGGTGAACCGAAGCGCGCCGCAACAGCCGTGAATGCTAGACAGCAGCCGGGCTTGCATCCATTTCAAGTTCCATCTACAAACATCGATGAACATCGATCTTTGCTGAGTGAAAACCCCATGCTCCATACCGTTTCAGATCTCGACCTGCGGCTGCTGCGCGTTTTTCTGGCCATCGTCGACGCGGGCGGTGTATCGGCTGCGCAGGCCATTCTTGGCGTGGGGCAGTCCACGCTCAGCAGCCAGCTGTCCACGCTGGAGACACGCCTGGGGTTCAGCCTGTGCGAGCGCGGGCGCGGCGGCTTTCGCCTGACGGCCAAGGGCCGGCGCTTCGTCGACCTGGCCCGCGCTGCGCTGCAGGGCCTGGAAGGATTCAGCGCGCAGGCGCGCAACATGCACAGGCAACTGGTCGGCAGCCTGGCCATCGGCCTGATCGGCAATGCACCCACGGAATACAACGCGTTGATGGGGCGGGCCATACAGCGCTTTCGCCAGCGCGACGAGGCCGTGCGCCTGTCTGTGCTGGTGCGCGGGCCGCGCGAGCTGGAGGAAATGCTGCTGCGCGATGAGCTGCAGGTCGCCGTGGGCTATTTCCTGCACCGCGCCCCGGCGCTGGAATACACGCGGCTGTTCAGCGAAAGGCAGGTGGCCTATTGCAGCGCCAGCCATCCCTTTGCCGCGCGCGCGGGCCGCATCGGCGCGCAGGAGGCGGGCGAAGCCGACTGGACCTGGCGCACCTATCCACTGCCGCAGGCGCCGCTGACGGGGCGCCCGCGCCATGTCACCTCGGAGGCGGACAACATGGAGGCGGCCGCCATCCTCATCCTGTCAGGCGCCCACCTGGGCTACCTGCCAGAACATTACGCAGCGCCCTATGTGGCTGCCGGCCTGCTGCATGCGCTGGACGAATCCCTCTTCAGCTATGACGTGGACATCACCATGGTGGCCAGGAAGCGCGCACGCCAGGACGACATCACGGCCGCCTTCACGGACGACATGCGTGCCGTGCTGTAGGGGCGCCGTGGCACAGCGGCATCAGAACTGCAGCAGGCTCAGCGCAAAGGGCAGGCTGAGCACGCCCAGCAGCGTGGACAGCGTGACCAGCCCCGCCACATACGAGCCGTTGTAGCCCATGCGCGCGGCCAGCACATAGCATGACGATGCGGTGGGCAGGGCCGAGAAGGCCATGAGGATCAGCGCCTGCGCACCGCTGAGGCCAAATGCCCGCACCATGGCATAGGCGATCAGCGGCTGCACCAGATGCCGCACGGCCAGCAGGCACACGGCCAGCAGCTTGCCGGCGGCCAGCGCGCCGAACTGCATGCCGGCGCCGGCCGACATCAGGCCCAGCGCGATGGAGGCTGCGCCTATGCGGGAGACTGACGGCTCGATCAGCGCGGGCAGCTTCAGCCCCAGCGCGCTGAACACCAGGCCCGACAGCGTGCCCACGATCAGCGGATTGCGCACCAGTTGCCCCAGGAAATGCTGGTTGCTGCCGCGCGCCATGGGCCAGACGGCCGCGATATTGCACAGCGGCACGCTCACGCCGATCAGCACCGAGATGAACAGCAGGCCCTCAGGCCCCGCCAGCCGGCTGGCCAGCGCCAGGCCGATGAAGGAGTTGAAGCGAAACGCCACCTGCACGGCGCCGGCATGCTCGCGTGTGTCGATCCGGCCGCGCAGGCCCGGCCACCAGGGCAGGCTGTAGGCCAGGCCGATGCCGACCAGGGCCGCACACACGCCAGCGGCCAGCAAGTGGGAGGTGGCACCCCAGTCCACCGGGCTCTTGACGATGGAGTGGAACAGCAGCACCGGGAACAGCAGGTAGTACACCAGCGCCTCCACCGCCTGCCATACCGTGCGATTGAGCTGTGTGAAGCGGCACAGCACGTAGCCAAGCACGATGAGCGAAAAATCGGGGAAGAGCAGCACGGCGTAGTTCACGGGGGCTGAGCATAAGCGCAACCCCGCAGTCGCCGCGTCTCCCGAGAAACCATGGCGCGAGGCTAGGGGTAAACACCGGGAAATCAGTGCTGCGACAAACTGTGACAACCGGGCCCCGGGCCTTAGCATCGCTGGGGTCCACACAGCCGATCCGAAAGCGCAGGTCCTGACGACCGTCAAGCGCGCAGCGGGCTCCAGGCCCCAACATGGCTGTTCCGTGGCAGCGTTTGCGAGCCTTCATTTCGCAGACCATCCATCCGCAGGCACGGCCTTGCGGATGTCCATGAAAACCTCTTCGTCAACACGACCCCCAAAAGGAGATCCTGTATGAATCGTCGCAGCTGGATGGGACTGACCCTGGTCCTCGCAAGCACCGGAGCCCTGGCCCAGGCCTACCCCACCAAGCCGATCAAGCTGGTGGTGCCCTTCGCCCCCGGTGGCACGACCGACATCATCGCCCGCGTGATCGCCGAACCCCTGACCAAGGAACTGGGCCAGCCCGTGGTGGTGGACAACCGCGGCGGCGGCGGTGGCGTCATCGGCGCCATGGAAACCGCGCGCTCGCAGCCCGATGGCTACAGCCTGGGCATCGCCACGGTCTCGACCACGGCGACCAACCCCGCGATCAACCCCAAGATCTCCTACAACACGCTGACGGACTTCACGCCCATCATCAACGTGGCGGCCACGCCCAACGTGATTGCGGTGAACCCCAAGTTCCCTGCCAAGGACTACAAGAGCTTCGAGGCCGAACTCAAGAAGTCCCAGGGCAAGTACTCCTATGCGTCCTCGGGCACGGGCGGCATCCAGCACATGCTGATGGAGCTGTACAAGAGCCTGACCAACACCTTCGTCACCCACATCCCCTACCGCGGCGCGGGCCCTGCGCTCAACGACGTGGTGGCGGGCCAGGTGCCCATGGTGCTGGACAACCTGCCCTCGGCCCTGCCGTTCATCAAGGACAACCGCCTGGTGCCCATCGTGGTGGCCGCGCCCCAGCGCCTGGCCGTGCTGCCCAATGTGCCCACCTTCAAGGAAGTGGGCCTGGAGCCGGTGAACCGCATGGCCTACTACGGCATCCTGGGCCCCAAGAACATGCCCAAGGATGTGGTGGACAAGATCAACGCCGCCGTGCGCAAGGTGCTGCAGGACCCGGCCGTGCGCAAGCGCATCGAGGACACGGGCTCCCTGGTCATCGGCAACTCGCCTGAAGAGTTCGCCAAGCAGATCAAGGAAGAGTACGAGACCTACAAGAAGGTGGTTGCCCAGCAAAAACTCACGCTGGAGTAAGCACCGCCCAGAGCGGTTGGATCAGAACCCGAGGCTCCTTGCGGACCTCGGGTTTTTTTCGTTGTAGGCTTGATGGGATGTCCCAAGTGCCTGCCGCTTCCATCGTGTCCCCCTCGGTTGCCGAAGCCGAACCTGCTGCCGATCCTGCATCCTGGCCCGCGCCGCTGCCGGCCAGCCTGGATGCGCTGGACCTGTTCATGGATGCGCTGCTGCTGGAAGACGGGCTGTCGCGCAATACGCTGGCGGCCTACCGCCGCGATCTGACGGCCTGGGGGCGGTGGCTGGCGCACCAGCGGCCGCCGCTGGCGCTGGATGCGGCGGGCGAGCTGGAACTGCAGGGCTATTTCGCGGTGCGCGTGGAGCAGACCAAGGCCAGTTCTTCCAACCGGCGGTTGACGGTGCTGCGCCGCTACTACCACTGGGCGCTGCGCGAGCAGCGCATTGCGGCCGATCCCACGGTGCGCATGCTGGCGGCACGGCAGCCGCCGCGCGTGCCGCATACGCTGACGCAGGCTCAGGTGGAGGCGCTGCTCAAGGCGCCCGATGTCGATACGCCGCTGGGCCTGCGTGACCGCGCCATGCTGGAGCTGATGTACGCCAGCGGCCTGCGCGTGAGCGAGCTGGTGGATCTGCCGATGCATGGCATCGATCTGCGCTCGGGCGTGCTGCGCGTGACCGGCAAGGGGCAAAAGGAAAGACTGGTGCCTTTCGGCCAGGAGGCACATTGGTGGCTGGAGCGCTATCTGGCCACGGCGCGCGGTGCCATCCTGGGCGGGCAGCGCAGCGATGCGGTCTTCGTGACCCAGCGAGGGGCTGCGATGAGCCGCGTGATGTTCTGGGTCATCGTCAAGCGCTGTGCGCAGATGGCCGGCATTGCGGCACCGCTGTCGCCGCACACGCTGCGCCATGCCTTCGCCACGCATTTGCTCAACCACGGCGCTGACCTGCGCGTGGTGCAGATGCTGCTGGGCCATGCCGATATTTCCACCACCACCATCTACACCCATGTGGCGCGCGAGCGGCTCAAGGCGCTGCACGCTTTGCACCATCCGCGTGGTTGATTGGATGTGGTCGGTTCGCCGGATTGCCTATTTCTGGCGTTGAAACCGTCGAAGTGGCAAAGCCCGCCTCGGGGATATGTGCTTTGCACAACAATCACCGCCGTGTTCGATGTGTTTCTGCGGAGTTCTCGATGACTGATTTCCTGCGCCGGCATGTGCTGGTGACTTCCATGCTGGCGGCGACGGTGGCTGCCGCGGCCCTGCCGATGTCTGCGTCGGCTGCCGATGCGGCCTGGCCCAGCCGGCCCATCCGCGTGGTGGTTTCCTACCCGGCCGGCGGCGTCAGCGATGTGGTGGCCCGCGCCCTGGGCGAGAAGCTGGCCGCCCGCCTGGGCCAGCCCGTGGTGGTGGACAACAAGGCCGGCGCCGGCGGCGCCATCGGCCTGGACCTGGTGGCCAAGGCCGCACCCGATGGCTACACGCTGGGCTTTTCCTCCATCAGCCCGCTGACGCTGAGCCCGCACCTGGGCAAGCCCCTGTTCGATCCGCAGCGCGACCTGGTGCCCGTGACCAGCGTGATGTACTCGCCCGTGCTGCTGCTGGGCACGGCCCGCTCCACGGCGGCCGACTTCAATGCGCTGGTGGCCCAGGCCAAGGCGCAGCCCGGCGAAGTGCGCTGGGCCACGGCCGGCCTGGCCTCGCTGGGCCACATCATGCTCGAGCAGATCATGCATGCCTCGCAGGTCCGGATCACGCACATTCCCTACAAGGGCGGCGGGCAGCAGCTCAATGACGGCCTGAGCGCGCAGTTCGAAGTGCTGTCCACCAATGCCGGCCCGGCCGTTTTGCAGCACATCAAGGCGGGCAAGTTCAAGGCCCTGGCCGTGGGCGCACCCCAGCGCCTGGAGTCGCTGCCCGGCGTTCCCACGCTGGCCGAACTGGGCTACAAGAGCGCCAACATGACCTCGGTGTTCGGCATCTTCGCGCCCGCTGGAACGCCTGCGCCCGTGCTGCAAAAGCTCAATGCCGAGATCAACCAGGTGCTGGCCCAGCCGGACATGCGCGCCAAGCTGGAGGCCACCGACAACGTGGCCATGGGCGGCAAGGCCGAGGACTTTGCACGCCAGATCGAGGCCGAGTCCCAGTCCAACGCGCGCATCATTCGCGCAGCCGGCATCAAGCTCAATTGATGGAGCGCAGGGCGCCACCGGCGCCCATGCAAAAAGGGCTTGCAGCCGTCATGGCCGCAAGCCCTTTGTCTTTGGTGCCGGATGTGCAGGGCCCGCCTATGCCATGGGCTCGTCCGCCGTGAGATTGTCGGCCCAGGCCAGGGCCTGCAGATGCGCCCAGTTGACCTGGTGGTTGGACAGCTGCAGTGCATTGGCTGCGCGCGCGAAGCCTTCGTCATCGCCGCTTTCGCAGGCACGCGTCAACTCCAGGAAGGGCGCGAACACGCCCTTGTTGTGCACCAGCGCATCGATCACGGGCTGGGGCAGGGCGATGGACTCCAGCGCCTTTTCCATGGGCTGGCCCAGCATCACGTCCAGCAGCGAGAACACGCCGACCACGAAGGCGTTGTCGCACTCCTCGGGCGAGAGCAGCTCGGCCGTCAGCAACTCCATCAGGCGCCCGCGCACCACGGCGGTCTGGCCCACGGCCGGCGGCGTGCCGCCCGCGCGCGAAGTGGTCAAAAGCAGGGCCGCCCAGCGGAACAGCTTCTTGAGGCCCAGGATCATCACCGCGTGGCGGAACGAGGTGATCTCGCACGACAGGCCGAAGCCCGAGGAGTTGATGAAGCGCAGCAGGTTGAAGGACAGCGTGGGATCCTTCTTGAGCAGGGCTTCGATCTCGTCCGTGCTGGCCTGCTGGCGCACCAGATTGATCAGCTGGATGATGGTGGCCTGCGTGGGGCGGATGGTGCGCGCCTGCACGAGTTGCGGCTGGGCGAACCAGAAGCCCTGGAACAGCCGCACGCCCAGGTCGCGCATGCGCTCGAACTGCTCGGAGGTCTCGACCTTTTCGGCCACGATCTGGGCATTGGTATGGGCGCGCGCGAACTTCACCAGGGTCTCGGCATCGGCCAGTGCGAAGGTCTGCATGTCCAGCTTGATGAAGGCGGCCGCAGGCAGCCAGCTGGCATAGGCGCGGCGCAGCAGGTGCTGGTTGAAGGCCAGGCGGAAGCCGCGCTGGCGCAGGGCCTGGAAGGTGGGCAGGCGTTCCTCGATATCGGCAGCCGTGGCGTTCTCGCCCAGCGTGGGCACCTCCAGCACCACCTTGTCGGGGTGGATCAGTTCCAGGTGGCCGCCGGCCAGGCTGTCATGCGTGCAGTTGATGAAGACTGTCTTCTTGCCCACCAGCGCTTCGGCGCCCGCATACGACAGCGCATTGAAGAGCAGGGCGGCATCGGAGGCAGCCGTGTGCGCATGCTGGGCCGTGGAGCGGTCGAAAAGCTCATAGCCGAAGACATCGCGCGCCTCGTTGACGATGGCCTGGCGCGCAATGACGGCCACCTGCCCGTCCTCCACCCCGGCTGGCAGGGGGGGCGGCGGAGCGGAGGAGTTGTCGTTGGTAGTCATTTGGAAGCTGAGAAAGATGGATGAGCGATGGCTTTCGATGGCGTTCTATAGCTTATAGCTATAGCGAGCTGTCTGCCAGTTGGTCGGTCCAGGCCAGGGCCTGCAGATGGGCCCAGTTGATCTGCTGGCTGCTCAGGCGCAGCGCGCCTGCGCTGCGGTGGAAGGCTGCATCGTCGCTGGCTTCGCAGGCCTGGGCCAGGATCAGCAGCTCGCCCAGCACGCCTTCGTGGCGCAGCACGGCGGCGGAGACGGCGTCGGGCACGGGGATCAGGCTCATGGCCACGTCCTGCGGCAGGTCCAGCATGCTGCCCAGCAGCGAGAAGATGCCGACGACAAAGGCCTGGTCGGAGTCTTCCTCGCTCAGCGATTCCTGGGCCAGCAGCTCCATCAGTCGCCCGCGGATCACGGCGGTCTGGCCGATGGCCGGCGGCGGGCCGCCGTTGCGCGATGCGGTCAGCAGCATGGCCGCCCAGCGGAACAGCTTCTTGAGGCCCATGAGCATCACGGCCTGGCGGAACGAGGTGATCTCGCGCTGCACGCCGAAGCCCACGGAATTGATCAGGCGCATCAGGTTGAAAGCCAGGCCCGCATCCTTCTTGAGCACATCCTCGATGGCATCTGTGCTGGCCTGCTGGCGCACCAGATTCAGCAGCTGGACAATGCTTTGCTGCGAGGGCGACAGCAGCTTGGTGCGCACCACCGTGGGCCGCGCGAACCAGAAGCCCTGGAACAGCTGTATGCCCAGGCGGCCCACCTGCTCATGCTGCTGGGCGCTTTCCACCTTCTCGGCGATCAGCTCGGCGCGCGTGTGGCGGCCGGCAAAATTGACCAGCACGGCCAACTGGTCAGGGGCCAGCACGGACAGGTCGAACTTGATGTAGTCGGCCAGGGGCAGCCAGGCTGCATAGGCGGACTCCAGCACCGTGTGATTGAAGGCCAGGTTGAAACCGCGTGCGCGCAGATTGCTGAGGATGGGCAGGCGGGCCTGTACCTCCTGCTGGGCGGCCAGGCCCAGCGGCGGTATCTCCAGCACCACCTTGTCGGGGTTGAGCAGCTCCAGATGCCCGCCGGCCAGGCTTTCATGCGTGCAGTTGACGAACATCAGCTTGGTGCCAACCAGATCTTCTTCGCCCGCATGCGACAGGGCCGTGAACACCAGGGACACATCCGAGGCCGCCGTATGGTCCGGGTAGGCGCGCGAACGGTTGAAAAGCTCATAGCCGATGATCTGCTGCACCCCGTTGACGATGGCCTGGCGCGCAATCATTCCCCGATCCGTGGACGCGGGGCTGGCCACAGGGGCATCGTTGAAGAGATGGACAGGCAATTCGGTCATGGAGTGTTCGGTCGAAGGGACACGGGAAGCAGCAGATCTGATTGTAGGAATGTTCTGAATAAATATGCCGACAGGCAGTGTCTGCTGGGACAAGTCCGATTGCGGAGTCGGACCCATCCTAGTTTGTAAACCATTGTGTGGCTTCACGAGCGGCCTGGGCCTGTCCGCACGGCGCAGGCAGGCTTTCTTCAGACCTGCTGCAACCAGGCCAGTTCAGTATCGGTGAAGCCTGCGGCGCGGCGTGCGCGTTCGTTGAAGGGCGGGCGCAGGCGCGGCGCCTCGTAGCGCAGGGTCAGCGCCTGGTAGTGGGCCTCGGGCTCCAGGCCTTCGCGCTCGCACAGCCAGCGGTACCAATGATTGCCTATGGCCACGTGGCCCACTTCCTCGCGCAGGATGATGTCGAGGATGTCCACCGCCGCCAGCGCATCGGGCGCACGCGTGTTGCGCAGCTTGTTCTGGATCTGGGGCGTGGCGTCCAGGCCTCGTGCCTCCAGCGTGCGCGGCACCAGGGCCATGCGGGCCACCACGTCATGGGCGGTCTTCTCGCACATGGTCCACAGGCCCTGGTGGGCCGGGAAATCGCCGTAGTCGTGGCCCAGGTGCGCGCGCAGATGCTCGCGCAGCAGGCGAAAGTGCTTGGCCTCCTCGGCGGCCACCTGCAGCCAGTCCAGGTAGTACTGCTGCGGCATGCCGTCAAAGCGCCAGACGGCGTCCAGCGCCAGATTGATGGCGTTGAACTCGATGTGGGCTATGGCGTGGATCAGCACGGCCCGGCCTTCCGGCGTCGCCGGCGAACGCCTTGCAACGGCGGTGTGGTGGCGCAGCTCGGGCCGCAGCGGGCGGCCCGGCAGGTCCGGCGCGGGATCCGGCAGGGCCGGTGCCTGCGGTGCTATTGAATAAAGCGCCTGCCGCGCATACATGTCCAACGCGGCGGCGGCCTTTTCTTCGGGGTCCGTGAGGCACAAGACCTCAAGGGCGCGGTGACGTAACTCCATCCCTACAATTCTAGGTTTCCTGCCATCACCAATAATTGACGGAGACAAAGACCCATGGCGATCTATGAACTGGATGGAGTGGCCCCTGAAGTGGCGGCGTCGGCCTGGGTGGCCGACAGCGCCGAAGTGGTGGGCAATGTGCAGCTGGCCGAAGACGCCAGCATCTGGTTCGGCGCCGTGCTGCGCGGCGACTGCGAGAGCATCACCATCGGTGAGGGCAGCAACATCCAGGACGCCAGCGTGCTGCATGCCGACCTGGGCAAGCCGCTGGTCGTGGGGCGCCACGTGACCGTGGGCCACCAGGTCATGCTGCATGGCTGCACCATTGGCGACGAGTCGCTGATAGGCATCGGTGCCGTGGTGCTCAACGGCGCGAAGGTCGGCCGCAACTGCCTGGTCGGCGCAGGCGCCCTCATCACCGAAGGCAAGGAATTTCCCGATGGCTCGATGATCATCGGCAGCCCGGCCAAGGCCGTGCGCCAATTGACGCCCGAGCAGATCGAGGGCTTGCGCCGCAGCGCCCAACACTATGTCGACAATGCGCGACGGTTCAAGACCGGGCTGCGCAAGCTGGGCTGAGCGAGGCCCGGCACTTTTTTACGGAATCCATCAGCGTGTCTGAACTGCATAAATTCATCTTCGAAGGCCTGCCCGTGCGCGGCTCCATCGTTCGCCTCACCGATGCCTGGCAGGAAATCCTGCAGCGCCGCGCGGGCAACGGCGAGACCGGCGCCTACCCCGCTGCCGTGAGCGAACTGCTGGGAGAAATGGCGGCTGCGGGCGTGCTCATGCAGTCCAATATCAAGTTCAACGGCGCCCTGGTCTTCCAGGTCATGGGCGATGGCCCGGTCAAGCTGGCTGTGGCCGAGGTGCAGTCCGATTTCGGCCTGCGCGCCACCGCCACCCTGATCGGCGACCCTCCCGAAGGCGCCACGCTGGAACAACTGCTCAATGTGCACGGCGGCGGCCGCTGTGCCATCACGCTGGACCCCAAGGGGCGCCAGCCGGGCCAGCAGCCCTACCAGGGCGTGGTGCCGCTGCAGGATGCGCAGGGCCGGCGCTTCACCAAGGTGTCCGATGCGCTGCAGCACTACATGCTGCAGTCGGAACAGCTGGACACCGTGCTGGTGCTGGCGGCCGACGACCAGGTGGCCGCCGGCCTGCTGATCCAGCGCATGCCGGTCAAGGGTGAGGCCAACCTGGCCGCTGCCACCGAAAGCGAGCAGTCGGGCCAGGATGCCATCGGGCTGAACGAGGACTACAACCGTATCGCCACGCTGGCCTCCAGCCTCACGCGCGACGAGCTGCTCACGCTGGATGTGGAGACCATACTGCGCCGCCTGTTCTGGGAAGAGAAGCTGATGCGCTTCGTGCCCCAGCAGGACGAGGAGCATCCGCGCTTTGCGTGCACCTGCAGCCGTGACCGTGTGGCGTCCATGCTGGTGTCGCTGGGCTCCGAAGAGGTGGAGAGCATCCTGGAGGAGCGCGGCAGCATCGAGGTGGGCTGTGACTTCTGCGGCAAGCAGTACGAATTCGATCCCATCGACGCAGCCCAGCTGTTCACCGAGGCCGGCAAGCAGCCGCCGACCTCGACGAACGTCCAGTAAATACGCCCGGCTTCAGTCTCGCCCGCTGCGCAGCGCGTCGAACAATCGCCGCTCGCAGTCCGGGTCGCTGCATTGCTCGCAGCCGTAGGGGCGAAGGCGCGCGCTGCCTTGCGCGGGGCTTGCGGGCAGCCAGGACCAGTCCATTTGCGGAGCCTTGAGCCTGAGCGACTCGGCCAGCTGTTGCCATTGCCGGGCGGTATTGCCGTAGAGCACCACGTAGTCGCGTGACTGGCTTTGCAATTGGTCGCGCCAATGCTGGAGCTGTGCGGCAGGGCCATCGCTCACCCCTTCGTGCTCGGTGACGGAGGCTCTCCAATCCAGTCCGAGCAGGTAGACGGCCCCATGTTCCGGCAGCGACTGCCCCGGCTCGGCCGCCAGGCATTGCCAGTCGGCAGGAGATGCTCCGTGGTGCCGCCAGGCCTGGCGCAGTGCATGGGCCATGGAAAGCGCTAGCGCGGGTGGCGATCCCAGAAGAATCACCGGGGGCGGGGGCAAGCGGTCTGTGTCCAAGTACCTGTCTCGGCTTGCGCGCAGGCCCGGGCAAGGGGCGCAGGCGCCTTGTTGCAAAAACACAAGGCCGGCATGAAGCCGGCCTTGGTGCAGGAAATCCCAATCCTCAGCGCCGCACGATCTGCACGAAGATCTCGTTGGGCTTGACCATGCCCAGTTCGCTGCGGGCCTTCTCCTCGACCATGGCCAGGCCGTCCTTGAGGTCGTTGACCTCGGAGGCCAGGCGGTCATTCTCGGCTTTTTCCAGCGCGTTGGCCACGTTCTGGTCGTGGATCTGCTGCTGCAGTTCCTTGACGTAGGCCACGCTGCCGTGGCCCAGCCACAGCTGCGCGTGCACGGCAGCCAGCAGGGCGAGCAGGACAATGGGGACGACGCGGTTGACCATGGGGGCAGATATCGCTGACAGGAAAAAGGCTTGCAGGCCCGATGGCTTGCAAGCCTAACGCTTTTCAGCGCAGGTTGTAGAAAGCCTCGCGGCCGGGGTAGTGGGCGATGTCACCCAGGTCTTCCTCGATGCGCAGCAGCTGGTTGTACTTGGCGATGCGGTCCGAACGGCTCAGCGAGCCGGTCTTGATCTGGCCTGCGTTGGTGCCCACGGAGATGTCGGCAATCGTCGAATCCTCGGTTTCACCCGAGCGGTGCGAGATCACGGCCGTGTAGCCTGCGCGCTTGGCCATTTCGATGGCGGCGAAGGTTTCGGTCAGCGTGCCGATCTGGTTGATCTTGATCAGGATGGAGTTGGCGATCTTCTTGTCGATGCCTTCCTTCAGGATCTTGGTGTTGGTGACGAACAGGTCGTCGCCCACCAGCTGGACCTTGGCGGCCAGGCGGTCGGTCAGGATCTTCCAGCCATCCCAGTCGCCTTCGGCCATGCCGTCCTCGATGGAGATGATGGGGTACTTGTCGCACCAGCCGGCCAGCATGTCGGTCCACTGGGTGGCGGTCAGCGTCAGGTTGCCTTCACCGGCCAGCACGTACATGCCGTCCTTGTAGAACTCGCTGGCGGCGCAGTCCAGGCCCAGGGCGATCTGTTCGCCGGCCTTGTAGCCTGCGTTCTCGATGGCCTGCAGGATCAGCTGGATGGCGGCTTCGTGGTTTTCCACGGAAGGCGCAAAACCGCCTTCGTCGCCCACGGCCGTGCTCATGCCCTTGTCGTGGATGATCTTCTTGAGCGCGTGGAAGACTTCGGCGCCCCAGCGCACGGCTTCGCGGAACGAAGGCGCGCCCACGGGGATGATCATGAATTCCTGCAGGTCCAGGCTGTTGTTGGCGTGCGCGCCGCCGTTGATGACGTTCATCATCGGCACGGGCAGCTGCATGCCGCCCATGCCGCCCAGGTAGCGGTACAGCGGCAGGCCGGCCTCTTCGGCAGCGGCGCGGGCCACGGCCATGGAGACGGCCAGCATGGCGTTGGCGCCCAGGCGGCCCTTGTTGTCCGTGCCGTCCAGGTCGATCAGGGTCTTGTCCAGGAAGGCCTGCTCGGAGGCGTCCAGGCCCAGTACGGCTTCGGAGATCTCGGTGTTGATGTGCTCGACGGCCTTGAGCACGCCCTTGCCCAGGTAGCGGCTCTTGTCGCCGTCACGCAGCTCGATGGCTTCGCGCGAGCCGGTGGACGCGCCCGAAGGCACGGCCGCGCGGCCCATCACGCCCGATTCCAGCAGCACGTCGCACTCGACGGTGGGGTTGCCGCGGCTGTCCAGCACTTCGCGGCCTACGATGTCAACGATTGCACTCATGGCATTTCCTTTGCGGTTTTTGAAATCGGTGTGCAGGCGGGTTCCGGTGAGGTTGCGCCCTGGTGCTTGCCGGGCAAGCGGTATGGGTGGTCGGTGGCGTGGCAGGCTGCCGCGCCACCGTGCACGGCCATGCTCCGCGGCGCAGTATCTGCGATCGGGCGGCGGCCATTGTGCACAAATTGGGTGGATGGCTTTGTATGCGCTGCGCTCTTGACGGGCCGGGTATCGCTGGCCGCGGTCAGACGCCCTCGACGCAGACCATGCGCATGATGGCCGCGCCTTCGCGGGCTTCGCGGGCACGCAGGTATTCGGGCGTGTCGTAGAAAGCCTTGGCGGCCTCGAAGCTGGGGAACTTGAGGATCACGGTGCGGCCGGGATTCCAGTCGCCTTCGAGCACTTCGACCTTGCCGCCGCGCACGCAGACTTCGGCACCATGCGCGCGCATGGCCTCGGTGCTCCACTTGCGGTACTCCTCGTACTGCTCGGGCTTGGTGACGGTGACGGACGCAATGATGTAGCCGCTGGCCATGGGTCAGACTCCAAAATCGTTTTCGAGGAAGCCGTTCTTCTTGGTCACGTCGTCGAGCGCGACCAGGGTTTCGAGCAGGGCCTTCATGTGCTTGAGTGGCACGGCGTTGGGGCCGTCGCTGAGGGCGCAGGGAGGATTGGGATGGGTTTCCATGAACAGTCCGGCCACGCCCACGGCCACGGCCGCACGCGAGAGCACGGGCACCATCTCGCGCATGCCGCCGCTGCTGGTGCCGTTGCCGCCGGGCAGCTGCACGCTGTGCGTGGCATCGAAGACAACGGGCGCACCGGTCTCGCGCATGATGGACAGGCTGCGCATGTCCGAGACCAGATTGTTGTAGCCGAAGCTGGCGCCGCGCTCGCAGGCCATGAAGCTGTCCTCGGGCAGGCCGGCCTCCTTGGCGGCGGCGCGGGCCTTGTCGATGACATTCTTCATGTCATGCGGGGCCAGGAACTGGCCCTTCTTGATGTTCACCGGCCGGCCCGACTGGGCCACGGCACGGATGAAGTCGGTCTGGCGGCACAGGAAGGCCGGCGTCTGCAGCACGTCCACGACCTGGGACACGGCCGGGATTTCGGACTCGGTGTGCACGTCGGTCAGGATGGGGACCTGCAGGTCCTTCTTCACCTTGGCGAGGATCTCCAAGCCCTTGTCCATGCCCGGGCCGCGAAAGCTGGCGCCCGAGCTGCGGTTGGCCTTGTCGTAGCTGCTCTTGAAGATGAAGTGGATGCCCAGGGCCGCCGTGATTTCCTTGAGCTGCCCCGCCACGTCCATCTGCAGCTGTTCGGACTCGACGACGCAGGGGCCTGCAATGAGAAAGAAGCGCCGGTCGAGGCCGACGTCGAAGCCGCAGAGTTTCATGGTGGGAATTCCTTGGGAAATGGTGGGCGGCGTTGCGGGGCTCAGGACTTGCGCGGTGCCTTCTGGCGCTCGATCGCAGCCTTCACGAAGGCATTGAACAGCGGGTGGCCGCTCCACGGCGTGGACTTGAACTCGGGGTGGAACTGCACGCCGATGTACCAGGGGTGAACTTCCTTGGGAAGTTCGACGATCTCGGTCAGCTGCTCACGCTGGGTCAGCGCCGAGATCACCAGGCCCGCTTCGCGCAGCTGGTCCAGATACTGGACGTTGGCTTCGTAGCGATGGCGGTGGCGCTCGGTGACCACGTCACCGTAGATGCTGTGGGCCAGCGTGCCGGCCTGCACGTCGGAGGACTGCGCGCCCAGGCGCATGGTGCCGCCCAGGTCGGAGTTCTCGTCGCGGGTCTTGACCGTGCCGTCGGCATCCTTCCACTCGGTGATCAGGGCGATCACGGGGTTGGCGGACTTGGGGTCGAACTCGGTGGAGTTGGCGCCTTCGAGGCCGGCCACATGGCGGGCGTATTCGATGGTGGCCACCTGCATGCCCAGGCAGATGCCCAGGTAGGGCACCTTGTTTTCGCGGGCGTAGCGGGCCGTGGAGATCTTGCCTTCCACGCCGCGCGAGCCGAAGCCGCCGGGCACGAGGATGGCGTCGTACTGCGAGAGCTTGTCGCGCGCATTGGCGTCGCTGATGGTCTCGGAGTCCACATGGGTGATCTTCACGGCTACATGGCTTTGCATGCCGGCGTGCTTGAGTGCCTCGTTGACGGACTTGTAGGCGTCCGACAGCTCGACGTACTTGCCGACCATGGCGATCTTGACCTCGCCCTGCGGGTGCTCGGTCTCGTGGACCAGGTCATCCCAGCGCTTGAGGTTGGTGGGCGGCGTGTTCAGGCGCAGCTTGTCGCAGATCAGGCCGTCCAGGCCCTGCTCGTGCAGCATGCGGGGCACCTTGTAGATGGTGTCCACGTCCCACATGGAGATCACGCCCCATTCGGGAACGTTGGTGAACAGCGAGATCTTTTCCTTTTCCTCGTCCGGCACGCGGTGCTGGGCGCGGCACAGCAGGGCGTCGGGCTGGATGCCGATCTCGCGCAGCTTCTGTACGGTGTGCTGCGTGGGCTTGGTCTTGAGCTCGCCAGCCGTGGCGATCCAGGGCAGGTAGGTCAGGTGCACGAAGGCCGTGTTGTTGGGGCCCTGCTTGAGGGCCAGCTGGCGCACGGCTTCGAGGAAGGGCAGGGACTCGATGTCGCCCACCGTGCCGCCGACTTCGCAGATGGCCACATCCACGGCATCCGGCGTGCCGATGCCGGCGCCGCGCTTGATGTACTCCTGGATTTCATTGGTCACGTGAGGGATCACCTGCACGGTCTTGCCCAGGTAGTCGCCGCGGCGCTCCTTCTCCAGAACGCTCTGGTAGATGCGGCCGGTGGTGAAGTTGTTGGACTGCTTCATGCGCGTTTCGATGAAACGCTCGTAGTGGCCCAGGTCCAGATCGGTCTCTGCGCCATCGTCGGTCACGAACACTTCACCGTGCTGGAAGGGCGACATGGTGCCCGGGTCCACGTTGATGTACGGGTCCAGCTTGATGAGAGTGACTTTGAGGCCGCGCGATTCGAGGATCGCAGCAAGGGAGGCTGAGGCGATTCCCTTGCCCAGGGAAGACACCACACCGCCTGTGACGAAGACAAATTTGGTCATGTCTTTTATTGGTGGTGGTAAAGCAGGATTATAGATGCGCCGCCGAATTCGCCGCGCCGCGCGGGGCTGCTCGGACGTTGCGGCTCTGCTAAATTGCGCGCCATGACTGAAGTGTTCGCTGGTAAACATCTGGTGCTCGGCCTCTCCGGAGGCGTGGCTTGTTACAAATCTGCCCAGCTGGTGCGCCTGCTGGTACAGGCCGGGGCCACCGTGCAGGTGGTGATGACCGAGGCGGCCGAGCAGTTCATCACGTCGGTGACCATGCAGGCGCTGTCGGGCCGCCCCGTCTACGGATCGCAGTGGGACGCGCGCGAGCCCAACAACATGCCCCACATCAACCTCAGCCGCGAGGCCGACGCGATGCTGATCGCGCCCTGCAGCGCCGACTTCATCGCGCGCCTGGTGCAGGGCCGCTCCGACGAGTTGCTGAGCCTGATGTGCCTGGCGCGCCCCATGGACCGCGTGCCCCTGCTGTTGGCTCCGGCCATGAACCGCGAGATGTGGGCACACCCGGCCACGCAGCGCAACCTGGCGCAGGTGGCCGCCGACGGCGCACTGGTGCTGGGCGTGGGAACGGGCGACCAGGCCTGTGGCGAGGTGGGCGACGGCCGCATGCTCGAGCCCGAGGAAATCATGGAGGAGCTGGCCGCCTTCTTCACGCCCAAGCTGCTGCAGGGCCGCCAGGTGCTGGTCACGGCGGGCCCGACCTTCGAGGCCATCGACCCGGTGCGCGGCATTACCAACCATTCCAGCGGAAAGATGGGCTTTGCCATTGCGCGCGCCGCACGCGAGGCGGGCGCCCAGGTGACCCTGGTGGCCGGGCCCGTGCACCTGCGCACGCCGCGCGGCGTGCAGCGCATCGACGTGCAATCGGCGCAGCAGATGTTCGATGCCGTGCAGCAGCAACTGCCCCAGGCTGGCGTGTTCATCGCCACGGCGGCCGTGGCCGACTGGCGCCCGGCCACGGCGTCAGACCAGAAGATCAAGAAGGACGGCTCGGGCCAGACCCCCACGCTGACCTTCGTCGAGAACCCCGACATCCTGGCGGCCGCCGCGCAGTCCGAGCCCGCACGCAGCGGCCGGCTGTACTGCGTGGGCTTCGCCGCCGAAAGCCATGACCTGCTGCAGCACGCCAGCGCCAAGCGCCTGCGCAAGCAGGTGCCGCTGCTGGTGGGCAATATCGGTCCCGCAACCTTTGGGCGGGATGACAATGCCCTGCTGCTGATCGACGAGTCCGGCACCCAGGAGTTGCCGCACGCCGCCAAGTCCCTGCTGGCGCGCCAGCTGGTGGCCGAGATCGCCCGGCGCCTGCCACCCGCCCCTTGACACCATCGAAGGCCCGCATGTCACAGAACACCTACGAAGGTCCCCGCCACGGCGACTATGTGCGCTATGTGGATGAGCTGCTGCGCGCCAGCCCCCTGTACCGCTCTGCGGCTCACGGCTGGATGGCGCAGGGACGCAGCGATTTCACCGACGCGGTGGCCACTCCGGGCGCGCAGTCCCAGTCCGTGGTCGAGCGCGTGCGCGAGCAGGTGCAGGCTGCGGCCGAGAAGGCGCGCATTGCTGCGCAGCAGGCGTCGGTGCCTGCCCTGCCGGGGCGCCCGCCGTCTGCAGGCGACAGGAATGGTGGCAGGGCCGATCGCGGCCGGCAGGCGGCGCGGGCACAGCAAGCCCAGGCCTCCTCCGCCGCCAAGGCTGTCAAGAAGACGGTCTTCAAGATAGGTCCGGGCCAGTTGCTGGGTATCGTGATCGGCCTGATCCTGGCCGTGGTGATTCCGGGCGTCGGCCCCTTCATCTTGCTGCTCACCATCATCAATGCCATCGTCAAAGGCTTTCGCAGCGGGCTCAAGTCGTCCGGGTGACGGCGCGGGGCACAATGCGCGCTTTGCTTTTCAAGAGAGCCTGCCGTGAGGCGCTCCCCAGATTGTTTCCATGAACGTTGATATCAAGATCCTTGACGCGCGCCTGCGCGAGAACATGCCCGCCTACGCCACGCCGGGAAGCGCGGGACTGGACCTGCGCGCCTGCATCGATGCGCCGCTGACGCTGGAGCCCGGCCAATGGCAACTGGTGCCCACTGGCATGGCCATGTACCTCAAGGACCCCGGCTACGCGGCCATGATCCTGCCGCGCTCGGGCATGGGCCACAAGCACGGCATCGTGCTGGGCAACCTGGTCGGCCTGATCGACAGCGACTACCAGGGCCAGCTCATGGTCAGCGCCTGGAACCGCTCGGCCACGGCCTTCACGCTGCAGCCCATGGACCGCCTGGCCCAGCTGATCATCGTGCCCGTGGTGCAGCCCAGCTTCAATGTGGTCGAGGAGTTCGAGTCGGCTTCCGAGCGCGGTGCGGGCGGCTACGGCTCCACCGGCAAGCAATAAGGCTTTCCGCCAGACATCGCCCGCAGCTGCGCTGCCAGGGCATCGCTTCAGGGAGGAGTCCGCATGGCCAGGCCATCCCGGCGCACTCGCCATCGCCCATCCGCGTCGTGGACGCGCGTGGTGCTCACGCAGGAAGACCGCATGCGGCGGCGCCTGCAGCAGCGCCACTGGCTGCGACTGCATGCGGCGTTGACGGGCGGCCTCAGCCTGGCCGGCATGTCGCTGCTGAGCCTGGCCTTGCTGCATGCGGGCGTGCACAGCATGGCGCTGCGCTACGGCGTGGCCCTGGTCTGCGGCTATCTGCTGTATCTGCTGCTGGTACGCCTGTGGGCCGAATGCATGCTGCGCCGCGACTGGGAGGTGTCTGATGTTCCCGATGTGACGCCCGGCGGCAGCGGTTCTTCACCGGCCCGCACGCCGGAGGCTGGCGGATTCGACAGCGGGCAGGGCGGCTCGTATGGCGGCGGTGGCTCCAGCGGCAGCTGGGATGACGGCGGCGCCATGTCCGAGGCTGCTTCCTCGGCCTCGCAAGGCTTTGATCTGCCGGGCATCGATGGGCTGGACGACGGCGCCGTCGTCCTGGTGCCGGTGCTGCTGGTGTTTGCGGCGCTGCTGGTCGCGGTCACGGGCGCCGGGTCGCTGCTGTGGCTGGTCTTTGGGGCCGACCTGTTCCTGGCCGTGGCGGTGGAGGTGGCCTTTGCGCTGCTGATGGCGCGCACGCTCTACGTGGTGGAGCGCGAAGGCTGGCTGCTGGCCGCGCTGCGCCTGAGCTGGAAGCCGGTGCTGGGCGCGCTGGTGGCCGCCGTGGCGCTGGGCGCTGCGGCCGACTGGCTGTTTCCCCAGGCAGACACCCTGGTGCAGGTGCTGCGAGCGCTGAGAGGGGGTTGAGCCGCTGCCCTGCGGCCTCCCGCGCTCACGCCTCTCGTCGCGTTCCGGGCAGGTGCAGCTGCATGCGCAGGCCGCCCAGCGGCGAGCGGCTGGCTGCGATGCTGCCGCCATAGGTCTGCACCAGGTCACGCACGATATCCAGGCCCAGCCCTGCGCCGGGCCTGCGCTCGTCCAGACGCTCGCCGCGCTCGAAGATGCGGCCAAGGTCGGCGTCTTCGATGCCGGGGCCGTCATCGTCCACCGTCAGCAGCAAGGGGCCGCCGGCCTGATCGTGCTCCAGGCCCTGGACTTCCAGGCTCACGGCCTGGGCCGCCCATTTGCCGGCGTTGTCCAGCAGGTTGCCCAGGATTTCCATCAGGTCCTGGCCGTCGCCCAGAAAGTCCCAAGGCTGCGCATCCCCCTTCAGCGTGAAGCGGATGCCGCGGCCGGCGTGCAGGCGCTCCATGGTCCGCACCAGCGAGGCCAGCGGCGGCTCCAGCGGCGTGCGCAGGCCTGTGGCCTGGCGGGCCGCAGCGCGGGCGCGTGCCAGATGGTGGTCCACCTGGCGGCTGGCGCTGGCGACCTGCTCGCGGACCAACTCGGCCAGCGTCCCGCCTTCCTGCGCGGCGGCATTGCCGAGGATGGACAGCGGCGTGTTCACCGCATGGGCCAGATTGCCGGCCTGCGTGCGCGCGCGCTGGACCATGTCGGCGTTCACATCCAGCACATGATTGAACTCCTGCACCAGGGGGCGCAGTTCCTGCGGAAACCGGCCTTCAAGGCGCGGCGTGGCGCCCTTGCGCACGTCGGCCAGGCCTGTGCGCAGCAACTGCAGCGGCCGCAGCGCCAGGCGCAGCTGCAGCACCACGGCCAGAGCCAGCCCGGCCGCCAGCGTGCCCAGTGCGGCGATCAGCATGGTGGTGAAGCGCTGCATGGGCTCGGCCAGCAGGGCGCTGTCGGCCGCAACGATCAGGCGCAACTGCGGCGCGTCGGCTTCGGGCAATTGCAGGGGGCGTGCCACGGCCACGAGCGGGTGGCCCTGGCCATCGGGCAGCATGCCCGTGCTCAACGCCGTGTCTTCCCGGTGTTCGCCGGGATTGCCGGCATCGGCCCGGAACTGGCGCCAGTCCAGTGTCTGGTCCCACAGCGAACGAGAGCGCAGCAGGCCGGCCTTCTCGGGTGGGCCCGCCCCATCGCTCACCTGGTCGATCTGCCAGTAAAGGCCCGACAGCGGCTGCGCCAGGCGCGGATCGCCCACGGCCAGTCCTACCTCAATGCGCCCGCCGGGCAGGCTGTTGACGGCTGCGCTGAGCTGGTCGAGCTGCAGCACCAGCTGCGCCTGCAACTGCTGCGCGATGTGATCGCGGAACAGTCCGCGCAGTCCCCAGCCGGCCAGCAGCACGGCCGCCAGCACCCAGGCCAGCGTGCCGGCCAGCAGGCGCAGGCGCAGCGAATCACCGAGCCGGGATCCCTGTCTTTCCTGTGGTGCGTTCATGCAGCGGGCGCGCCTTCCACCAGCCGGTAGCCCATTCCGCGCACGGTTTCTATGCTGCCGGCCGGCAGTTTCTTGCGCAGGCGGCCCACGAAGACCTCGATGGTGTTGGAGTCGCGGTCGCTGTCCTGCGGGTAGATGTGTTCGGACAGCTCGGTGCGCGATATCACCTGGCCCACGCGCTGCATCAGCAGGGCCAGCACCTTGAATTCATGGCTGGTCAGCGTGAGCGGCTGGCCCGCCACGCTCACACGCGCCTGGCGCGAGTCCAGCACGATGGGGCCGCATTGCCACTGGGCGCTGGCGTGCGGGCTGAGCCGGCGCAGCAGGGCGCGCAGGCGGGCCATCAGCTCTTCCATGTGGAAGGGCTTGGCCAGATAGTCGTCGGCACCGGCATCCATGCCGGCCACCTTCTCATGCCAGGCGCCGCGCGCCGTGAGGATCATCACCGGCATGACCCGCCCTTGTTCGCGCCAGGCGCGCAACACCGTCAGGCCATCGCGCACGGGCAGGCCCAGGTCCAGCACGGCGGCATCGAACTCCTCGACCTCGCCCAGGTACTGGGCCGTTGCGCCGTCGGCCGCCGTCTCCACCGTATGCCCGGCCTGCTGCAGCGCCTGCACGAGCTGGCTGCTCAGCGTGGGCTCGTCTTCCACCACGAGGATTCGCATCTGCGTCTAGTCCTTGCGCTTGAAGCTCAGCACCTTGCCATCGCGTGCATCGATCTTGAGCTTGGCCACGCGGCCGCCCGATTGCAGCAGCCGGATCTCGTAGATGAAGCGGCCGTCGTCATGCTCGAACTCGACCTTGATGACCTGGCCCTGGTAGTCGCGCTCGACCTGATCGAGCACGGTGCGCAGCGGCAGCACGCGGCCTTGCTGCAGGGCCTGGCGCGCGAGTTCATGGTCGCTGTCGCCGGCATCCGAGGGCGTGGTCCAGGAGGCCAGTGCCGCCGCCATCAGCAGCAGTGCGGCCAGCAGCATCCAGGACCTGCGAGGGATGGAGAAGGATGGAGTGGGCATGGAAAACTTTATAGCCCAGCGTGGATGAACCTCGGATGAACGGCTGCTTCAGCTTGCGTTCATGGCCTGCGTCGAACAATGGCTGCACGCCGTCGCAATCCACCGGAAACGAAGGCGCAGCAGCCGGCAGATGCGGCCTTTTCAGATGCATCGCCAGCCCAATCGCCGGCCCCGTCGCCGACCCCGTCGCCGACCTTCACATGCCAAGGAGAACCTCATGCCTTCCATCCAACAACTGATTTCCCGCGCTGCACGCCATGGCCTGACGGGCCTGGGCATTGTTCTGATCGCCACTGCAGGGCTGGTCGCCCAGGTGCAGGCCCAGGCCGCCGCCACGGGCGGTCCTTCGGTGACCGTGCAGGCCGGCGAAGCCGTGGCCACCACGGTGGCCTCCGTGCGCGGCGCCTTCCAGGGGCCGGGCCTGAGCATCCGCGAAGTCTTCGAGCGCATGGAGGTCCTGGGCTACCGCGACCTGCGCGAGATCGAGTGGGAAGACGGCCTCTACCAGGTCAAGGGCCAGACCAGCGATGGCCGTCCCGTGAAGCTCTATGTCGATGGCAACAACGGCAACGTGCTCAGCATTCGCGCACGCAATTGAGGCCGGGCCGGCGGACTGATTTTTGTCAGCAAGTGTTCAGTCCGGTCGGCGCACATGCAGCCTGGGGCGTTGGAGTGGTATGCAGCCGCAGGCAGGGTCGGTGGCTGCCCTTGATCGATCCACGGACAGTACACAGGAGATTTCCATGCCCCCTTCCATTCATCGCTTGGGCGCCATCGGCACCAGCTGCATTGCAGCGCTGATGCTCAGCGCCTGCGCGGGCTATCCACAGCAGGGCGGATATCCGGGTGGCGGCTACCCTGCAGGTGGCTATCCCGCTGGGGGCTACCCCAGCGGGGGCTATCCCGCCAGCGGCCAGCCCGGCACGGCCTATCCGGGCGGCGGTGGCTATGTGCAGCAGGGGCGCGTGACCAATGTGCAACTGGTTCAGATCCAGCAGCCCAGCGGCATCGGTGGCTCGGGCATAGGTGCCGGGGCAGTGGTGGGTGGCGTGGTCGGCGGCGTGCTGGGCCGTCAGGTGGGCAAGGGCAGCGGGCGCGACATCGCCACCATTGCGGGCGTGGTGGGCGGTGCCATGGCGGGCAATGCCATCGAGAAGAACACCGGCCCTGGCGACCTGCGCGATGTCTACCGTGTCACCGTGCAGTTGAACGACGGCAGCACGCGCGTGTTCGACTACCAGAGCAATCCGCAGCTGCGCGTAGGCGAAAGCGTGCGTGTGGACAACAACCAGCTGCTGCGCTGAGTACCAGGCTCGCTCCATGCAAAAGGGCTCCCCGAAGGGAGCCCTTTGCCATTTCAGCGCGGCAATTTCAGTGCAGCGTGTCGTTGCCCGGTGCCATGGGCTGGATGCGGAAGAAGCCGGTGCCGGCCGAGCCGCGGCCGATTTCCTCCTCGGTGGCTTCGCGCACGCCTTCGACCTTCAGGTGCAGGCGCAGCGCGATGCCGGCCAGCGGATGGTTGCCGTCCAGCACCACATGCTCGGGATAGATTTCGGTTACCGTGTAGAGCAGGTCGGGCGGCACGGCGCTGCAGCCCTTGGGCAGGGCGCTGGCCTCGAAGCTCATGCCTTCTTCCAGCTCTGCCGGGAACAGGGCGCGCGGCTCCAGGAAGATCAGGCTTTCGTTGTAGTCGCCGAAGGCTTCCTCGGGCTCCAGATGCAGGTCCAGGACCTTGCCCTGGCCGTGGCCCTGCAGGGCCTCCTCGATGCGCTTGAGCAGGTCGTCGCCGCCGACCAGGAACTCCACGGGCTCATCGAGCACGTCCAGTTCCTCGCCCAGGGTGTCCTTGAGGGTCCAGGTCAGAGCGACCACGCATTGTTCTGTGATTTCCATGGTGTGCAGCTTGTGCGGCCCATGCCGCGGTGGGGAAAAAGAAAGACCGCCGCGCGCGCCCTTGTTTGACGAAGGCGTGCCGGCGGCCGCGTTGGCGCGATTTTCTCACGGCGGCCCGGCTGCTGCGCAGGCCGGGCGGCGAGTCCTGCCGATCAGAACGGATAGTGGCGGGGCGCGGTCTGCATGGTGATCCAGCGCGTCTCGGTGAAGGCATCGATGCCTGCCTGGCCGCCGAAGTGGCCGTAGCCCGAGTTCTTCACGCCGCCAAAGGGCATCTGTGCCTCGTCATGCACGGTGGGGCCGTTGACGTGGCAGATGCCGGCCTCGATGCGCGCGGCCACGCGCCAGCCGCGTGCGGTATCGCGGGTGTAGACGGACGAGGACAGGCCGAACTCGTTGTCGTTGGCCATGGCGATGGCCTGCTCCTCGCCGCGTACGCGCACGATGGCCTTGACGGGGGCGAAGGTTTCCTCGCGGAAGATGTCCATCTCGGGCGTGACGCCGTCGATCAGCGTGGCGGCCATCAGGGTGTTGGTGGCCTTGCCGCCGCACAGCAGCTTTGCGCCCTTGGCCAGCGCGTCGTCGATCAGGCGGTTGGCGCGCTCCACGGTGGCCATGTCCACCACCGAGCCCAGCACCACGGGACCCTTGCGCGGATCGCCCAGCGGCAGCGAGGTGGCACGGGCCACCAGCTTGTCCAGGAAATCCCCGGCCACGGCCTCGTCCACGATGATGCGTTCGGTGGACATGCAGATCTGGCCCGAGTTGGCGAAGGCACCGAAGGTGCAGCCGGCCACGGCGGCGTCGATGTCGGCATCGTCCAGGACCACGAAGGGCGCTTTGCCGCCCAGCTCCAGAATGGCGGGCTTGAGGTACTTGGCGCAGGTCTGGCCGATGATGCGGCCCACGCGCGTGGAGCCCGTGAAGTTCACGCGGCGCACGGCCGGGTGGGCCACCATGGCCTCGACCACGGCACCGGCATCTTCGGGCGCATTGGTCACGAAGTTGACCACGCCGGGCGGCAGGCCGCCTTCCTGCAGGGCCTCGATGATCAGGCCGTGCGTGGCGGGGCACAGCTCCGAGCCCTTGAGCACCACGGTGTTGCCGCAGGCCAGCGGCGTGGCAATGGCGCGCACGGCCAGGATGACGGGCGCATTCCAGGGCGCAATGCCCAGCACCACGCCGGCGGGCTGGCGCACGGCCATGGCCAGGCTGCCGGGCACGTCAGAGGGAATGATCTGGCCGTTGATCTGGGTGGTCAGCGATGCGGCCTCCAGGAACATGTTGGCGGCCAGGTGCACGTTGAAGCCGGCCCAGATGCCCGAGGCGCCGGTCTCGGCGGCCATGGCGGCGGCAAAGGCCTCGGTCTTGGCCTCCAGCGCCTGCGATGCCTTCATCAGCATCTGGCGGCGTTCGGTCGGGCCCAGTGCGGCCCAGGCGGGGAAGGCCTTTTGCGCGGCCTCGACGGCGCGCACGGCATCTTCGCGCGTGGCGGCCGGGGCGCGCGTGGCCACCGATCCGTCCAGCGGATTGCGGCGCTCGAAGGTGGCGCCATTGCCGGCCTGTGCGGCCTGGCCTGCGATGAGCATGGTTTGTTCGATCATGACTGTCTCCTTGGTATGCGGTTGTGGCCTGGACGTTGGCGCTGCCGGGCGTGCCGGTCATCGTAGAAGCAGGCGATGGCGCAGGCAGCCCGCTGCGCGCACAAAGCGCATGACGGATCGTGCACAGGCTCCGGGGTTTACCCTTGTCCTGGCTGTCCGCGGGGAAAGCCATGGGGCGCGACAGGCCTGCACTTTCCCATAATCACGTCCATGGCCGCACACAGATCCTTCACCCGTGCGGCGATCAGGAGAGACCGCACATGACCGATGCCATGGTGTTGAGCACCGACGGACTGCCGCCCGGCGAGACGGCGTCGGCCTGGCATGCCTGGATGTCGAGCCTGTTTGCGGGCCTGGATACCGATGTCTATGGCGAACGCCTGTTCGAAGGCCATGTGCGCGTGGCCAATGCCGGCGATGTGGTGCTGACCCGGCTGGAGGCGGGCCGCCACCGCGTCATGCGTAGCATGCAGGGCCTGCGCGCCCATGAGTCCCCCTATCTGAAGATCGTCGCGCCCTGGGAGGGCGTGGCCAGCGTGCGCCAGCACAACCGCGAGGCCAGCGTGCGCAAGGGCAGCTGGGTCATCTATGACACGGCGCAGGAGTACGAGGTGGCCAATCCCGAATGGTCGGAGCACCTCATCGTGATGCTGCCGCGCCAGGCCATCGTGGAACGGGGCATCCGGCTGGAAGGGCTGATGGGGCGCAATGTGGGCGGCAGCTCGGGCATCGCCCGCATCGCGCTGGAGACCATGCGCAGCACCTACCAGGAGCTGCCCGGCATGGCACCGCACCTGGCGCGCCGCGCGGGCGAGCTGCTGGTGGACATGGTCCATCTTTCGCTGCAGGAGCTGGCCGGGCAGGGCACGGCAGGCACCCAGCAACTGGCGCTGCAGGACCGCATACGCGCCCATGTGGTGGCCCATCTGCGCGATCCGGGCCTGTCGGTGGAGTCCGTGGCCGCCGCGCTCAACTGCAGCAAGCGCCATTTGCACAACGCCTTTGCGGACAGCCAGACCAGCCTGGGCGCCTTCATACAGCACAGCCGGCTGGAGCTGTGCATGCGCGAGCTGCTGCTGCCCGAGCACGCGCAGCGCACCATCACCGAAGTCGCCATGGACTGCGGCTTTGGCAGCAGCGCGCATTTCAGCCGGGCCTTCAAGGCCTATACGGGCCTGGCGCCCTCGGATTTCAGGGCCATGCGCACGGCTGCGGGCTGAGCGTCGTCCGGCCATTTCGGGCCGGCTTGCGCTGGCGCCAGGACAGGGCAATGGCCGCATAGGACAATGCCGCCCTGTCTTTCTGCTCATTTCGGACCATTCCATGGACACCAACACCCCGCTTGCCCTGCTGGGCGGGCTTACCGCTTCCCAATTCATGCGCCGCCACTGGCACAAGAAGCCCTTGCTGGTGCGCCAGGCGATCCCGGGCTTCAAGCCCCTGATTCCGCGCGCCAGGCTGTTGGCCATGGCAGGCGAGGACGGTGTGGAATCGCGCCTGATCCAGCAGCAGGACGGTGGCCACTGGAAGCTCAGCCACGGCCCGCTGTCGCGCCGCAGCCTGCCTTCGCTGCAAAAGCCCGGCTGGACCGTGCTTGTGCAGGGCGTGGACCTGCACGACGACGGCGTGCACCAGTTGATGCAGCAGTTCCGCTTCGTGCCCGAGGCGCGGCTGGACGACCTGATGATCAGCTTTGCCACCGACCAGGGCGGCGTCGGCCCGCATTTCGACAGCTACGACGTCTTCCTGCTGCAGGCCCATGGCCGCCGGCGCTGGCGCATCGGCCGCCAGAAGGACCTGTCGCTGCAGCCCGATGTGCCGCTGAAGGTGCTCTCGCATTTCGAGCCGGAAGAGGAATTCGTGCTCGAGCCCGGCGACATGCTCTACCTGCCCCCGAAGTGGGCCCATGACGGCATCGCCGAAGGCGAGTGCATGACGTACTCCATCGGCTTTCGCTCGCCCGCGCGCGACGAGCTGGCCCGCGAGCTGCTGCTGCGCATGTCCGACGAGCCCGATGAGCCCGAAGTGCCGGTCGTCTACCGCGATCCCGACCAGCCGGCCGTCGAAGCCCCGGGCGAGATTCCCGCCAGCCTGCACGATTTCGCCCGCAAGTCGCTGGAACGCGCGCTGGCCGAGCCGCTGGCGCTGGAGCGCGCTCTGGGCGAGTACATGACCGAGCCCAAGGCCAATGTGTGGTTCGAGCATGGCGAGGAAAACGGCATGTTCGAGAGCGTGGTCCTGGACCGCCGCACCCGCATGATGTATGACGCCAGGCACATCTTCATCAACGGAGAAAGCTATCTGGCCGGTGGCCGCGATGCCACGCTGATGCGCAAGCTGGCCGACACGCGCGCGCTGTCGCGCACCGATCTGGCCAAGGCCAGCGACGATGCGCTGGAGCTGCTGTCCTCGTGGTTTGACGCAGGCTGGGTGCGTGGCGGCAAGCTGTCCTGAACCGGGTAGACGCTGCGCCACAGGCATGCTAAGTTCGGGCATTCACTGTTGACAGCGTGCTGCTGAACAAGGGCGGACTTCGTTAGATTTGTAAAGAATTGTCTTGAGTCCGTCAGTAAATTGACAGCCACCTGCTTTTGTTACACAGTGCATGTCAAGGCAGTCAATCCACTGCCCCATCCGGACTTTGCAAGAGGATTTGTGCGGAATTGTTCTGAGGCTGTCAGTTTCGGTCAGCTTCGGGAAAACCTCCCTATAATCTGACGCGAGTCGAATGAATGTTTTGACGCGGCTTGGCCGTAGCGCTCCGGTTGCCTGCATCCGGTGTCGCAACGGCGGGGCCCTCCTGTTTACTGTCTTCTTACCTACTCTCTAGGAAACTGTGATGAAGAACTCTCTGATCCTGGCTACCGTGATCGCTGCTGCAGCTCTGGCCGCTTGCGGCAAGAAGGAAGAGGCTCCGGCCCCCGCTCCCGCTCCTGCTGTTGAAGCTCCCGCACCGGCAGCTCCCGCTCCCGCAGAAGCCGCTCCTGCTGCTCCCGCCGCCGACGCAGCTGCTCCCGCAGCGCCCGCCGCTGACGCAGCTGCACCTGCCGCTCCCGCTGCTGACGCTGCTGCTGCAGACGCCGCCAAGGCTGCTGCCGACGCTGCCGCCAAGGAAGCCACCAAGCAGTAATCCGGCCTTCGCCGGTGGCACAGGCTTAGGCTTGTGCTGCGAAAAAACCGCATCCTTCGGGCTGCGGTTTTTTTTCGTCCATCGGGGCCCGGTCATGCATATCCATGGTCTATGCACGACGGCCCGGATGCAAAAAAGCCACCGGCAAGTGAATGCGCGGTGGCTGCAGGCGAGGGCGGCGGCTGCCGCCTCAATCCCGACGTGAGGATCGCCTACTTCATGTCGTCGGTGATGACGCGCACGATGCGCTGGGCATTGGCCGAGGTCTCTGGCTGGCCCTGGGTGTTGAGCACGGTGACGGTGGACTTGTCGCCCTCGCTGCGCACCTGGATCTGGTACTTGACCGGCGCGGCCGCGTCGGGCGAGCGGCTGAACAGCTTGCTGAAGAATCCCTTGGGCTCGACCTTGGCATCGGGCGCCACATAGCGCACGAAGTAGATGCCGCGGCTGCGGTCGCGGTCTTCCACGGTGAAGCCCGTGCGGTCCAGGGCCACGCCGACACGGCGCCATGCGCGGTCAAAGCCTTCGTCGATCTGCAGCACGGGCTGTCCGTTGGCGGATTCCATGCGCACGCTGCCGGTGGCGGCTGCCGTGGTGGTGTTGGCCTTGGCCACGGCGTCGGCCTGCTCCTGGCTCACGCCGAGCTTGACCATCAGGCGGCGCAGGAATTCGGTTTCCAGTTCCGGATCGGAGGGGCGCGGCTGCCAGATGGTCTGGTCCTTCTGGGCGCTGGTGTACACCTCCTGCATGCCGCGGTGCGTGATGTAGACCTCGGTGGAGCCGTCGGCCGAGCGCTCCAGGCGGGTGCGGAACCTGTCGCGCTCGCTGGTGGAGTACAGGCCGTCGAAGACCTTGCCCAGCGTCTTGCGGATCACGTCCTGCGGGATCTTGGCGCGGTTCTCGGCCCAATCGGTTTCGATGATGCCGAGCTGGCGGTCTTCGGTGGTGAAGATGAAGCCGTTTTCCAGCCAGAAGTCGCGCACGGGCTCCCACAGCTGGTCGGCCGGACGCTTGATCACCAGCCAGCGCTGCTCGCCATTGCGCTCGATGCGCACATCGCCCAGGGCGGCGGTGGCCGTTCGGCCCTCTGCCGGCTTTTGCGCCTTGGAGTTGGCTTCCATGGCGGCGGCGGAGACCACGCCGCCGGGCACGGCGTAGCGGGAGTCCGTGGACAGCTGTGTCAGGTCTGGCGGGACTTCCAGGGTGGGCGCCTGCTGCTTGCCGGCGCTCTTGTAGTCGATCTTGCTCTCTTGGAACGTGGTCGTGCAGGCTGTCAGGCCGATGGCCAGGCTCAGCAGGCTCAGACGTGCAATGGGCTGTTTCACGCGAATATCCTTGGTGCGTTCGGTCGGTGGGGCGGGGCGCCTCACAGCAGGCCAGCGGAGCTCAGGGCGGCTTCCACGGTGGCTTCCAGATTCTTGCTCAGGGGTGTCATCGGCAGGCGCATGGCCGGGCCGCAAAGGCCCAGGCGGGCTGCGGCCCACTTGACGGGAATGGGGTTGGCCTCGACGAAGAGGTTCTTGTGCACAGGCATCAGGCGCATCTGGATGTCCATGGCGGTGCGCACGTCGCCGGCCAGGGCCGCCTTGCACAGATCGCTCATCAGGCGCGGCGCCACGTTGGCCGTGACGCTGATGTTGCCGTGGCCGCCGCACAGCATCAGTGCCACAGCGGTCGGATCATCGCCGGAGTACACGCCGAAGCCTTCGGGCACTTCACGGATCAGCCACTGGGCGCGTTCGATGTTGCCCGTGGCTTCCTTGATGCCGATGATGGCGGGAATCTGCGCCAGGCGCAGCACGGTGTCGTGCTGCATGTCGGCCACCGAGCGGCCGGGCACGTTGTAGAGCACCACAGGCAGGTCGCCCACCGCTTCGGCAATGGCCTTGAAATGCTGGTACTGGCCTTCCTGCGTGGGCTTGTTGTAGTAGGGCACGACCTGCAGCTGGCTGTCGGCACCGACCTTCTTGGCGTAGCGGGCCAGCTCGATGGCCTCGTGCGTGCTGTTGGCCCCGCAGCCTGCCATCACGGGAACGCGGCCCGCAGCCTGCTCGACGGACACGCGGATGATTTCGCAGTGTTCCTCCACGTTGACGGTGGGGGATTCGCCTGTCGTTCCCACCACGCCGATGCAGTCCGTGCCCTCGGCCACATGCCAGTCGATGAGTTTTCGCAGCGCCGGGTAGTCAACACTACCGTCCTCGTGCATGGGCGTGATGAGGGCAACGATGCTGCCAGTGAGAGCGACGGAGGAGGATGTCATGTCCGCAAGAAAAAACGGGAAAGGATCATTCTAACGAGTGTCGGAGGCAGGCCCAAGGCGGTCGCCTGTAGGGATTCAGGCGATTGCAGAGCCTGACGCCTTCTGATGCGCCAGCATGGCCACGGGTTCCCGGCCTGTTGCATCGGGGCGCAGTGCCGCAATGCGCTGGACCACGCGATCGGGCTCGCCCAGCTGGCCGTGCTCGTAGGCCACGATGTGCCAGCCCGCGCAGGCCTGCAGCAGCTCGCCGGGCGCCAGCAGGAAATCGGGCCGGGAAGGCTTGCCGAAGGCCTCGTTGCCCTGGGCAAAGGTTTCGTACAGCAGCACACCGCCGGGGGCCACGCTGTCCAGCAGCGCCGGCCACAGCGGGCGCCACAGATAGTGGGTCACGACCACGGCGCCGAACTGCCTGCCGGGCAGGGGCCAGGGGCCGTTTTCAATGTCGGCGCACAGCAGCTCGCCCACGCCCTGCAGGCCGGCCAGGGCCTGGGCGTCGCGGTCCACGCCCGTCACTGCATGGCCGCGTGCATGGAACCAGCGCATGTGGCGGCCAGGGCCGCAGGCCACGTCGAGCACGGTGGCCTCGGGTGCCAGAAGATGCGACCAGCGTTGGATCCAGGGCGAAGGCGGCGTGGCTGCGTGCATGTGAAATTTCGGAAATGAATTGAAAGCGGCCGCCATTGTGCCGCCAGGCCTTTGCCGCGCTTCAATTTCAGAAGCAGGCCCAGAGCTGGTCGGCCATGCCCAGCATGAACTCGGGCTGCAGATAGAGCATGAAGACCAGGCCCAGCACCAGCAGCACGGCGGCCCACAGCGCCAGCCTGCGCAGCAGCTGTGGGCGGGGCGTGGTGGCTGTCGTCATGTCAGGCCGCCGCCTGCGCCGCACGCGGCCTTGCCACCGGGGCTTCGCGTATCGGCAGGTTCAGCAGGCCGGCGGCCACGCCCAGGCCGATGGCCAGGTACCAGACCACCTGGTAGCTGCCGGTGTGGTCATACAGATAGCCGCCCAGCCAGACACCCAGGAAGCTGCCGACCTGGTGGCTGAAGAACACCATTCCGCTCAACATGGACAGATGCTGCACGCCGAAGATCTGGGCCACGGTGGCATTGGTCAGCGGCACGGTGGACAGCCACAGCAGTCCCATGGCGGCCGAGAAGATGTAGACCGACCAGGGCGTCAGCGGCGCGAGCAGGAAGAGCACGATCACCACCGAGCGCGTGAAGTAGATGGTGGACAGCAGGTAGCGCTTGGGCAGGCGCTGGCCCAGGTTGCCGGCCACGTAGGTGCCGACGATGTTGAACAGCCCCACCAGCGCCAGCGAGATGCTGGCCACCTGCGGTGCCAGGCCGTAGTCCTTGAGGTAGCTGGGCATGTGCACGCCGATGAACATCACCTGGAAGCCGCAGACGAAGTAGCCAGCCGTCAGCAGCACGAAGCTGGGCGTGCGCAGCGCTTCGGCGACGGCCTGGCCCGCGCTCTGGTCGCGCACGGGTCGGGTATTGCCGGCCGTGAAGCCCGGCTCGCGCAGGCCGAAGGCCAGCGGAATGATCATCAGGGCGCACAGCGACAGCAGCAGCAGGGCGTTGGACCAGCCGAAGTTCGAGATCAGGCTGCCTTCCACGGGCACCATGAAGAACTGGCCGAAGGAGCCCGCCGCCGCCGTCACGCCCATGGCCCAGCTGCGCCGCGCCACGGGAATCTGGCGGCCCAGCACGCCGTAGATCACGGCATAGGTGGTGCCGGCCTGGGCTGCGCCTATCACCACGCCGGCCGTCAGGGCGAACCAGGTTGTCGTGGGCGCCATGGCCATGCCGGCCAGGCCCAGCGCATACAGCAGCGCGCCCACCAGGAGCACGCGGAAGGCGCCGAAGCGGTCGGCCAGCATGCCGCCGAAGATGCCGAGCACGCCCCAGGACAGGTTCTGGATGGCAATGGCCAGCGCGAAGGACTCGCGCGTCCAGCCCATCTCCTGGGTGATGGGCTGCAGCCACAGGCCGAAGCCGTGCCGGATTCCCATGGACAGCGTCACGACTGCGCCCCCGCACAGCAGTATCTGCACCATGGACATGGGTTGGTTGTTTTTGTGCATGCGGCAAACTTTAGCGAAACTCCGGGTTTTGCGCTGCGACGCGTGGGTCGCCCATGCGCCAGCGCGGCACTTCGTAGCCCTTGGCGGCACTGGCCTTTTCGGGATAGTCAATGTCAATGACTGTGAATGTATCCAGCACTGAGCCGGGCCGCGCACTACAATCCGCCCCCATGGCAGTCAAACCATCTCCTACTTCCGCCAGCGAATACTCCGAAGGCTCGATACGCGTGCTCAAGGGCCTGGAGCCCGTCAAGCAGCGTCCCGGCATGTACACGCGCACCGACAACCCCCTGCATGTGCTGCAGGAGGTGATCGACAACGCGGCCGACGAGGCGCTGGCCGGCTTCGGCAAGAAAATCCGCTTCACCCTGCATTCCGACGGCTCCTACAGCGTCGAGGACGACGGCCGGGGCATCCCCTTCGGCATGCACCCCGAGGAAAAGGCGCCCGTGGTGGAGCTGGTCTTCACCCGCCTGCATGCGGGCGGCAAGTTCGACAAGGGCAAAGGCGGCGCCTACAGCTTCTCGGGCGGCCTGCATGGCGTGGGCGTCTCGGTCACGAATGCGCTGGCCACGCGCCTTGAGGCCTGCATCCACCGCGAGGGCAAGGTGGCCACCATCGCCTTCTCGGGCGGCGACGTGGTCGAGCCCCTGCAATCGCGGCCGCTGGCCGCAGGCGAACGCAAGCAGGGCACGACCGTGCGCGTGTGGCCCGATGCCCGCTACTTCGAATCCTCCCAGCTGCCCATGGGCGAGCTGATGCATCTGCTGCGCAGCAAGGCCGTGCTCATGCCCGGCGTGTCGGTGACCCTGGTCAACGAGAAGACGCGCGACACCCAGACCTGGCAGTTCAAGGGCGGCCTGCGCGACTATCTGCAGCAAAGCCTGCATGGCGAGGCCGTCATCCCCCTGTTCGAAGGCGAGGGCTTTGCCGACCGCAACCACGACAGCTTTGCCGAAGGCGAGGGCGCCGCCTGGTGTGTGGCCTTCACCGAGGATGGCGCGCCGCTGCGCGAAAGTTATGTCAACCTGATCCCCACCACGGCCGGCGGCACGCACGACAGCGGCCTGCGCGACGGCCTGTTCCAGGCGGTCAAGGCCTTCATCGAGATGCATTCGCTGCTGCCCAAGGGCGTCAAGCTCATGCCTGACGACGTCTTCGCGCGCGCCAGCTACGTGCTCAATGCCAAGGTGCTGGACCCGCAGTTCCAGGGCCAGATCAAGGAGCGCCTGAACTCGCGCGATGCCGTGCGTCTGGTCAGCGGCTACGTTCGCCCTGCGCTGGAGCTGTGGCTCAACGAGCATGTGGAATGGGGCCGCAAGCTGGCCGAGATCGCCATCAAGGCTGCCCAGACCCGCCAGAAGGCGGGCCAGAAGGTCGAAAAGCGCAAGGGCTCGGGCGTGGCCGTGCTGCCCGGCAAGCTCACCGATTGCGAAAGCCGCGACCTGAGCCTGAACGAGGTCTTCCTGGTCGAGGGCGACTCGGCCGGCGGCAGCGCCAAGATGGGACGCGACAAGGAAACCCAGGCCGTGCTGCCCCTGCGCGGCAAGGTGCTCAACACCTGGGAAGTCGACCGTGACCGCCTGTTCGCCAACAACGAGATCCACGACATCTCGGTGGCCATCGGCGTGGACCCGCATGGCCCCCATGACACGCCCGACCTGTCCGGCCTGCGCTACGGCAAGATCTGCATTCTTTCGGATGCCGACGTGGACGGCTCGCACATCCAGGTGCTGCTGCTCACGCTGTTCTTCCGCCACTTCCCCAAGCTCATCGAGGCCGGCCACATCCATGTGGCGCTTCCGCCGCTGTTCCGCGTCGATGTGCCTGCGCGCGGCAAGAAGCCAGCAGCCAAGATGTACGCGCTGGACGAGGGCGAGCTGACCGCTATCCTCGACAAGTCCGCCAAGGATGGCGTGCCGCGCGAGAAATGCCAGATCAGCCGCTTCAAGGGCCTGGGCGAGATGAATGCCGAGCAGCTGTGGGAAACCACGCTCAACCCCGACACGCGCCGCCTGCTGCCCGTGCAGTTCATGAATCTGGACTTTGCGGCGGCCGAGCAGGTCGTCACCAAGCTGATGGGCAAGGGCGAGGCTGCGGCGCGCCGCGAGCTGATGGAGTTGCACGGCGACGCCATCGAAGTGGATATCTGATCCCCATGCCCCTGCGCCCGGCTGCCCCACAGCACCTTCCGCACCGCCCGCACCCTGCGCGCGCCGCTGCCGCGCGCGCGCTTGCAGCGCTGGGCGCGGCCCTGGCGCTGTGGGGGGGGGCGCAGCCCGCGCATGCCGATCTCTGGGCCTTCGTGGACGAGCGCGGCATCACGCACTTCGCCGCGCAGGCGCTGGACGAGCGCTACAAGCTCTACTTCCGCGGCTCGCTGTATGACAGCACCGAGCAGGGACTCAAGCCCCCGCTGGTGGAAGCCGAGGCCGCTGCCGACGATGACGGCGGCAGCGATGCCGGGCGCAGGCTGCAGGCGAGCACGCGGATGCAAAGCTTCTTCGACATCTCGCCGCGCTACAAGAGCGTGCGCGGCCACCTGCGCAAGGCGGCGGACCACACGGGGGTGGACTACGACCTGCTCAAGGCCGTGATTGCCGTCGAGTCGGGCTTTGACGCGCAGGCCATCTCGCCCAAGGGCGCAGTCGGCCTGATGCAGCTGATGCCCGCCACGGCCCAGCGCTTCGGCGTGGAGGCCAGCCGCCAGCGCAGCGTGCAGCAGCAACTGGCCGACCCGGCCGTCAACGTGCCGGCCGGCGCGCGCTACCTCAACCATCTGATGGGGCTGTTCCCCGGGCGGCTGGACCTGGTGCTGGCCGCCTACAACGCGGGCGAGGGTGCCGTGCGGCGTGCGGGGCAGGCCATTCCTCCCTATCAGGAAACCCGCAATTACGTGAAGGCCGTGCTCGGTATCTACGAGCAGCTGCAGGGCGGGCGCCAGCGTGCGGGCCAGGCAGCGCCTGCGGCGGCGGCACAGCCTGGCACAGCGCCCCGGATACGGATGACCTTGTCCACAGGGCTGCCATCGCCGCGATGAGCGGCCTTCACTGCATTTATTGAGATCACGAATTTCTTCATGAGCGATCAAAACACTCTGGATCTGGCCCAACAGGCGGCCGGCGATGCCCTGGACCTGGGCCAGTACGCACAGCGCGCCTACCTTGAATACGCACTGTCGGTCGTCAAGGGCCGGGCACTGCCTGATGTCACCGACGGCCTCAAGCCCGTGCAGCGGCGCATTCTGTATGCCATGGACCGCATGGGCCTGAGCTACAGCGGCCCCAACCACAACACGGCGGCCAAGCCCGTCAAAAGCGCGCGCGTGGTCGGCGATGTGCTGGGTCGCTTTCACCCGCACGGCGACCAGTCGGCCTACGACGCGCTGGTGCGCATGGCCCAGGACTTCAACCAGCGCTATCCGCTGGTCGATGGCCAGGGCAATTTCGGCAGCCGCGACGGCGACGGCGCAGCGGCCATGCGCTATACCGAGGCGCGCCTGTCCAAGATCACGGGCCTGCTGCTCGACGAGATCGACATGGGCACGGTGGACTTCGTGCCCAACTACGACGGCAGCACGCAGGAGCCGCAGCAGCTGCCCGCGCGCCTGCCGTTCGCCCTGCTCAACGGCGCCAGCGGCATTGCCGTGGGCCTGGCCACGGAAATCCCCAGCCACAACCTGCGCGAGGTGGCCGACGCCTGCGTTGCCCTGATCAAGCGGCCGCAGCTCAGCGACGAGGAACTGTTCCAGATCATCCCCGGCCCCGACTATCCGGGCGGCGGGCAGATCATCAGCAGCGCCTCCGACATCCAGGATGCCTACCGCACGGGGCGCGGCAGCCTCAAGCTGCGCGCGCGCTGGAAGATCGAGGAGCTGGCGCGCGGCCAGTGGCAGATGGTGGTGACCGAGCTGCCGCCCGGCGTCTCTGCGCAGAAGGTGCTCGAAGAGATCGAGGACATCACCAACCCCAAGGTCAAGACCGGCAAGAAGGCGCTGAGCCAGGAACAGACCCAGCTCAAGGCCAGCATGCTGGCGGTGCTCGATGGCGTGCGCGACGAGTCCAGCAAGGATGCGCCCGTGCGCCTGGTCTTCGAGCCCAAGACCGGCAAGGTGCCGCAGCAGGAGCTGGTCACGGCGCTGCTGGCGCACACCAGCCTGGAGTCGTCCAGCTCCATCAACCTGACCATGATCGGCCTGGATGGCCGGCCGGTGCAGAAAAGCCTGCGCCTGATGCTCGAGGAATGGATCGCCTTCCGCCAGACCACGGTCACGCGGCGCAGCCAGCACCGGCTGGCCAAGGTGCTGGACCGCATCCACATCCTCGAAGGCCGTCAGGCCGTGCTGCTGAACATCGACAAGGTCATCGCCATCATCCGGGCCAGCGACGAGCCCAGGCAGGCGCTGATCGATGCCTTTGCGCTGTCCGAGCGCCAGGCCGACGACATTCTGGAAATCCGCCTGCGCCAGCTGGCGCGGCTGGAGGCCATCAAGATCGAGCAGGAACTCAAGGAACTGCGCGTCGAGCAGGGCAAGCTCGAAGACATCCTGGGCAGCGAGAGCGTCATGCGCCGCCTGATCTGCAAGGAGATCGAGGCCGACGCCAAGCAGTTCGCCGATGCGCGCCGCACGCTGATCCAGGAAGAAAAGAAGGTGGTCGCCGAAGTCAAGGTGGTCGATGAGCCCGTGACGGTCATCATCTCGGACAAGGGCTGGGTGCGCACGCGCCAGGGCCATGGCGTCGATGCGGGCACGCTCAGCTTCAAGGCCGGCGACAGCCTGCACGGCACCTTCGAGTGCCGCACGGTGGACCAGCTGCTGGCCTTCGGCAGCAATGGCCGGGTCTATTCGGTGCCGGTGTCGCAGCTGCCCGGCGGGCGCGGCGATGGCCAGCCCGTGACCACGCTCATCGAGCTGGAGGCCGGCACCCAGATCCTGTACTACTTCGCGGGAGCCGAAGGAACGGCGCTGCTGCTGTCGGGGTCGGGCGGCTACGGCTTCGTGGCCATGGTGGGCGACATGGTCTCGCGCCAGAAGGCGGGCAAGGCCTTCGTGACGCTGGCCGACGGCGAGACGCTGTGCGCCCCGTCCACGGCCTACGGCGTGCCCATGGGCGCACGCGCCGAGCCGCAGGAAGGCGAGCAGGGCGCGGGCCTGCTGCTGCCGGCCACGCATGTGATCTGCGCCTCCACGGGCGGCCGCATCCTCACCTTCGAGATCGCCAGCCTCAAGCACATGGCCAAGGGCGGTCGCGGGCTGATGCTGCTCGACCTGGAGGACAAGGACACCCTGGCGGGCGCTGCCGCCTACACGCGCAGCATCCGCATCGATGGCCTGGGCCGCGGCGGCAAGGAGCGCAGCGAGACGCTGGAGATCCGCAGTCTCAACAATGCCCGTGGCACGCGCGGCCGCAAGGGCAAGTCGGCCGACCTGGGCTTCAAGCCGCAAAGCGTGACGCGCGTGGAGTAAAGAGCGCATCTGCCCCTGCAATGCCTTTTGCGAAAGGGGCGGATCAGGGGTTTTCTCTGGGTTTTTCCGGCCTCCGGGCCCTGCTGCAGGCCTCAACATGGAGTCTTCCAACATGAGGGAGACTGGATATGCTGCGACTTCGCATGGCACACAAGCTGTGGCTTGCCGTGGCCGCCATCGTGGTGGCGCTGGTGGGCGTGGTCGGCTTGTCGGGTTATCGCTCGGCCCAGGTCCAGGCCCGGTCCGAGGTTGTCACCCAGGAGATGCAGGCGCGGGTCCAGGCCGCCGTGCGCTGGATGGGGCTGACCGAAACCAATGCGGCCCGCACCCAGGCCCTGGTGGTCAGCAGTGATGCTGCCGTCGAGGCCGAGTTCAAGGACGTGATCAGCGCCACCTCGGCGCGGATCACCGAGGTGCAGAAATCACTGGAAGCCATGCCCCTGTCCGACGCAGACAAGGCGCAGATGGCCAGGATTGCGGCAGCCCGCAAGACCATGATCGAACTGCGTGCCCAGGCACGCCAGCTCAAGGCCGATGGCCGGCAGGAGCAGGCGTTGGCCTTGGTCAAGCAATCCTACAACCCTGCCGTGGATGCCTATATGCAGTCGCTGCGCGACTTCGTGCAGATGCAGGAGCAGGTGGTGCGCAGCAGCCAGGAAGAGACGGCAGCCTCGCGCAGGCTCACCGTGGGTTTTGCCGCTGCGGCCGTGGGCGTGCTGCTGCTGTGCATCGTCATCGGCGCCCATTTCCTGATTGCCAGCATCCGCCGTCCCCTGGCCCAGGCCAGGGAACTGGCCGAACGCATTGCCGCAGGCGACCTGAGCGCAGCGGCGCAGGGACAGACACAGCGCGCTGACGAATTCGGCGACCTGCTGCGCTCGCTGCAGGCCATGAGCGAATCGCTGTCGGGCATGGTGCAGCAGGTGCGCCAGAGCACGGACAGCATTGCCATCGCCAGTGCCGAGATTGCCACCGGCAACCACGACCTGTCCGTGCGCACCGAGCAGACCTCCAGCAACCTGCAGGAGACCGCGGCCGCCATGGAGCAGTTCACCAGCACGCTGCAGCAAAGCGCCAGCAGTGCGCAGCAGGCCAGCAGCCTGGCGGCGGGCGCGTCACAGGTGGCCCAGCGCGGCGGTGAGGTCGTGGCCCGGGTGGTCGAGACCATGAAAGGCATCAACGACAGCAGCCGGCAGATTGCCGACATCGTCGGCGTCATCGACTCCATTGCCTTCCAGACCAATATCCTGGCGCTGAACGCCGCCGTGGAGGCGGCCCGCGCCGGCGAGCAGGGCCGGGGCTTTGCCGTGGTGGCCAGCGAGGTGCGCACGCTGGCCCAGCGCAGCGCGGCGGCTGCCAAGGAGATACGCCAGCTCATCGGCGCTTCGGTGGAACGGGTGGAGGACGGCGCCCGCCTGGTGGGCGATGCCGGCACCACCATGGAGGGCATCGTGCAGTCCGTGCAGCGCGTGGCCGACACCATCGGCGAGATCACGGCGGCCTCTTCGGAGCAAAGCGCGGGCGTGGCCCAGGTCAATCAGGCCGTGGGACAGCTGGACCAGATGACGCAGCAGAACGCGGCCCTGGTCGAGCAAAGCGCGGCCGCGGCGCAAAGCCTGCGAGAGCAGGCCGAGCAGCTGTCGCGGACTGTGGCGGTGTTCAAGGTGGCGCACCTGGCGCCCTCGCCGACGACGCTCGCAAGGCAGGCTGCGCCGGCGGTGCGCACTGCGCACAGCGCGGCCGCAGCGCCAAGGCGGCCGGCAGCAGCCGTGGCGCCTGCGGCTGTCGGGCCGGTTGCCGCGCGGCCTGCCGCAGCAAGGGAGGCGGCGCCCAAGCTGGCCTCGGCGCCCCGGCCCGCCGCACCGGCAGCCGAGGATGGCCAATGGGAGAGTTTCTAGCCGCCTGCGAGCACGGCGGCGCCGTGCGGCGGCATGCCGATCAGGCCAGTTCGGCGATCAGCTCGATTTCCACGCAGGAGCCCAGCGGGATCTGGGCCACGCCGAAGGCGCTGCGCGCATGCGTGCCGGCATCGCCGAAGACCTGGCCCAGCAGCTCGCTGCAGCCGTTGGCCACCAAATGCTGCTCGGTGTAGTCGCCCGTGGAGTTGACCAGGCACATCAGCTTGACGATGCGGCGCACGCGGCCCAGGTCGCCGCCGGCGGCGTGCTGGAGCGTGCCCATCAGGTCGATGGCGATGGCGCGCGCGGCCTGCTGGCCGTCGGCAGTCTGCAGATCACGGCCCAGTTGGCCTGCCCAGACCTTGCCGTCCTTGCGTGCGATATGTCCGCTCAGGAACACCAGATTGCCCGTCTGCACATAGGGCACGTAGGCTGCCGCCGGGATGGCAGGCGACGGCAGTTCGATGTTCAGGGCCTTCAGTTGTTCGTAAACGCTCATCGTTGATTCCTTCGAGACAAGAAAAATCCGGCGCCAGTGCCGGGGTGGCGGACAGTGTGACACAGCCCCCGTGCACCTTGGCATGTCAGGGGCTGGGCATGCTCCAGTCTGATTCTTGTCCGAATCTGAGTCGGAGCACGGTGGCTTCGAGGCACCTGCTTTTAGCATGCCTGGATGCGCGCTGTGGTCCCTGCACCCACTCCTTCATCGTCTTCGTGGACGCCGTGGCTGCTCGGCTGCGTGGTCGGTGCCGCCTGGCAGGTCACGCAGCCGCAGCTGTGGCCGCTGTGGATGTATCTGCTGATGATGGGCCTGGCCTTGCTGTGTCTGTCAGGGCAGGTCCGGCGGGCCCGGGCCGGCGGCCGCCGCGGCGCGGTCAGCGGCCTGTGGGTCGCCGCTTGCGCAGCCTCGCTGGCGGCCGGCCTGACAGGCTGGCGTGCCCAGGACTTTGCGGGCCACGCGCTGTCGCCGCAGCTGGAAGGGCGTGACCTGCGCATCGTCGGCGTCGTGGCATCGCTGCCCCAGAACATGGCCCAGGGCGTGCGCTGGCGCATGGCCGTGGAGCAGGCGCAGATCGCGGGCAGCGAAGAGGCCCTGGCGCCGTTTCCCGGGTTGATCGAGCTGTCCTGGTACGCAGCCCGGGGCCGGGCGTCCAAGGGCGCCGCAGCGTCGCTGCCCGTCCTGCGCCCGGGCCAGCGCTGGGACCTGACCGTGCGGCTCAAGCGCCCGCATGGCGCGCGCAATCCCCACGGTTTCGACTATGAGCTTTGGCAGTGGGAGCAGGGCGTGCAGGCCACGGGCTATGTGCGCGAACAGCCAGCGGCGAGCCTGCTGGCCGACACCGGCGCCTACGCCCTGCAGCGCTGGCGCCAGCAGATGCGCGAGGCCATCGTGAACCGGGCAGCCGCACTCGCGCAAGCCATGCAGCGCGTAGGCATGGACCCCGCGCAGTCGCCGCGCATGCTGGGCGTGGTGGCCGCCCTGGCCATGGGCGATCAGCAGGCCATTGCGCGTGACGATTGGACGCTGTTCCGCCATACCGGCGTGGCCCATTTGATGAGTATTTCCGGACTGCATATCACCCTGTTCGCATGGCTGGCTGCGCTGGTCGTGGGGCGACTGTGGCGTTGCAGTGCCCGGGCCTGTCTGTGGTGCCCGGCACCGCAGGCGGCGCTGCTGGCCGGCGTGCTGCTGGCGGGCGGCTATGCCCTGTTCAGCGGCTGGGGTCTGCCGGCGCAGCGCACGGTGTGCATGCTGGCAACGGTGGCCGCGTTGCGCGTCACAGGGCTGCGCTGGCCCTGGCCCGCCGTGTGGTGCCTGGCGCTGGCCGTGGTTGTCGTGCTCGATCCCTGGGCCCTGTGGCAGGCGGGCTTCTGGCTGAGTTTTGTCGCCGTGGGCGTGCTGCTGGCGACCGATGCACGCATGCAGGGCGCGGTGCGGCCGTCGCTGCCCGCCCGAGCCCTGGCGTTGTGGGGTGAGCAGTGGCGCATCACTCTGGCGCTGGCGCCGCTGGGGCTGATGCTGTTTGGCCAGCTGTCGCTGTCGGGGCTGCTGGCCAATCTGGCCGCGATTCCCTGGGTGACTTTCGTGGTCACGCCACTGGCCTTGCTGGGGGCCTTGTGGCCCCCGCTCTGGACGGGCGCGGCGCTGGCGCTGGCGCCGCTGCTGGAACTGCTGCAGTGGCTGGACCGGTGGGGCTGGGCCGTGTTGCAGCTGCCGCAGCCGCCGCTGTGGGCGGGGTTGGCTGCGCTGGGTGCAGGCCTGGCGCTGGTGGCTCCGGTGCCGGCCGGATGGCGTTGCTGGGGCCTGGCCATGTGCCTGCCGGCCCTGTGGTGGCCGCCGGCCGCACCGGCGCATGGCGAGTTCGATTTGATGGCCGTGGACATAGGCCAGGGCAATGCCGTGCTGCTGCGCACGGCCCGGCACGCCCTGCTGTATGACACGGGTCCGCAGTACGGCATGGACAGCAATGCCGGCGAACGGGTGCTGGTGCCGCTGCTGCAGGCCCTGGGGCTGCGCCTGGATGCGCTGTGGCTCAGCCACCGCGACGGCGACCATACGGGCGGTGCCTTGGCCGTGCATGCCGCGCAGCCGCAGGCCGAGGTCTGGGGATCGGACTCCGTGATCCTGGACCCCGCTCTGGCCGGCCTGGGCGCCGTGCGCCGCTGCGAGGCCGGCCAGCAGTGGGAGTGGGATGGCGTGCAGATGCAGGTGCTGCATCCACCCGCGGGCGAACCGCTGCCGGCCGCGCAGGCCCTGGCCCACGCCAATGCGGGCAGCTGCGTGCTGCTGCTGCGTTCGGCATCCGGGGTGCAGGCCTTGCTGGCCGGGGATATCGAGGCTGCACAGGAAAGGGCGCTGGCGCAGGCCGGCGCCCTCACGCCCGTGCAGTGGCTGCTGGTGCCGCACCACGGCAGCCGCACCTCATCGAGCACCGCTCTGGTGCGGGCCCTGGCACCGCGCTGGGCCATGGTGCAGGCGGGATACCGCAGCCGTTATGGACACCCGGTCCCCGAGGTGGTGCGGCGCTATGAGGCCAACGGCTCCAGCGTGGTGCAGTCGGCCCGCTGCGGCGCAGCGCATTGGCGCTCTGCCGATCCCGCACAGCTGGTCTGCGAGCGGGAGCGGGCGCGCCGTTACTGGGACATGCATGTCACGCACGTCAGGCACATCACGCAGAGGCAGGGCGGATAGGACGGGTGCCGATGGCCGCGCAGCCGGCATATGCTGGATACCGCTTGTCCGGATTGAGGTTACCTATCGCTACACTGGTGCGATACGAGGGCTGGCCCGCAGCTTGCTTTACCTCGTACACATGCAGCGACAGGAGGTGACGAATGCATCCATTTGACGAGATGTACACGATGACGCCGTTCGACGGCAGCGATGTGCGCCTGCACTACAAGGACTATGCGCAATGGCTTGCGCGCCAGTCCGAACAGACGCTGCGAGCGCGCAGCGCCGAGGCCGAGATCATCTTCCGGCGCGTAGGCATCACGTTCGCCGTCTACGGCGACAAGGATGAAAGTGGCGCCGGCACCGAGCGCCTCATTCCCTTCGACCTGATTCCGCGCGTCATCCCGTCCCATGAATGGGAGCGCATGCAGGCAGGCCTGGTGCAGCGCGTGACGGCGCTCAACCGCTTTCTGCACGACGTCTACCACGACCAGGAAATCCTGCGCGCGGGCCTGCTGCCGCGCGAGCTGGTGCTGAACAACAGCCAGTACCGCCCCGAGATGCGGGGCCTTGCCGTGCAGGGCGGCATCTACGCCCACATCGCCGGCATCGACATCGTGCGTGCCGCCAATGCCCAGGGCGAGGGCGTGTACTACGTGCTGGAGGACAACCTGCGCGTGCCTTCGGGCGTGTCTTACATGCTGGAGAACCGCCGCATGATGATGCGGCTGTTCCCCGACCTGTTCTCCCGTCATCCCGTGGAGCCCGTGGCCCACTATCCCGACATGCTGCTGGAGACGCTGCGCGCCAGCGCTCCGGCCGGCACGCCCGAGCCCACGGTGGTGGTGCTCACGCCCGGCATGTACAACAGCGCCTACTTCGAGCACGCCTTCCTGGCCCAGCAGATGGGCGTGGAGCTGGTCGAGGGCCAGGACCTGGTGGTGGACAAGGACGTGGTCTACATGCGCACCACGCGCGGCCTGCAGCGCGTGGACGTGATCTACCGGCGCGTGGACGATGATTTTCTGGACCCCGAAGTCTTCCGTCCCACCTCCACGCTGGGCTGCCCCGGCCTCATGCGCGCCTACCGCGCGGGCAACGTCAGCATCTGCAATGCGGCGGGCACGGGGGTGGCCGACGACAAATCGGTCTATCCCTATGTGCCGGAGATGATCCGCTTCTACCTGGGCGAGGAACCCATTCTGCAGAACGTGCCGACCTGGCTGTGCCGCAAGCCCGACGACCTGCGCTACGTGCTCGACCACCTGGATGAGCTGGTGGTCAAGGAAGTCCACGGCGCCGGTGGCTACGGCATGCTGATCGGGCCTGCCGCCTCGCGCGGCGAGATAGAGGATTTCCGCCGCGCGCTCATCGCCAATCCCGGCGGCTACATCGCGCAGCCCACGCTGGCGCTGTCCACCTGCCCCACCCTGGTGGAGCAGGGCATCGCGCCAAGGCATATCGACCTGCGTCCCTTCGTGCTCAGCGGCAATCAGGTACGCATGGTGGCCGGCGGCCTCACGCGCGTGGCGCTCAAGGAAGGCTCGCTGGTGGTCAATTCATCACAGGGCGGCGGCACCAAGGACACCTGGGTGCTCGGGGCCGGTGAGTCAAACGAGGGAGGACATTGAATGCTCAGCCGTACTGCCGATCATCTGTACTGGATGTCCCGCTACACGGAGCGTGCGGAGAACACTGCCCGCATGCTCAACGTCTCCTATGACACTTCCATGCTGCCCCAGGCGCCTCAGGCGGCGCGCAAGGCCTGGCAGGGCGTGCTGTCCATCAGCGAGCTGATCCCCGCCTATGCCTCCCGCCACGGCGAGGTGCAGCGAGAGGCCGTGCTGCACTTCATGGTGCGCGACGAGAGCAACTCCTCGTCCATCGCCTCCTGCCTGCGCGCTGCGCGGGAGAATGCGCGTGCCGTGCGCGGGGCGCTGACCACCGAGGCCTGGGAGACCCAGAACCAGACCTGGCTGGAACTCAAGCGCCTGCTGGCCGAGGGGGACTGGGAGCGCGATCCGGGCCAGTTCTTCGAATGGGTCAAGCACCGCTCGCACCTGTCGCGCGGCGTGACACTGGGCACCATGCTGCAGGACGAGGCCTTCCACTTCCTGCGCCTGGGCACCTTCATCGAGCGCGCCGACAACACGGCGCGCCTGCTGGACGTGAAATTCCACGCCATCGAGCGCGACTACCATGGCAGCGCGCGCAACGGAGCGTCGGGCAAAGGGGCCACGCCCTTCGACTTCTACCACTGGAGCGCGCTGCTGCGCAGCGTCTCGGCCTTCGAGGTCTACCGCAAGGTCTACCGCGACGTGATCACGCCCGAGCGCGTGGCCGAGCTGCTGATGCTGCGCAGCGACATGCCGCGCTCGCTGCTGGCCAGCATGCTGGAAGTGGTGGCCAACCTGGAAAGCGTGGCCAACGACCAGTCGCGCGAGACCCAGCGCAAGGCGGGCCGCCTGCTGGCTGACCTGCGCTATGCGCGCATCGACGAAATCCTGGCCACGGGCCTGCACGCCTATCTCACGCAGTTCCTGGATCGCGTGCACGACCTGGGTCAGGGCATCAGCCGCGACTTCCTGGTGCCTGCCTGAGCCGCCGTCGCCCAATGAACAAAGCCGCCCTCGGGCGGCTTTGTTCATTGGGGCAGGGCCATTCAGTCCTGCGCGCTGTCCAGCTCCAGCACAACGCCTTCGGCATCGCCGATGGGCACCACGTCGCAGTTGTCGCCAGGGCCTCCCCGGTCCACCACGATGAAGCGCGCGGGCGCGTTCAGGGCAATCAGCGAGTGGTGCCAGACGCCGCGGCGGTAGTTCACGCCCTGGCGTCCGTTGGTGATGAAGGCGCGCAGGTCGCCGGGCGCCACCTGCTCTCCCAGGGGCGCAACCACCACGATGAAGGGCTGGGCGTCCAGCGGCATGAAGGCCTGGCTGCCCAGGGGATGGCGCTCCATGCTCGTCAGCTGCAGGGGCAGCGCATAGGGGCGGGCGTGGAACAGGTTGATCAGCGCATGGCCCTCGCTGCCGCCCGTGTCCACGCGGGCCAGGGCATGGTAGCGCTCGGTCATGCCGTCATTGATCAGCAGCGGCGTGTGGCCTGCACTGTCGATGACCTCGCCAAACTCGGCAAAGGCTTCGGCGGTCAGCGGTTGGACGCGCAGGCGAAGGCGGGCGGGGCGGGTCTCTGACAAGGTATTCACGAAGTACTGCCTCTTGTTTTCATACTGGTATTACCAGTTTGCTGTTGCCTGGGGATTTTGTCAAACCTGAGTGACGCCAGCCTATGTCCTGCGCGTCATTTGTGGTGGTTCGGGTAAATGCGAGTGTGCATTGGCCGGCGGGAAGGGCAACATTCGCTCCGTATTTTCAGACCGGTCATACCAGTTGATCGCAACCTTTCAACCAAGGACTTCCTGATGTCATCACTTCCCGCATCCGCCGAGGCCGCCGGCGCGGCCCCGGCGCTGTCCAGCGAAACGCCGGCCGAGGTAGCCGTCTACCGCAAGGTGGCCTGGCGCCTGCTGCCCTTCATCATGGCCTGCTACGTGGCGGCCTATCTGGACCGGGTGAACGTGGGCTTTGCCAAGCTGCACATGCTGGCCGACCTGCAGTTCAGCGAGGCCATGTACGGCCTGGGCGCCGGGCTGTTCTTCATCGGCTATTTCTTCTTCGAGGTGCCCAGCAACATGCTGATGCACCGCATAGGAGCCAAGGCCACCATCTCGCGGATCATGATCATGTGGAGCCTGATCTCGGCGGCCATGATGTTCGTGACCACGCCCACGCAGTTCTACGTGCTGCGCTTCCTGCTGGGCGCGGCCGAGGCCGGTTTCTACCCCGGCATGATCCTGTACATGACCTACTGGTTTCCCTCGTACCGGCGCGCCCGCATGGTGGCGCTGTTCATGTGCGCGATCCCGGTCTCGGGCATCCTGGGCGGACCGCTGTCGGGCGGCATCATGGACCTGATGCAGGGCGTGGCGGGGCTGCGCGGCTGGCAATGGCTGTTCCTGATCGAGGCCATTCCCTCGCTGATCCTGGGCCTGGCCGTGCTCTGGTACCTGGACAACAGCATCCGCGCAGCGCGCTGGCTGACCGAGGCGGAAAAGACCCTGCTGGAGCGCAACATCGCTCGCGAGAACGCCAGCAAGAGCGACAGCCACGTCACGCTGCGCGCACTGTTTTCCGACCCGCGCATCATCAAGATGGCCATGATCTGCTTTTGCACCGTCATGGGCCAGTACGGGCTCACGTTCTGGCTGCCCAGCCTGATCCGCCAGTCGGGCGTGGAGGGTGCCTTCCAGATCGGCCTGCTGACGGCCGTGCCGTTTTCGGTGGCCGTGGTGTCCATGAACCTGGTCAGCCGCAGCTCGGACCGCATGCGCGAGCGCCGCTGGCACCTGATCGTTCCGTTCTGCGTGGGCGCGGCGGGCCTGATGCTGTCGGCCATCTTCAGCGGCAACGTCTACCTGTCGCTGGCCGCCCTGGCGCTGGCCGCGGGCGGCAGCCTGGCAACCTCGCCACTGTTCTGGAGCCTGCCCACGGCCATCCTGTCCAGCGCAGGCGCGGCGGCCGGCATTGCGCTGATCAACTCCTTCGCCAACCTGGCCGGCTTCATCAGCCCCTACATGATCGGCCTCATCAAGGATGCGACGCAGAGCACCAATGCGGCCATGTTCGTGCTGGCCGGCGTGCTGCTGTTCGGGGCCTTCCTGACCTATACCGTGCCCGCCAAACTGGTCAACAAGTAGCGCCGGACAGGGCGCGTGAACCGGCGGGCGAGGCGCGCAGTCGCTAAGATCGGCGCACCGCCCCCGGGCCAGAGATCCGCCAACGCATGGAACCCAGCACCGCCATCAGCACACCCGCCGGCAACCCTGCCAGCACCGCCGTTGCCGGCAATGCCGCCCGCGTGATCCGCGAGTGGATCGAGGGCGGCGTGTATCCGGTGGGCTCGCTTCTGCCTTCGCAGCGCGACCTGTCGGAGCAGTTGGGCATCAGCCGCACCTCGCTGCGCGAGGCGCTGTCCACGCTGCAGGGGCTGGGCCTGGTCGTGGCCCGGCCTGGCAAGGGCATGTACGTGACCGAGGCGCCCGAGGCTGCGGCCGCAGACGCATGGCGCTTTGCCGACTCGCATGCGCTCACCGATGTCTATCAGCTGCGCTACGCGCTGGAGGGCTTTGTGGCGCGCCTGGCGGCCCTGGTGGTGCAGCCTGAGGATGTGCAGGCCCTGCAGGCCAATCTGCAGGCCATGCAGCAGAGCATAGAGCGGGCCGATTTCGTGCAGGCCACGCGACTGGATTTCGAGTTCCACCTGCAGATCGCCACCATCTCGGGCAACCATGCCATCGCCGACGTGCTGCGCGGCAGCGGCGAGGTCATGCAGGAAAGCCAGCGCCTGCCGTTCTACAAGCGGGGCGCACGGCATGCGACCACCGAGGAGCATGCGGCCATCATCGATGCCCTGTCCCGCGGCCATCCCGAGCTGGCCCAGCAGGCCATGGCCACCCACATCGTGCAGGCGGCCCAGCGCGCGGGCGTGCACTTTCCCACCGGCCTGTAGGCACGCCAGCCCGTGCCTGATCGGCCGGGTTTTTGGCCTTACCATCATCGGCGCAGCGCATTTTTTCCCTATCCACAGACCGCCCGGATGCCGATCCATGACAAGCCAAGGAAATGAACTCTGCATACTGGCAGACGCCCTAGAGGCGCAGCGCGAAGGACTCTTGCAGACATGGCGCAAGGCCGTCAGGCGGGACCCGGCGCTGACCGCTGGTGAGGCGCTTCCCCGAACCCAGCTGAACGATCACATCCCGGCCGTGCTGGCCGCGTTCGAGCAGCAACTGCGGACCCTGGGCGGTGCACCGGCAGACACCGCCGAGCCGCCGGGCGATGGCGAGCAGGCCGCCGCCCACGGCCTGCACCGCTGGCAGCAGGGCTATGACCTGCATGAAGTCGTGCGCGAGCTGGGGCTGCTCAACGAAGTCATGGTGGCGCAGCTGGAGGACTATGCCCAGGGGCGCCCTGATGCGCACGTCGCCATGCCCGTTGCGCGCAAGGCCTGGGCCGCCACCTATACCCGCGACGTTCAGGACAGCAGCACCCAGTATTTCCGCCTGCAGCAGCAGGAGGCCGAGGGCCATGTCCGGGACCTGGAAGCGGCGCTGCATGACCTGAGCGCGCTGGACCTGCAGCGCTCGCAACTGTGGGAGCAGGTTGCGCATGACCTGCGCAGCAACGTCGGCGTGGTGGCCAATGTGACGCATGGCCTGGGCATGCAGCATGCGCCGGCGCAGTCGCGCGAGAAACTCCTGCGCATGCTGGACCGCAACGTCCAGTCGCTGCGACATCTGCTGGATGACGTGACGGAGCTGGCCAAGCTGCATGCCGGGCGCGAGCATCGCCAGCTGACCTCCTTTGACGCAGCCCAGGTGATCACCCATCTGTGCGAGGGACTGCAGGCCCTGGCCAACGATCGCGGCCTGTACCTGCACCTGCAGGGGCCGGGGACGATGCCGGTGGAGGGGGATGCCTTGAAACTGCGCCGCATCGCGCAGAACCTGGTGCTCAACGCGCTCAAGTACACCCAGGAGGGCGGCGTCACGGTGAAGTGGGCCCTTGGTGATGGGGAGGACCAGCGCCGCTGGATGCTCTCCATCGGGGATACGGGCCCCGGCATGGAGCCGGCGGCGCCCCTGGTTGCCGCCCTCAAGCACGCCACGGACCTGGACCCTTCGGGCCATCTGACGTCGGCGGCCTCCGCAGAGGTCCGCGCCGGGGGCGAGCCACGGCCCGGCGTCGCGGCGGCCCGCTACCGCAGCGGCGCAGGCGAGGGGATAGGCCTGTCCATCGTCAAGCGGCTGGCGGAATTGCTGGACGCCACGATCGAGGTGCAGTCGGCCGCGCAGACCGGCACGACCTTTCTGCTTCTGTTCCCGCTGCGATACGCCGACGAGTGACCGATAGCTGGGCCAGGAGATGAAAAAACGGGCACACAGGCCCGTCGTTTCGCGTGCGGGGCGCGGCCTGTGCCGCCGCCCCTGAGTGCTCAGGACTCTTCGTCCATCTGCGACTGCAGATAGTTCTGGATGCCGACCTTGTCGATCAGGTCCAGCTGGGTTTCGAGGTAGTCGATGTGCTCCTCGGTATCGTCCAGGATCTTTTGCAGCAGGTCGCGCGAGACGTAGTCGCGCACGCTTTCGCAGTGGGCGATGCCGTCCTTGATGGTCTGCTGCGCGGTTTTCTCGCTGCTCAGGTCGCAAGCCAGGGCTTCGGGCACGTCCTCGCCGACTTGCAGCTTGCCCAGGTCCTGCAGGTTGGGCAGGCCGTCGAGCACGAAGATGCGGTCCATGAGCCAGTCGGCGTGCTTCATCTCGCCGATGGACTCCTTGTATTCCTTCTTGGCCAGCTTGTCGAAGCCCCAGTGCTTGTACATGCGGTAGTGCAGGAAGTACTGGTTGATGGCCGTCAGCTCGTTCTTGAGCTGGGCTTGCAGCCAGGTGATGACTTGTGCGTCGCCTTGCATGGGGAACTCCTTTGTTGTACGTGGGGGACCGCGCCGATCGCCGGCCGCTATAGGGGTGGATTGTCTAGGGTTTCTGCGTCAGATCAAGCAAACCCCTGTTATCACGCATTGGCTGCTTATGAGGCGCGTTCTCGTTTGCGGGCCGGCATGCTGACGCGGCTGCGGGGTTGCTGCATTGCCTTGTCATATTTCGGCCCAAAATAGCCTCTTCAGGCCGGTGGCGGGCTGGTCAAGCCCGCAGGCCTGGAGACAAGGATGTTCGCATAGTTTTTGGCAATCGAATGAATTCAATCAATTCATTGGATCAATCGATGGCCTGGGCCTAGACTTCGTCCTGTGTTCACTCACCAACCACAAAGGAAACAGCAATGTCCGTGATCAACACCCAAATCAAGCCCTTCAAGACGCAGGCCTTCAAGAATGGCAAGTTCATCGAAGTGACCGAAAAGGACGTCCTGGGCAAGTGGGCCGTGTTCTTCTTCTACCCCGCTGACTTCACCTTCGTGTGCCCCACCGAGCTGGGCGACGTGGCCGACCACTACGACGAACTGCAAAAGCTGGGCGTGGAAGTGTTCTCCGTGTCCACCGACACCCACTTCGTGCACAAGGCATGGCACGACACGTCTGACACCATCCGCAAGATCAAGTACACGATGCTGGGCGACCCCACCTGGGAAATCAGCAACAACTTCGAAGTCCTGCGTCCCGGCCAGGGCCTGGCTGACCGCGGCACCTTCATCGTCGATCCCGATGGCGTGATCCAGGCCGTGGAAATCACCGCCGAAGGCATTGGCCGCAACGCCGTCGATCTGCTGCGCAAGGTCAAGGCTGCCCAGTACGTCCGCAACCACCCCGGTGAAGTCTGCCCCGCCAAGTGGGAAGAAGGCGACAAGACCCTGGCTCCTTCGCTCGACTTGGTCGGCAAGATCTAAGCGGTACACCGCTTCCTGTTCACAGTTGAACTGTTGAAGACGCCCGGGTGCCTGGCGCCCGGGCTTTTTTTTCCGAAAATTCGTATTTCCCTAGGAGTCCGACATGCTTGACAACAACCTGAAAGCCCAATTGCAGGCCTACCTGGAGCGCCTGCAGCGTCCGGTGGAGCTGGTGGCTTCGCTGGATGACAGCCAGGGTGCGCGCGAGCTGAAGGAACTGCTGCTGGAAATCCGCGAGCTGAGCGACAAGATCACCGTCGTCGAGCACAACGACGCCGAGGTGCGCAAGCCCTCCTTCCTGATCACCAATCCCGGCGTGGACAGCGGCGTGCGTTTCGCAGGCGTCCCCCTGGGCCATGAATTCACCTCGCTGGTGCTGGCCCTGCTGCAGGTCGGCGGCCATCCGTCCAAGGAATCGGCCGAACTGCTGGAGCAGGTGCGCAATATCGACGTGCCGCTGCACTTCGAGACCTATTACTCGCTGTCCTGCCACAACTGTCCCGACGTGGTGCAGGCGCTGAACCTGATGTCCGTGCTCAATCCTAAGATCAGCCATACCGCCATCGACGGCGGGCTGTTCCAGAAGGAAGTCGAGCAGCGCGAAGTCATGGGCGTGCCCACCGTCTTTGTGAACGGCGAGCGCTTCGGCCAGGGCCGCATGGAGCTGGCCGAGATCGTCGCCAAGGTCGATACCGGCGCCGCTTCGCGTGAAGCGGCCAGGATTTCCGCCAAGGATGCCTTCGACGTGCTGATCGTCGGCGGCGGCCCGGCCGGCGCGGCCGCTGCCATCTATGCGGCACGCAAGGGCATCCGCACCGGCATTGCCGCCGAGCGCTTCGGCGGCCAGGTGCTGGACACCGTGGACATCGAGAACTTCATCTCGGTCTCCAAGACCGAAGGCCCGCAACTGGCCGCCGCCATGGAGCGCCATGTGCGCGACTACGAGGTGGACATCATGAACCTGCAGACGGCCTCCAAACTGATTCCGGCTGCCACGGAAGGCGGGCTGATCGAGGTGCAGACTGCCTCGGGCGCCAGCCTCAAGGCCAAGACCGTCATCCTCTCGACCGGCGCGCGCTGGCGCAACATGAACGTGCCGGGCGAGGACAAGTACCGCACCAAGGGCGTGACCTACTGCCCGCACTGCGACGGACCGCTGTTCAAGGGCAAGAATGTGGCCGTCATCGGCGGCGGCAACTCGGGCGTGGAAGCGGCCATCGACCTGGCCGGCATCGTGCGCAGCGTGACGCTGCTGGAGTTCGCCAGCGAGCTCAAGGCCGATGCCGTGCTGCAAAAGAAGCTCAAGAGCCTGCCCAATGTGACCGTCATCCTCAACGCCCAGACCACCGAGGTCAACGGCGACGGCAAGAAGGTCACCGGCCTGACCTACAAGGACCGCACGACGGAAGAGGTCAAGACCGTGGCGCTGGAAGGCATCTTCGTGCAGATCGGCCTGCTGCCCAACACCGACTGGCTCAAGGGCACGGTGGAGCTGACCCGCTTCGGCGAGATCGTGATCGATGCCAAGGGCCACACCAGCGTGCCCGGCGTGTTCGCCGCAGGCGACTGCACCAACGTGCCGTACAAGCAGATCATCATCGCTGCCGGTGCCGGCTCCACGGCTGCGCTGTCGGCCTTCGACCACCTGATCCGCCACTGAGCTGAACAGGCGTGAGAAAGGGCCCGGATGCCTCGGCATCCGGGCCTTTTTTCATTCCGGCGCTGTCAGGCGCGTGCCTTGCCGGCGCAGGTGGCACACAGATGGCTGTCCAGCAGCCCGGTGTGCCAGCAGGGATTGCTCCAGGGCCTGTGCGCCAGATCAAATCAATGAATGAGAACTATTCGCATATAATTTTTCTTCATCCAGCCAGCACATGACGCGCCAACGGCTGGCGGGCCAACCGCCAGCCGCTGCAACCAGAAGCCAGCTCTCGCACATTCATGTTGATCAGAGAGAGAGGGCTTCGCAATGGCTTACGACTTCGCAATGCAATCATGCGCCCGGCGGGCGCGCCATCCCCTGGCCGCCGCCTGCGCGCTGCTGTGCGCCTCCGCTGCCCTGGCCCAGGAGCCGGGGCAGGCCGCCGCAGACGCGGCAAATGCCGCAAACGCCGGAGATGCCGACACGCAATTGCTGGCGCAGGCCGCACCCGGGGCACGGACCCGTGCCCCGGCCCTCAAGGAGATGGTGATCAGCGCCTCGCGCGAGGTGCAGGACCCTGACACCCTGCCCATGAGCATCGACGTGATCGACGCCGGCCGCATGGAGCGCGAGCAGGCCAGCGACATCCGCGAGATGGTCAACCTGCTGCCCAATGTCGATGTGCCGCGCGCCCCGGCGCGCTTCTCGCTGGCGGCCTCGTCGGCCGGGCGTGACCAGAACAGCGGCTTCAACATCCGTGGCCTGGATGGCAACCGCGTGCTCATGCTGGTCGATGGCGTGCGCCTGCCGCGCAGCTACAGCTTCAGCGCCAACAGCTTCGGCCGCGACTACCTGGACCTGGGCCTGGTGCAGCGCGTGGAAATCCTGCGCGGCTCCACGCCCGCGCTGTATGGATCGGACGGCATGGGCGGCCTGGTCAACTTCGTGACCGTGCAGCCAGACGATCTGCTGGGCAGGGACAAGCGCATCGCCGGCCGCGTTGCTGCCGGCTATGACGGCTCGGACAACGGCCGCAAGCTGGGCGCCACCGTGGCGGGCCGAGTCAGCCCGGAATGGGCCTGGCTGCTGTCGGCGGGCCTGGGCCGCTCCCGTGCGCTGGAGAACATGGGCACGAACAACGTGACGGGCGCGGCGCGCACCACGCCCAATCCCGAGAAAGACCGCAGCGAGTCGCTGATGGGCCGCCTGGTCTTCACGCCCAGCGCCGTGCAAAAGCATGTCTTCACCTTCGAGAACGTGGACAAGCGCGCCGACTACGCCCTGCTGTCCGCGCGCTCGGCCACCGTGGCCAATTCCGACTCGCGCACCGACATGAAGCGCTGGCGGGCCAGCTGGCAGGGCCAGTGGCAGCAGCTGGGCACGGCGCTGGCCGACGAACTGCAGCTGATGGCCAGCTACCAGAAGTCCGACGCGCGCGAATTCGTCACCGAGACGCGCATCGGCCTGCCGTACCGCGAGCGCGACGTGACCTATGACGAGGACGCGATCCAGCTGCACGCCCAGGCCAGCCGCCTGCTGCGCTGGAGTTCCTTGGCCAGCGGCAAGTTCACGTACGGGCTGGACTACCTCCGCAACAAGGTGGTCAACGTGCAAAACGGCATCACGCCGCCCGTGGGCGAGAGCTTCCCGCTCAAGCGCTTCCCCGACACCACCGAAAGCGCCACCGCCCTGTTCGCCCAGGCCGAACTGCACAACGGCCCCTGGAGCGTGACCCCGGGCCTGCGCGCCGAGCACTACAGCATCAAGCCCCGGCAGAACGGCTTTGTGCCCACCGTGGTCAGCAACTCGGACTCCGCGCTCTCGCCCAAGCTGGGCGTGATGCTGCAGGCCAGCCCGGTCTGGTCCGTCTATGGCAACTATGCGGCAGGTTTCCGGGCGCCCAATGCCGGCCAGATCAACGCCTTCTTCGAGAACCCGGTGGCGTTCTACCGCAACATTCCGAATCCCGACCTGCGGCCCGAAAAGAGCCAGACCTTCGAGCTGGGCCTGCGCGGGCGCATGGACAGGCTGCGCCTGGACGCCGCCGTGTTCACGGGACGCTACAAGGACTTCATCGTCGACCAGCAACTGGTTGCGGGCCAGCCCGGCAACGCGGCCAACCCCGCCATCTACCAGTCCATCAACGTGGGCCGCGCCCGCATCAGCGGCTTCGAACTCAAGGCCGACTACGACTGGGGCCGCTGGGCCGGCGGCGACTGGCAGACGCGCCTGGCCTACGGCTACACCGACGGCAAGGACACGCAGTCCGACAAGCCGCTGGACACCATCTCGCCCCAGCAACTGGTGCTGGGCGTGCGCTACGAGCGCTCTGCCGTGGGCATGCAGTTCAACGTCTCGCACTGGAGCGGCAAGAAGCCCGGCGACGTGTCCAACGGCAACGCCGCCTGGCTCAGCCCCTCGGCCACCGTCGCCGACCTGAGCGCCCAGTGGCGCATCCGCCCCGACCTGCGCCTGAACGCCGGCATCTACAACCTGACCGACAGGAAGTACTGGCGCTGGTCCGATGTGCGCGGCCTGCTGGCCACCACGGCGATTGCCGACGCCTACAGCCAGCCGGGGCGCCATGCGCGCGTCTCGCTGATCAAGGATTTCTGAAGCCCGGCGCCTGAAGGCCAGGCGCCGCGACCCGTGTCCCAACGATGTTTTGCAACGCAAGGAGAGCCCCATGCACCGTACCGAGAGTGAAAGCCTTGCCCGTGACGAGGAATACCTGCTGGCCGAAGGCGAGGCCCAGCTGGCCGCCACGCTGGCGCTGATGACCGGCTTCGGCCACGGTTGCTGCGAGGCCCACCGGCCCGCCATTGCCGGCAAGGTGGCCGATCAACTGCAGGGCCTGTCCGGCGACAGCAGCTTTTCGCCGGACATGCGGGCCTTGCTGCAACGCCTGCAGCGGCGCTGGCAGGCGGTCTCCGAGGCCAGCGCCGCGCAGCGCGCACCCCGGGCCGAGGCGGCGGCCGAGACCCGCCATCCCTCCGTTGCCCACGCGCTCTGGCATGCCCCTTTGGAGACCCTGCAATGATCACCACCGCCGCCGCAGCCTGCGATGACCTGCTGATTCCCGTCAATGCGCCCGACGTGCGCCAGCGCTTTGCCCAGGCACGCCAGAGCGGCCTGCGTGCCAAGGAGGCCGCCGAATCCATGGGCCTGCCCGAAGGCGCCGCCATCGGCGCCCACGCGGGCCTGCATGACGGCGGCCTGCAGGTCGTGCCGCTGCGCGCGCAGTGGCTGCAGGTGCTGCGCGCGCTGCAGGACTGCGGCACCGTGATGGCGCTCACGCGCAATGAATCCACGGTGCATGAGAAGACGGGCGTGTACCAGAAGCTCTCGGCCAGCGGTGGCGTGGGATTGGCGCTGGGCCGCGAGATCGACCTGCGCCTGTTCTTTGCCCAATGGCATGCCGGCTATGCCGTGACCGAGCAGCCCGCCCAGGCTGGAAGGCCGGCCACGCACAGCCTGCAGTTCTTCAATGCCCACGGCCGCGCCGTGCACAAGGTCCATGCGCGCGAGTCCACCGACATGGCAGCGTGGGATGCGCTGGTACGGCGCTTTGCCGAGCCCAGCGCGGGATACCTGTTTCGCCATGCCCGGCCCAGAGCGCTGCCGCAGTCCGACAAGGTCATCGACGTGCACGGCCTGAGCGCCGCCTGGGATGCCCTTCAGGACACGCATGAATTCTTCGACCTGCTGCGCCGGTTCGGCGTGGAGCGCCAGCAAGCCTTCCGCCTGGTCCCCTGCCATTGCGCGCGGCTGGCACCCGAGTCCGTGGCCCAGTTGCTGGGCGATGCGGCGGTGGACGGGCTGCCCATCATGGTCTTCGTGGACAGCGGCGGCTGCATCCAGATCCATAACGGCCCCGTGCACAACATCCAGCCCATGGGCACGCCCGGCGGAGCGCAATGGATCAATGTGCTGGACCCGGGCTTCAACCTGCATCTGCGCTGCGACATGATCGCCAGCGTCTGGGCCGTGCAAAAGCCCACGGCCGATGGCGTGGTCACCTCGGTCGAGGCCTTCGACGCGCAGGGCGATCTGATGGCCATGTTCTTTGGCGAGCGCAAACCGGGCCTGGCCGAACTGCCGGGATGGCGCGAGCTGGTGGCGGGCTTGCCGCGCTTGGCAGTGCAGGCGCTGGCCTGAGCGGCCCAGGCCCTGGAAAGAGCCGGCCGGGCCGCCTCAGAGATGCACGGTGGCGGCCACCAGCCTGCCCACCAGCGGACGCACCACCATCACGCAGACAAAGGCCACGGGCATGGCCAGCACATAGGTCTGCATCACGCGCCGCAGGTAGTCGGCGCCCAGGCCGCTGTTGGCGCCGACGATGGCGCAGCACATCAGAAACGCCATGATGGCCGACATGTAGAAGGCAAAGACGATGGGCGCGAAGCGGCGGTGCAGCTTGCGGCTGCGCGGCGCCGCAGGGGTTGCGGGAGCGATGGAGGCAGAGGTATCGGGCATGAAGGCGTATCCGGTCAGGCCGCTTGTCGATTCGGCGCGGCAAGTGCGCAACTGTAGGCAAGGCCCGGGCCGCCGTGTAGAGGGCTGCAGCTTGGTGCACTCGTAAGCTATATTGATGAATTGATTTTTCATCCATAGGTTTTTGTGCCTAATCTGCGCTCCATCGAGACCTTCGTCAAAGCCCTGGAAGGCGGCTCCATCGCCTCGGCCGCGCGCCAGCTGGGTATTTCTCCTGCAGCGGCCAGCCAGAACATCGCCCGGCTGGAGCGCGAACTGGGCACGCGCCTGATCACGCGCACCACGCGCTCCATGGCGTTGACCGAAGCCGGCGAGCGCTATCTGGCGCGCGTGGGCCCTGTGCTGCAGGAGCTGGAAAAAGCGCAGTCCGACCTGTCGCAGCTGCACGGCGAGTTGCAGGGCCGGTTGCGCATCGCCTGCATGGCCGCCTTTGGCCGCCATGTGCTGGCGCCGCTGCTGCCGGCCTTTGCCGCGCGGCATCCCCGGCTGGAGCTGGAGTTGCTGGTGGTGGACCGGCAGGTGGATGTGCTCAAGGAAGACGTGGACATCAGCGTGCGCTACCGCGATGTGCTGGAGCCCGGCATGGCCGTGCGCCAGCTGGCGGCCGTGCCGCGCGTGCTGTGCGCCTCGCCGGCCTACCTGCAGGCCCACGGCAGGCCGCAGACCGCGCAGGACCTGCTCGACCATGCCTGCCTGCTGTACCGGCGCGAGGCCGATGGCCGGTTCATGCGCTGGCCGTTTTCACGCGACGGCAAGCGCGTGGACCCGCAGCTGCGCGTGACCGCCATCGCCAGCGATGTCGATGCACTCACCGAAATGGCCGTGGCCGGTGGCGGCATCGTCTGGATCGGCAGCTTCATCGCCCACCGGTACATGCGCGAAGGGCTGCTGCAGCCGCTGGCCCTGGGCCCGGCGCGCAAGGGGCAACTGCACTTCGATGACACCACGCTGGATTTCTTTGCATGCTTTCGCGACCGCCAGTACGTGCCGACCAAGGTGCGTGCCCTGGTGGACTACCTGGTCGAGACGCTGCCGCAGCAGCCCATGCTGCGCTGGAACGCCTCGGCCTGAGACCGGGTTCAGTGCCCCAGGTGCTGGGGCAGGACTTCCTGCAGGATCGTGGTGGCGATTTCCTCGATGGACTTGGTGGTGCTGGACAGCCACTGGATGCCGCTGCGGCGCATCATGGACTCGGCCTCGGCCACCTCGTAGCGGCAGTTGGCAAGGCTGGCGTACTTGGAGTCGGGCCGGCGCTCGTTGCGGATGCTGGACAGGCGCTGGGGGTCGATGGTCAGGCCGAACAGCTTCTTGCGGTAGGGCACCAGGGCGGGCGGCAGCTGCTTGCGCTCGAAATCCTCGGGAATCAGCGGGTAGTTGGCCACCTTGAGACCGAACTGCATGGCCAGGTACAGGCTGGTGGGCGTCTTGCCGCTGCGCGAGACGCCGACCAGGATCACGTCGGCGCCCGTCAGGTCCTGGTGGGTCTGGCCGTCGTCATGGGCCAGCGTGTAGTTGATGGCCTCCATGCGCTCCAGGTATTCCTTGCTTTCGCTGATGTCGGCGAAGCGGCCCACGCGGTGCAGCGACTTCTGGCCCAGCTCCAGCTCCAGCGGCCGCACGAAGGTGCCGAACATGTCGAATACCTTGCCCTTGCATTGGCTCTCGATCAGGTCGAGCATGTCCTGGTTGACCAGGGTGGTGAAGACGATGGGCTTGTGGCTTTCCGACTCGGCCACATGGTTGATCTGCCGCACGGCCTGGTGGACCTTGTCCATGGTGTCCACGAAGGGGATGCGGACCAGGCGCGACTTGGTGTCGAACTGGGCCATGATGGCCGTGCCAAAGGTCTCGGCTGTAATGCCAGTGCCATCGGAGATGACGAAGATTGTGTGGGTGTGCATGGTGGTCGGGCTCTGGACAGGGGGCTGCCGTCGGTTCACGGCAAACGCCTACAATGGCGCCCATTATTCCCAATTTCCCATCCATGCTCGCTGCCGGCCTCCAACCAGAACAGCAAAGCCTCGCGCACGCCTGCGTGGGTGGATCGACCGTGCCCGGCTTTGGCAGCCGGGGCGGCGCACTACGGTTTTCAACTTCTGGAGCTTTCCCATGTCTCAACTGTTCGAGGCCACCGCCCTCGTCGTTCCGTTTGAACAACTGAGGATGACCGATGTCGAGTCCGTAGGCGGCAAGAACGCCTCGCTCGGCGAAATGATCTCGCAGCTGCCGCAGGGCGTGCGCGTGCCCACGGGCTTTGCCACCACGGCCCATGCCTTCCGCCAGTTCCTGGCCCACGACGGCCTGGCCGACAAGATCAGTGCCAAGCTGGCCGCCCTGGACGTGGAAGATGTCCGCGCCCTGGCCCAGGTCGGTGCCGAGATCCGTGCCCTGGTCGAGAACCAGCCCTTCCCGGCCGATCTGGAGCAGGCCATCCGCGAGGAATTCGTGCGCCTGCAGGGCGGCAACGAGGCAGCCTCGTTCGCCGTGCGCTCCTCGGCCACGGCCGAAGACCTGCCCGACGCCTCGTTCGCCGGCCAGCAGGAAACCTTCCTGAACGTGGTGGGCATCGAGTCGGTGCTGCACAAGATGAAGGAGGTGTTCGCCTCCCTGTACAACGACCGCGCCATCTCCTACCGCGTGCACAAGGGCTTTGCCCACGACGTGGTGGCCCTGTCGGCCGGCGTGCAGCGCATGGTGCGTTCCGACCTGGGCGCGGCCGGCGTGATGTTCACCATCGACACCGAATCGGGCTTCGAGGACGTGGTCTTCATCACCTCCAGCTACGGCCTGGGCGAGACCGTGGTGCAGGGCGCCGTCAATCCTGACGAGTTCTATGTGCACAAGCCCATGCTCAAGGCCGGCAAGAAGGCCCTGATCCGCCGCAACCTGGGCTCCAAGCTGATCCAGATGGTCTTTGCCTCGCCCGAGGAAAAGGCCGCCAGCGGCAAGCTTGTCAAGACCACCGACGTGGCCCATGAGCTGCGCAACCGCTACTCGCTGTCCGACGAGGACGTGCAGCAGCTGGCCCACTATGCCCTGGTCATCGAGCAGCACTATGGCCGCCCCATGGACATCGAGTGGGGCAAGGACGGCACGGACGGCCAGCTCTACATCCTGCAGGCCCGCCCCGAGACCGTGAAGAGCCAGGCCAAGGGCCAGGCCGAGCAGCGCTACGCCCTCAAGGGCACGGGCAATGTGCTGGCCGAAGGCCGCGCCATTGGCCAGAAGATCGGCACGGGCCCGGTGCGCCTGGTCAATGACATCGCCAACATGGACCAGGTCCAGCCCGGCGACGTGCTGGTGACCGACATGACCGATCCCAACTGGGAGCCGGTGATGAAGCGCGCCTCGGCCATCGTCACCAACCGTGGCGGCCGTACCTGCCACGCGGCCATCATTGCGCGCGAACTGGGCATTCCGGCCGTGGTCGGTTGCGGCAACGCCACCGATCTGCTCAAGGACGGCACCCTGGTCACCGTCAGCTGCGCCGAAGGCGATACCGGCAAGATCTATGACGGCCTGATCGAGACCGAGGTCACCGAGGTGCAGCGCGGCGAGATGCCCGCCATCAAGACCAAGATCATGATGAACGTGGGCAACCCCCAGCTGGCCTTCGACTTCGCCCAGCTGCCCAACGAGGGCGTGGGCCTGGCCCGCCTGGAGTTCATCATCAACAACAACATCGGCGTGCACCCCAAGGCCATCCTGGACTATCCCGCCGTGGATGCCGACCTCAAGAAGGCCGTGGAGTCCGTGGCCCGTGGCCATGCCTCGCCGCGCGCCTTCTACGTGGACAAGGTCGCCGAAGGCGTGGCGACGATTGCCGCCGCCTTCTGGCCCAAGCCCGTGATCGTGCGCATGTCGGACTTCAAGTCCAACGAGTACCGCAAGCTCATCGGCGGCAGCCGCTACGAGCCCGAGGAAGAGAATCCCATGCTGGGCTTCCGTGGCGCGGCGCGCTACATCTCCGAGGACTTCGGCGAGGCCTTCCGCATGGAGTGCGAGGCACTGCGCCGCGTGCGCGAGGACATGGGCCTGACCAACGTGCAGATCATGATTCCCTTCGTGCGCACGCTCAAGCAGGCCGAGCGCGTCACCCAGCTGCTGGCGGCCAACGGCCTCAAGCGCGGCGACAACGAACTCAAGCTCATCATGATGTGCGAGGTGCCCTCCAACGCCATCCTGGCGGACGAGTTCCTCGAGTTCTTCGACGGCTTCTCCATCGGCTCCAACGACCTGACCCAGCTCACGCTGGGCCTGGACCGCGACTCCGGCCTGGAGCTGCTGGCCGCCGACTTCGACGAGCGCGACCCCGCCGTGCGCAAGATGCTGTCGCGCGCCATCAAGGCCTGCCTGGACCAGGGCAAGTACGTGGGCATCTGCGGCCAGGGCCCATCCGACCACCCGGACTTCGCCCAATGGCTGGCTGACGAAGGCATTGCCTCCATCTCGCTGAATCCCGACAGCGTGGTCGCCACCTGGCAGCGCCTGGCGCAGTAAGGGCTGGCAGCGTCGCCATGCATACGCCGGACGCGCACTTGCATGACGACGCAGTCGGGGGACCGTCCGAAGGCGAGACCTTCGCCCCCGACCTGCACGACATCCACCATCTGTGGCTCAAGGCCGTGCTGCTCGCGGTCTGGGTCGCCGTCTCCTTCGGTGCCTGCTACTACGCACGCGACCTGCAGGCGCTGGTCCCCGACTGGCCGCTGGCCTACTGGTTCGCGGCCCAGGGGGCAGTCCTGATGTTCCTGGCCATCGTCATCGTCTATTGTCTGTCCATGGACCATTTCGAGCGCCGCGAGGCCCGGGCCGTTGCCCCGTCTGAACCCGCCGCCCCGCAACCGTCCGCCCCGCCGTCGCCTCCCGGCCATGGCTGAGCGCTCGCTGCTGACGGCCGCCTCCCGCTGGCGGCTGCACCGCATCGTGGCCCTGTACACGCTGGGCGTGCTCGGCTTTCTGGCCCTCATGTTCTGGGCCGAGCAGCAAGGCCTGTCGCGCCACTGGATAGGCCCCATCTTCCTGTTCTTCACCGTCATGGTCTACGCGGCCATCGGCGTGTACCTGCGCACCAGCGATCCCGAGGAGTACTACGTCGCGGGCCGGCGCATCCCGCCCTTCTACAACGGCATGGCGGCAGCGGCGGACTGGGTCAGCGCGGCGTCCTTCATCAGCCTGTCGGGGGCGCTGTACCTGCAGGGCTTTGCCGGCGTGCCGGGGCAGGCCGGCGGACTGGCCTACCTGCTGGGCTGGACGGGCGGCTTTTGCCTGGTCGCCATGCTGATCGCGCCGCACCTGCGGGCGATGAAGCTCTACACCATTCCCGACTTCTTCCAGCAGCGCTACGGCGGGCGCTGGCCGCGCGTGATCGCGGCGCTGGCTGCCGTGACCTGCTCGTTCACCTACGTGGTGGCCCAGATCTACGGCGTGGGGCTCATTGCCTCGCGGCTGACGGGCGTGCAGTTCGAGATCGGCATCATGCTGGGCCTGGGCGGTGTGCTGTTGTGCTCCTTCCTGGGCGGCATGCGTGCCATCACCTGGACCCAGGTCGCGCAGTACGTGGTCATCCTGCTGGCCTTTCTGATCCCCGTGTCCTGGCTGGCCTACCGGCAGATGGGCAATCCCGTGGCGCCGCTGGCCTATACGGCACAGCTCGGCCAGATCGCGGAGATGGAGCAGCGCCTGCTGGACTCGCCGGCCGAACAGGAAGTGGTCGCCGCCTACCGCCTGCGCGCCGAGGTGCTGGAGGACAAGCTCAAGGACGTGCCGCGCGTGCTGGCCGCCGAGCGCCAGCAGCTGTCCGAGCGCATACGCGATCTGCGCACGCGCAGCGGCGACATTGGCGCCATCATGGCGGCCAGCCGCGAACTGGCCGCCATGCCGCGCGACGAAGCGACTGCGCGCGCCCTGTGGACACGCCAGTTGCAGGAGATGCGCGAGCGCGAGAAGCCGCTGGGCGGCATTCCGCTGCACAGCCTGCCCTTTGCCGGCAACCCCGATGGATCGGCCGAGGAGCGTCAGGTCTACGAGGACAGCCGGCGCAACTTCCTGGCGCTGATGTTCTGTCTCATGGCCGGCACGGCAGGCCTGCCGCATTTGCTCACGCGCTACTACACGGCGCCCTCGGTGTCGGGGGCGCGGGCCTCGGTGGGCTGGACGCTGTTCTTCATCGGCGTGCTGTACATGAGCGCGCCGGCCCTGGCCGTGCTGGTCAAGTTCGAGGTCATGAACAACCTGGTGGGCATACGCTTCGACGAATTGCCCACCTGGATGGCGCAGTGGGCCCGGGTCGATGCCTCGCTGCTGGCCGTGGAAGACGTCAATGGCGACGGTGTCCTGCAGTTCGGCGAGATCCGCATGGGCGCCGACCTCATCATGCTGGCCACGCCCGAGCTGGGTGGCATGCCCTACGTGGTCTCGGGCCTGGTCGCGGCGGGCGGCCTGGCCGCCGCGCTGTCCACGGCCGATGGCCTGCTGCTGACCATCAGCAATGCGCTGGTGCGCGACTTGTACTTTCGCGCGCGGCGGCGCCGCGCCTCGCCCGAGCAGCGCGTGATCCTGTCCAAGTTCGCGCTGCTGGTGGTGGCGCTGTCGGCCGCCTTCGTGGCCTCGCGCCGTTCCTCGGACATCCTTCCCATGGTCACGGCCTCGTTCTCGCTGGCGGCATCGGCCTTTGTTCCGGCCATGGTGCTGGGCATCTTCTGGCGCGGCACCACGCGTCGCGGGGCGGTGGCCGGCATGCTGGCCGGCCTGGGCATCACCGTCTACTACATGGTCTCGCACGTGCCCGCGCTGCAGCCTGTGTTGCCCGAGGCGCTGCATGCCCGCCTGTGGTGGGGAATACAGCCGATTTCCTCGGGTGTCTTCGGCGTGCCGGCGGGCCTGCTGGTGACCTGGCTGGTCAGCTGCCTGGACCCGCGCCGGCGCGCTGCGGCGCGCTCCGTGCCAGGGCGCGTGGCCTGACGCGGTATGGGCTCCATGGGCCGACGACATTGCCAACGAAATTGCCAATTTTTGTCTTGATGGCAGATCTGGATCAGTCCCGGCCCAACTGAAGCCCGCGCGTGCTGGAAAACCCGCTTTTGGGAGCCGGAGGCTCATGACACGCTGCGAGCCGTGTCCGATCCGATCCCCTGCAGAAAATTGCGTCCGCCATGCATCTTGTGAAAACGTCCGCCGGCCAACAGGCATTCAAGGAACGCCATGCCGATCTCTCTCCCCGGCTGCGCTCGGCCTTTTTGCTGTTTGACGGCCAACGCAGCGTGGCGCAGGTGCTGCAGGCCGTTGCCGGCATGGGCGTGACCCAGGACGAAATCCTGGCGCTGGTGGAGCGCGAATGGCTGGCGCCCCGCGATGCAGCCGAACCCCGGCTGGGCGTGGTGGCCGTTGCGGCGCCTGCCGTCACTGCTGCCGCCGCATCGCCGGCCCAGCCTGCCGGCGATGCGTCTGCGCCATCCGAGCCTTCGCTGGCCGTGCGCTACCGCAACGCCTATCCGCTGGCGGTGGCCATCACGGCCAATATGGGGCTCAAGGGATTCCGGCTCAACCTGGCCGTGGAGGCGGCCATGGGCTACGACCAGCTCGTGGCGCTGGCCCCGCGCCTGCGCGAGGCTGCCAGCCCCGCCAGCTATGTGCCGCTGCACGAGGCGCTGTTCGGCAAAGCCCCCTGAGCGAGAAGCCGCCCCCACGCTGTCCTTGCCGCGCAAGGTCCGATGCTCCTGGGGGCTCTTGGGACGGTCCGCAAATGAAAAAAGGCAAGGCGCCTTCGCGCCTTGCCCTTGCGTGGGCCAGCGGGTGCAGGCTCAGACGGCCAGCAGCTCCACGTCGAACTTCAGCGTGGCGTTGGGCGGGATCACGCCGCCAGCGCCGCGTGCGCCGTAGCCCAGTTCGGCCGGGATGATCAGGGTGCGCTGGCCGCCCACCTTCATGCCTTGCACGCCTTCGTCCCAGCCCTTGATCACCATGCCGCCGCCCAGGGGGAAGACGAAGGGATCGTTGCGGTCCTTGCTGGAGTCGAACTTCGCGCCTTGCACGCCGTTGTTGTAGAGCCAGCCCGTGTAGTGCACGGTCACGCTGCGGCCGCGCTGGGCCTCGGCGCCGTCACCCACGACGGTGTCTTCATACTGCAGGCCGGATGCGGTGGTGGTGAAAGCCATGGTGGTATTCCTTGAGAGAGAAACGGTGGGGGAAAAAGACTGTCCGGCGGCAAGAGGGCGAAGGGCCTGGCCGCAAGAATCACTTCTTGGCGCGCGCGGCCACCCAGCGGTTGGCGAATGCCTGCACATCGGACAGGCGCTTGAGCAGGTCCTGGCCGGCCAGCGTCACGGTATAGCCGTCGGAGCCATGCTCCAGCAGCCCGCATTCGCGCAGTTCCTTGATGCGGGTGTTCAGCGTGTTGGGCGTGATGCCGCCCACGCTGTCTTGCAGCAGTCGAAAGGTCTGAGGATGGCCGTCACGCAAAGCCCACAGCACGCGCAACGCGTAGCGGCATTCGAGTTTCTCGAACAGCTGGTTGATGGCGGCGTTTTCCTTGGAGCTCATGACGCTTCTCCTTGCGCAATGGTGTGTGTGAGCCGGCGGGGGCATCCGGGTGGGACGCGCGCCGAGCCAAGTCCCGGGGAACTATAGCTCTGGATCCATTCTGCTACAAGTTTGGTAGCTCAAAACCCACAGCGGCAATGCGCTTCGCTAGAGGAATACGCGAATCTCCGAACCAGTGTTGCAGGCCCGCCACGCAACCTGCCCGCTGGACTTCGGTTTCTCAGCTCTTGAGTTTGAGCAGATAGGTCATGACGCTGGCCGTGGTGTGCTCCAGCTCCAGAAAGCCGCTGAAATCGCGGCCTGCCTGCCACGAAGGCTCCCAGCGGTTCTGCCGCAGGGCGCGCTGCCAGCTTTCGTGCTGGGTCGCCAGCTCCACGGCGCCCAGCAGGGCCTGGGCGCGTGCGGCGCTGACCTGCTTGCCCGTGAAGACGGCGCGCCAGTTGGCCATGTCGGCATCCAGTCCCTGTTCGCGGAACGAAGGCAGGCCGAACAGGCTGCGGCGCGAAGACACGCCAATGGCGCGCAGCCTGCCGCTGGCCAGGGCTTCGCTGAACTCGCTGTAGCCGGACACGCCCATGCGCGCATCGCCCTTGAGCAAGGCCTCCACCACCTGGGCGCCGCCCGGAAAGGGCTTGTAGACCAGTTGCTCGGGCGCCGCCTTGGCGGCGCGCGTGAGCAGGCCGGCAAACATATGGTCCACGCCGCCGGCCGAGCCACCCGCAAACGACTGGTGGGCCAGATCGCTGCGCAGCGCGGCGACCAGGTCCTTGGCATTGCGGATGGGGGAGTCGGCAGGCACGGCCACTACCAGATAGTCGCTGGTCAGGCGGGCAATCGGCTGCACGTGCGACATGTTCACGGCCGGCTTTTGCAGCGCCACGGCGCCGACCATGACCATGCCGCCGATCAGCAGCGCATCGGGGTCCTGGCCATGGCGTTCGACAAACTGTGCCAGGCCGATGGTGCCGCCCTTGCCGCCCAGGTTTTCATACTCCACGCGATCTGCCGCGCCGCATGCCACCAGGGCCGCGCCCAGTGCGCGGCCGGTCTGGTCCCAGCCGCCCCCGGCATTGGCCGGAATGACGATGCGCAGGCTGGCGGCCACGCGCTGGCCCCCGGCGGCAGCGCGCGGCGCATGGGCCGCAGGCGTTGCAGCGGGCGGCGCGGCATGGGCCAGCGGGGAGCACAGCATGGCCAGGGCTGCGCCCTGTGCCAGCAGCTGGCGGCGGTTCTGGCGCGTGCCGTCACCGGAGTGGGCGGCGTTGGCAGTGGTTTGCGAAAAGCTCGGAAGGCGCATGCAGTCTCCAATCGGGTTCGCGCGCCATTGTGGGCGCAAATGAATCAGAAAAGCAGATTATGTAAGCATGTGCGTCAGCTAGTTGACATAACGCAGGCTGTCTGGCGGCATGGGTGCCAGATGCTTCAGGCGAGGGCCCACTGACGGTGCATCGCTGTCCCGGGATGCATTGGGGCATGCGCGCCCCGGGGGCAAGGAGCGGAGATGGAGCGCCGTGACACAGATGTCGATTAAGCCGGTAAAGCTTGTGTAAATGCGATCAATTCTTATTCGTGGGCGGTAGAATCCCCCGGCCTTTTTCTTTCCTGTGCTCCCCGTGGCCGCCGCCGTGATGGTTGTGGCCGCGTGGTGCTGCCGCCTGCCTCTGTTGCGATGACATCCCCCAAACCGGACCCTCGGCGCCGTTCCTACTGGCTCAAGACACTGCACGAGTGGCATTGGGTCAGCTCTGCGCTGTGCCTGATCGGCATGCTGCTGTTCGCCGTCACGGGGTTCACGCTCAACCATGCGGGGCAGATCGAGTCCAAGCCGCGCATCGTGCGCGGCGAGGCGGTATTGCCGGACGCGCTGCGCGTGCAGCTGGTCCGGCAGCAGGCCAGCCAGTCGCGCGACCGTGCTCCCGTGCCTGCGCCATTTGCGGACTGGGTGCGCGGCCAGTGGGGGCTTGAGGCCGAGGGCCGCGAAGCCGAATGGACGGCCGACGAGCTGTATGTGTCCCTGCCTCGCCCCGGCGGCGATGCCTGGGTGCGCGTGGGCCTGGCCGATGGCGAGGCCGAATACGAGCGCACCGACCGGGGCTGGATCGCCTATCTGAACGATCTGCACAAGGGCCGCAACACGGGCGCTGCCTGGAGCTGGTTCATCGATATCTTTGCCGCAGCCTGCCTGGTGTTCACCGTCACCGGGCTGTTCATCCTGAAGATGCACGCGGGCAACCGTCCCTTCACCTGGCCCATGGTCGGCATGGGGCTGGTGATTCCCATGCTGCTGGCCCTCCTGTTGATCCACTGAGAACCGAAAGAGCCTTGCCTATGAATCCGCACTTCTCTCTGCGCTACACCATGGCGCTTGGCGCCTGCCTGGGCGCGGCCCCGGCCTTTGCCGCCGGCCTGAACGTGGGCGTGGAGGTCCCGCGCCTGGATGTCGCCGAGTACCACCGCCCCTATGTGGCCGTGTGGATCGAGCGCGCCGACGCCTCGGTGGCCGCCACGCTGTCGGTCTGGTACGACGTGAAGATGCGCAATGCCGAAGGCACGAAGTGGCTCAAGGACATGCGCCAGTGGTGGCGCCGCACGGGCCGCGACCTGACGCTGCCCATCGATGGCGTGACCAGCCCCACGCGTCCCGTGGGCAAGCACCAGCTGAGCTTCACCGAAGGCGCCAACCCCTTCGCCAAGCTGCCGCCCGGCGAGTACAAGCTCGTGGTCGAGGCCGCGCGCGAAGTCGGCGGCCGCGAAGTGGTCACCGTGCCCTTCAAGTGGCCTGCCGCCAAGGCCGAGCAGCTGAGCGCCAAGGGCAGCAGCGAGCTGGGCGAGATCAGCGTCGAGCTCAAGCCTTGAAATTGAAACCCCCTGAGGCCTTGCGCGTCCTCCCCCTCACGAGGCGGGTGACGCCATCGCTGCGGGGCGGCGCGGCCGGCCAGGCCCTTGCCCGGCATCCCTGAACTGGGCCCTGCATGTGGGCGGGCCACGCATCTTGCGGGGCACCCACGTGCCAGCCCCATCCACGAACCAAGGAGAATCTTCATGAAGTCCAAGACCCGCTTTGCCATCCGTCTGGCGGCCAGCCTCGCCATTGCCTGCGGCGCCTTCCAGTCCGCCCAGGCCCACAACCTGTGGCTGCTGCCCTCGACCACGGTGCTGTCCAAGGCCGAATGGATCACGGTGGATGCCGCCGTCTCCAACGACCTGTTCTTCTTCAACCACGTGCCGCTGGGCCTGGACAACCTCGTTGTCTCGGCGCCGGACGGCTCGGCCGTCGCGCCGCAGAATGCCCATCGCGGCAAGCTGCGCAGCGTGTTCGACCTGGACCTGCAGCAAAGCGGCACCTACCGCCTGGCCATCGTCAACGACGGCCTGTTCGCCTCCTGGAAGGACAAGGCCACGGGCCAGAACCGCCGCTGGCGCGGCTCGCCCGAGAAGTTCGCTGCCGATGTGCCCGCCGATGCGCAGGACCTGAAGGTGACCCAGTCCGTGGGCCGCATCGAGACCTTCGTGACCGTGGGCAAGCCCAGCGCCGTCAAGCCTTCGGGCAAGGGGCTGGAGCTGGTGCCCGTGACCCATCCCAACGACCTGGTCAAGGGCGAGAAGGCCACCTTCGCCTTCCATGTGGACGGCAAGCCCGCCGCCAACCTGGAAGTCGTGCTGGTGCCCGGCGCCACGCGCTACCGCGACAACAAGGGCGAGATCAAGGCCACGACCGACGCCAAGGGCGAGTTCAGCGTGACCTGGCCCACCGCCGGCATGTACTGGGTGGATGCCGACGCCCAGGACAACAAGACCTCGCTGCCCCAGGCCAAGGAGCGCCGCCTGTCCTATGTGGGCACGTTCGAGGTGCTGCCCTGAGCCTTGCGTCCCCACCCGGGGCCCCGCCCGCGCCCGCGCCTGCGCCCGTGCGCGTGAGCTTCGCGCCCGCCCTGTTGCAGGGCAGCGCAGGCCGGGGCCTCGCCGCGCCTGTGTCCACGGGCGTGGCGTCCTTTGCCGTCTCCGGCTACGCGCCGCAGGCCGTGCGGCGGGCAGACCCCGCCGCGCTGCAAACACTCACCGGCGAGGCCATGGGCACGACCTGGAGCGTGCGCCTGCATAACCCGGGTTTCCGCCCGCTCGATGAGGCGCGCCAGGCCATAGAGGTTGCGCTGGCCCTGGTCGTGCGCCAGATGAGCAACTGGGAGGCTGATTCCGACATCTCGCGCTTCAACCGCGCAGAGGCGGGCAGCTGGCGTGTGCTGCCTGCCGAATTCTTCACCGTGCTGACCTGCGCACTCGATTGGGCGCAGGCCAGTGGCGGCGCCTGGGACCCCACCGTGGGGCCGCTGGTCGAGCTGTGGGGCTTCGGCCCGCGTGCGGAAAAGGCGCAGGGCGCCGGCATCCCCGATGCCGATGCACTGCGGCGGGTGCGCGAGCGCGTGGGCTACCAGCGCATCGTGCTGGACCTGGAGGGCCGGCGCGCGCTGCAGCCCGGCGCCGTGCATGTGGACTTCAGCGGCATTGCCAAAGGCTATTCGGTGGACCTGGTCACCGAGCACCTGCAGGCGCTGGGCCATACCGATTTCCTCGTCGAGGTGGGCGGCGAGCTGCGTGCCTGCGGTCAGCGCCCTGGCAACCAGCCCTGGCGCGTGGCCGTGGCCAGCATGGCGGACCAGTCCACGCCGCTGGCGCTGCCGTTGCGCGACATGGCCATCGCCACCTCGGGCGACCACTGGCATGCCTTCGAGCAGGGCGGGCGCCGCTACTCCCACACCATCGATCCGCGCAGCGGCGAGCCCGTGGCGCACGGCCTGACCAGCGTCACCGTGCTGCATGCCGAATGCATGCAGGCCGACGCCCTGGCCACCGTGCTCACCGTGCTGGGGCCGCGTGCGGGCCTGGACTTTGCCGAGCAGCACGGCGTGGCCGCACTGCTGTGCGAGCGCACGGCGCAGGGCCCTGCCATGGCGATGACCACGGCGTTTGCCGCGCTGGCGCCGTGAGCGCCCCTAACCTTTTCTGCGCCGTGTAGATTTTCCGGTCACGCCATGTTCCTGTCCGAATCCTGGCTGCGCATACTCGCAGCCGCTGTCCTGGTACTGCTGTATGTGGCCATGTGCGCCGCCATCTGGTGGCGCGAGCGCCGCCAGCGCGCGCGGGCGCAGCACGAAGCCGCGGCGCTGGCCTCGGCGCGCGAGGGCGCGCTCCCCCTGCTTGTGGCCTATGCCAGCCAGACGGGCCAGGCAGAGGAGCTGGCACGCGAGACTGCGCGGCTGCTGCATACGGCCGGTGAGAGCGTGCATCTGTGCGCCCTCGATGCCGTTGATGTGAAGCTGCTGGCGCAGACCCAAAGGGCGCTGTTCATCGCCAGCACCTATGGCGAGGGCGATCCGCCCGACAACGCAGCCCTGTTCCTGGCGCACTCCATGGCGCAGGCGCAGGACCTGTCCCATCTGCAGTACGGCCTGCTGGCGCTGGGCGACCGGCAGTACGCGCAGTTCTGCGGCTTTGGCCGCGCGCTGGACGGCTGGCTGCGCGCCGCAGGCGCCAGGCCCTGGTTCGAGCGCATTGAAATGGACAACGGCGCGCCGCAGGCGCTGACCGCCTGGCAGCACCAGCTGACCCAGATCAGCAGCCTGGGCGACATGCCTGCGTGGGAGACGCCGGTCTTCAGCGAATGGACGCTGGCCGCGCGCCGGCATATGAACCCGGGCAGCGCAGGCGAGCCGGTGTTCCACATCGAGCTGCAGCCCCCTGCAACGGAGGCCGCGCTGTGGGAGTCCGGCGACCTGGCGCAGGTCTGCATTCCTGCGGACCCGCAGAATCCGCGCGAGTACTCCATCGCCTCCATCGCCCAGGACGGCTGCGTGCACCTGCTGGTGCGCCAGGCGCGGCGCGAGGACGGCTCGCCGGGCCTGGCCTCGGGCTGGCTCACGCAGGGCGCGCCCCTGGGGGCAGCCATCACCCTGCGGCTGCGTGCGCACCGCAATTTCCGGCTGGAAGACAACCTGCAGCGCCCGCTGGTGCTGATCGGCAACGGCACGGGTCTGGCCGGCCTGCGCAGCCACCTGCGTGCGCGTGCCGCAGCAGGCCTGGGGCCCAACTGGCTGCTGTTCGGCGAGCGCAATGCCGCGCATGACCGGCTCTATGGCGACGAGCTTCAGGCCTGGTGCGAGGGCGGCGTGCTGCAGCGCCTGGACCTGGCTTTCTCGCGCGATCGCAGCGAAGGCGTGCCGCGCGCCTATGTGCAGGACCTGTTGGCGCAGTCCGGCGATGTGCTGCGCCAATGGGTGGAGCAGGGCGCCGCCATCTACGTGTGCGGCAGCCTGCAGGGTATGGCCCAGGGCGTGGACCAGGCGTTGCACGCCGTGCTGGGTGAGGCGCAAATGGACCAGCTGGTGCGCAGCGGCCGCTACCGGCGTGACGTGTATTGAGGTGGTGAGAGCAGCTTGCGCCAGCGCAAGCATTGGTGCCGTCAGCGCTTTCTGCTCCTAGGAACGTAGCATCCGTGCGACAGATAAATCCTATTGTGATCATGAGAATGGAAATGATTCTCAATGTTCATATAATTTTGTTACATATCCCCATCCCATCGCATAACCAAAGATTTCAAAGCGAGTTGCACGGGCCTCACAGCCCGTTTTCCGTTTCTGGAGTGTTTGCATGTCGTATCGCGATCTGCGCGGCGTTCTTCCGTCGCGTCCTTCCCCTCTGGCCCTCCTGGTGGCCGCCATCTGTGCTTCGGGTGCCGCATCGGCACAGACCCCATCGCAAAGCAATGCGGCTGCCGCCACCGAGTTGCGCGAAGTCGTGGTCTCTGCCTCGGGCTTCGAGCAGGACATCAAGGAGGCGCCGGCCTCCATCACCGTCATCCCGCGCGAGGAACTGGCCAAGGGCCGCTTCGGCAGCCTGACCGACGCGCTGGAGAGCGTGGAAGGCATCGACGTAGGCGCCCCCGCGGGCAAGACCGGCGGCCTGAACATCAGCATCCGTGGCATGCCCAGCGACTACACGCTGGTGCTGATCGACGGGCGCCGCCAGAATTCGGCCGGCAATGTCACGCCCAACGGCTTTGGCGAGACGCAGACCAGCTTCATGCCGCCCATCGGCGCCATCGAGCGCATCGAGGTCATCCGCGGCCCCATGTCCACGCTCTACGGCTCCGACGCCATGGGCGGCGTGATCAACATCATCACGCGCAAGGTCGGCAAGACCTGGACGGGCAGCGTCAGCGCCGACTACACGCTGCAGCAAGAGTCGGAGTTCGGTGATATCAAGTCCGGCAAGTTCTACCTGAGCGGCCCCATCAAGGAGGACCTGCTGGGCCTGTCGATCCGCGGCAGCACCCAGCGCCGGGCCGCTTCGGACATCACCTATGCGGGCGCCAACGGCCAGCCAGCCGTTCCCATCATGGGCGGCAACCCCGTCAAGTCCGAGATCAACAACCTGGGCCTGCGCCTGGCGCTCACGCCCAACAGGTACCACGACATCACGCTGGACCTGGACTCGGGCCGCCAGACCTATGACAACTCGCAGGGCCAGTTGGGCACGCTGGGCACGGGAGGCTACAGTCCCGAGCAGAAATACAACCGTGACCAGCTCACGCTGGCCCATACCGGTCGCTACGGCTTCGGAACCTGGGACACCAGCTTCATGGTCAACCGGACCGAGACCATCGGCCGGACCATTCCCCGGGGAACCCCGGGCGCGACGCCAGGTGCCGCGCGCACGCTGGAGGTGGAAAGCAAGGTGCTGGACAGCAAGCTGGTCCTGCCCTGGGGTGCCCACCTGACCACGCTGGGCGGCCAGTGGTGGGATGCCGAGATGAAGGACGGCGTGGCGCCGAACAAGTTCGCCTTCACGCAGAAGGCCCTGTTTGCCGAGGACGAATGGAGCCTGACCGACGCCTTCAAGCTCACCATGGGCGCGCGCTATGACCGCCACAGCCTCTTCGGCGGCAAGCTCAGCCCGCGCATCTACGGCGTGTGGAATGCCGCGCCGCAGTGGACCGTGAAGGGCGGCGTCAGCAACGGCTACAAGACGCCGCGCGTGGAGCAGCTGGCGCCCGGCATCAACGGCTTCGGCCAGCAGGGCCGCCTGCCGCTGGTGGGCAGCCCCAACCTCAAGCCCGAAACCAGCCGCACCACCGAACTGGGCGTCTATTTCGACAGCCCCACGGGCTTTGCGGGCAGCGCCACGGTGTTCAACAACGAGTTCAAGGACAAGATCACCAGCGGCCCGGGCCTGATCAACTGCGACTTTGCGGCAGCGCCCAATCGCCCCGGCTGCGTGAGCTTCGGCGACTGGCCGCTGGTGGATGCCTTCGGCCAGTCCATCAACGTGGACGAGGCCGTCACGCGCGGCCTGGAGCTGAGTGCGCGCATGCCGCTGGCGCGCGGCTGGAACGCCAGCGCCAACTACACCTTCACCAAGAGCGAGCAAAAGAGCGGCCCCAACCGTGGCAACCCGCTGAGCGACACACCCAGGCACGCGCTCAACGCCCGCCTGAACTGGGAGCCGGGTGCCCAGTGGAACCTGTGGCTGCGCGCCGAATACCGCAGCGAGCGCTACCGTGACCCCGGCACCAGCGCCAGCTCCCAGGCCGCCAAGGCCGCGCTGGGCAACTACAAGGCCTATACCCAGTTCCACCTGGGCGGCAGCTACCGCGTGAGCAAGCAGTTCACCATCAACGCGGCCATCTACAACCTGTTCAACAAGGATTTCGTGGACTACCAGCCCTACAACGTACCGGGCCAGGTCCAGGGCACCGTGATCTTTGGCAACCGCTACGCGAACAACCAGGAAGGCCGCCGCCTGTGGGTTTCTGCCAACTACGAGTTCTGAGGCGGGTTCAGGGGCGCCTGGCTGGCCTGCACGCGTGACGGGGCCAGCCTGACCAGCACCTGCAGCGTGCGGTTCAGCGGCACGGGCACGCCCAGGGCCTCGCCGCGCCGCACCACGTAGCCGTTGAGGTGATCGATTTCGCTGGGCTTGCCCAGCGCCAGGTCCTGGGCGGTGGACGAAAACTGGCCCGGCATGGTGGCCGGCAGGCCGCGCACGGCAGCGGGCACGTCGCCGGGCAGGGCCACGCCGTCGGCCCTGGCCACGGCCAGGCATTCGGCCACCACGTCGTCCACCACGTCCGTCACGCCGGGCGACTGCACCAGCGGGCCGTAGGGCAGCTGGCACAGCGCCGACAGCGCGTTGTAGGCGCAGTTGATCACCAGCTTGGCCCACAGCGCGCCGCGCACGTCGGGCGATACCTGCACGGCAATGCCTGCCTTGCCAAACTGCAGGGCCACCTGTTCACTGAGTGCAGACGGCGCAATGACCAGCTCGCCGCGGCCGAAATGGCGCACATGGCCGGGGCCGGCCATGGCAGTGGCCACGTAGACCACGGCGGCGGTCACGGCCACGGACGGGCCCAGCACGGCGCGCACGCGCTCGTCGTTGTCCACGCCGTTTTGCATGGTCAGCACCAGGGTGCCCGGCGCCAGGTGCGGCTGCATCTCGCGGGCCGCTTCCTCGGTGGCCGTGGACTTGACGCAGAACATCACCACATCGGCATCGCGCACGGCGCTGGCCTCGGTCGATGCCTGCATGGGCACCTGGATGTCCAGCGCCGCCGTCTCCAGCCGCAGGCCATGCTGCTGCACGGCCTGCACATGGGCGGGGCGGCCGATCAGCGTGACCTGGTGGCCGGCGCGCGCCAGCAGCGCGCCGAAATAGCAGCCCACGGCGCCTGCGCCCATGACGGCGATGCGCAGCGGTTCGGAAGGAGAGGGGAGGCGGGCGGAAGAAGCGTCCATGGTGCAGATCGGATGGGCCTTTGATGGCGCCCAGTCTAGCCAGGCTGCCGTCGAAGGCCCATGCCGTCTTCCCTGCCGGGTGCCATTGCGGACGTCAGGCAACCCTCATGCCGTCTGCAGGCACAGGTACTTGGTCTCCAGGTATTCCTCGATGCCGTGGCGCGAGCCCTCGCGGCCCAGGCCGGACTGCTTGACGCCGCCGAAGGGCGCGACCTCGTTGGAGATCAGGCCGGTGTTGATGCCCACCATGCCGTACTCCAGCGCGCGCGACACGCGCCAGATGCGGCGGTTGTCGTTGGTGAACAGATAGGCGGCCAGGCCGTAGATGGTGTCGTTGGCGCGGCGCACCACTTCGTCCTCGTCATGGAAGCGGAACAGCGGCGCCAGCGGGCCGAAGGTCTCTTCCTCGCAGACTTGCATGCTGTCGTTCACATCGGCCAGCAGCGTGGGCTCGAAGAACAGCTGGCCCGGCACCGGGCGCCTGCCGCCCGCCAGCAGGCGCGCGCCCTTGGACAGCGCATCGGCCACATGGCTTTCCACCTTCTGCACGGCCGCCTCGTTGATCAGCGGGCCATGGGTCACGCCGGGCTCCAGCCCATTGCCGACCTTGAAGCCCGCCATGGCACGGGCCAGGCGGCGGGCCAGTTCGTCGTGGATGCCGTCCTGCACATAGATGCGGTTGGCGCACACGCAGGTCTGGCCGGCGTTGCGGAACTTGGAGGCCACGATGCCGGCCACGGCCTGGTCGATGTCGGCATCGTCAAACACGATCAACGGTGCATTGCCGCCCAGCTCCAGCGACAGCTTCTTGACCGTGTCGCTGCACTGGCGCATCAGCAGCCGCCCGGTGGCCGTGGAGCCCGTGAAGCTGAGCTTGCGCACCACGGGGCTTTGCGTCAGCGCCTGGCCGATGTCCTGCGGATGGCCGGTCAGCACCTGGAAGACGCCGGCGGGAATGCCGGCCTCCTCGGCCAGCACGGCCAGGGCCAGGGCCGTGAAGGGCGTGCTTTCGGCCGGCTTGACCAGCATGGTGCAGCCGGCGGCCAGCGCCGGGCCGGCCTTGCGCGTGATCATGGCGGCCGGGAAATTCCAGGGCGTGATGGCGGCGCACACGCCAATGGGCTCGCGCAGCGTGAGCAGCTGCTGGCCTGCGTTGGGCGACTGCAGCAGCTCGCCGTCCACGCGCTTGCCTTCCTCGGCAAACCATTCGATGAAGGAGGCCGCATAGGCGATCTCGCCGCGCGCCTCGGCCAGGGGCTTGCCCTGCTCCAGCGTCATCAGCCGCGCCAGATCGTCCTGGTGCGCCAGCATCAGGTCGAACCAGCGGCGCAGGATGCCGGCGCGCTGCTTGCCCGTCAGCGCGGCCCAGGCGGGCAGGGCGCGCTGTGCGGCGGCGATGGCGGCCTCGGCCGCGCCGGCCTGCAGGGCGGGTACCTGGCCCAGGCGCTCGCCCGTGGCGGGGTTGAAGACATCGATGGCGGGGCCGGAGCCCACGGGGTGCCAGCCCTGTGCAAGCAGGCAGGCCTGGCGGAACAGATCGGGGCGTTGCAGTGAAAGACTCATGGTGCGGGAAGGCTCAGGCTGTGGAATGGATTCAGGCCGCGACCGGCTGGGGCGCGGTCTGGGTGATGGCGTTGGCGATGATGTCCAGCGCCTTGCCGAACAGCGGCTCTGGAATCGTCAGCGGATAGAGGAAGCGGATGGCGTTGCCGTACAGGCCGCAGGTCAGCAGCAGCAGGCCTTGCTGCTGCGCACGCTGGACGATGGCGGCCACGCGCTGCGCGTCGGGCGCACCGCTGCCGGGAATGTGGAATTCCACGGCCAGCATCGAGCCCAGGCCGCGCACTTCGGCGATGCCGGCATCCTGCGTCTGCAATGCCTGCAGGCGCGAGCGCAGCTGGCTGCCCAGTGCCAGGGCGCGCTCGCACAGCCGTTCTTCATCGATCACGTCGAGCACGGCATGGGCCGCGGCCACGGCCAGCGGGTTGGCGGCATAGGTGCCGCCCAGGCCGCCGGGGTGCGGTGCGTCCATGACGGCCGCGCGGCCCACCACGCCCGAGATCGGCAGACCGCCGCCCAGGCTCTTGGCCATGGTGATCAGGTCGGGCCGCACGCTGTAGTGCTCCATGGCAAACAGCTTGCCCGTGCGTGCAAAGCCGGTCTGCACCTCGTCGGCGATCAGCAGCATGCCGTGCTGGTCGCACAGCTGGCGCAGGCCCGTGAACAGCGCGGCAGGCACGGGGTTGAAGCCGCCTTCGCCCTGTACGGGCTCCACGATGATGGCTGCCACGCGCTGCGGGTCCACCGAGGTCTTGAGCAGCATGGCAATGGCGTCCAGCGACTGCTGCACGCTGATGCCCTGCACATCGCTGGGAAAGGGCGCGTGGAAGACTTCGCCCGGCATGGGGCCGAAGCCCTGCTTGTAGGGCGCCACCTTGCCCGTCAGCGCCATGCCCAGCTGGGTGCGGCCGTGGAAGGCGCCCTGGAAGGCGATCACGGCCGAGCGGCCCGTGGCATGGCGGGCGATCTTGACGGCGTTTTCCACCGCCTCGGCGCCCGTGGTGAAGAAGGCGGTCTTGGCCGGGCCGTCGATGGGCGCCAGTGCATTGATGCGCTCGGCCAGTGCGATGGCGCTTTCATAGGGAACGATCTGGAAGGCCGTGTGCGTGAAGCACTCCAGCTGGCGCTGCACGGCCTGCACCACGCGCGGATGGCGGTGGCCCGTGTTGAGCACGGCAATGCCGGCCGCGAAGTCGATGTACTGGCGGCCCTCGGCATCGGTCAGCAAGGCGTTGTCGGCCTGCACGGCATGGAAGCCGCACATCACGCCCACGCCGCGCGGCATGGCGGCGGTGCGCCGGCTCTGGAGTTGCTGGTTGACGGACGAGGCTCTGGTGGTGTCGTTGGTGGCGGCGCTGGACATGGGAAGGTCTCCGTTGAGGTGGCTGCAATGCTTACGGTTATAGTGGCGATTGGTTCCATGAATGGAGCCATCTTTTGAAAAGATGATGGTGCCAATCGAGTTCGCCACCATCGCTTCCACAAGGCAGGCAACGCAGGCAACGCAGGCAACGCAGGCAAGGCAGGCAAGGCAGACATGGCAAAACCCTCCGTTTGCGCGGACCTCATCCTCCAGATGGACTGGCGCGGGCTGGGCGGGGACCGCGTCCGCCTGAACCGGGCCCTGTACCTGGCGCTGCGCCAGGCCGTGGACAGCGGGGCCCTGTTGCCGGGCAGCCGCCTGCCGGCCTCGCGCGACCTGGCCCGCGAGCTGGATGTGTCGCGCAACACCGTCAGCCATGCCTATGAGCAGCTGCAGGTGGAGGGCTATGTGCGCAGCCAGGTCGGGCGCGGCACGCAGGTGGTCGACACCCTGCCTGCGGCCATGCTGCTGAGCGGCGGACGTGCACCCGCCCGCCGCGCTGCCGCCGCAGCGCCTGCGCCTGGCGGCGGCCTGTCCGTGCAGGCACAGGCCTTGCTGAAAACCGCCCAGGCTTCGGAGCAGCAATGGGGCGCGTTCATGCCTGGCGTGCCCGACGTGACGCAGTTCCCGCGCGCCGCCTATGCGCGCATCCACAACCGCCTGCTGCGACACGCCGGGCCGCAGCTGCTCACCTATGGCACGCGCGGCGGCGTGGAGGCGCTCAAGCAGGCGCTGGCCGAGCACCTGCGCGTGGCGCGCTCGGTGAACTGCGCGCCCGACCAAGTGCTGATCACAGAAGGCGTGCACCAGGCCATCGACCTGGTGGTGCGCAGCCTTGCCGACCCTGGCGACTGCGTCTGGATGGAGGAGCCGGGCTACTGGGGCATCGCCAACGTGTTGCGCATGCAGCACGGGCTGAGCCTGCACAGCGTGCCCGTGGACGAGGAGGGCATGCATCTGCCGGACGGCCTGCCCGTGCCGCGGCTGATCTTCGTCACTCCCTCGCACCAGTACCCGCTGGGCGCCGTCATGAGCATGGCGCGGCGCCGCGCGCTGATCGCCTACGCGCGCCGGGTGGGGGCCTGGATCGTCGAGGACGACTACGACAGCGAATTCCGGTTCTCCGGCAGCCCCGTGCCCAGCATGCAGGGCATGGAGGAGGACGCGCCCGTCATCTACATAGGCACCTTCAGCAAGACCCTCTACCCGGGACTGCGCATGGGCTACATGGTGCTGCCCCCGACCCTGGCCGAGCCGCTGCGCCGCATCCATTCCGAGCTGTACCGAGAGGGTCACCAGCTGCCGCAGCAGGTCATCGCCGAACTGATCGTGGAAGGCCACTACGCCGCCCACATCCGCAAGATGCGCCTGCTCTACGGCAAGCGCCGCCGCATGCTGATGGCCTTGATCGAGCGCTATCTGGGCGCCGACCACCTGCCCTGGGTAGACAGCGGCGCGGGGCTGCATTTCGTGATGCAGCTGCCCGGGCAGGACGATGATGTCGTGCTCGCCGAGGACCTCCGGCAGGCCGGCATCTTCGTCAAGCCGCTGTCGCGCTACTACGCGGGTCCGCACCGGCGGCGTGGCCTGCTGCTGGGGTACGCGTGCGTTTCCGAGGAAGAGATAGGCGCAGCCTTCTTCCGCATGCTGGCAGTGCTCGGAGCCCGGCATGGCCGGCGCTGAGGCCTGGGCCGGACCATCCGGCCGGGCGCCGCCTTGGCTCCCGACGCCAACCCTTTTGTCTGCCTAAGGACGCACCATGATCTCCATCCGCCCCGTTGAACCCCATGAATGGCCGCAGTACCGGGATATCCGCCTGCGTGCCCTGCGCGATGCACCCGACGCCTTCGGCAGCACCTGGGAGTCGGAGGCCGCAAGGGTTGACGCGGACTGGGCTGCGCGGCTGCAGGCCGCCGTTGCCGGCGGCAGGGACAGGGTGCTCTTCGCCGTCAACGGCGGCCAGGCCTGCGGCCTGCTCTGGTGCAAGCTGTGTGCCCCCGAGCCCGGCGTGGCCGATCTCTTCCAGATGTGGGTCGATCCCGCCGTGCGTGGCCGGGGTGCGGGCCAGGCCCTGCTGGCCCAGGCCGTCGCCTGGGCCTGGCACAAGGGTATGCAGCGTGTGCGGCTGGGTGTGACCGATGCCGACTCCCCCGCCATGCGCTTGTACCTGGCGAACGGCTTCCGGCCTGTGGGCGGGCTGCAGCCGCTGCGCGAGGGCTGCGAACTGCGCGTGCAGACGATGGCCCTGGACCGGGTCGGCGGCTGAGCCGCTGCACAGCGCAGGAAGTTCCGGCAGTCAGTCCCTGCGGCCTCTGTCGCCCCCTGGTGGCCCCCGTGTAGCCCCCCCGTAGCCCCGGCGTCCACAGGGCCGTCCTGCATCAGCCCGGCAGCACGGCCGGTGAAGGCACCTGCCGGGTCTTGGCCAGTTGCGCGTTGCTGTAGCGAAGATCAGCGGTGACCTCCGCTCCCAGCCAGGCGGGCGAGGGCGGCTGGATATCCTCGCTGGCCAGTTCGATCTCGGCCGTGACCAGCCCGGCCAGCGGGCCTTCGAATACATCGACCTCGAAGTCGAAGCCGTCCACCGTCACGATGTAGCGCACCTTTTCGAGTGCGCCATGCGCACAGTGCTGGGCCAGCAGCGTCTCGGCGTCGGCCAGCGGAATCCGGTATTCGAATTCGGCGCGGCTCATGCCGCGTGCCGGCCCCTTGAGCGTGAGAAATCCGGTGTCCCCGGCGATGCGCACCCGCACCCACATGCCGTTGTCGGCGATGTATCCCTGCGCCATGCGCACGCCGGTCAGGCCGGTCACGACGCCGGGGTCGGCCACAAGGTATTTGCGTTCGATTTCGAGAGCCATGCTGATGCCCTTGCAGACAAAGGCGGCAGTCTATCGCGCCACCATCGCCCTGCCCGGCAGATGGCCGGCCACAAACAAAAAGCCCCGCAGGGGAGTGCGGGGCTTTCCAGGGGGGCGGTTGCCGGCCCGGGGGGCGGCATCCACAGCGCCTTACAGCGAGTCGATGAAGCTGCGCAGCTTGTCCGAGCGGCTCGGATGCTTGAGCTTGCGCAGGGCCTTGGCCTCGATCTGGCGGATGCGTTCGCGCGTGACGTCGAACTGCTTGCCCACTTCTTCCAGCGTGTGGTCGGTGGACATTTCGATGCCGAAGCGCATGCGCAGTACCTTGGCTTCGCGCGGGGTCAGGCCGTCGAGGATGTCCTTGACCACGTCGCGCAGGCCGGCCTGCATGGCGGCGTCCACGGGAGCGGTGTTGTTGGTGTCCTCGATGAAGTCGCCCAGGTGCGAATCGTCGTCGTCGCCGATCGGCGTTTCCATGGAGATCGGCTCCTTGGCGATCTTCATGATCTTGCGGATCTTGTCTTCCGGGATCTCCATCTTGGCCGCCAGGATGGACGCATCGGGCTCGAAGCCGAACTCCTGCAGATGCTGGCGCGAGATGCGGTTCATCTTGTTGATGGTCTCGATCATGTGCACCGGGATACGGATGGTGCGCGCCTGGTCGGCGATCGAGCGCGTGATGGCCTGGCGGATCCACCACGTGGCATAGGTCGAGAACTTGTAGCCGCGACGGTATTCGAACTTGTCCACGGCCTTCATCAGGCCGATGTTGCCTTCCTGGATCAGGTCCAGGAACTGCAGGCCGCGGTTCGTGTACTTCTTGGCGATGGAGATCACCAGGCGCAGGTTGGCCTCGATCATCTCCTTCTTGGCGTCACGGCTGGCGCGCTCGCCGTCGTTCATGCGCTTGTTGATGCGCTTGAGCTCGTCCAGCGGCACGACCACGCGCGATTGCAGGTCGATCAGGTTCTGCTGCAGTTCCTGCACGGGCGGGACATTGCGCTCCAGCACGCTGCTCCAGGGCTTGCCGGCCGCGACCTGCTCCACCACCCACTGCAGGTTCAGCAGGTTGGGCGGGAACTGGGCGATGAAGGTTTCCTGCGGCATGCCGCACTTGTCCACGATGATCTTGCGCAGCTCGCGTTCCTTCTTGCGCACGTCATCGACCTGGGCACGCACGAGGTCGCACAGCTTCTCGATGGTCTTGGCCGTGAAGCGGATGGTCATCAGCTCTTCGGTCAGGGCCTTCTGCACCTTGATGTACGTGGGCGTGCCGTAGCCTTCCTTGTCGTACACCTTGTGCATCTTGTCGAAGTTCTCGCGCATGGCGTCGAAGCGGCGCAGCGCCTCGTTCTTGAGTTCTTCGAGCTTCTTGGTCAGTGCCTTGGAGCCGCCCTTGCCGTCGTCGTCGTCCTCTTCGTCGTATTCGTCGAAGTCTTCTTCGGCCACGTAGTCGTCGTTCTCATTGGCGTTGACGAAACCGTCGACGATGGTGGAGATGACGACCTTGCCTTCGCGGATTTCCTCGGACATGGCCAGGATTTCTGCGATGGTGGCGGGCGAGGCCGAGATGGCCTCCATCATGTCCATCAGGCCGCCTTCGATGCGCTTGGCGATTTCGATCTCGCCTTCGCGCGTCAGCAGCTCCACCGTGCCCATTTCGCGCATGTACATGCGCACGGGGTCGGTGGTGCGGCCGAATTCGGAGTCCACCGTGGACAGGGCGGCTTCGGCCTCTTCCTCGGCTTCCTCTTCGGTGGTGGCGGACTGGCCCGTGTTGTTCAGCAGCAGGGTTTCCGCGTCGGGAGTCTGCTCGTAGACGGCCACGCCCATGTCGTTGAGCATGGAGATCACGACTTCCAGCGTCTCGGCATCGACCAGCTTGTCGGGCAGGTGGTCGTTGATTTCGCTGTGCGTCAGGTAGCCGCGCGTCTTGCCCAGCTTGATCAGCGCCTTCAGGCGCTGGCGGCGGGTGGACATTTCCTCTTCGGTCAGGACGGTTTCGTCCAGGCCGAATTCCTTCATCAAGGCACGTTCCTTGGCCTTGCTGATCTTCATGCGCAGGGGCTTGACCTTTTCAGCCGGGGCCGAGGAGGCCTCGACCTCGACTTCCACTTCGGTCTCGACTTCGCCTTCCACTTCGCCATCGATGTCGCCATCGATGTCCGACAGGTCGGCGTCGTCCATGTCGTCGCCCGCTTCCTTGGCCTTGGGCTTGCGGCCGCGCTTGGCGGGAGTCTTGGCTGCAGCGGTGGAGGTGGCGGCCTTGGCCGGCGCCTTCTTGGCGGCAGCAGGCTTCTTTTCTGTCTGGGCGGGGGCGTCGTCGCCTTCGGCTGCCTTCTTGCGGCCACGCTTGGGCGTCGCGGCGGCGAGCAGTTCGTCGGCCATGGCTTTGAGTTCGGCTTGGGACTTGGTTACCACGTCGGTATCTTTCTTTGCTTTGGCCGCAGATGCGGCGCTCTTCGGTCCTGCAGCGGCTTTGCCGGCACCGGCCTTGACGGCCGGGGCTGAAGAGGTTGTCGAAGTCTTGGGCTTCGCTGGAGCTTCGGGGGCCTGCTTGGACTTCACGGACTTTGAAACGGGCATGAGCACCTCACGGTCGGGAGCGAACACACACAAAGGGAAACTCAAACAAGCGCCGCCTAAGCGCGCGCGGACGGACTAGGCCCGCCAGGGAAGCGTACATATTCCAGGCAAGATGTCTGGGCGATCATTTGGTGTGCAGTCCTTGCGGGAAATTGGGCCGTGCAGTTGCTGCAATCACGTGAGTTCGTCACGGGGCCCGGTCCGGAGGTGCTGCTGTCGCTCTTGCCGATAGCCCCCAATTATATCTGCTTACCTCGATTTCAAGAGGAAGTGCGCATCTGGTTTTCCAGGGCCTGCTGTCGGGCAAAGAGATCGCGATAGCGCTGGGCGGCGCTGGGGTCCCGTGCCATGTCGCGCAAGGCTTCGTCGATCTGGGCCTTGATGTGGACGATGACCATGCGATTGAGGACATCACGCAACTCACGGCGCAGCTCGGGCAGTTCGCCCTCGGGATGCGCGTGGGGGCCGCTCATGAGCCTGTCTGCCAGCGTTTCGTGAGGCAGGCCGCGCAGTTGTTCGCGCAGCACGGCAAAGGGCCGGGCACCGGATTCCTGGAACTGTGCCTCCATCCAGCGGAACATGGCGCCATGTTCGCCTGAGCAGTGCGCCAGTGCCTCGAAGTCCTCGTGGGTGAGTTCTTCCATGAATTCCATGTGCGCCATGAGCAGGCGTGCCGCCTGGTCGGTGCGTGTGGCTGGCGCGCCACGCGGGCCCATGGGGGGCGGGTTGAAGTCGGCCCGGCCATTCTTGTCCCAGGGTTTGCGCGGCCAGGGCTTTTTGCCGCCGCGCCCGGGCTCGCCGCTGCGCCAGCCGCCCGCGCCGCTTCCATGGCCGCCACGCTCGTGCCAGCCCGAAGGCGCGCCGTATTCGACAGGCTGGCCCCAGTCGGGCGCGGCCGGTGCATGGCCGGCCTGCTGGCCCGGATGGGAAGCACCGCCGGCCATGGAGCCCCGCGCCGGGCCGCTGCGGGCGGCTTCCTGCGACCACAGGTCGGAGAGGTCGCGCGCATCGAGCTGCACGAGTTCGGCGATCTCGCCCAGCAGCTGGCGCTTGAGCGCGCCGTCAGGCAGGGCTGTCCACAGGGGGCGGGCATTGCTGGCCATGTGGGCACGGCCTTCGGCCTGGCCCAGGTCGCAGCCTTCGCTGGCCGCCTCGATGAGAAAGCGGCTCAGCGGCAGCGCGTCGCCCACGTAGCGGGCAAAGGCTTCGCTGCCGTATTCGCGGATGAAGCTGTCCGGGTCGTGTTCGGCGGGCAGGAAGAGGAATTTGACGCTGCGCGTGTCGCTGGCATAGGGCAGGGCCGCATCGAGCGCCTTGCGCGCGGCGCGCCGGCCCGCCCCGTCGCCGTCGAAGCTGAAAACGACGGCGTCAGTAAATCGAAACAGTTTGTGAATGTGATCGGGCGTGCAGGCCGTGCCCAGCGTGGCGACGGCGTTGGCAAAGCCCAGCTGGGCCAGGGCCACCACGTCCATATAGCCTTCGGTGACCAGCGCATAGCCCATGTCGCGCAGGGCGGTGCGGGCCTCGAACAGGCCGTAGAGTTCGCGCCCCTTGTGAAACACCGGGGTTTCGGGCGAATTCAGGTATTTGGGCTTCTCGTCGCCGAAGACGCGGCCGCCGAAGCCTATGCACTCGCCCTTGACGTTGCGGATGGGAAACATCAGCCGGTCGCGGAAGCGGTCGTAGCGCTTGCCGTCGTCCTCGCCGACGATGACCAGGCCCGATTCTTCGAGCTGCGGATCGTCGTAATGCGCAAAGACGCTGGCCAGGTTGCGCCAGCCGGCGGGCGCATAGCCCAGGCCGAAGCGCCTGGCGGTTTCGCCCGAGACACCGCGGCGCTTGAGGTATTCGATGGCCTGGGGGGAGGCCTTCAGGTGCTTGCGGAAAGATTCGCCGGCCTTTTCCAGCACGTCGGTGAGGGTGGCCTGTTTCTGCTTCTGGGCGGCCTGGCGCTCGCGCTCGGCCGGGCTGATGTCGTCCTGCGGCACCTGCAGGCCGACCTGGCCGGCAAGATCCTGCACGGCCTCAACGAAGCCCATGCCGGCATGGTCCATCAGAAAACCGATGGCGTTGCCGTTCTTGCCGCAGCCGAAGCAGTGATAGAACTGCTTGCTGGGGCTGACGGTGAAGGAAGGCGACTTCTCGCTGTGGAAAGGGCACAGGCCCATGAAGTTGGCGCCGCCCTTCCTGAGCTGTACGTAACGGCCCACGATGTCGACCACGTCGACGCGCGCGAGCAACTCCTGGATGAACGATTGGGGAATGGACACCCGCGTATTGTGCCTTCGCGGGGCCATCCGGCCGTGCCCCGGGGGCACTGGCCGGCAGCGCCCGGCCCTCAGCCCAGGCGCTGGAAGGTCAGCGTGAAGGCCACGCCATCGCGCGTGTTGTGGGCCCTGATCGTGCCGCCCATCTTGGCCATGTAGGTCCTGGCCACGAACAGGCCCTGTCCCCGGTGCTCGGCGCCGCTGGCGGCAGAAGGCTCCTGGGGCGCGGACACCCCCAGCTCGAAGATGCGCTCCAGCAGGTCCTCCGCAATGGTGGCGCCCTGGTTGTGCAGCGTGGCGCTGGCGGTGGACTCGGAGGCCGACAGCGACAGCGTGATGGCCGTGCCGGCCGGACGGTAGCTGTCGGCATTGCGCAGGATGTGGGTGACCACGTCCTCCAGGGCAAATTCGTCGGCGCGCACGATCACGGCGCCGGCGGCTCCCGCGCTCCCGCTCTTGTTCCCGCCTTCGTAGACCACATCGGCAATGCCCGCATAGTGCGCGTTGGCCGCCACGTGGCTGAGGAAGGCGTCCAGGTCCAGCCGGCCCTCCGGCACGGTGGCGGCCTGCAGCGCCTCGGCCGGCGATGCCGTGCCGTAGAGCACATGCACGGCCTGCTGCATGCGCTGCACATAGCGGTGGCCGGGGTCGTCGGGGCCGTACAGCACCATCAGCGATTGCAGGGGCGACATGATCTCGTGGCCCACGGCATGCCACATGTCGCGTTCCTGCTGGGCGCGCAGCTGCTCGCGCTGCAGGTCGTCCTTCACGCGCTGCAGCAGGTCGGCCAGGCCGCCGGCCAGAATGCCCAGCTCGTCGGAACCACGCAGGTCCGACACTTCGAGATCGCCCAGGCGTGGCCCGACATGGCCGTCCTGCACGTTGTAGGAGACGGCGGCGGCGCGCCGGGTGAGGGCGGTCACGCGGCGGATCAGCCCCAGCTCGACGATCAGCCAGGCCAGCGCAATGGCGGCCAGCATGGCGCCCAGGTACCAGGACAGGCGCGTGGCCACGGCGGCCAGGCCCTGCTCCACATCGCGCGGGTGGCCGGTGAAGCTGACGGTGTAGTTGCCCGTGGGCGTGTCCAGAATGTCCTGGCCCGTGGGCACGGCCGGGGTCATGGTGGCGGCGGAGACGCCGGCCGCATGCAGCGGCAGCCAGCTGATCAGGCGCAGCAGCCAGGGCGCCGACGGCGCGGCCTGCACATCCACGCCCTTGAGGGTGATGGCGCTGGCTTCGTCGGCACCCACCTTGCGGATCTGCACGCGCTCGCCGGGCAGCAGGCTGCGCGAGATGTCGTTGAGCGAGGCGGCCAGCTGTGCCCCCGGCGCATTGCTGTCGAACAGGGGCGCGGCCGCTTCGCCCGGGGCCAGCATTTCCACGCGCACACGCATGCTGCCCAGGTCTTCGGGCGGCCAGACGGGGCGCACGTCCCTGCGGAACAGGGCCTCGCGGAACAGCTCGACCGGCAGGCGGATGGAGTAGTGCGTGCGGCGCAGGCAATCGGCTGCAGGGGGCGTCTTGTCATTGCCCGCATGGCCCTGCACGCCAGGCGGCAGGTCGCGGCAATGGCCGTTCTGCCAGAGCCAGCCACGGAAATCGCGCACGGGCCGCGCGCGGGCGTCAAGCTGGGGCGTGCCGTTGTCCACAAAGCCGGTGAGCCGGCCGTGCTCGCCGTTGCCGGACTTGTTGCCCTGCTGCGGCATGGCCTCATAGGGGGCGATCCAGCGGTAGGTGCTGCCGCGCATGTCCAGCGTGATGCGGGTGCGGTGCGCCTGGGCGGGCTCGCGCGAGCCGCGCTCGCGCGGTGTCAGCTCGCCTGCGAAGAAGCTGCCCACCAGATAGATGAAGCCGCCTGCGTAGGGATTGTTGCCGATGGCCGCGCACAGCGAGGCGCCATCGGGATACTGCACCGAGCAGCCGGCCATCTCCACGGCCTGCTGGGACTTTTGCGGATCGTCGAAGTCGATGGCCGCGTAGGGCAGCAGCAGCGGCGCCAGCGGTGTCACGCCCTGGCCCAGGTGTCCGGCATTGAGCAGGGCCAAGCGTCCCGAAGGATGGCGCAGCCGCGCCATGACCTCGGCCTGGCTGCGCACAAAGCCGTGCTGGTAGGCCTGCCAGGCGCGTTCCTTCTCGTCCTTGAGCACCACCACGCTCAGCGCCACCGTGGCCACGGCCAGCAGCACGAACACGCCGCGCAGCAGGATGCGCTGGCGGAAGGCGGCCAGGCCCAGGCGCGGAACTTCCAGCCGGGGCAGCTCCAGTTTGGGGTTGAGCAGGCGCTTCATGCGCGGGCGGCGGCGCCGGCCTGGCCCACCCAGCGAAAGCCGCGCATGGGCACGTTCTCTATGCCTTCGAAGCCCGGGTCCACCTCGCGCAGGGCCTCGCGGATGGTGCTGACGTGCTTGCGCACGTTGTCGCGGTTGCGGCCGCTTTTGACCACCTCGAACAGCTCGTCGTAGGACACCACTTCGCCGCTGCGCTGGTGCAGCGTGGCCAGGATGCGCTGGGCCGTCAGCGGCAGGTTGATGCGCTCTCCGCGCCAGGTGGGCGTGCGCTGCCACAGCGGGTCCAGCACCAGGGCATCGCCTGCGGGCGCTGCGGCGGCCTGCGCGGCCACGGGCGCCGCGCGCTGCGTGGTGCGCAGGATGTCCAGGAAGGTCTCGATGAAGTCCGCCTCCTCGAAGGTGGTCTTTTGCAGGTAGTCCCAGGCGTCCAGCGCTTTCATGATGCTGCGGTAGATGGCGGCCGGCATGGCCGACACCACCAGCACCGGCGTGCCCTGGCCCAGCTTGTTGATGGCGTTGATCAGGGCCACGCCGGCATGGCGCTCGCGGCCCAGCTCGATGTCCAGCACCACGGCGTCGTAGTGCTCGCGCGCCAGGGCAGCCTCGGCCTCGTCGCGCGTGAACCACTGGTCGATCACGATGCCGCTGCGCGCACTGCGTATCCATCCCGCCAACTGGTTGCTGGTGGGAAGGTCGTCTTCGATCACGGCGATACGGGTCATGGGGCTGTGCAGTGGTGGGGTCGGGGAGGCCGCCGTGGCGGTGTTCGCGGGATTATCTCGGCCCTGCGCCGGCCCGGGTGTGAGTTTTTCTTCCGGGGCCGGAGCGTTTGCGCCGCCGGTGTGAGCGCTTTGGTCCGTGCGCTGCGTTGTTGCTTCCGGGGTGGATCCGAACAATCGGTCCTCAATGAGCCACCCCTGTTTCCGGTGCCTCAGAAACAGCCAACAACAGCCAACAACAGCCATCACAGCCGAGAGAGAGAACACCATGAAAGCCACCTGGAACCGCATCATGCAGGCCCTGACAGGCCGCAAGTCCGCCCGCCTGGACGGAGCCGGCACCGCCGATTTCTCCGAGCCTGCAGCCGACGCCGGCACGCTGCCGGGCAACGCGCCCCGCCGCCAGCCCGTGGACTGGGCAGTCCTGCTGCCCACGGCACGTACCGTGCGCTGGCTGGCCATCGGCGCCGTGGTGGTGGCGGCCGGCCTGGTGGTGGTGCGCAACCCGCCCGTGCAGCACCTGGAGCAGGGCACGCTGGGCGTGCGCCTGAACCAGTTCACGGGCTCCGTCAGCCTGTGGCGCGATGGCAGCGTGTGGGTGGTTCCGGGCCTGCACACGGTGCGCGTGTTCTCCCTGCGCGACCAGAGCTACCGTCCGGAGGCCATGCGCCAGGCCAATGGCAGCGCACCCCTGCAGTCGGTCGAGGGCCTGTCCCTGGGTCTGGACCTGAACGTGCGCTATGCGCTTGATCCCGCATCGCCCGCCGTCAAGGCCGGCAACCTGCCTCTGGACATAGGCGGCGACATCGTGGAGCCCGCCGTGCAGGGCCTGGTCTACAAGGTGTTCGCACGCTACACCGTGCGCGAGATTTTCTCGACCAAGCGTGCCGAGATCGCCCAGATCATGGAAACCGAACTGCGCACGCGCCTGGCGGCCGACGGCGTGACGCTGCGCAGCATCCAGATCGGCAAGGTGGACCTGCCCGCCGAGTACCGCCGCGGCATGGACAGCCTGCTGGCCGAGGAGCTGGCCTCCGAGAAGATGCGCTACACGCTGGAGCTCAAGGACAAGCGCGTCAAGGAAACCGAGCTGGACGCCAATGCCGACAAGGTGCGCCGCGAAGTGGCCGCCGAAGCCGCCGCACGCGAGCAGGTGATTGCGGCGCGTGCCCAGGAAGAGGCCATGAAGCATGTGCTGCCCTTCAAGCAGCGCCAGATCGAGCAGCGCCAGCTGGAAGCCGAGGCCGAGCGCGTGGCCCGCGTGAAAGCTGCCGAGGGCAGCGCCCAGGCCCGCCGCATCGAGGCCAACGGCGAAGCTGATGCACGCCAGAAGCTGGCCGAGGCCGAGGCCTTCCGCATGGACCGCCTGGGCAAGGTCAACGCCGAGCAGATGGCGCGCGAAGGCACCCTGGTCACGCGCTACCCGCTGCTCATCCAGAAGACGCTGGCCGACAAGCTCTCGGACAAGATCCAGGTCATCATCGCGCCCCCGCCGACCAATGGCGACTTCATCGGCGCGGCTCTGCTGGGCGGCAGCCGCAATGCACAGGCCGGCGCAGCCTCCGTGGCGGCCGAAGATGCCAACGCAGCCGTTCAGGAGCAATAAGCCATGCTGACCGTATCGACCTTGGCCGCCGCAGCGCTGGCCACCGGCATGGGCAGCGCCATCGTGGTGCAGGACCAGGCCAGCCTGCGCGCCGCGCCGCGCGATGGCGCCCAGCAGCAGGCCAGCCTGTGGCAGGGCGAGGTGCTGGAGATCAGGGGCGAACGCCTGGACTACCTCCAGGTCTGGGACCACAAGCGCGAGCGCGGCGGCTTCATCCGCGCCAGCGATGTGCGCCGTGTGGCCCTGACAGAGGCCGATGCCCCCGCGCTGCTGGCCGTGCTGCGCTTCGTGCAGGATACGCCCGGTGCCGAGGCGCTGGGCATCGGCCTGGCGGCCGCCTACCTGCAGGCCGCGCCCGCCAGGACCCTGGCTGGCGCCGAAGGCGCGCAGGCCTTCGACGCACTGGGCGGCTTTGCCGACCGGCTGGCGCGGCGCGCCTCCGCCGCTGCGCCCGGCAAGACCTCGGGCGCCACGCTGTCGGCCCACCTGGATGTGGCCAGCGGCTACGGCCTGCGCTTTGCGACCCATGAGGTCGAAGGCCGCATGCAGGTCTGCTACGAAGGGGAATTCTTCCGCCGCGTGCTCGCCATGCCGGCCGCCGACGCGCCGCAGCGCGCCCGTGCCGCCCTGGCGCTGACACGGCCCGAATGCGTGGACCCCGATCTGCCGGCCCATGAGCGCGCCCGCATGCATGCCTGGCAGGCCGATGTGCTGGAGCGCGTGGATGTGACCGGCCTGCCGCCCTACCTGCGCGGCCGCGTGCAGATGCGTCGCGCCAGCGTGTGGGCGGCGCTGGCCTTTCAGCAGGCGCGCAAGAGCATGGCCGACCCTGCCGTGGCGGCATCGGCCGCCCGGGCGCTGGCCGAGTTCACGAGCGTCAGCAAGTCCGAGCTGCCCGATGAAGACCAGAGCGCCTACAACGACGCGGCCATGCGGGTGAGCGCCGTGCGCTGGGCGCTGGCGCCTGTTGCTGCTGCGGCTCCTGCTGCCGGAGCCCGCCCGACGCTGCTGACCGAGCCCGGTGCTGCCGGCGAAACCTGCGTGCTGCTGGTGGACGCCCAGCACGGCGCCAAGGCTCCTTTACTGCGCCGCTGCACCTACGGCGTGGTGTGGGCTGCATCGGCCAGCACCAACCGCGAGGGCACGGCCGTGGCCCTGGCCGTGCAGCCGCTGGAAGGCTGGCGCGAACTGTGGGTGCTGCGCAAGACCGAAGGCGGCTGGCTGGCCGATGTGCTTCCCCCCGCCGCCACCGCGCCGGAGACCGGCGTGGCCGAATGGGCGGGCTGGCTGCCTGGCGGCCAGCTGATGCTGGTGGCGCGCGAGGCCCGTGGCCAGGGCCGCTACCGCAAGAGCTTCGAAGTGGTGCGGCTGGACGGCCTGGCCACCGAGCGCGTGACCGGCGATGTGTCTGCCCTGCCGCTGTTCCAGCGCTGGCAGGACCCGGCCTGGAAGCGCCAGTCCCTGAGCCTGCGCTGAAGCAAAAAAAAGCCTGCACCGGTGGGGTGCAGGCTCGTCTCCAACGATGCCTGGAGCGTTGCCAGGCGACTCCTCTAGGAACTCCTTGTTCGCCTTCCAGCGGTGCTGGCCGGCGAATCCAAGCGGCGATTCTACGAGTGAAGCCGGGGCCGCGCGGCCGAGTCATCTGATAAATGATGTCTTATAGAGGACCCTGGTTGTGCAGTCGCCTGGGGGACAGTCACAGGCGCGCCTGCAGGCAGGTCAAGTGATTGTTCTGCATAGGTATTTTCAATTTTCATGAAATTCTGAAAGTTTTGATGCTCTGCAAAGACCATGCATGCCGCTTTGGTTATCCGGGCCTGTGCGGTGGCGATCCGGGTGGATGCGCATCAAGCTTGTGTAAGCCTGTCTTGCTATATCTTCAGGTTTCGCCAGCCTGCGGCGGCAGGCGGGCATCTCACCAGAAAACCCAGCGAACCGGAGACCACGATGACCCACATTTACGACCAGCACCTGGACCGCAACAGCGCCAACCATGCGCCGCTCAGCCCCTTGGGCTTCATCGCCCGCACGGCCGAGGTCTATCCCGAGCGGATGGCTGTGGTCCACGGCACGCTGCGTCGCAACTGGGGCGAGACCTATGCGCGCTGCCGCCAGCTGGCCAGCAGCCTGAACAAGGCGGGCGTGGGCAAGAACGACACCGTGGCCGTGATGCTGCCCAATACGCCGCCCATGGTGGAGGCGCATTTCGGCGTGCCCATGGCGGGGGCCGTGCTCAATGCGCTGAACACGCGGCTGGATGCGGAAACCATTGCCTTCATGCTGGACCATGGCGAGGCCAAGGTGCTGATCGTGGACCCGGAGTTCACGGGCGTGGTGGCCAAGGCGCTGAAGCTGCGCCAGCGCAGCGCGCCGCTGCTGGTGATCCAGGTCGAGGACGCGCTGTACGGCCCGGCCGCCGAGCAGGTGGGCAGCCTGGACTACGACGACTTCGTGGCCGGCGGCGATGCCGGTTTCGACTGGCAACTGCCCGCCGACGAGTGGGACGCCATTGCGCTGAACTACACCAGCGGCACCACGGGCAACCCCAAGGGCGTGGTCTATCACCACCGGGGTGCGGCCATCAATGCCATCAGCAATGTGCTGGAGTGGGACATGCCCAAGCACGCCGTCTACCTGTGGACCCTGCCCATGTTCCATTGCAACGGCTGGTGCTTTCCGTGGACGGTGGCGGCACGCGCCGGCGTCAACGTCTGCCTGCGCCGGGTGGAGGCGCAGGCCATCTTCGACGCCATCCGCAACCACGGCGTCACGCATTACTGCGGCGCGCCCATCGTGCACGGCCTGCTGGTCAATGCGCCGGCCGCCATGAAGGAGGGAGTGCCCGCCGGAGTCAAGGCCATGGTGGCAGGCGCCGCGCCGCCGGCCTCGATGATCGAGGGCATGGAGCAGCTGGGCTTCGATATCACCCATGTCTACGGCCTGACCGAGGTCTACGGCCCGGCCACGGTCTGCGCAAAGCATGCAGCCTGGGATGGGCTGGACATCGGCGAACGCGCGCGCCTCAATTCACGCCAGGGCGTGCGCTACCACCTGCAGCGCTCGGCCAGCGTGCTCGATCCCGAGACCATGGAACCCGTGCCCCATGACGGCCAGACCATGGGCGAGATCATGTTCCAGGGCAACATCGCCATGAAGGGCTACCTGAAGAACCCGCAGGCCACGGACGAGGCCTTCCGCGGCGGCTGGTTCCACACGGGCGACCTGGCCGTGCAGCATCCGGACGGCTATATACAGATCAAGGACCGCAGCAAGGACATCATCATCTCGGGCGGGGAGAACATCTCGTCCATCGAGGTCGAGGACGTGCTCTACCGCCACCCGGCCGTGCTGGCCGCCGCCGTGGTGGCCAAACCCGATCCCAAGTGGGGCGAGACGCCCTGCGCCTTCATCGAGCTGAAGGCCGGCGCGCAGACCACGGCCGAAGACATCGTGGCCCACTGCAAGAAGCACCTGGCCGGCTACAAGGTGCCGCGCGCCGTGGTCTTTGGCGAGCTGCCCAAGACCAGCACGGGCAAGATCCAGAAGTTCGAGCTGCGCCGCCAGGCCGGATCGGTCCAGGCCATCACGGGCTGAGGGCCGGGCCGCAGCGCGGGCAGCGGCTCAGTGTCCGGCCGTCTTGGAAAACAGCTGGATGACCAGCACGCCCGCCACGATCAGGCCCATGCCCGCCAGCGCGGGCAGGTCCAGCGTCTGGCCCTGCCAGAGCCAGCCAACCAGGGAGATCAGCACGATGCCCGCGCCCGACCAGATCGCATAGGCCACGCCCGTGGGCACGGTGCGCAGCGTCAGCGACAGGAAGTAGAAGGCCAGCGCGTAGCCCAGGACCGTGACCACACTGGGCCACAGCCGCGTGAAGCCTTCGGACTGCTTGAGGCAGGAGGTGGCCGCCACCTCGGCGACGATGGCCAGGCCCAGGTACAGGTAGTTGGACGCCATGCTCAGATGGCCGCGTAGTTGCCCGTGCCCTCGGGCCAGCGCGTGAGCACGTCGAAGCCCGTGTCGGTCACCACCACCATGTGCTCCCACTGGGCGGACAGCGACTTGTCGTTGGTGATCACCGTCCAGCCGTCGGCCAGTTCGCGCGTGGCAGCCTTGCCGGCGTTGAGCATGGGCTCGATGGTGAAGATCATGCCGGCCTCCAGCACCATGCCCTGGCCGGGCTGGCCGTAATGCAGCACCTGAGGGTCGTCGTGGTAGACCTTGCCGATGCCGTGGCCGCAGTACTCGCGCACCACGCTGAAGCGCTCGCGCTGGGCCACGGTCTGGATGGCATGGCCGATGTCGCCCAGCGTGGCGCCGGGGCGCACGGCGCGGATACCGGCCAGCAGGGCCTCGTAGGTGGTCTCCACCAGGCGGCGCGCCTGGTTGGAGGGCTGGCCCACGTAGTACATGCGGCTGGTGTCGCCGATCCAGCCCTCGGGCGTGGTCACGGCCACATCGACATTGAGGATGTCGCCCTCGCGCAGGATCTGACGGGCGTCGGGGATGCCGTGGCAGACCACGTGGTTGGGCGAGGTGCAGACCGTCTTCGGAAAGCCGTGGTAGCCCACGTTGGTGGGCACGCAGCGCAGTTCGTCGACGATGAAGTCATGGCAGAGCCTGTCCAGGTGCTCGGTGCTGACGCCCGGCTGCACGTGGGGCACCAGCATCTGCAGGACGCGGGCGGCCAGGCCACCGGCCTTGCGTGATTGCCCGATATCGAGGGCATCGTGCAGCGGGACGCTGCGCAGCTTGGCGCCCCTCATTGCAGGCCTTCCGACAGGCGCACGGGGCGCGGGCGGCGCGCTGCCGTATCGGCGGGAGCCGGCGCCGCTTCGGGCTCGCCCAGCTTCAGCGTGGCCGCGGCCTCTTGCAGCAGCAGGGCGCAGATGCCTGCGTAGTCGAGATGGGGATGGTGTTCGGCCAACTGGCCGACACGCAGCCAATGCTCGGCCTGGGCGTTGATGGATCGACCCAGGGCCGCGCTGGACAGGCGGATCTGGTCGTGCAATTGGTCGGATATTTTGACGATTCCCATGGGGTGGCGATCATACGGGGAATATACGTTTCGTATATTGACAATCGCAAATCGCGGGCCCGGCAGCGGGGCATTCGTGCAGGCCTGCAGATGCAGGCCGTCATGTCGTCGGCGATGCTGCGTGACGGACGGGGCGGATGCTCTTGTGTTGATAGCGCAATGATCAGGTCCGGCTGGCCCTCCGACAGAGGTGATGTTTTTCCTGCGGCGCGGTCCTGTACAAGACCCTGCTCGGTGTGATCGGCGGTCTTCTATCAGATATCTGTTGCAGATCTGGGGCTTACCCCTAGCAAGTCGCCTGCTACCCAAACTGACAAGAATCAAGACTGTCTGGAAGCGAATGTCCTGCAAGCCGGCGCATGGTGCGGCCGGCCGGGCCTTCCGGCAGGGAGCAGCAATGGGCAAGGAACAAGAAGCGGGTTCGGCAACGGCATCGGGCGGGGCGCGCATCGTCGTCGTGGGCGGTGGCGTGGCGGGGCTGGAGATTGCCACGGCGCTGGGCAAGGGGCGCACGGGGGCCATCGGCTCGGTGACCCTGGTGGACAGCGATTCGGCCCATGTCTGGAAGCCCATGCTGCACACCATTGCGGCCGGCACGCGCGACCTGGCCCAGCAGCAGACCACCTACCTGGCCCAGGCCAGCGACGCCAGCTTTGCCTACCAGCCCGGCGAAATGTGCGGCCTGGACCGCGAGGCCCGCGAGGTGCTGCTGGCCCCCATCGAGGCGCCCGATGGCCGCGAGATCGTGCCGGGCCGGCGTATTGCCTACGACAGGCTGGTGATCGCCGTGGGCAGCGGCGCCAATGATTTCGGCACGCCGGGCGTGGACGAGCACTGCTTCATGATCGACTCGCGCCGCAAGGCCGATGCCTTCAACAGCGAGATCCGCCTGCGCATGGTGCGCTGCATGACCAGCGGCGAGCAGCTGCGCGTGGCCATCGTGGGCGGCGGCGCCACGGGCGTGGAACTGGCGGCAGAGCTGGTGCAGCTGGCCGAGAGCGCTCGGGCCTACGGCGCGCTGGGCGAGGCCGCGCGCTTCGGCATCGTGCTGATCGAGGCCGGGCCGCGCCTGCTGCCCGGTTTTCCTGAAGAGATTTCCGAAGCCACGCGCCTGCGGCTGCAGGCCCTGGGCGTTTCGGTGATCGTCAACGGCCGCGTGCAGTCGGCCAGCGAAGAGGGGTTCGTGCTGGCCAGCGGCGAGTTCGTCCCCGCAGGCCTGCGCGTCTGGGCAGCGGGCGTGAAGGCCCCGGCCTTCCTGGCGCAGCTGGGCCTGGAGACCACGCAAGGCAACCAGCTCAAGGTCAACGGCCAGTTGCAGACCAGCGACCCCCATGTCTACGCCGTGGGGGATTGCGCCAGCTTCACCCTGCCCGGGGCCAGCGTGCCGCTGCCGCCCACCGCCCAGGTGGCGCACCAGCAGGCCCGCTATCTGGTGGAGACGCTGCCGCGCCTGCTGAAGGAGCCGGGTTTCCGTCCCGAAGGCTTTGCCTACCGCGACTTTGGTGCCCTGGTGTCATTGGCCCATTACGACGCCTATGGATCGCTGGGCAAATTCGGCCTGTTCAACGGCGGCGTGATCCGCGGGCGCATGGCCATGCTGAGCCACATCATGCTGTACCGCTCGCACCAGGCCCGCATCTACGGCTTTTGGCGCGGCGGGCTGCTGTGGCTGATTGATCTGATGAATTCGCGCCTGCGCCCGTCGATCCGGCTGGACTGAGCGGCCGGGCCCGGCATCAAAGCAGCCCCTCGATGGGCAGCCAGCCCAGCACGCGCAGCATCAGGCGCTTGAATGCACTGCTGCCGGGCTCGGTGGTGGTGGTGAGCGGCGCAGGCGGCGTGCCGCTTTCCGTGGTCCAGCTCAGGCGGCCCTGTGCATCGATCTGCACGTGGTAGGCGGTGGACGGCAGGCTCTGGTCGAGCATGCGGCTCATCTGCGAAGCCATCTCGGGGCTGTCGATCAGCAGGCCCATCTCGGTGTTGAGGTGGGCCGAGCGCGGGTCGAAGTTGAACGAGCCCACGAAGATGCGCTCGCCATCGACCGCAAAGGTTTTGGCATGCAGGCTGGAGCCCGAGCTGCCGGGGCGGCTGCCTGAGCCCACCCCCGCTTTCCCTGCCGATGCCGCTGCGGGCGAACGCGGGCCCGGGCTGGGTTCGTCGTCCTGCCTGCCGATCTGCCGGCGCAGCTCGTACAGCTGCACGCCTTCCTCGATCAGCGGGCGCCGGTAGCGGGCATAGCCGGCATGGACCACGGCCACGTCGGTCGCCTCCAGGCTGTTGGTGAGCACGCGCACGGCAATGCCCTGGCGGCGCAGGCCGGCCAGGGCGCGCACGCCGGCCTCGGTGGGCACGAAGTAGGGTGAGACCAGGTCCAGCTGGCGCTGCGGCTGGCCGATGGCCGGGGTCAGCTGGGTGATCAGCAGGCCCTCCTTGGGCACCTGGCCCAGCACCTTGGCCGGGTCGTCGCTGACCAGGGTGGCGCGGGCCCATTGCAGTGGCAGGCGGCCGGCCAGCAGCTCGCGCGTGAACGGGCTTTGCGCCACGGCGTGCACATAGGCCTGGGCTTCGGGGCGCTGCACTTCGGTGGCCAGGGCCTCGTAGGCGCGCGCCACCGCATAGTCGGGCAGCGGCGGCAGCAGGCTGGCAGCGGGATAGGCCGACGCGCTGGCCCAGTACTGGTCGAAAGCATGTGAAATGTCGGCCACCACCGGCCCCATGGCCACCACGTCCAGGTCGGCGAACAGCACACCGTCGGTGGCCGCGAAGTACTCGTCGCCTATGTTGCGTCCGCCCACGATGCTGGCCTGGCTGTCGGCCGTGAAGCTCTTGTTGTGCATGCGCCGCTGGGTGCGCGAGAAATCCGTGACATAGCCCAGCGCCTTGGGCGTGCGCTGGGCAAAGGGGTTGAACAGCCGCACCTCGATCTGCGGATGCTGGTCCAGGGCGCCGAGCTGGGTGTCCAGTCCTGCCGTGCCGCCGTCGTCCAGCAGCAGGCGAACGCGCACGCCCCGGTCGGCGGCGCGGCGCAGTTCGTCGAGCAGCAGGTGGCCCGTGGTGTCGCCGCGCCAGATGTAGTACTGCACATCCAGCGTGCGCTGTGCCACGCGGGCCAGCAGGGCGCGCGCGGCGTAGGCATTGCGTGCGTCGGACAGCGCGTGGATTGCGGTGAGCCCCGGATGCTGGTCCAGCAGCGGTGCCAGCGCCTGGCCTAGCAGCATGGCCTGGGCGGCCTCGGGCGGCAGTGCCGTGGATTCGCTGCGGCCGGCCAGGGGCGGCAGGCTGCAGCCTGCCAGCAGCAGGGTCAGGACGAGCGCCTGGGTGGCGGCAAGGGCACGGCGCAGCAGGGGCATGGTGCGTTCGGTGTTCGTGGTGGTCAGTGCAGCCAGCGTATGAACAGCTGGATCACGGTGGCATTGACGATGTCGACGAAGAAGGCGCCCACCATAGGGACGATGAGAAAGGCCTTGTGCGATGGGCCGTACTGGTTGGTGATGGCCTGCATATTGGCCACGGCCGTGGGCGTGGCACCCATGCCGAAACCGCAGTGGCCGGCGGCCAGCACGGCTGCATCGTAGTTGCTGCCCATGATGCGGAAGGTCACCAGCGCGGCATACAGGCCCATGACCAGCGTCTGGGCCGCCAGGATCGCCATCAGCGGTGCCGCCAGCCCCGCCAGCTCCCACAGCTTGAGCGACAGCAGGGCCATGGCCAGGTAGATGGACAGCGAGGCATTGCCGAAGACGTCGATGGCCCGGTCGAATACCTGGAAGTGAAAGACATAGTCCAGCGTGTTGCGGATCAGGACGCCACCGGCCAGCGCCCAGACGAAGGTGGGCAGGGAGAACAGGGTGCCGGCGGTGAATTGCGTCATGAACTCGGCAAAACCCAGGCAGCCCGCGAACAGGGCCAGTGTTTCTATGGCCGCGCTGGTGGTGATCAGGCGCGTCTGCTCGGGGTTCTCGAAGCCGCCGTGGCTTGCGCTTTCGCCCAGCGGGGGCTGTTTTTCGGGGGCGGCTGCGGGGTCATGCACGGCAAGCCTACGGCGCGTGATCAGGGCCTTGGCCAGCGGGCCGCCGATCAGGCCGCCGATCACCAGTCCGAAGGTGGCACAGGCAATGCCCAGGGTGACCGCGCCCTGGATGCCGTATTCGCGCTCGAAAACCTGGCCCCAGGCACCTGCCGTGCCATGGCCGCCCGTCAGGGTGACGGAGCCTGCGATCAGCCCGAACAGCGGATCGAGCCCGAGCATCTTGGCCAGGCTCACGCCGACCAGATCCTGCAGGCTGATGAAGACGGCGACCACGGCCAGGAACAGCAGCAGCGAACGGCCGCCTTCGCGCAGCTTGGCGAAATTGGCGCTCAGCCCGATGGACGAGAAAAACACCAGCATGAAGGCCATCTGCAGCTCGCTGCTGAAGCTGAAGGTGCAGCCCAGGGTCTGGTTGAGCACGAACAGGGCGACGGCCACGACCAGGCCGCCGGCCACGGGCTCGGGGATGTTGAATTCGCGCAGCAGGCGCAGGTGCCGTACCAGCCATTTGCCCAGCAAAAGGACGAGGGCGGCGAAGATCAGGGTGTAGTAGGCGCTGAAAGTCAGGTGCATGGCTTCCGTGTTCCGGTGGGCGGGGCAAGGCAGCGCACCATACGATAGGCGGCATGCCGGGGGGCGATGTCAGGATAGCCACTGATTGCCAGGCCTGCTGAAAGTGCCCTTTGGTCGTGCCCTGCGTCAGTGCCCTGTCAGCTGGCTACGGGGCCGGGCCGCCTGTCCTCGACGGTGAAGCGGGCCAGCGTGTAGATGCGGCTGTCGGCTCGCATCGGGTTGGCCACGGCGCGCAGCTCGCTGGTCCAGCGCTCGGGCGTGATGTCGGCCAGCCCGTAGCCGCGTTCCTCGCAGCGTGCGTACAGCACCTGCGGGTTGTGGTCGACGATGGCATCGACCTTGGCCTGGGTGGTGCCGCTGCGCGAGGTGATGGAGGTGCTGCAGAACTCGCTGGCCACGACGGGATTGCGCCGCTCGGGCGCGGCCTCGGGGTCTGCGTGCACGGCACAGACATAGTTCTGGTGCAGGTCGCCGCCCAGCAGCACGCTGTTGCGCGGCGTGGGCTGGGCGCCCGGCGTGAGGTGGCGCACCAGGCGCTGGCGCGCGGCCGGGTAGCCGTCCCAGCTGTCCGTGGCCTGCGATCCCGAGGGCGGCCGGTGCGTGGACACCAGGGTGGGCTGAGCCAGGATGCTCCAGCGCGGTCCCTCGCTTGCGTGCTGGCGGGCATCTTCGGCCAGCTGGCGGTACAGCCACTGCTCCTGCGTCCAGCCCAGGAAGCTGCGCGCCGTATCCGACAGGGCTGCGCATTGCGCAGGGCGCACGCTGCCCTTGTCTGCCGCTCCCTCGGCGCGGCAGGCCTGGGCGCTGCGGTACTGGCGGCCGTCCAGAAAATGCAGCCGGGCCAGCCGGCCCCACTGCAGGCTGCGGTACAGCTGCAGCCCGCCGCCGCCATGCTGGGCGCCCGCGCCGGTCAGCGCGCTGGCGCGCAGCGGCATGTTCTCGTAGAAGGCCTGCCAGGCAGCCATGCGCCGGGCCAGGAAGCGCCCGGCATCGCCCTGGCCCTGGTCGCCGGCGTAGTTGTTCTCCACCTCATGGTCGTCCCAGCCCACGGACCAGTTGCACATGGCGTGCGCTGCCTGCAGCAGCGGGTCGCTCTTGTGCAGGGCGTAGCGGTCCCGGTAATCCTGCAGGCTTTGCGCGGCCCGCAGGTTGTGGGTGCGGGCCAGGCCCAGCGTCATGGCGGGCGTGGCGTACTCGTAGATGTAGTCGCCCAGGAAGAGCACCAGGTCCGGCGCGTCCTGCACCACCTGGCGCCAGGCCGCGTAGTAGCCGTGCTCCCAGCGCTGGCAGGAGGCATAGGCCAGGCGCAGCCGCTGGGGCATGCTGCCGGGCGCGGGCGCCGTGCGGCAGCGGCCCGTGCTGCTCACGGCCTGGCCCAGCATGAAGCGGTAGTGGTACCAGCGGTCAGGCGCCAGCCCTCCCACCTGCACATGCACGCCGTGGCCCCATTCGGGCTGGGCCATGGCCTCGCCGCTGCGCACGATCTGGCGGAACAGCGGGTCGTGCGCCAGCTCCCAGCGGATCTTGAGCGCAGGCATGGCCGTGGTGTCGGTCTCGCCCAGCTGTGCAAGCGGCGGCGTGAGCCGCGTCCACAGCAGCACGTTGTCGGGTTCGGGGTCGCCGCTGGCCACGCCCAGCGTGAAGGGGTTGTGCGCAGGCCGCTCGCCCAGGCGAGCCCATGCGGGCAGCTGGCCCAGCACCGTGGCCAGGCCCGCTGCGACCAGAAACTGGCGCCGCGGTGCAGGGACGGGGGCGCTGAAGGGCAGGGGCATGGCGGTTCGGGGGCAGGTGGCGCAAGAAAGCGGGGAGATACGGAGCGTGGCCTCGGTGGATCAAAGGCCGGCGCCTGCATTTCCAACTGGCTGCCATTGTGCGCCTGATGCCGTGGCAATGCTGTGCTTGCCGCGCTCCTTGGCCTGCAGCATGGCGGTATCCGCGCGGCGCAGCACGTCCATGCCGTTTTCGTGGCTTTGCAGCTGGGCCACGCCCGCACTGAAGCTCAATGGCCGGGGGGCCGGCTGGCCTGGCGTCTGCGAAGAGGCTGGCAAAGGCGTCTGCTCCAGCAACTGCAGCAGGCGCTGCAGCGCCTGGGCGCCCGCAGTCTCCGGTGTCTGGGGCAGCAGCAGCACGAAGGCCTGGCCCTCGTATCGGCCCACCACGTCCTCGGGACGCAGTCCCTGGCGTGCCAGCTGGGCCACATGGATGAGGGCGGCATCGCCCATGGCATGCCCCAGCTCGGCATTGAGGGCCTGCATGCCGTCCATGTCGAGCAGGGCAACGCTCAGCGGCTGGCCATGGCGCTGGGCGCGCGCCACCTCGCGGTCCAGCGCCTCGCTCACACCCAGGCGGTTGAGCTGGCCGGTCAGCGGATCGTGGCGTGCACGGCGCGCGGCCTCGTCCAGTTCCTGCTGCAGGGCCTCTATGCGCGCCTCGCAGGCATCGACATGGCTGCGCAGCGATTGCAGCTCTTCCTGGGCCACGCGGCTGCCGGCGGCCATGGTGCGGGTGGCCTCCAGCACCTGTTGCAGCAGCGGGGCGGCATCCTCCAGGCGCTGGATGCCGTCCAGCTGGCGCGCGGCTTCCTCCATGCGGGCGCCCAGTGTTTCGTTGCTGCTCGTGATCTTTGCCAGATGCTGGACGAAGCCGCCCAGCATGTCCTTGAGCGCCTGCTGCGCGGCGGCCATGCCGTCCTGCAGCTGCATGCGCCGGTGGATCACGGTCTGCAGCTCGCGCCGCGCATCCACCAGGGGCGCGGGTGACAGCGGCGGCGTGATGGCCTGCTCGATGGCCGTGAGCTGCGGCACCAGCCAGCTGCCGTGCGTGGGGTCCTGGGCCAGATGCTGGATCAGGGTCTGCAGCAGCTCCTGCACCAGCTGCAGGACCTGGAGCTGGTCGGCAATGGAGAACGACAGCTGGTAGTGCTGGTCATGCAGGCGCCGCGCCAGGGCCTTGGCGTCCACGGGCGGTGCCTGCAGCTGTTCCATGAGCTGCTGATGCAGTTGCCGGGTCTTGGCTTCCTGGGTGTTCAGCAGCGCAAAGAAGGCCTCGAAGCGCCGCGCCAGCTGCTGCGTCAGATCCTCGGGCAAAGCCTGCAGGGGCGGCGGCACGGGCAATTCCACGGGCCTGGCCTCATGGGTTGGCGGCTGCAGGGCCGCGTTGGCATAGGCGGTGATGACCTGCTGCAGGCCCTGCCAGTCGCTGCGCTCTATGGCGGCGCCCAACTGGTCGCGCAGGCGCTTCTGTCCGGGCGTCTGCGCAGGCAAAAGCGCATGGACGTGGCGCAGCGGCCCCTGGGGAAAGCTGGCGGGGCCGGGTTCGCCGGCTGCCTGCTCATAGAGGCGGGTGTAGTTTTCCGGGGTGGGCGGCAGGCGGTTCAGCGCCAGTTGCCGCAGTGTTTCGCGTGCCAGTTCGGAAGCGGAGCGCTCGGCCATGGGTGGGCAGTTGTTTCAGAATGCAATGCCCTCCAGTGTGGCATGGCCGGCGCCTGGTTCACTGCTCGTTGACCATGACCAGCTTGCCCTGGACCTGGCGCGATCCCATGCGTGCGTAGGCCGCGTGCAGCTCGGCCATGGGCATGGTGCGGTCGATCACGGGCTTGATCTTTCCCTGGCCGTACCACTGGGCCAGCTCCTGCATCATGGCCGCGTTGGCCTTGGGCTCGCGCCGGGAGAACTCGCCCCAGAAGACGCCCACCAGCGATGCGCCCTTGAGCAGCGGCAGGTTCAGCGGCAGGGCCGGGATGGGGCCAGCGGCAAAGCCCACGATCAGATAGCGGCCGCGCCAGGCGATGGAGCGGAAGGCAGGCTCGGCGAAGTCGCCGCCCACGGGGTCGTAGACCACGTCGGGGCCCTTGCCGTCGGTGGCCTCCTTGATGGCCGCGCGCAGGTCGCCCTGGCTGTAGTTGATGGTGGCATCGGCGCCCTGTGCCTTGCACAGCGCGCACTTTTCGTCGGTGGAGGCTGCCGCGATCACGCGTGCGCCTGCCGCCTTGGCGATCTGGATGGCGGCCGTGCCCACGCCGCCTGCCGCGCCCAGCACCAGCACGGTCTCGCCCTCGCGCAGCTGGCCACGGTCGATCAGCGCATGGTGCGAGGTGGCATAGGTCATGATGAAGGCCGCTGCATCGACGAAACTGAATCCATCGGGCAGCGGCATGCACAGCGCGGCCGGTGCCAGCGTATGGGTGCCAAAGCCCCCGGTGCCCGACAGGCAGGCCACGCGCTGGCCCACGCTGAGGTGGCTCACGCCTTCGCCCACGGCCTGGACCACGCCCGCGTATTCCGAACCCGGCACGAACGGCAGCTCAGGCTTCATCTGGTACTTGTTCTGCACGATCAGCAGATCGGGGAAGTTCAGGCTGGCCGCCTTCACTTCGAGCAGTACCTGTCCAGGGCCCGGCGCGGGTGCGGGCAGCTGCGTCCACTGCAGTTGATCGACGCCCGTGGGCGTTGTGCAAAGCCAAGCGTGCATGGTGGTTGTCTCCTGTGATTGAATGCCTGGCCGATGATAGGAGTGTGGCGGGAATGCCTCCTGTCCCTCGGGCGACGAGACGCCCGCCTACAATCGCCCGCAATCCCTGCTGTATCCATGAAGATTCTCATTTGTAACGACGACGGCTACCAGGCGCCCGGCATCCAGGCCTTGTACGAGGCGCTGCGCACGGTGGCAGACGTCGAGGTGGTGGCGCCGGAGCACAACAACAGTGCCAAGTCCAACGCCCTGACGCTGAATGCACCGCTGTACGTGCACCAGGCCCACAACGGTTTCCGCTATGTCAACGGCACGCCGGCAGACTGCGTGCACATCGCCCTGACCGGCCTGCTGGGCTACCGGCCCGACCTGGTGGTCTCCGGCATCAACAACGGCGCCAACATGGGCGACGACACCATCTACTCGGGCACCGTCGGCGCGGCCATGGAGGGCTTTCTTTTCGGCATTCCCGCCATTGCCTTCTCCCAGGTGGACAAGGGCTGGTCCGAGATCGAGGCTGCCGCCGCCGCCGCGCGCCAGCTGGTCATGGACATGCAGTCGCAGGAACTGATCGGCCTGTCGCCCTGGCTGCTCAACGTGAACATTCCCAACATGCCGCTGTCCGCGCTCAAGCCGCTCAAGCTGTGCCGGCTGGGCCGCCGCCATGCGGCCGAGCGCGTCATCACCCAGGAGAGCCCGCGCGGCGAAATGATGTATTGGATAGGCAGCGCAGGCGCGGCCATGGATGACTCGGAGGGCACGGACTTCCACGCCACGTCCCACGGCCACATGTCTGTCACGCCGCTGAAGGTGGACCTGACCGACCATGACAACCTGGGCTACTGGGCGCAGACGGCGGCCAGGCTGGCATCGGCCAGTCAGGCCGTGCTGCCTGCCCAGGGCGGGGCGGTGCAACCGTGAGCGAGCGCCGTCCCGGAGTTCCCTCGTGGGTGGCGCGCTCGGTGCAGAACCCTGCGCCGGCCTCGCGCGCAGTGCCCGCGCGCTCCGCGCTGGCCACCGCCGCCGCCCGTGCCCCGCAACAGCCCTCGGGCATCGGCATGGATTCGGCCGCCGTGCGCGCGCGCATGGTGCAGCGACTGGCCGCCACCGGCATCCAGTCGCCGGCCGTGCTCGCTGCCATGGGAGCGGTGGAGCGCCACCGCTTCGTGGACAGCGCCCTGGTCAACCAGGCCTATGAGGACACCAGCCTGCCCATCGGTCTGGGCCAGACGATCTCCAAGCCCAGCGTGGTCGCCCGCATGACCGAGCTGCTGCTGGGTTCGGAGGCCGCGAAGTCGGGCCTGGGCCGCGTGCTGGAGATCGGCACCGGCTGCGGCTACCAGGCGGCCGTGCTGGCGCGCGTGGCACGCGAGGTCTATTCGATCGAGCGCCTGCGCGGCCTGCACGAGAAAGCGCGCAGCAACCTGCGGCCCTGGCGCCTGACCAATGTCCATCTGATCTTTGGAGACGGCATGGAAGGCTATGGCAGCGGCGCTCCGTACGCGGGCATCATCTCGGCCGCCGGCGGCGAGAGCATGCCCTCGGCCTGGTGCGACCAGCTGGCCGTGGGCGGGCGGCTTGTCGCGCCCATGGTGGTTACGGGGGGTAAGCAGGCACTGCTGGTGATTGACAAGAGTTCACACGGGTTTACGCAATCGATTTTGGAGGCCGTGAACTTTGTCCCCCTAAAATCGGGCATCGCCTAGAAGGGAATAACTTATGTTGGTATCGCGAAGTCTTGGGGCTTGGGGAACGGTGGTGCTGGCCGGCATGGTTCTGGCAGGCTGCACATCCCAAGTGAACAGGGCTCCCGTGGAGGACCGCGGAACATCCACCTCCACTTCCACCTCTTCCTCGCCATCGGCGGCCGTCAAGCCGCTGCCCGGCGTCGAGAACGCCGGCAAGCCCGGCTACTACACCATCAAGCCTGGTGACACGCTGATCCGCATCGGCCTGGAGACCGGCCAGAGCTGGAAGGACATCGCGCGCTGGAACAATCTGGAGAACCCCAACCTGATCGAAGTCGGTCAGGTGGTTCGCGTCGTGCCGCCGACCAGCTCGTCCATGGCAAGTTCGGACAGCGGCAGCACACGTTCTTCGTCGTCGTCCTCGTCCTCGTCCTCCTCTTCCACGCCCAGCGGCTCGCCGGTGGTGGCAACGCCGCTGCCGCCCGTGGCATCCTCGGCATCGTCTGGCAGCTCCACCGCAACGCCTGCACCCGCGCCGACCCCGGCACCGGCTCCTGCACCCGCAGCCGGCAAGGGCGCCGACGATGTGGACTTCATCTGGCCTGCCTCGGGCAGCCTGATTGCCGGCTTCGACGAGGCGCGCAACAAGGGCTATGACATCGCAGGCAAGGCCGGCGACCCCGTGATGGCCGCTGCCGATGGCCGCGTGGTCTATGCCGGCGCCGGCCTGCGTGGCTATGGCAACCTGATCATCCTCAAGCACAACAACACCTACCTCACGGCCTACGCGCACAACCAGACGCTGTTGGTCAAGGAGGACCAGACCGTGCGCAAGGGCCAGAAGATCGCCGAGATGGGCAGCACCGACGCCGACCGCGTGAAGCTGCACTTCGAGGTGCGTCGCCAGGGCAAGCCTGTCGATCCTTCGCGCTACCTGCCTTCGCGCTGATGAGCCGCAGCACCAGGCAAACCGGACAAGCCCCTGCCCCGCAGGGGCTTGTTTCTTCTGCGCCCGGCGAACCGCTGCCGGAATCGGTCGAGGACCAGGACGAGGCCGACGCCGAAGGTGGCGAGGTCGAGGCCGCCGCCGCCGAGCTGCGCGAAATCACCGTGCCGCCCGCCCAGCACGGCCTGCGCGCCGACAAGGTGCTGGCCGAATGCGTGGCCGAGTTCTCGCGCAGCTATCTGCAGCAGCTGCTTGCGCAGGGCGCGGTCACCCTCAACGGGCGTGTGCTGGGCAAGCCTTCCGCCAAGGTCGCGGCCGGCGACCGCATGGTGCTGGAGATGCGGCCCACGCAGCAGAGCATGGCCTTCCAGCCCGAGGACATGGCGCTGGACGTGGTGCATGAGGACGAGCACCTGCTAGTCGTCAACAAGCCGGCTGGCCTGGTCGTGCACCCGGCGCCCGGCAACTGGACGGGAACCCTGCTCAACGGCCTGCTGGGGCGCGACCCCAAGGCGCGCGAGGTGCCGCGCGCCGGCATCGTCCATCGCCTGGACAAGGACACCAGCGGCCTCATGGTCGTGGCGCGCAGCCGCGCCGCCATGGATGCGCTGGTGGCCATGATCGCCGCACGCGATGTCAGCCGGCAGTACCTGGCGCTGGCCCACAAGGCCTGGGGCCCGCGCAAGCACCGCGAGGTCGATGCGCCCATCGGCCGCGATCCGCGCAACCGCCTGCGCATGGCCGTGGTCGACCTGGCCCAGCATGCGGGCAAGACCGCGCGCACCGACATCGACCTGCTGGCCGGCAACGAAGAAGTCAGCCTGGTGCGCTGCACGCTGCATACGGGCCGCACCCACCAGATCCGCGTGCACATGGCCTCTCTGGGTCATCCGCTGGTGGCCGATGCCGTCTACGGCGGCAAGGACGCTGGCGGCATGACGCGCCAGGCCCTGCACGCCTTCCGGCTGGCCTTCACCCATCCCATGACGGGCCAGGCCCTGGTGCTGCATGCGCCGCTGCCCGCCGACATGGCGCAGGCGCTGGAAAATTGGGGGCTGAGCTACAATCCCGCCGAAAGCCTCTGACCATCTCTCGCATGGCATCTGTGGAGCGCTTGCTTCCTCTTCTTTGATTCGGCGCACCCTGGCTGCCACCCCTGGTGGCACGCGCGCCTTTGTTCCCGAGACGCTGAGCCATGAATACGGTAGATGCCAAGCGGGTCCTGGAAACTGCATTGATCTGCGCGCCGCAGCCTGTCACGCTGCGTGAGCTGCGCTCGCTGTTCGATGACGTGCTGGGCTCCGACACGCTGAAGGACCTGCTGCTGGACCTGCAGAAGGACTGGGCGCAAAAGGGCGTGGAGCTGGTACAGGTGGCGTCCGGGTGGCGCTTCCAGAGCCGGCCCGAGATGCGGGTGTACCTGGACCGGCTGCATCCTGAAAAGCCGCCACGCTACACCCGTGCGACCCTGGAGACGCTGGCCATCATCGCCTACCGTCAGCCGGTGACGCGCGGTGATATCGAGGACATACGCGGTGTGACGGTCAACAGCCTGCTGATCAAGCAACTGGAAGACCGGGGCTGGATCGAGGTGATTGGCCACCGGGAAACCGTGGGCCGGCCCTCTTTGTTTGCCACCACGCGCCAGTTTCTGGACGACCTGGGCCTGCAGTCGCTGGACCAGTTGCCCATGCTTGAGGAGCCTGAATCCCAGCAAAGCCTGTTCAAGGCGCTGGAGGAGTCGGGCGAGCCTGAGGTGCAAGAGAGTGCGCCAGCCGGTGACGCCCCGCCGACCGAAGGCTGGGGTCCCGACGAAGTGCCGCCAGTCATCGGCGCGCAGGACGTGGGCGAGGAATTGCTGGATCAGGTGCCGTTGCAGGCCGATGAGACGGAGCTGGTCGAGGACGGTGAGGACGACGCCCTTGCCGCTCTCTTGCCAGAGGCGCCCTCGGGCGAGGCTGAGACACCGGATGGGACAGAGGCCGCGAGTGCCGCAGAAGCTGCGCAGACCGCAGACACAGCGGAAAAAGCGGACACCGCGGATACGACAGACACAACGGATACGGACGGCGCTGCACTGCAGGCCGAAGAAGGAAAGCCATGACGGGTAGTGATATCTCCAAGGACCAGGACGCCCAGCCGGCGTCCGACGAGGCTGGCGCACAGCGCAAGGCCCGCCCCGCGCGCTCGCGCGCTCCCAAGGCCGAGTCCCGGCCTGGCGCCAGGCCTGCGCGCAAGCCGCGTCCGGCCGCCGAGGCGGTGCCTGCCGAAGACACCGAGCAGGAGCTGGTGACGGCTGATGCATCAGAGTCAAGCGACTCAGGGTCTGCCGAAGGCTACGGTTTTGCGGACGTCATCTCGGGCGAGCTCGACGCCGCCGAAGAGCGCGACGATGCCGCGCCTGCCAAGCGCGTGCTGCTGCCCCAGGTCGATTCGCCCAAGCTGCACAAGGTGCTGGCCCAGGCCGGGCTGGGATCGCGCCTTGAAATGGAGCAGCTCATTCTTGAAGGCCGCATCTCGGTCAACAACGAGCCTGCCCACGTGGGCCAGCGCATCCAGTTCGGCGACCAGATCAAGGTCAACGGCCAGCCCATCCGCTTTCGCATCGATCCGCCGCCGGCGCGTGTCATCGCCTATCACAAGCCCGTGGGCGAAGTCGTCACGCACGACGACCCCCAGAACCGCCCCACGGTGTTCCGCAAGCTGCCGCGCCTGCAGCATGGCAAATGGCAGTCCGTTGGCCGCCTGGACCTGAACACCGAAGGCCTGCTGCTGTTCACCAGCTCGGGCGAGCTGGCCAACTCCCTGATGCACCCGCGCTTCGGCCTGGAGCGCGAGTACGCGGCCCGCGTGCTGGGCGCGCTCAGCAAGGAAGAAAAGCAGCGCCTGACCGATGGCGTGCAGCTGGAAGACGGCGTGGCCGCCTTCGGCTCCATCGAGGATGGCGGCGGCGAAGGCGCCAACTGCTGGTACCGCGTGACCATTTCCGAAGGCCGCAACCGCGAAGTGCGCCGCATGTTCGAGGCGGTGGGCCATGCCGTGAGCCGGCTGATCCGCATCCGCTATGGCGCCATGGTGCTTCCGCGCGGCCTCAAGCGCGGCGCCTGGGTGGAGCTGGACCAGGCCGACATCCAGTCCCTGGCCTCCGCGGCAGGCATGCAGGCGCGTGCGCCTGCTGCACCCAAGCCCGCGGCCGGAGGCCGCCGTGGTGGCCCGGCCGACCGCAACACCGTCCGCCGCGAAGGCGGCGGCCGCTATTTCGACGGCAATCGCCCGGCACCCAATGCCATGCTGGACGGCCCGCGTGCCAAGCCCGCTGCCAAGGGTGGCAAGGCGGACGGCGGCCAGGGCAGAGGGCAGGGCGGTGCAGGCGGGCGGGGCAAGACAGGTGGCAGCCAGCAGCCCGATCCGATGCGTACATCGGTGGGCTACATCGGCTCCGACAGCCTGTCGCGTGCACGCCAGAACGCCAAGCGCAAGCCGGGAGGGCGCCGCTGAAATACGGCGGTCAGCCTCCCCTTTGGCAGCACCATGTCATCAAGGACTTTGATGGCACAGCTAGAATCAACGGTTTTGTCCAATTGACAAAAATCCATAGTAACCCTGATTAGGAACCATTCAAATGGCCATCGAACGCACTCTTTCCATCATCAAGCCCGACGCCGTTGCCAAGAACGTGATCGGCCAGATCTACGCTCGCTTCGAGGCCGCCGGCCTGAAGGTCATCGCCGCCAAGATGGTGCACCTGTCGCGCGGCGAAGCCGAGCAGTTCTACGGCGTCCACAAGGAGCGTCCCTTCTTCAAGGACCTGGTGGACTTCATGATCTCCGGCCCCGTGATGATCCAGGCCCTGGAAGGCGAGAACGCCATCCTGAAGAACCGTGAACTGATGGGCGCCACCGACCCCAAGAAGGCTGAGAAGGGCACGATCCGCGCCGACTTCGCCGACAGCATCGACGCCAACGCCGTGCACGGCTCTGACGCCGCTGAAACTGCAGCCGTGGAAGTGGCATTCTTCTTCCCCGGCATGAACGTCTACTCGCGCTGATCCCCGCGTCTTCCGCGGCCGTCATGGTCTGTCCGGTGCAGGCCATGCCTGCCGCGGAAGAGCCGAGAGCGGCGTGGCACCGGCCTGCCGACATGAATACCAATTTGCTAGATTTTGATCTCGACGGACTGGCCGCTTATTGCGAACAGCTCGGCGAGAAGCGTTTCCGCGCAACGCAGCTGTTCCGCTGGATCCACCAGCGAGGCGCCAGCGATTTCGACCAGATGAGCGATCTGGCCAAGTCCCTGCGCGAAAAGCTCAAGGCGCGTGCCCACATCACGGCCCTGCCGGTTCTGACCGAGCATGTGTCTGCCGATGGAACGGTCAAGTGGCTGTTCGACGTGGGGGGCGGCAATGCCGTCGAATCCGTTTTCATTCCCGAAGATGACCGGGGCACGCTGTGCGTGTCGTCCCAGGCCGGCTGTGCCGTGGGCTGCCGCTTCTGCTCCACGGGTCACCAGGGCTTCAGCCGCAACCTCAGCACGGGCGAGATCCTGGCCCAGCTCTGGTATGCCGAGCATGCGCTGCGCAAGCGCCTGGGCACGGGCAGCGAGCGCGTCATCTCCAACGTGGTGATGATGGGCATGGGCGAGCCGCTGCAGAACTACACGGCCCTGGTGCCGGCGCTGCGCGTGATGCTGGATGACCATGGCTACGGCCTCTCGCGCCGCCGCGTGACCGTGTCCACCTCGGGCGTGGTCCCGATGATCGACAGGCTGTCGCAGGACTGCGCCGTGGCCATGGCCGTGTCGCTGCATGCGCCCAACGACGAGCTGCGCGACCCGCTGGTGCCGCTGAACCGCAAGTACCCCATCCACGAGCTGCTCGATGCCTGCGAGCGCTACCTGGAGTTCGCGCCGCGCGATTTCATCACGTTCGAATATTGCATGCTCGATGGCGTCAATGATCAGCCCGAGCATGCGCGCCAACTGATAGAGTTGGTCCGCGCACGTGGCGACGGCCGCAGCTGGTGCAAGTTCAACCTGATTCCGTTCAACCCCTTCCCGGCCTCGGGCCTGCTGCGTTCACCTGCAGCGCGGGTGACGGAGTTCGCCAGCCTGCTGAGCAATGCCGGCATTGTGACCACGGTGCGCAAGACACGTGGCGACGACATCGACGCAGCCTGCGGACAGCTGGCTGGCGATGTCAAGGACCGCACGCGCGCTGCCGAGCGCATGGCAAAGCAGCGCACCATTGTTCTCAAGCAGATGCCTTGAGAGGACCTACGGAACAAAGGGACAGTTCATGAAGTCAGTGGCTCGGCGGCTGCGATCGGGGGGTATCGGTGGATGCATGCGCTGGGCAGTGCCGGTGCTGGTCCTTGCCTTGGCCGGCTGCGCCGGCAAGCAACCTTTGGTGCCTTCGGCGAATTCAGGCTCCGGCAATGCTTCGTCCGTCTCCAATGCCTCGATGGCCTCGGCCGCCGAGGTCGATCCCCGTCGCCGCGCGGCCATTCGCCTGGAGCTGGCGGCTTCCTACTTCCAGGCCGGCCGCATCGATGTGGCCCTGGAAGAGGTAAACCAGGCGCTGGCCTCCGACCCCGGTTCCGCCGATGGCTATGGACTGCTGGCCCTGATCTACATGCGCAACCAGGACTGGGACCAGGCCGATGCCAGCCTGCGCAAGGCCATGTCGCTGCGCCCCCAGGACGGTGACCTGCAGCACAACTACGGATGGCTGCTGTGCCAGCGCAAGCAGTATGTGCAGGCCCAGGAATGGCTGGACAAGGCACTGGCCCAGCCCGGCTACCTGGAGCGTCCCAAGACATGGATGGCCAAGGGCCTGTGCCTGCAGCAGGCCGGTCTGCTGGTCGAGGCCCAGCAGGCGCTGCTCAAGGGCTATGAACTCGACGCCGCCAACCCGGTGATAGCCTATCACCTGAGCAATGTGATGCTGCAGGGGGGCGACGCCAAGAGGGCGCAGTTCTACATCCGCCGCCTCAACAGCAGCCCCCAGTCCAACGCGGAAAGCCTGTGGCTGGGCATCAAGATAGAGAGGGCGCTGCAGCAATCTGCAGCGATGCGGCAGCTGGCCGACCAGCTGCACCAGCGCTTCCCGGAGTCCCGCCAATGGCTGGCCTACGAGCGTGGAGCATTCAATGAGTGAGGTGTTGGCGGTGCATGACGAAGCAGGTACGCAAGGCGAGAACGCCAAAACTTCCATGACGGCGGGCACGCTGCTGCGCCAGGCGCGCGAGGCGGCAGGCCTGTCGCTGGCCGGACTGGCGGCGGCGCTCAAGGTGCCGGCCCCCAAGCTGGAGGCCCTGGAGGCGGATGACTATGCCGCCTTCCAGGACCATGTCTTCATGCGGGCCCTGGCACAAAGCGTCTGCCGCACGCTGCGCGTGGACTCGGCCTCGGTGCTGGCCCTGCTGCCGCGCACCCAGCTCAAGAGCCTGGCCGATGATCGCGGCAGCATCAATGCCACGTTCAAGGAGCGCTCCTTCAAGGCCACCGGAACACCGCTGGGCCGCGAAAACGGTTCGCGCAAGGTCGCCATCATCGTGCTGCTGCTGCTGGCGGCCGCCGCCGCCGTGTACTTCCTGCCCAAGCACGAAGGCGATGCCGAGGAGCCGCAGGCCGGCTCTTCCGACGCCGCTGCCCTGGTGTCGCCGGCCGCAACCGTGTCCGAGCCCGTGGCTGCCCAGGAGCCTGTGGCGCCCGCAGTGACGGCGCCAGCCTCCGAAGGGGCGGCGCCTGCAGCACCTGCAGCGCCTGCAGCCACGCCAGCCGTCCAGGCGCCTGCAGCAGCGGCTCCCGCAGCTGGCGTGCCTGGCGATGTGCCCGCCGATGCCGCAGCGGCGACTCCTGCAACCCAGGCCGCGCAAACGCCTGGTGGCGTGCTGGTCATGAAGGCCAGCGCACAATCGTGGGTGCAGGTCAAGGATGCCAACGGCCGCGTGGTGCTGCAAAAGACGCTGGCTGCAGGTGAGTCGGTTGGCGCCGAAGGTGCGCTGCCGCTGTCTGTCATCGTCGGCAATGCCAGCGGCACCGAAGTGCGCGTCCGTGGTGAGCTGCTGGAAGTGGCCAAGACCACCCGTGACAACGTGGCCCGCTTTGAGGTGAAGTGACCGTGCAAGATTTCCTATCCACGCAGCAGCCGATAGCGATTGCCTCGCCGCTGCCGCGCAAGTCCCGCCAGGCCCGCGTGGTCTGGCGCAACAATGTCGTCACCGTGGGCGGCGATGCGCCTGTGCGCGTGCAGTCCATGACCAACACCGATACGGTGGACGCGGTCGAGACGGCCATACAGGTGCGCCAGCTGGCCCAGGCCGGCTCGGAGATGGTGCGCATCACCGTCAACACGCCCGAGGCAGCCGCTGCCGTGCCCTACATCCGCGAGCAGCTCGACCGCATGGGCGAGTACGTGCCGCTGGTGGGCGACTTCCACTACAACGGCCACCGCCTCCTCACCGAATACCCGGCCTGCGCCGAGGCGCTGTCCAAGTACCGCATCAACCCCGGCAACGTCGGCAAGGGCGAGAAAAAGGACAGGCAGTTCGGCCAGATGATCGAGGCGGCAGCCCGCTACGACAAGGCCGTGCGCATCGGGGTCAACTGGGGTTCGCTGGACCAGGAGCTGATGGCGCGCCTGATGGACGAGAACTCGCGCCGCGCCCAGCCCTGGGATACGCGCCAGGTCATGTTCGAGGCGCTGATCTCCTCGGCCGTCGATTCCGCGCGCCTGGCCGAGTCCATGGGGCTGAACGGCGACAACATCATCCTGTCGTGCAAGGTCAGCGGCGTGCAGGACCTGATCTCGGTCTACCGGGCCCTTGCGCAGCGCTGCGACTATGCGCTGCACCTGGGCCTGACCGAGGCCGGCATGGGCACCAAGGGCACGGTGGCCTCGGCCGCCGCGCTGTCCGTGCTGCTGCAGGAAGGCATTGGCGACACCATCCGCGTCTCGCTCACGCCCCAGCCCGGTGAGGCGCGCACGCAGGAAGTGGTGGTTGCCTCCGAAATCCTGCAGGCCCTGGGCCTGCGCGTTTTCGTGCCCAGCGTCACGGCCTGCCCTGGCTGCGGCCGCACCACCAGCACCACCTTCCAGGAGCTGGCCAAGCGCATCGACGACTACCTGCGCGGCCAGATGCCGCTGTGGCGCATGAAGTACCCCGGCGTCGAGGCCATGAAGGTGGCCGTGATGGGCTGCATCGTCAACGGCCCTGGCGAGAGCAAGCACGCCAACATCGGCATCAGCCTGCCCGGGACGGGCGAGGCGCCCGCTGCCCCCGTCTACATTGACGGCGAGAAGGCGTTGACGCTGCGCGGCGAGCGCATTGCCGAGGAATTCCAGACCCTGGTCGAAGACTATGTGGCGCGCACCTATGGCACCACCGCTGCCGCACCCGCCTGAGCGGCTACGCCAGGCATTGCAGTTATTGCAAAATAGATAGCACACCACGCTTTGTTTCATGGGGTCTCACGCGGGATGCGCGTGGGAGCATGGAGCGCAAAAGGCGGGGTCCGCTCCTGTTTCCGAGCATTCATCGAACGAGAACAACGTGGCCAAACCCGAAAAACTCTCCGCCGTCAAAGGCATGAACGACATTCTTCCCGCCGAGTCCGCTCGCTGGGAATGGCTGGAGGCGCAGGTGCGCGAGCTGATGGCGCGCTTTGCCTACCGCAACGTGCGCACGCCCATCGTCGAGCACACGCAACTGTTCGTGCGCGGCATCGGCGAGGTGACGGACATCGTCGAAAAGGAGATGTACTCCTTCGAGGACAAGCTCAATGGCGAGCGCCTGACGCTGCGCCCAGAAGGCACGGCGAGCCTGGTGCGCGCCACCATCGAAAACAACCTGCTGTACGACGGCGGCAAGCGCATGTGGTACATGGGGCCCATGTTCCGCCACGAGCGCCCGCAGCGCGGCCGCTACCGCCAGTTCCACCAGATCGGAGCCGAGGCCCTGGGCTTTGCCGGCCCCGATGTCGATGCCGAGCTCATTTTGCTGGCCGTCTCCCTGTGGAAGCAGCTGGGCCTGACGCAGTGGCGCCTGGAAATCAACAGCCTGGGCCAGCCCGAGGAGCGCCAGGCCCACCGCCAGGCCCTGATCGCCTACCTGGAGCAGCACCAGGACGTGATGGACGAGGAGGCCAGGCGCCGCATGTACAGCAACCCGCTGCGCGTGCTGGACACCAAGAATCCCGCCATGCAGGCCATGGTCAACGGCGCGCCGCGCCTGCTGGACTTCCTGGGCGAGGGCTCGCTGGCCCACTTCGACGGACTCAAGGCCATCCTGGACGCCAATGGCGTGCCCTGGACCGTGAATCCGCGCCTGGTGCGCGGCCTGGACTACTACAACCTCACGGTGTTCGAGTTCATCACCGACATGCTGGGCGCGCAGGGCACCATCTGCGCCGGCGGCCGCTACGACTACCTGATCGAGCAGGTGGGCGGCAAGAGCGCGCCGGCCGTGGGCTGGGCGCTGGGGGTGGAGCGCGTGCTGGAGCTCGTCAAGGAGCTGGGCGCCGACATCCCCGCGCCCACGCTGCATGCCTACGCCATCGTTCCCGACGTGTCGGCCATGCCCGTGGCCCTGTGCACCCTGCAGCAGCTGCGCGAGGCCGGCGTGCGCGTGCAGATGCATGCGGCCAGCGCCGAAGGCCTGGGCAGCATGAAGTCGCAGTTCAAGAAGGCCGACGCCAGTGGCGCGCATTTCGCATTGATCTTCGGCTCCGACGAGCTGCAGCAGGGCCTGGTCACCGTCAAGTCGCTGCGCGACGGCACGGGCCAGCAGGTGCAGCAAGCCCTGGCCGATGCGGCCCAATGGGCTGCCACCCTACAATCGGCGGTTTGACCGTCATCCGCAGCTTTCCAGGCCACCGCTCCAGCGGCGTCCTCCATACACAAGGCGACACAGGCGATTCATGGCAAACCATTTCGATCTCGAAGAACAAGAGCAGATAGAGCAGCTCAAGCATTTCTGGAATACCTGGGGCACGTTGATCACGGGTGTGCTCGTGGTCATCTTTGTCGGCTTTGCCGGCTGGAATGGCTACCAGTACTGGGAAAAGCGCCAGGCCACCCAGGCTGCCGCTCTGGCGCATGCCGTCGATGTGGCGCTGTCAGGCAAGGATGCGGCGCGCGCCGGCCAGGCCTTTGCCGATCTCAAGGACAAGTACGCCGGCACCACGCAGGCAGCCCAGGCCGGCCTGCTGCTGGCCAAGGCTGCAGTGGACGAAGGCAGGCTCGATGATGCCAAGGCAGCCCTGACCTGGGTGGCCGACAAGGGCGACGAAGGCTACAAGGCCCTGGCCAAGCTGCGCCTGAGCGCCGTGCTGGAGCAGCAAAAGCAGTACGACGAAGCCCTGAAGGCGCTGGATGGCAGCATGCCCGAATCCTTCGCCGGCATCGTGGCCGACCGCCGCGGTGACATTCTTGCGGCCCAGGGCAAGACGGCCGAGGCCATCGACGCCTACCAGCGCGCCCATGCGCTCCTGGACAAGGGCGTGGACTACGGACGCCTGATCGAATTCAAGCTCAACGCCCTGGGCGCCACGCCCACCGTGCTGGCACAGGCCAAGACTTCGACCTCGGAGAAGCAACCTTGAAAACTTCGGCAGATCAACTGATGGCAATCTCGCGCCCGCGTGGCGTTGCGCGCTGGATGGCTCTGGGCCTGCTGGCCGGTGCCCTGGGCGGCTGCTCCACGGTCTCCTCGTGGTTCAGCAGCGACACCAAGCCCAAGCCCAAGGAACTGGGGGCCAACCCCGGCCTGCTGGCAGTGCACCAGGCCTGGACGGCCAAGCTGGGCGCCGAAGTGCCGCTGGCCACCGACATCCATGTGCAGGGTGACACGCTGCTGATCGCGGCCAAGGACGGCAGCGTCACGGCCCTCGATGCGCGCAATGGCAGCCAGCTGTCGCGCTTCACCGTTGGCGAGCCGCTGACTGCCGGCGTGGGTGGCGACGCCCAGCGCCAGGCCGTGCTCACGCGCAGCAACCAGGTCATCGTCTACTCGCAAGGCAAGCAGTTGTGGAAGCAGCCGCTGCCCGCAGCCGCCTACACGCCGCCGCTGGTGGCGGGCGGCCGCGTCTTCGTGCTGGCGGCCGACCGCTCGCTGGCCGCATTCGATGCCGCCAATGGCCGCAAGCTGTGGACCGCGCAGCGCCCTGGCGAACCGCTGGTGCTGCGCCAGCCCGGCGTTCTGATCGCCGTGGGCAACACCCTGGTGGCCGGCCTGTCGGGCCGCATGGTGGGCATCGATCCCGACACGGGTGCCGTGCGCTGGGAGGCCCCGCTGGCCAGCCCGCGCGGCACCAATGACGTGGAGCGCCTGGTGGACCTCGTCGGCCGCGTCAGCCGTGTCGGCGACAGCGTCTGCGCGCGCGCCTTCCAGGCTGCCGTGGGCTGTGTGGATACGCAAAATGCATCGGTGCGCTGGACCCAGCCGTCCAAGGGTGCCGACGGCATCGACGGCGATGGCGAGACCGTGTTCGGCGCCGAAAGCAATGGCACCGTCCAGGCCTGGCGCCGCGGCGACGGCTCGCGCGTGTGGTCCATCGACCAGTTGCAGCACCGCCGCCTGACGGCGCCGTTGATGCTGGGCCGTTCGGTGGTGTTTGGTGATGACTATGGTGTGGTGCACCTGCTGTCCAAGACGGACGGACAGGCGCTGGCACGATTGAAGACGGACGACTCCGGTGTGGCCTCGCCCCCGGTATCGGCTGCCAATACGCTGGTGGTGGTAAGCCGCAGCGGAACTGTGTACGGCTTCCGGCCGGATTGATAGGTATTTTCGGGAATGAAGCCAGTTATTGCCCTGGTAGGGCGACCCAATGTGGGCAAATCGACGCTGTTCAATCGGCTGACCAAGTCGAGGGATGCAATCGTCGCGGATTTCGCGGGCCTCACGCGTGACCGCCACTATGGACAGGGCCGCCAGGGCAAGCACGAATACATCGTGATCGACACCGGCGGCTTCGAGCCTGATGCATCCAGCGGCATCTTCAAGGAGATGGCGCGCCAGACGCAGCAGGCCGTGGCCGAGGCCGACGTCGTGGTCTTCGTCGTCGATGCGCGCCTGGGCATGTCTGCCCAGGACCATGACATCGCCAAGTACCTGCGCCGCCTGGGCAAGCCCTGCGTGCTCGTGGCCAACAAGGCCGAGGGCATGAAGGAAGGCGTGCAGCTGACCGAGTTCTACGAACTGGGCCTGGGCGAAGTGCTGCCGGTTTCCGCCGCGCACGGACAGGGTGTGCGCGGCCTGGTCGACCTGGCCCTGGGCCAGCTCAACCTGCCCGAACCCGAGGAAGACGACCCCTTCGACGATGTGGCCCAGAAGCCCATCCGCCTCACCGTGGCCGGCCGCCCCAACGTCGGCAAGTCCACGCTGATCAACACCTGGCTGGGCGAGGAGCGACTGGTCGCCTTCGACATGCCGGGCACCACGCGCGATGCCATCTCCGTGCCCTTCGAGCGCGCCGGCCAGAAGTTCGAACTCATCGACACGGCAGGCCTGCGCCGCAAGGGGCGGGTGTTCGAGGCCATCGAGAAGTTCTCCGTCGTCAAGACGCTGCAGGCCATCGAGAGCGCCAACGTCGTGCTGCTGCTCATCGATGCCACGCAGGGCGTGACCGATCAGGATGCGCACATTGCCGGCTACGTGCTGGAAAGCGGCCGCGCCGTGGTGCTGGCCGTGAACAAATGGGATGCGGTGGACGACTACCAGCGCCAGATGCTGGAGCGCTCGATCGAGACGCGCCTGTCCTTCCTGAAGTTCGCTCCCATGCACTTCATCTCGGCCGAGAAGCGCCAGGGCCTGGGTCCGCTGTGGAACTCCATCATCCAGGCGCACAAGGCAGCCACCTGCAAGATGCCCACGCCGGTGCTCACGCGCCTGCTGATGGAGGCCGTGCAGTTCCAGACGCCCAAGAAGACAGGCATCTACCGACCCAAGATGCGTTACGCGCACCAGGGCGGCATGAACCCGCCGGTCATCGTCATACACGGCAATTCGCTCGAGCATGTGACGGAGGCCTACAAGCGCTTCCTCGAGGGGCGGTTCCGAAAGGAATTCAATTTGGTCGGCACGCCGTTGCGGATCGAGTTGAAAACCTCTCATAATCCTTTCGCCGACAAGGACAAATAACAAGCCACGGAATTTGGGGAAAACCCTTGTGCAGACAGGGGGCCCAAAACACTGTGGTAAGGTGTCGGTTTACAACAACACTCTTCGAACACGGAGAATATCGTGAGCAACAAAGGCCAACTCCTCCAAGACCCGTTCCTGAACGCGCTGCGCCGCGAACATGTGCCGGTGTCCATCTACCTCGTCAACGGCATCAAGCTGCAAGGCCAGATCGAATCCTTCGACCAGTACGTGGTTCTGCTTCGCAACACCGTCACCCAGATGGTTTACAAGCACGCCATCTCCACCATTGTTCCCGGCCGCGCCGTGAACTTCTCCACGGCCGAAGCTGCCGGCAGCGACGCCAGCGCTTGAGCTCGCTGCGCCCTGATGCCTCCCCGCACAGCCGGGGAGCTTCCTCACCCTTCGGGAGAGGTTTTTCTTGAGTTCTGAATCTTTTGACCGGTCCACGCCAACGCCAGTGCTGCTGGTGGGCGTGGATTTCGGCTTTCCCCATTTCGATGGCGAGTTGGAAGAGCTGGGCCTGCTGGCCGGCACGGCCGGCCTGCGTCCCGTTGCACGCCTGACCTGCAAGCGCAAGGTGCCCGATGCGGCGCTGTTCGTGGGCAGCGGCAAGGCCGACGAAATCCGCATGCTCGCCCAGATGCACGGTGCCCAGGAAGTGCTGTTCGACCAGGCCCTGAGCCCGGCCCAGCAGCGCAATCTGGAGCGCCATCTGCAGATGCCGGTCAACGACCGCACCCTGTTGATCCTGGAGATCTTCGCCCAGCGCGCCCGCAGCCATGAAGGCAAGCTGCAGGTGGAGCTGGCGCGCCTGCAATACGTGGCCACGCGCCTCGTGCGCCGCTGGACCCACCTGGAGCGCCAGATGGGCGGCATCGGCGGGCGCGGCGGCCCTGGTGAAAAGCAGATCGAGCTGGATCGCCGCATGATCGACGAATCGATCAAGCGCACCAAGGAACGGCTGCTGAAGGTCAAGAAGCAACGCGCCACGCAGCGCCGCCGGCGCGAGCGCCATGGCATCTTCAACATCTCGCTGGTCGGCTACACCAATGCCGGCAAATCCACGCTGTTCAACGCGCTGGTGAAGGCGCGGGCCTATGCGGCCGACCAGTTGTTCGCCACGCTGGACACGACCACGCGCCAGCTGTATTTGAACGAGGCCCGGCAATCGGTGTCCCTGTCGGACACCGTGGGCTTCATCCGCGATCTGCCGCACGGGCTGGTCGATGCATTCCAGGCCACGTTGCAGGAGGCGATCGATGCCGATCTTCTGCTGCATGTGGTTGACGCCTCCAATCCGAATTTCCCGGAACAAATCCAACAAGTCCAGAAAGTTCTGAAGGAAATCGGTGCCCAGGAGGTGCCTCTGGTACTGGTTTTCAACAAGCTCGATGCCGTCGATGAAGAGCGGCTTCCAGCGCAGTTGCAGGACCAGTACGAGCTTGACGGGCTACCTGTTTCACGGGTGTTTGTCAGCGCCCGCTCCGGTGAGGGGCTGCCGCAGCTGCGGCAGCTGCTGGCCGACCACGCACTGCGCGCAGAAGCGGAATACGCCGAAGCGCATGGTGGTGAAGAGCGGGGCGAAGGGGAGGTGGATGGCGCGATGCCCCCTGGGCAGGACGCCGAATACTAGGGGCTAGCGCCCTGATTGGGCAAAATGCCGATTGGGTCCCTGTCTTTACCGAAGAAACCGAGACTTCTCGCATGAATCTTTCACAACGCGCCCATCGCTGGGCGATGCTGCCGCAGCGCCTTCGCGGGATGTTCAACCTGAATGATCCGCGCTGGGGACGTGGCGACGACAAGAACGACGATGCCTCGTGCCCCGATGCCGACCGTCCCGCTGCGCCGCCGCCTGCGGAACCCGCACGCGACAACCGCGACAGCCGTGACAACCGTCCCTCCTCGGGTGGGGGTGGCCAGCCGCCGGATCTGGACGAGCTGTGGCGTGACCTCAACCGCAAGCTTTCGGGCCTGTTCGGCGGCAAGCCGGGCGGTGGCCGCGGGCAGCCGCCCGTGCGCAATGGCGGTGGCAGCCAGCCGCCGGACATGCGCAGTGCCGGCATGGGCGTGGGCCTGATTGCCGGCATTGCCTTCATCATCTGGATGGGCACGGGCATCTTCATCGTCCAGGAAGGCCAGCAGGCCGTCATCACCCAGTTCGGCAAGTACAAGAGCACGGTGGGTGCCGGCATCAACTGGCGCCTGCCGTACCCGATCCAGCGCCATGAACTGGTGTTCGTGACGCAGATCCGCTCGGCCGACGTGGGGCGCGACACCATCATCAAGAGCACGGGCCTGCGCGAGTCGGCCATGCTCACCGAGGACGAGAACATCGTCGAGATCAAGTTCGCCGTCCAGTACCGTCTGAGTGACGCGCGTGCCTGGCTGTTCGAGAGCAAGAACCCGTCCGAGGCCGTGGTCCAGGCCGCCGAGACCGCCGTGCGCGAAGTCGTCGGCAAGATGAAGATGGACACGGCGCTGGCCGAGGAGCGAGACCAGATCGCGCCGCGCGTGCGCGACCTGATGCAGACCATCCTGGACCGCTACAAGGTGGGCGTGGAAGTCGTGGGCATCAACCTGCAGCAAGGCGGCGTGCGTCCGCCCGAGCAGGTGCAGGCCGCCTTCGACGACGTGCTGCGTGCCGGCCAGGAGCGCGAGCGCGCCAAGAACGAGGCCCAGGCCTATGCCAACGACGTGGTGCCCCGCGCAGCCGGCTCGGCGGCACGTCTGCTGGAAGAGGCCAATGGCTACAAGGCCCGCATCGTGGCCCAGGCCCAGGGTGATGCGCAGCGCTTCAGCTCGGTGTTCACCGAGTACCAGAAGGCGCCCCAGGTCACACGCGACCGCATGTATCTGGAAACCATGCAGCAGATCTACGGCAACGTGACCAAGGTGCTGGTGGAATCGCGCCAGGGCTCCAACCTGCTGTACGTGCCGCTGGACAAGATCATGCAAGGCGTGAGCGGCAATGTGCCGGCAGCCGATGGCTCGGCTGCCCCCAGCACCCAGGCGCCTGCGCCTGCCGCCATTCCCGGCCTTTCGAACGATGCGCGCAGCCGCGACAGCAGTCGCAGCCGTGACCGCGAAGCACGCTGAGGAGCAGCCCAAGTGAACCGAGTTGGATTTTTCATCACCAGCATTCTTCTGGCGCTGGCGCTGCTCAGCTCCATGCTGTTCGTCGTCGATCAGCGCCAGTTCGGCGTGGTCTATGCCCTGGGTCAGATCAAGGAAGTGATCACCGAGCCGGGCCTGAACATCAAGATGCCGCCGCCGTTCCAGAACGTGCGCTACATCGACAAGCGCCTGCTCACACTGGACAGCACCGACACCGAGCCCATGCTCACTGCCGAAAAGCAGCGCGTGGTCATCGACTGGTACGTGCGCTGGCGCATCTCCGATCCGTCGGAGTACATCCGCAACGTGGGCCTGGATGAGTCGGCCGGTGCCATGCAGCTCAACCGCGTGGTGCGCAACGCCTTCCAGGAGGAAATCAACCGCCGCACCGTGCGCGAGCTTCTGTCCAGCAAGCGCGACGCGCTGATGAACGACGTCAAGCGCGAAGTGCTGGAGACCGTGCGCGGCGCCAAGCCCTGGGGCGTGGACGTGGTCGATGTGCGCATCACGCGCGTGGACTATGCCGAGACCATCACGGAATCGGTCTATCGCCGCATGGAGGCCGAACGCAAGCGCGTGGCCAACGAGCTGCGCTCCACCGGCGCCGCCGAAGGCGAGAAGATCCGCGCCGAGGCCGATCGCCAGCGCGAGATCACCATCGCCAACGCCTACCGCGATGCCCAGAAGCTCAAGGGCGAGGGCGACGCGGAAGCCGCCCGCACCTATGCCGACGCCTTTGGCAAGGACCCGCAGTTCGCGCAGTTCTACCGCAGCCTGGAGGCCTACAAGTCCAGCTTTGCCAAGAAGAGCGACGTGCTTGTGCTCGATCCTTCGCAGACCGACTTCTTCAAGGCCTACCGCAACGGCGGCAGCTCTGGAAAGTAAGAACGCCTGAGCGGCAACGCCGCCCGGCCCATGCACGGCGCCCCTGTTGGGGCGCCGTTTTTTCTTGCGCTGCCGCTGGCGCCCGCACACCGAATCGATTCGGAATACCGAACGCTCCTCGCGGGCCTTGGGACACCCCCAATTTGGGCTGGCCCGCAACAGCCGGTAGAATCACGTTTTTAACAGCCTCCCCCTTTTTCCATGTCTGCTTGGGTCCTGCCGGATCACATCGCCGATGTCTTGCCTTCCGAGGCCCGGCACATCGAAGAATTGCGTCGAGGCTTGCTCGATACCGCACGTGGCTATGGCTATGAACTGGTCATGCCGCCCATGCTGGAGTACCTCGAATCCCTGCTCACCGGCACAGGGGAGGCGCTGGACCTGCAGACCTGCAAGCTCATCGACCAGCTGACGGGCCGCACCATGGGCCTGCGTGCCGATACCACGCAGCAGGTGGCTCGCATCGACGCCCATCTGCTCAACCGCAAGGGCCTCACGCGCCTGTGCTACTGCGGCCCCGTCGTCCATGCCCGCCCTGATCGTCCCCGCGCCACGCGCGAGCCGCTGCAGTTCGGTGCCGAAATCTACGGCCACCAGGGCATGGAAGCCGATCTGGAGGCACTGCACCTGGCGCTGGACTGCCTGCGCAGCGCGGGCGTCACCGACATCAACGTCGATCTGGCCGATGTGCGCATCGTGCGCAGCCTGCTGGCTGGCGTGATGGTGGACATGCAGGTGCTGCGCGGCGTGCATGCCGCGCTGGCCGCCAAGGATGCGAGCGAACTCGAGCGCCTCACCCGGGACTTCCCCGTCGCCTCGCGCGAAGGCCTGATGGCCTTGTTGCAGCTGTACGGCGGCATCGAGGTGCTGGACCGCGCCGAGACGCTGCTGGCGCGCACGGCAGGCGTGCAGCCTCTGCTGGACCAGCTGCGCTGGCTGGCCCAGCGCCTGGAAGGCGTGAACGTGAGCTTTGATCTGGCCGATCTGCGCGGCTATGCCTACTACAGCGGCACGCGCTTCGCCATCTATGTTCCGGGTGCCAGCGACGCGCTGGTGCGCGGCGGCCGTTATGACGAGGTGGGCGCGGTCTTCGGCCGCAACCGGCCCGCCGCCGGCTTCAGCCTGGACATCAAGCAGCTCGTGGCCGTTGTGCCCGAGCGCCCGCTCAAGGCTGCCATCCGTGCGCCCTGGGGCGACGATCCCCAGGTGGCAGCCGCCATCGCGGCATTGCGCCGGCAGGGCGAGACCGTGGTCTGCGTGCTGCCAGGCCATGAAAGCGAAGTGGACGAGTTCCACTGCGACCGTGAGCTCGTGCAGGTTGCCGGGCAGTGGGCCGTGCAAGCCATCTGACGCATTTGTCAATTTCTTCGGATTTCATCGGATTTGAATATGAAAGCTACCAAAGGTCGCAACGTGGTCGTGGTCGGCACCCAGTGGGGTGACGAAGGCAAGGGCAAGCTGGTGGACTGGCTGACCGAAAGCGCCCAGGGCGTGGTCCGCTTCCAGGGTGGCCACAATGCGGGCCACACGCTGGTCATCAATGGTGTGAAGACCGCGCTGCACCTGATTCCCAGCGGCATCATGCGCCCCGGCGTGAAGTGCTATATCGGCAACGGCGTGGTGCTGTCGGCCGCCAAGCTGTTCGAGGAAATCGAAGGCCTGGAGAAGGCCGGCGTGCAAGTGCGCGACCGCCTGCGGGTGTCCGAAGCCTGCCCGCTGATCCTGCCCTTCCACTCGGCGCTGGACGTGGCGCGCGAAGCGGCGCGCGAGCAGGGCGGCACCGAGAAGATCGGCACCACCGGCCGTGGCATCGGCCCCGCCTACGAAGACAAGATTGCCCGCCGCGCACTGCGCGTGCAGGACCTCAAGTACCCCGAGCGCTTCGCCACCAAGCTGCGCGAACTGCTGGCCCTGCACAACCACATCCTGGTCAACGTGCTGGGCTCGAAGAACTTCACCTTCGGTGACGCGCTCAAGCCGTACATCAAGGATGGCGAAGTCCAGTTCGACGCCGTGTACGAAGAAGCCATGCGCCATGCCGAGCAGCTTTTGCCCATGATGGCCGACGTCTCGCGCGAGCTGAACGCCGCGCACGCCGAAGGCGCCAACCTGCTGTTCGAAGGCGCGCAGGGCACGCTGCTGGACGTGGACCACGGCACCTATCCCTATGTCACCTCGTCCAACTGCGTCGCCGGCAATGCGGCTGCCGGTTCCGGCGTGGGCCCCGGCATGCTGCACTACATCCTGGGCATCACCAAGGCCTACTGCACCCGCGTGGGCGGCGGTCCTTTCCCCACCGAACTGGATTGGGAAAAGGAAGGCACGCCAGGCTGGCACATGAGCACCGTGGGCGCCGAAAAGGGCGTGACCACCGGCCGCTCGCGCCGCTGCGGCTGGTTCGACGCCGCGCTGCTCAAGCGCAGCGCCCAGGTCAACGGCCTGTCGGGCCTGTGCATCACCAAGCTCGACGTGCTCGACGGCCTGCAGGAACTGCTGCTGTGCGTGGGCTACGAGCTGGACGGCGAAAAGATCGACCTGCTGCCCATGGGCGCCGACGAGATCGCCCGCTGCAAGCCCATCTATGAATCCATCCCCGGCTGGACCGATTCCACCGTGGGCGTGACCGACTACGACAAGCTGCCGGCCAATGCCCGCCGCTATCTGGAGCGCATCGAGGAAGTGACGGGCGTGCCCATCGCCATGGTTTCGACCAGCCCCGACCGGGATCACACCATCCTGATGCAAAACCCCTACGCCGCCCAGTGAACTGCTGGCGTTTGAACCCCAAGATTGAACCAGGAGCCATTCCATGCTGACGGAAGACGGTCAACACCTGTATGTGAGCTACGACGAATACCACGGACTGATCGAAAAGCTCGCGATCAAAGTGCACCAGTCCGGCTGGGAATTCGACACCATTCTCTGCCTGGCCCGTGGCGGCCTGCGCCCCGGTGACATGCTCAGCCGCATCTTCGACAAGCCGCTGGCCATCATGTCCACCAGCTCCTACCGCGCCGAGGCCGGTACGGTGCAGGGCCATCTGGACATCGCGCGCTTCATCACCACGCCCAAGGGCGAGATTGCCGGCCGCGTGCTGCTGGTCGATGACCTGGCCGATTCGGGCCACACGCTGAATGCCGTGATCGCCATGCTCAAGACCAACTATCCGCCGATCACCGAGCTGCGCAGCGCCGTGATCTGGACCAAGGGCCTGTCCGCGTTCACGCCTGACTACTCGGTGGACTACCTGCCGACCAACCCCTGGATCCACCAGCCTTTCGAGCACTACGACACGCTGCGTCCCGAAAAGCTCATGGAAAAGTGGAAGATCTGAGAGCCGTTGCGCTTTCCAAGGTCCTTGCCTGCAAAGGGAGCCAACCGGCTCCCTTTGTCGTTGTGGCCTGCGTTTTCATGCGTTGTCGTCATGCCTTGATGCAAGTCATGGGTTGGCGCGCTTGTCGCGATATCTCGGGCCAACGTCGCGTAAATGTCGGTTTTTTGCACAGCTTCAAAAGCCGATGCCCTAGAGCGTCCGAGGGCTGAATGGCGCGGCTACACTGCGCAGATTCTCAGAAGGTGGTGCTTTGTGAAACGTCTTTCCGTCGGGCGCTTGGGCGCGGCTGTGGCTTTGGTTGTGGGCGGCGGTGCGCTGGCCTGGCTGGCCGTGGCGTCCCTGCCCGGATCCAAATCGGCCCGTGCGGCCTCAGCCACGCCTGCAGCCGCCCAGGCGCAGGCTGCATCGGCTCAGGCCGCTGCCGTTCCCGCCGCGCCTTCCGTGCCTGCGGCCTCTGCTGCCCCGGTAGCGCCTGTTGCGCGTGTCACGCCGCCGCCGCAGACCCAGGGCCCCACGCCCATCTTCGTGCTCAACTCGCTCGATGCCAACATCAGCATCGTGGACCCGGTCACCTGGCAGGAGACGGCCCGCATTCCCACGGGCAAGGAGCCGCACCACCTCTACCTCACGCCTGACGAGAAATCGCTGGTCGTGGCCAATGCGCTGGGCGATACCCTGACCCTGGTCGATCCGCGCACAGGCGAGGTGCAGCGCGTGATCCGCGACATCATCGACCCCTATCACCTGCGCTTCAGCCCGGACATGAAGTGGTTCGTCACGGCGGCCAACCGCCTCAACCACATCGACATCTACCGCTGGGATGGCCAGAACCCGCAGCTGGTCAAGCGCGTGCCCACGGGCAAGACGCCCAGCCATCTCTGGATCGATGCCAGGAGCACGACCATCTATTCCACCATGCAGGACAGCGATGCCCTGGTGGCCATCGACATCGCCACGCAGACCATCAAGGCCCGCGTGCCCACCGGCCCCATGCCGGCCGATCTCTATGGCAGCCCGGACGGCACCAAGCTGTTCATCGGCCTGACCGGCAGCGATGGCGTGGAAGTGTTCGACATCACCGGCCCCGAGCCGCGCAGCGTGGCCCGCATCAAGACAGCCGCTGGCGCCCACGCCATGCGTGCCGCCGGCGATGGCCGCCACCTGTATGTGAGCAACCGCGTGGCCAACACCATCAGCAAGATCGACATGCAGACCAACCAGGTCGTGGCCAGCTACCCGGCCCCGGGAGGCCCGGACTGCATGGACGTTTCCGCCGACGGCCGCTACCTACTGGTCAGCTCGCGCTGGGCGCGCAAGCTGTCGGTGATCGACACCGTCGAAAAGAAGGTGGTCCAGCAGGTCAAGGTCGGCAAGTCGCCCCACGGTGTCTGGACACTGGCCCACGCGCAGCGCTGATGGACCGCAGACTCTTTGCGCAATCGCTGGCTGGCGCCGCCGCCTTCAGCCTGCTGCGCCCCTCGATGGCCGCAGGGCAGGGCACGGGCTGCGCCAAGACCGTGTACCTGACGTTCGACACGGGCCACATGGGCATTGCCGACCTGGTGGCCGAGGTGCTCAAGCGCCATGGCGTGCCAGTGACCTTCTTTGCCGCCAACGAGCGCACGCAGCAAGGCGACGGCAGCCTGGGCGAGACCTGGGCGCCCTGGTGGCGCGCACGCGCCGCCGAAGGCCACGAGTTCGCCTCGCACACCTACGACCACATGTACTGGCGCGGTGATCTGCGCGCCTCGAAGAACGGTCCGGTCACGGGTTTTCGCGTGCGCCCCTCGGCCGGGCCACGCGCCAACGAGAGCTTCACGGTCGATGCGGCAGGCTATTGCGACGAGATCCGCAGGGCTGCACAGCGGCTGCAGCAGATCACCGGGCGCAAGCCCTTGCCGCTGTTCCGTGCGCCCGGCGGCAAGACCTCGCCCGCGCTGCTGGACGCCGCGCGGCAGGGCGGCTACATGCATGTGGGCTGGTCCAGCGCAGGCTTTCTGGGCGACGAGCTGCCCAGCGACCGCTACCCGAATGCGCAGCTGCTGGCCCAGGCGCTCAAGAACATCCGCAGCGGCGACATCCTGCTGGCCCATCTGGGCATCTGGTCACGCAAGGACCCCTGGGCACCGGCCGTGCTGGAACCTTTGATCACGGGCCTGCTCAAGCAGGGGTTCTGCTTCCGCACGCTGCGGGAGCATCCCGACTATCGGGATTGGATAGCAAAATTCGCATGACATCCGCGCGCGCAGCGCGGCGGGCGATGGGAGCGTGGTGTGGACTGGTGGATTCAGTGGTTCGGTAATGCGCAGCAGCGCCTGTTCGAGGGCGTTGTCCAGCCTGTGCTCTTTTGGCTGGGACAGGCCAGCCTGCTGGAGGATGCCTACGACGCCACAGGCTGGCTGCTGGTGGGCCTGCTGCAGATCTTCATCATGGTGGCCGTGATCGCGCCGCTGCAGTACTGGCGGCCCGTCGAGCCCGTTACCGACCGGCGCGCCATCCATGTGGACATCATCTATACCGTGGTGCACCGGCTGGGCCTGTTCAGGCTGGCGCTGTTCTTCACGCTGGACCCGCTGTGGGACGAGCTCATGGGCCGCCTGCATGTCTGGGGCCTGCCGAGCTTTCACCTGGACGGTGTCTGGCCCGGCGTGACCGATCTGGCCTGGGTCAGCCTGATCATCTACCTGCTGGCCTTCGACTTCCTCGACTACTGGATACACCGGGGCCAGCACAGCATCGGCTGGTGGTGGAAGCTGCATGCGCTGCACCACTCGCAGCGCCAGATGACGGTCTGGAGCGACAACCGCAATCACCTGCTCGACGATGTGATCCGCGACACCATCATCGTGCTCGTGGCCCAGTTCATCGGCGTGGCTCCAGGCCAGTTCGTGGCCATCGTGGCCTTCACCCAGCTCAGCGAGAGCTTCCAGCATGCCAACCTGCGCGTCTGGTTCGGCACCATCGGCGAGCGGCTGTGGATCAGCCCGCGCTTTCACCGCCGCCACCACGCCATCGGCATTGGCCACGAGCCCATGGCGCCCGTGCGCAACAAGAAGGCGCATGGCAACAACTTCGGCGTGCTGCTGCCCTGGTGGGACATGCTGTTCGGCACCGCCAATTTCGAGCTGCGCTTCGATCCCACCGGCGTGCGCGACCAGGTCCAGCCCAATGCCCAGGGCCAGCTGCGCGACTACGGCCAGGGCTTTTGGGCCCAGCAATGGCGTGGGTTCCTAAGGTTGATGGGTCGCGCTTGAGGCTGGGCTCGGGGTATGCTTGCCGGCATGGGCTTGCTACTCGATTCCTTCTGGCGTGCGACGGCGTATTGCCTGCATAAGCGGGTGATTGCATGGTCGCTGTTTCCCCTGCTCTTCATGGCCATCACGGCCTGGCTGCTGGGTTACTTCTTCTGGGCCGATGCCGTGGTCTGGACGGAAGGAGTCCTGCAGGGCGTGGGCTGGCTGCACACGGTCTGGTCCTGGATGGGCGTGCAATCGCTGCCCGAGCTGGTGGCGCCGGTGCTGGTCGTTCTCTCGGTCACGCCGGTGCTGGTCGTGGTCTCGCTGCTGCTGGTGGCGCTGTTCATGACGCCGGCCCTGGTCGAGCTGGTGGCGCAACGGCGCTTTCCGGCACTCGAGCGCAGGCAGGGTGCCACCCTGATCGGCAGCCTGCTGTGGTCGGCCGGCTCCTCGCTGATCGCCCTGATCGCGTTGCTGGTATCGGTTCCATTGTGGTTCGTGCCTCCCCTGGTGGTGGTGATCCCCCCGCTGATCTGGGGCTGGCTGACCTACCGCGTCATGGCCTTCGACGCGCTGTCTGCCCACGCCAGCAAGCCAGAACGCCGCAGCCTGTTCCTGCGCCACCGCCTGGCGCTGATGCTCATGGGCGTGGTCTGTGGCTACCTGGGGGCGGCTCCGGCCATTGTCTGGGCCTCGGGCGTGGTCTTCGTTGCAGCCTTCTGGATACTGATTCCGGTGGCCATCTGGATCTATGCGCTGATCTTCGCCTTCTCCTCGCTGTGGTTTGCCCATTTCTGCCTGGCGGCGCTGCAGCGCATGCGCGAGGAGGAGCCGGCGCTGCCCGAAGCACCCATCATTCCCTACGCTCCCGACGCGCCGCAAGGCTCCGGCACAGCCCCTGTTCCCCCCACCCCGCAAGAAAAGACCACATGACCCTTCAAGTTGGCGCACTCATCATCGGAGACGAAATCCTGTCGGGCAAGCGTGCCGACAAGCACCTTCCCAAGCTGATCGAGCTGCTGGGCGCGCGTGGCCTGTCCCTGGCCCATGCCGAGTACGTGGGTGACGATAGGGCACGCATCACCGACGCCCTGCGCCGCGCCTTCGCATCGCAGGCCGTGGTCTTCAGCTTTGGCGGGATAGGCGCCACGCCCGACGACCACACGCGCCAATGCGCAGCCGAGGCCCTGGGCGTGCCGCTGGCCCTGCACCCGGAAGCCGTGGCCCTGATCCGCGAACGCATGCGCGATGTGGCCACCGAGGAAGGCAAGCCCTACGAGCCCCAGCGGGCCGACAACCTGCACCGGCTGCAGATGGGCAACTTCCCCGAAGGCGCGCGCATCATCCCCAACGTCTACAACAAGATCCCGGGCTTTTCCTGTTCGGGCGCCAGCGGCACGGTGCACTTCGTGCCCGGTTTCCCTGTCATGGCCTGGCCCATGGTCGAGTGGGTGCTGGAGCAGCGCTACGCCAAGCATTTCCACAGCACGGTGCAGCGGGAGCATTCGGTCATCGTCTACGGCGGCATGGAAGCCACGCTGACGCCGCTGATGGTGGCCATAGAGCGCGACCACCCGGGCGTCAAGGTGTTCAGCCTGCCCAGCGTGGATGATTCCAAGCACGGCCGGCACATAGAACTTGGTGTCAAGGGCGAAGCTGGTGCCGTCACCAAGGCCTGGCCCACGCTGCTGGAAGGTTTGCACTCATTTGGTGCAAGTCGTGGCCCTGAATTGGTGCGCAATATCTGATTTACGGCCCTTCATCCAAATCTGCACCGATTTGGTGAGTGGTCACTCGGGCCGGGCCAGGCTGCAATGTCATCCACAACGCCCACGCAAGGCGGCAGAATCACGGGGCTGGCGCGCCAAGCAGGTGCCAGTCTGCGGGCATGCACTCAATGGATGCAGCCTGGCACGCAAACTGCTTAAGAGTATTTATCTTTTTTGATCAGCCAGATTGGCAGGAGAGATCTGATGGCAAAGACCGTTGCAGACGTGTTGAACATGGTGAAGGAGAACGAGGTCAAATTCGTGGACCTTCGTTTTACGGACACCCGTGGCAAGGAGCAGCACGTCACGGTGCCGGTGTCGCACTTCGACGAAGACAAGTTCACCTCGGGCCACGCCTTCGACGGCTCGTCGGTGGCAGGCTGGAAGGGCATTGAAGCATCGGACATGCAACTGATGCCCGATCCCGCCACCGCGAACATCGACCCCTTCTTTGAAGAGACCACGCTGTTCCTGCAGTGCGATGTGATCGAACCCGGCGATGGCAAGGCCTACGACCGCGATCCCCGCTCGGTGGCCAAGCGTGCCGAAGCCTATCTGAAGGCCTCGGGCCTGGGCGATACCGCCTACTTCGGTCCCGAACCTGAATTCTTCATCTTCGACGGCGTGCGCTGGAACACCGAACCCGGCAGCACCTTCTACGAAATCGAAGAGTACGAAGCCCCCTGGAATTCCGGCGCCAAGTTCGAGTCCGGCAACCGCGGCCACCGTCCGCGCAACAAGGGCGGCTACTTCCCCGTGCCGCCCGTGGACAGCACCCAGGACCTGCGCGCCGAGATGGTGCTGCTGCTCGAACAACTGGGCATTCCCGTCGAAGTGTTCCACCACGAAGTGGCTGGCGCCGGCCAGAACGAGATCGGCACCAAGTTCTCGACCCTGGTGGAGCGCGCCGACTGGACACAGGTCATGAAGTACGTGATCTGGAACGTGGCCAACACCTACGGCAAGACCGCCACCTTCATGCCCAAGCCCTATCCGGGCGACAACGGCTCCGGCATGCACGTGCACCAGTCCGTCTGGAAGGATGGCAAGAACCTGTTCGCAGGTGACGGCTATGCCGGCCTGTCCGACTTCGCGCTGTACTACATCGGCGGCATCATCAAGCACGCCCGTGCCCTGAACGCCATCACCAACCCCGGCACCAACAGCTACAAGCGCCTGGTGCCCGGCTTCGAGGCTCCGGTCAAGCTGGCCTACTCGGCCAAGAACCGCTCGGCATCGATCCGCATCCCCTACGTGGCCAACCCCAAGGGCCGCCGCGTCGAGGCACGCTTCCCCGATCCGCTGATGAACCCCTACCTGGGCTTCTCGGCCCTGCTGATGGCGGGTCTGGACGGCGTGGAAAACAAGATCCATCCCGGCGAAGCCGCGACCAAGGATCTGTACCACCTGCCCCCGGAAGAGGACAAGCTGGTGCCCACGGTCTGCCACAGCCTGGACCAGGCCCTGGAAGCACTGGACGCAGACCGTTCGTTCCTGACCAAGGGCGGCGTGTTCTCGGACAGCATGCTCGATGCCTACATCGAGCTGAAGATGGGCGAAGTGACCCGTTACCGTCAGGCCGTGCACCCGGTCGAGTACGACATGTACTTCTCGCTGTAAGGCGGGTCGGCAAAAAGGCGGCGCAAGCCGCCTTTTTTGCTTTCGGCCAGGACCTGGGTATGCTGGGCGCGGAACCAAAAGGGGTTGTCCCGCTCAAGAAATGACGTCCAGCCCGGAAGATGGAGCGATACTTGCCCGGACAAGCCGGGCCCTTCCGATCTGGCTACCCGAGGGAATGGAATGAAGAAACTGTTTGTGTCGCTGCTGCTGCCGCTGCTGTCGGTAGGAGCCTGGTCCCAGGACGTGATCTACCGCTGCGGCAACGAGTACACCAACAACGTCAGCCAGGCCAAGGCCAAGGACTGCAAGCCGGTGGACGGCGGGCATGTGACGGTGATCCATGGCGGCAGCAAGCCGGCGGCCTCGGGCGGCGGCCAGGCGCCGCGCACCTCCGCCGCTCCTGCGGCAGGATCGCCCGCTCCGGCCAAGGTCAACAGCAGCGCCCAGAAGGCCCGCGACTCCGATGCGCGGACCATCCTCGAAAGCGAGCTGGCCCGCGCCCAGGAGAAGCTGACACAGCTGCGTCAGGAGTACAACGATGGCAATCCCCAGCGCACCGCATTGGAGTTGCGCAATCCCCAGGGCTATCTGGAACGTGTCGAGCAGCTCAAGAGCAGCATCTCGCGGCAGGAAGGCGATGTCGCCGGCATCCGCCGCGAACTGGATCGACTTCCCAAGAACTGACGGGCCCGAGCGGCCCATGCGAGCCCGGCCATGATCCAGGACGACCGGCCGGCGCCCCCGGCCTCCTATCAGGCGCTTGATCTGCTGTGCACGCTGATGACCGTGCTCGACGAGCAAGGCGCCGTGCTTTTCGCCAACGCGGCCCTTGAGAACGCATTGGGCCTGTCGCGCCGCATGCTCGAAGGCAGCGAGCTGGCAGCCTGCTTCACCGAGCCGGCCTTGCTGGACAAGGCCTTGCGCGGCGCCCAGGACAACGACTTCGCTGCCCTGCGCTTCGAGGCCAGCCTGCACCGCGTGGGGGGCGATGCGCTTCCTGTGCACGTCACGGTTTCCCTGGCCGAGCGGCCCGGCCATGTGCTGGTGGAGTTCTGGCCGCTGGAGCAGCAGGCACGCCAGGACCGCGAGGAGCGTTTGCGCGAGCAGGCCCAGGCGCACAAGGAGCTGATCCGCAACCTGGCCCACGAGATCAAGAACCCGCTGGGCGGCATCCGTGGCGCGGCCCAGTTGCTGCAGATGGATCTGGACGCGCCCGAGCTGCGCGAGTACACCGAAGTCATCATCCACGAGGCCGACCGTCTGCAGGCGCTGGTCGACCGGCTGCTGGCGCCGCACCGCCATCCGCACGAGGTCGGTGACGTCAACATCCACGAAGTCTGCGAGCGCGTGCGTTCGCTGGTGCTCGTCGAGCATCCTGCAGGGCTGACCATTACGCGCGACTACGACATCTCCATTCCCGAGTTCCGGGGCGACAGCGCACAGCTGATCCAGGCCGTGCTCAACATCGTCCAGAACGCGGCGCAGGCCTTGCACGAACGCATCGCGGCCGGCGATGCCGAGATCATTTTGAGAACCCGTGTGGCGCGCCAGGTAACTTTTGGTCGCCAACGCTACCGGTTGGCATTGGAATTGCATGTGATCGACAACGGGCCAGGCGTTCCCGATGCCATCAAGGAGCGGATCTTCTATCCGCTGGTATCGGGAAGGGATGGCGGTTCGGGACTGGGGCTGACGCTGGCGCAGACCTTCGTGCAGCGCCACCAGGGGCTGATCGAATGTGAAAGCCAGCCGGGCCGCACGGATTTCCGCATCCTCATTCCCCTGCCTTGAGGCCCACGGAAGTCAACACTGCAACAAGGGAAGGAAGCACCACCAATGAAACCGATCTGGATCGTGGATGATGACCCTTCCATCCGCTTCGTGCTGGAAAAGGCACTGGGCCGGGAAGGCTGGGCAACGCGCAGCTTCGTTCAGGCGCGCGACGTGCTCACGGCACTGTCCGATGTCGATGCCAGCGACCCGGCGCGCCAGCCACCACAGGTGCTGGTCAGCGATATCCGCATGCCCGGCGGCTCCGGCCTGGAACTGCTCGAGCAGATCCGCGCCCAGCAGCCCGGCCTGCCCGTCATCATCATGACCGCGTACTCCGACCTGGACAGTGCCGTCTCGGCCTTCCAGCGCGGAGCCTTCGAGTACCTGCCCAAACCCTTCGACCTGCCCAAGGCGGTGGAGCTCATCCGCCGCGCCGTCGAGGAAAGCCTGCGCGAGGACGTGGCCGAGGCACAGGCCCCGCTGCAGGCCGAGATGCTGGGCCAGGCGCCTGCCATGCAGGATGTGTTCCGCGCCATCGGCCGGCTCAGCCAGAGCCAGGTCACGGTGCTGGTCACGGGCGAGTCGGGCTCGGGCAAGGAACTGGTGGCGCGCGCGCTGCACAAGCACTCGCCCGTGGCGGGCGGCCCCTTCGTGGCCATCAACACCGCCGCCATCCCCAAGGACCTGCTGGAGTCCGAACTGTTCGGCCACGAGCGCGGCGCCTTCACGGGCGCCCAGACGCAACGGCGCGGCCGCTTCGAGCAGGCCGAGGGCGGCACGCTCTTTCTCGATGAAATCGGCGACATGCCTTTCGACCTGCAGACGCGCCTGCTGCGTGTGCTGTCGGACGGGCATTTCTACCGCGTGGGCGGCCACCAGGCCGTCAAGGCACATGTGCGCGTCATCGCCGCCACCCACCAGGACCTGGAGCAGCGCGTGCGCAACGGCGCCTTCCGCGAGGATCTGTTCCACCGCCTCAACGTCATCCGCCTGCGCCTGCCCGCGCTGCGCGAGCGCAACGAAGACGTGCCCATGCTGGCACGCCACTTCCTGCAGCAAAGCGCGCGGCAGCTGGGCGTGGAGCCCAAGCGCATGGGGGTCGATGCCATGCAGCGGCTGCAGTCGTTCGCCTTTCCCGGCAACGTGCGCCAGCTGGAGAACATCTGCCACTGGCTGACCGTCATGGCGCCAGCCCAGGTCATCTCGGTCAAGGACCTGCCTCCCGAGGTGCTGGGCGAGGCCGCGCCACCCGTGGGCGGCGGCAGTGCCGGCGTGCCCGCACCGGTGGTGCTGTCGCATGCGCCGGCCGTGGCGGAAGAGGGAGTGGGCCGCATCGCCATGCCAGCCCCGTCGCTGGCCCAGCCGCATGACGGGGGGCTGGCCACGTCCGACCTGGACTGGGTGCATCTGCTGGGGCAGCAGGCGCGCCAGCTGCTGGAGCACACCCAGGCCCAGGGGCATGGCGAGGTCTGGGACCAGCTGTCCCGCCGCTTCGAGGCGCAGTTGATCCGCTCGGCCCTGGCCGTCACCCACGGCCGCCGGGTCGAGGCCGCCCAGCGCCTGGGCATAGGCCGCAACACCATCACCCGCAAGCTGCAGGAGCTGGGCATGGACGAGGACGCCTTCGAGTAAGGCAAGCCGGCGGGCGGCCGGGCCCTTGCCTTGGCAAGGGTCCGGCTCCTACAGGCCGGCGCCCGGGGTGCTGACGGGCCGTACCGCCCGGGCTTGGGACAATGGAGTCCTCTTCGCTGGAACGGCCTACGTCCCGACCTATCGTGCCCACAGTCCTCTCCAACCTCTGGCAAAAGGCCAAACCCGCCCGCCCGGGCGTGATGTACCCATCGACACCGCGCAAGCTCGGCGAGCCGGTCGATGCGTACTGGCATGACCGCTATTTCCTGGAGCCGTACTTCGTGCCGGGGCGCGGCTACGACCAATACCGGCCCGCCTATGCACTGGGCTGGAAGGCTTCCCTGTCGCCGGAACACGCGCAGCAGGATTTCGAGTCCGCAGAAGCCCGACTGGAAGAACGCTGGGAGCAGGAACGGGGCGGCAGCCTGCTGCACTGGAACCAGGTGCGTGAGGCCGTGGAGGCCTCCTGGCTGCAGGCGCGCCGGCGCACGCCCGCACAGCCTGCGGCTTCCACGCTGGAACTGCAGACCACGGCGCTGCTCAATGCCGTGCTGGCCCTGGGTCGCCAGGCCCATGTCCGGTTGGGCGAATGCATGGATCCCATGCCCCAGGGACTGATAGGCCAGGTACTGGCGCGCCACTTCAATGCCAGCCAGGTCTTGGTCGATGACCTGGAACGCGCCATCGACGCCAACGGCGGCGTGGTGCTGCCCGTGCGCGACAGCCGTGCCGCACTGCGTCGCAACGCCTTCTGGGACGGGCTGCTGGGCAGGGAAGAGGGCGCGGACTACGTGCTGGACCAGGCCGAGTCCTGCCAGCAGCAATGGCTCAGCGCCTATGAGGCCGCCGAGCAGGCACGCCTGCCCAGGGCGCTCAGCGAGATTCTCCACCGCCAGTCCCTGATGCTGCGCGGCCATATCGAGGCCATCCACTGGCTGCGCCGCTACATGCTGTAGCGCAAGTCCGAAAACCTAGCCCAATGTCACGACGACCGGCGCATGGTCGCTGGGCTGAGGGTTCTTGCGCGGCGCGCGGTCCACGATGCAGGCGGTGACGCTGGGACGCAAGGCCTCGCTGACCAGGATGTGGTCGATGCGCAGGCCCCGGTTCTTCTGGAAACCCAGCATCCGGTAGTCCCACCACGAATAGCTTTTCTCGGGCTGGTCGAACATGCGGAAGGCATCGGTCAGGCCCAGCTGCAGCAGCGCCTGGAAATGCGTGCGCTCTTCCACCGTGTGGTGGATGGTGTCCTTCAGTCCGATCGGATCGTAGGAGTCGCGGTCCTCGGGCGCCACGTTGAAGTCGCCCACCAGCACCAGGCGCGGATGGGCTGCCATCTCGCTTTTCGCCCAGTCCTGCAGCGCCTGCAGCCAGCGCATCTTGTAGGCGAACTTGTCGGTGCCCGGCGCCTGCCCATTGACGAAGTAGCCGTTGATCAGGCGCACCGGGCCGCCTTCGGCATCGAGGGTGGCGGCAATGATGCGGGCCTGCTCGTCATCCAGGCCCGGGATATTGCGCACCACGTCGTGCACCGGCGTGCGCGTCAGCCAGGCCACGCCGTTGTAGGTCTTCTGTCCATGGCTGACCGCGTGGTAGCCGGCCTCCTGCAGCGCCTGCAGCGGAAACTTGTCGTCGGTGAGCTTGAGTTCCTGCAGCGCCAGCGCATCGACAGGGTTGGCCTGCAGCCAGGCCAGCACCTGCGGCAGGCGCACGGACAGGGAATTGACGTTCCAGGTGGCGATTTGCATAAATAAATCCAATTAAATCAAATGGTTGCGTGATTTTTCGATGGCTGCTCTTGTGGTGGTTGCCAGCCTGTTCACCCGAAAAATCATGCCCTTGCCGCAGCAGTCAGCCCCTATTTTGATGCGCGATTGCGCTTGGGTGTTTTTCAGGCGATTCGGCAGCGCGGCTGTCAGCCCTGGCTTCGGCCAGCGTATCGGCATGCGGGGCCATTGACGTGATGGGGCCTGCCTCGCCACGACCTTCATGGCACCGGGCAGACCTTGAATCAGATTGATCTGATTTCATCTCGGATGAAAGGTGCCTATGATTGAAAATTTACCAAGGAAATGCGGCCTTGGAATTTTTTATTATCCGGAGGTATTCAGAATGCATATATTCATAGGTGCTTTTTGCAGAATAAACAAGGCTGTCATGATACTTATTTTTGCAATGATGGCCACCTCCGCATGGTCCCAATGCGAAATTAAAGATACAAGTGATGGGGCAGGCTATTACAAGTATGTGTTCAGTAATTTCAATCCCCCAGAATTCAATCCCACTGTGGCCAAGAACACGGTGATTTACTCAAAAGCCGCTGTGGCGGTACTGAGTAATGGGGTTGGCAAGAGATTGATGAATTGTAAGCAACGGGTCATGGGCTATAGCGTAGGTAAATCTACACCAGTCAATAATATATACCCGACGACAGTCGAGGGTATTGGAATGAGGGTTTCGACTATACATGGTGCTGCGCCTGTAAGTACTTCGGAGCATTCCGATCACCCCGGATCTTTTGCATATCAATTTTCCGATGTCAAAGTTGAGTTGATCAAGACCGCAGATGGCGATATCACTGCAGGTGGCGTGCTGGACAGCGATTTCCTGTACGAACGCGCGACTGATGCATCTGGCCAGATTCTCGCTCAATACAGCTTTTCCTCGCCCGTCGTCCTCCGGCCCAGGGTGCCCACCTGTACCCCACAGGCGCCGGAGCCCGTGCGCATGGCCCAGACTGTCGCTCAAAAACTCACCTCAATCGGCTCAACCGGTGCTCCCCGCTCCTTCCTCATCTCGTTGTTGTGCAAGGGCGGCATCCCAGGTTCGTTGACCAACGCCTATGTCACGCTGACGGACGTGGAAAATCCTGCAAATATCGGGAATGTTTTGACCCTGTCCAAAACCTCGGTGGCAAAAGGTGTGGGTGTGCAGATCCGCAAGGATGACCAGATACTGGGCTTTGGCCCGGACTCCAATGCCGCCGGCAACAGGAATCAATGGTTTGCAGGGTCTGTTGCCTACGGGCAGGAGCGGTTGGATATCCCGCTGACGGCGCGCTATGTCAAGACCGAAGAGAACGTGACCATAGGCAGTGCCAATGCGGCGGCGACCTTCACCATCAGCTACCAGTAGTTCCCCCTGATCCCTTGCGCTTTCGGTCTGACCGCTGGCAGGCCATTCAGCGTGGTCAGGCAAGACTGCGGGTGCGTGGCCATGCCCGCAGAATACGCAGATGCTTGATCTACTCGTCATTCACGCCACGCTGCCCGACGGCCGCCAGGACATGTCCATCGCCGTGCAGGGCGGGCGCATCGTCGAGGTCGCGGCGGGCCTTTCAGCGCCTGCCCACCAGGTGGTCGATGCACAGCACCAGCTGGTGTCGCCTCCCTTCGTCGATCCGCATTTCCACATGGATGCCACGCTGAGCCACGGCCTGCCGCGCGTCAACCGCAGCGGCACGCTGCTGGAGGGCATAGCGCTGTGGGGCGAGCTCAAGCCGCTGCTCACGGCCGAGGCGCTGATCTCGCGCGCGCTGGAGTATTGCGACTGGGCGGCGGCCAAGGGGCTGCAGGCCATCCGCAGCCATGTGGATACCAGCGATGCCCGCCTGCTGGCCGTCGATGCGTTGCTGGAGGTCAAGCGCCAGGTGGCTCCCTATATCGACCTGCAGCTGGTGGCGTTTCCGCAGGACGGCGTGCTGCGCTCGCCCGGCGGCGTCGCCAACCTGCGGCGGGCGCTGGACAAAGGCGTGGACGTGGTGGGCGGCATTCCCCACTTCGAGCGCACCATGGCCGAGGGTGCCGACAGCGTCAGGCTGCTGTGCGAGCTGGCGGCCGAGCGCGGCCTGCTGGTGGACATGCACTGCGACGAGTCCGACGACCCGCTGTCGCGCCACATCGAAACCCTGGCCTTCGAGGCGCAGCGCCTGGGCCTGCAGGGCCGCGTCACGGGCTCGCACTGCACCTCCATGCACAGCATGGACAACTACTACGTGAGCAAGCTGCTGCCGCTGATCGCAGAAAGCGGCGTGGCCGTGATTGCCAATCCGCTGATCAACATCACGCTGCAGGGCCGCCAGGACAGCTATCCCAAGCGCCGCGGCATGACGCGCGTGCCCGAGCTGCTGGCCGCAGGCGTCAACGTGGCCTTCGGCCATGACTGCGTGATGGACCCGTGGTACGGCATGGGCTCGGGCGACATGCTGGAGGTCGCCCACATGGGCCTGCATGTGGCGCAGATGACCGGCCAGGACGGCATGCGCGACTGCTTCGACGCCGTGACCACGCGCGCGGCGCGTGTGATGCACCTGGACGGCTATGGCATCGAGGCCGGCTGCGATGCCAGCTTCGTGCTGCTGCAGGCGCGCGATGCGGCCGAGGCGATACGGCTGCGCGCCACGCGCCTGAAGGTGTTCCGCAAGGGCCGGTTGCTGGCCGAGGCGCCTGCTGCAACGGCTGCGCTGCATCTGCCGGGCCGCCCGGCAAGAATCGACTGGCGGCGCTGAACCGGCGCCGGCCTCAGGCGCCGGCCAGGCTGGCCTCGCGCACGATGGTCTGCAGGGCCACCAGGTCCCTGACCCCCAGGCCCTGGGCTTCCACGCGAATGCAGGCGTCGCGCTCCATGCGCTTGAGCTCCTGGTTCACGCGCTGGCGCGAGGCGCCCAGCAACTGGGCCAGCTCCTCCTGCACCAGTTGCAGGCCTATGCGCAGCTCGCGCGGGTCGTCCAGCACCTGTGTGCCGTAGCTGCGCGACAGGTGCAGCAGCTGCTTGGCCAGGCGTGCGCGCAGGGGCAGGGTGTTGAGGTCTTCCACCAGCCCGTAGGTCTGGCGTATGCGGTGGGCCTGCAGGCGCAGCAGGGCGTCGTAGAACTCCACATGCGTGGCCAGGATGGCGTGAAAGCTCTCCTTGTCCACGCACAGCAGCGTGGTGTCGCCGTGGGCATAGGCATCGCGCGTGCGGGGCTCGTCAAGAAAGGTGGACATGGCACCGAACCAGGCACCCGGCTCCACATAGGCCAGCGTGGTCTGCCGACCCGACAGGCTGGTCGAGCTCATGCGCACGGCGCCCTGCGCACAGGCATACCACCTGTGCGGCACATCGCCGCGTGCATAGATCAGTGCCCCGTCCTTGAGCCGCCGGACCGTGGTCTGGCGCAGGATGTCATGGCGCAGCGAGGGCGAAAGGCTGCAGAACCACTGGCCGGAATTGATGGCCTCGCGCTCGGCGGGGGTGAGCATGGGCTCGTGGGTACTCGTTTGCAAACCGCTTGTCTCCAATCGGCCGCAATTTTAGGGCGTGCGGGCCTGCGGATAGGCGTGCAATTGCTCGCGCAGCAACTGCACGAAGCAGTCAGCCCTTTCGGTGGGGGCGTATTGGGGCGGCAGGGCCAGCACCACCTCCACCGCACAGGCTGGCAGCAGTGGCAGCACACGCAGGTCGCGCGCGAACACCGAGGCCACGTAGGGGTTGACCACGCCCAGCCCCAGCCCTTGGGCGGCCAGGGTGCAGATGGTGGAGGAGTAGGTGGTCTCCATGGTGGAGCCGGCTTCTATTCCGTGTTCCTGCATGGTGTGGCGCAGTTGCAGGCAGATGTCGTCATCGGCGTTGAGGGTCAGCAGCAGCTGGCCCTGCAGATCGCGCACATGCAGCCGCGTGCGCGTGGCCAGCGCATGGTCCGGGTGCATGACGCAGACGGCGCGGCTGCGGTGCAGCACGGTGGCATCCAGCTCGGGCGTGCTCAGCGCCATGGTGCTGACCACCAGGTCGAAGTGGCCATGCAGCAGGCCCTCGCGCAAGGGCGTGGAGCCCAGGGTCTGCAGGCTGATGTGGGTGCCCGGGTAGCGCTGTGCAAAGCTGCGCACCACGGCCGGGATCACGCTCAGGCCCAGGGCCGGCGTGCAGCCTATGCGCAGCGTGCCGGCGCCGGACTGGCGCAGTGCGGCCAGGTCGCGCTCTATGCGCTCGCGCCCCAGGAAATGCTGCTGCACGGTGGCGAACAGTTCCACGGCCTCGGCCGTGGGGCGCAGCCGGCCCTTGTGCATGTCGAACAGCTTGAGCCCTGCGGCCGCCTGCATCTGGGCCAGCAGCCGGCTGACCGAAGGCTGCGTGGTATGCAGCAGCCGCGCGGCGGCCGTGGTGGTGCCGGTCTGCATGACGGCACGGAAGGCCTCGATCTCTCGGGCGCTCAGGGGTCTGGACATGGCGATTCGGTCCTGCTCGGGGTGGCTGGCAATGTATATCTTTTCTGTATAGAGGCCACGGAAAAATGCATTTTTCCAAAGATGCCCCGCTTTCTACACTGGCCTCATTGCATCGTTTGCCCAGGCGCAGCAGCGCCATCGAAAGGATTCCATGATCAAGACAAGCTCAGGCCGCAAAGCCGCCATGCTCGCTGCGGCCATCTCCGCCTCGTTGGCTGGCACGGCACCAGTCGCCGCCATCGCGCAGGATGGCTTTCCCCAGCCGGGGCGCCAGCTGCGCATCATCGTGCCGTTCACTGCAGGCGGCAGCTCCGACGTGCAGGCACGCATGCTGGCCGACCGCCTGAGCCGGCTCTGGGGCCAGCCGGTGGTGGTGGAAAACAAGCCCGGCGCGGGCGGTCATCTGGGAGGCCGATATGTGGCCGATCAGCCGGCCGACGGCTACACGCTGATGGTGGGTTCCATCGGCCTGCATGCCGCCTATGGCGTATACAGCAAGCTGGCCTATGACCCCGCAAAGGATCTGCGCGTGGTGACCGTGCTGGCCGAGATGCCGCATGTGGTGGTGGCCACGCCCAGCCTTGCCGCCAGCAACCTGGCCGAGCTGACGGCGCTGGCCAAAAAGGCGCCTGGCACGGTCAACTTCGGCTCGGCCGGCGTGGGCTCGTCGGTGCACATGATGGGTGAGCTGTACAAGCTGCAGGCGGGCGCGCCCATCGTGCACGTGCCTTATCGCGGCAGCTCGGCCGCGATCAACGACCTGCTGGGCGGCCAGATCCAGCTCATGTTCGAGAACCCGCCCACGGTGCTGTCGCACATACGCGGCGGCAAGCTCAAGGCGCTGGCCGTCACGGGCAGCCAGCGACTGCCGGCCCTGCCGGACGTGCCCACGGCGGCCGAGTCCGGGCTCAAGGACTTTGTGGCCACCTCCTGGACCACGGTGGCCGTCTCCTCCAAGGTGCCCGAGGCCATCGTCAAAAAGCTCAATGACGACATCCGAAAGGTCGTGGCCACACCCGAGTTCCGCAAGGGCCTGCAAGAGCAGGGCATGAGCGCCGTCGCCAACAGCCTGCCTGAGGCGCAATCCTTCGTTGCCCGCGAAAAGCAGCGCTGGGACCGCGTGATCGCCGAAGGCCACATCTCCGCCCAATGAAACGCTCCATGACTTCGAACACCCCCGCATCCTTCGTCCCCTGCCGCCGCCTGGGCGATGGCCGCCAGCACCACTTTTTCGGCTACTACAACAAGTCCAGCTGGGACCGCAGCAATCGCCTGGTGCTGGCGCAGCAAACGCCGTGGATGGACCAGTACCTCACGCCCCAGGCGCGGGCGTCCATCGGCTACTTCGATACCGAAAACGGTGACCGCTTCCACGCCGTGGGCGAGACCGGCGCCTGGAACTGGCAGATGGGCAGCCAGCTGCAGTGGCTGGACGGGCTGGCGGGCCGCCAGCTGATCCACAACGACAGGACGGCAGATTCCGGGGGGCGCTATCCGGGGTTCGGCTCCGTGGTCATCGATGTGGACAGCGGCGCGCGGCGCACCCTGCCCATGCCTGTGTATGTGGTGGCGCCCAGCAGTGCCTGGGCGCTGTGCGTGGACTACCGTCGTCTGTACGTCACGCACGAAACCATCGGCTACAGCGAAGAGGGTGGTCCCTTCGCCTTGCCCCTGGCGCCCGAGGACGACGGCATCTGGCGCATGGAGGTCGCGACGGGCGAGGCAAGGCTGCTGGCCAGCTATGCGCGCCTCAAGGCATTTCATCACCGCACATCGATGGACAAGGCCATCCACTGGGTCAGCCATATCGAGGTCAACCCGTCTTCCTCGCGCATTCTTTTCCTGCACCGCTGGACCGAACGCGTCAAGGACGAAACCTGCTTTCTGCACCGCCTCATCACCATGGCGCCCGACGGGTCCGACATGCGCCTGCTCGAATGCTCGGACCATCCGCTGCCCCAGCTGGCCGACGACTTCGACCCGATGGCCGTGGGCACCTTCGACTACGAAAAGTCCGAATACCAGATCTCGCATCCGCTATGGCAGGACGACAGCCACATCATTGTGTGGGGCCCGCATGCCGGGGAGATCCACTATCACCTCTATGACGATGTGGAGGGCGGTGACGTGCAGGTGGTGGGCGCAGGCGTGCTGGTGGAGAACGGCCACATGAGCTTCTCGCCCGTGGACACGCGCTGGCTGCTCAGCGACACCTATCCCGACGACCGAACGCACGAGCGCTTCCTGTTCCTGTACGACATGCACACGGGCGAGCGCCACGACCTGGGCAGCTTCTACGCCTCTCCCGATCTCAGCAAGGAAAACCGCTGCGACCTGCACCCGCGCTGGAGCCGTGACGGGCGCCAGGTCTGCATCGACTCCGTGCACGAGCACCAGCGGCAGATGTATGTGCTGGATGTGTCGGGGATCGTGCAGGCTTGACTCGGGTAGCCGGGGGCGCGTAAGCAGCCCCCGGCTACAGCATACGACTCAGCGCGGCTTGCGCATTCGCGTGCGGCGTCCGGCCAGGACTGCGACGCCCAGCATCAGCGCTGCCAGCATCCACTGACCCCATTGCGAAAGCGTGGGAATGGCCGCGGGGCTGCCGCCGGCAGCGGCGGCCAGCACGGCCACGCCGCCCGGGTCACTGATGAAGGCGTTCACATCCAGGTCGTCATCGCCGTTCCTGCCGTCCTCAATCGTCAGCGTCACGCTGTTGTCGCTGGCGTTGAACTGCGCGCCGGTGAAGTGATACCAGTGCGGCGTTGCGTTGTCGGACGTGGGACCGTACTTCCAGTACTGTGCATTGCGGGGCAGATTGTTCGGGAACGTGAGCTTGATGCTCACCGTGGATCCCGGCGCACCGTTGTGGACAGCGAAATCGAACAGGCCCAGCGGGAACTGAAGATTGGCAGGCGGTGCGTCGGCAGGTGACCTGATGTGCCCCTGCAGCGGGATGAAGCCCGCAGTCTGCGCCGGGCCTGTTCCCATGGGTGTGAACACCCATGGGCTTCCCGCAGCAATCTCTGCTGAGACCGTCGTTCCGCCCACGGTACCGGTGATGGTGCTCAGAGAGTGGGGGGGCAGGGTGATCGTGAATGTCTGGTTCACGGGCGTTGCCGCGGCGTACTCGGCATCGCCGGCCTGGCTGGCCTGCAGCGTGCAATCTCCCGTGCGCATCAGCCGCAGCGAGGTGCCCGTGACCACACAGGTCTGAGGAGTGAGGCTGCTGAAGCTGATCGGCAGGTTGGAGTTGGTTGCGGCGGCGTTTGCCAGCGACAGGGCCTGGGGGCTCAGATAACGCAGGGACGAGAAATCGAAGGTGATGTTCTGGATTGCCTTGCCGACTGCAATCTGTACCGAGCCGGTGGCCTGTGCATGGTTGGCATCGGCCGCCTTGGTCGCCGTCACCGTGCAGCTGCCTACGGCCGTGCCGGTGACGGTGTTGCCGAACAGCGTGCAGTTGCCAGCGCCTGCCGTCAGCGCCAGCGTGAGCACACCGCTGCCGCTGCCGCCAGTGACGGTGACCGTGCTGGAGTCGCCTTTGGGAATGCTGGCGGGTGATGCCACCACGGACAGGGCCACCTGGCTTGCCTGTGACACCGTCACCGAAGTGCTGGCCGTGGCCTCTTCATGGTCGGCATCCGCTGCCTTGGTGGCCGTGACCGTACAGGTTCCGACACCCAGGCCGGTGAGCGTGGAGCCCGCGATGCTGCAGGGGCCCGCGACGCTCAAGCCGATGGCGCCGGTGCCCGAGCCGCCCGTGGTGCTCAGTTGCGAAATGCCGCCAAAGCTGATGGCTGCAGGACTGGCCTGCACCGACAGTGCTGTCTGTCCAGCCTTGGCCACGATGACGGTGGTGCTGGCGCTGATGGCCTGGTGGTTGATGTCGCCAGCCTTGGTGGCCGTGATGGTGCAACTGCCGGCGCCAATGGCACTCAACTGGTTGCCCGTCACCGCGCAGAACTGGGCACCACCCGTCACGGCGTAGGTGACGGCGCCGCTGCCCGAACCCCCAGTGGTCGCCAGGGTTGCCGTGGCGCCGAAGGTCAGGGTCGAAGGCGTGGACTGCACGCTCAGGGTGACCTGGGCTGCAGGGGTCACGGTCACCACGGTGGTGGCCAGCGTGTCCTGGTAGTTGGCATCGCCCAGCTTGGTGGCGGTCACTGTGCAGGAGCCCGTGCCTTCCGCAGTGAGCGTGTTGCCGTTGACGGAGCAAAAGGCGGCTCCATCCGTGATGGAAAAGCCCACGGCGCCGGACCCTGCGCCGCCACTGGTTGACAGCGCGGCCGTGCTGAAGGCCGCCAGCGTGCTGGGTGTTGCCATCGCCGTCAGCGCAGGCTGCTGGGCCTTGATCACCGAGATGTCCACGGTGGTCGTGGCGGCCAGGTAGCTGGCGTCTCCCGCCTTGGTCGCCGTCACGGTGCAATCGCCCACAGCCGTGGCTGTGACCGTGTTGCCTGTCAGGGTGCAATAGGCCGCGCCTGCAGTTACGGCGTAGCTGATGGCGCCTTCGCCAGAGCCGCCGTTGGCGCTCAGCGTGGTGGTGCCGGCATAGGGCAGGGTCTGCAGTGCTGCACTTGCCGTCAGTGCAGCCTGCGGGCTCTTGTCATTGGTCAGCGAGAACGAGGTGCTGGCCGCCCCTGCCTGCGCGGTCACGGTATAGCTGCCGGCGAACAGGTTGGCCGTGGCACTCAGCGATGCGATGCCCTGGTCGTTGGTCGTGACCGAGGTTCTTGTGGCAAAGGTGGTGGATGGCCCCGATGCGGCAGGCGCATTGAAGTCCACCATGATGCCGGCAAGCGGCTGGTCGTCGATGTCGGTGACCTTGACCGACAACGGCGTGGCAAAAGGCTGCTGGATGCGGGTGGACTGTTGAGAGCCAGTGAGCACCGCCATGGCCGCAGGTGGGCCGAAAGGATCGATGCGAAATACCAGACCATTCGAAAGGCTCTCGTTTGCGCTGAGAGCGCTGTTCGCAGGGTTGGTCAGGCCGTTGGTGCCCGATGTGGTGGTGGCGCCGCCCACGGAAAGAAGGGTCCTGCCCTGCACATTGGTTGCGGCCAGGCTGCGCATGGCCTCGTTTTCCGAGGTGCCCAGGAACCCTGCATAGTTCCAGTTGTTCGGATCGCTGGTTGCGATGCTGACCAGGAAGCCGTCCTGCTTGCCTCCTGGCGTGGTGGACAGGCCGCTTTGTGCCTTGACGGGAAAGCCTGCTCCATTGCTGGTGCTGCCCGTGGCGAACCACTGCACGCCGTCGCCGGCCAGCCCTTCCACGCTGTCGTAGCCATTGCCACCCAGGTAGGTGGCGTCCAGCACCTGGTCTCCTGATGCATTCAGACGCAGCACAAAGCCGTCCATGCCGGTGCTGCGCGCGGTCTGCGGCCCTAGGCCCTTGCGCAGTCCGCCGTTGTCGGCAGGAAAGTTGTCTGACCCGGTCTCCCCGCCCACGAGCAGTGAGCCGTCATACATCAGGTTCAGTGCCAGTGCACGGTCCGCACCGGCGCCCGAGCCTGTCAGCAGCGTGAAGTAGTCGAAGGCGCTGCCGTCGGCCCGGATCTTGGCGACGAAGCCGTCTGATCCATCGATGGCGCGCGAATTGATTTGTGTCCTGAGGCCCGTGGCGCCCGGCAGTCCCGAGACAGAGTCGGTAGCGCCAGCCACATAGGCCGCGCCGGTGCCGTCCACGGCAATGGCATATCCGATGTCGGCGCCGCCGTCGCCGCCGATGTATCCGGCGTACTCCAGCCCGCTGCCTGAAGCGTCGATGCGGGCCACGAAGGCATCCCGCATTTCTGACTGCGCAGGGCCAAAGCCGTGGTTGAGCTGCGGCCCGTTCACGGCAGGAAAGCCTTTGCCTTCCGTGAATCCGGTCACATAGACCCGGCCAAGGGTGTCCAGAGCCAGGGCATTGGCCTGATCGTCACCCGTTCCACCAATCAGGCCCGAATACAGAATGCCGGCACCGTCTGGTGCCAGGCGCATGACGAAGGCATCCCTATCCGTCGTGCTCTTGCTGCGCCGAAAGCGTTGGTTGGCATCTGTGCCAAGCAGGGGGAAGCCGGTGGATTCCGTGCTGCCCGCCAGGTGGATGCGGTTTTGTATGTCCACGGCCAGGCCGTTGCAGGCGTCGTCTCCCGATCCGCCCACATAAGTGACGCTCAAGGGGACACCCTTGGGATCGAATCTGACGACGAAGGCATCCTCGCCACCTTTGCTGCTGCCTGCGTTGGGCAGGTCGGACGATTGCGTCACGCCACAGGCGTAGGTGTTGCCGTCGCTGTCTCGCGCCACGGCGTTGACCTGGTCGGCCGAGTTGCCTCCGACCAGGCCCGAGTAGCCGGTCCAGGCCGGATCGATGACCAGCGGCAGGCCTTTGTCATGGCTGCCCAGCTCAAAGCCCACGCGCCAGGTGGTGGCGTCCACCTGCTCCAGCCGATAGCGGGCGGGCACGTCCACGCGGCCATTGCCCCGGGGTTGGTAGACCAGCGGTGCATCGTCGGTGAAAAGGTCGTTGCCTATGCTCCACTGCAGCGCTCCCGTGGGCAGGATGCGTGCATCCGTCGCACCTTCCACGCGCAGCCAGACCAGCGAGGCATCGGCGCCAGGCGCCAGCTCAAACTGGTACTTGAGGCCACCGGGCTCACCCTGGAAGACGGCATCGATGCCGGGCCAGACACTGCGGTAGCCCAGCGCACCGAAGCTGCGCAGGCCCGTGCGCCATTGCGCGGCTTCGCCGACCAGCCAGTGGTAGAGCGTGCGCGAAGGGTGCAGGCCCTGCGGGGCCGACATCGATGCGTTCTCGAAGCTGTAGCGCAGGCGCGAATCCGGGCGCAGGCTCAGGCTCCGGGCCACGCCGGATGCGGCCACCGACCGGCCTTGCACGCTGGTGGCCCGGCCGGGCAGGTCGATGCTCATGCCTTGCGCGTCGAAACTGATGCGCTTGCCTGAGGCCATGGCGCGAAAGCCGGCCCCGGGCATTTCTATGAAGCGGTTGTCCCTGCCAGAGAACTCGCGTTGCACCAGGGGATCGGCCTGAGCCCCCGTGGTCAAGGTCAACAGGGTCAAGGCCGCAATGGAACTGCGCATAGGTGTACTCAGCTCCGTGCGGGGAAGATGCCCTGCAAGGCGATGATGAAGTTCATGACCAGGTAGGGCGGAAGATTGTTGTGTGGCTGGCTGTCGCCCGCAGCTTGAGGGGGAGCCATGGTGACCGCAGAGGTGTTGGAGGCTGGCGCGATGTACGGGCGCGTCGGTGCGGTGCCCAGGACGGCGCCTGCCGGGCTGGCTACAGCGGGATCCGCAGGCGTGCCCGCTCGGGCCAGATGGCTGTGGACGGGAATTTCCGATGCCTGCAGCTTCACGGTTTCAACACCGCCGGATTCGCCCAGATCGCGCAGTGACAGTCCAGGTCCTTGGCCCGGGTGCATGGGCATGCGGCCCTGCAAGTCGGGAAGCGCGAAGTTGGACTTGCCATTTCCACCGTATGTCGTTCCCAGCAGGGAAAACAGCGCCGTGTTCTGAGAAAGCGGTATGAGCTGACCATCGCAAAAGGCCCAGCCCTTGGGTGCGAAGTTGAATCCGCCAATGCGGATTTCGGCGACGAAGGGATCGGACATGGTCTTCAGGTCGGAGAAGGAAAGAGGCCTTGCATGGCCATGCAAAAGCTCAGTGCCAGATAGGGCGGCATATTGAGGTGTGGCTGGCCGCCGCCCACATTGGCCAGCAGGGCTGGCATGGTCGTATCACCGCTTTGCGCATAGTGGCCGCGCGCCGCTGCAGGCAGGTTGCCGTTGCCCGATGTCGCCTGGCCCGTAGTGCCGGAAGCGGCCATGGCGTGGCTATGCTGCGGTATCTCTGACAGGGTCAGGGTGTGGGTTTGCTCGCCTGCTCTCTCTCCCTGCGTATGGCCGGCTCCCATGTGCATGGGCATGCGGCCGCGCAGGTCGGGCAGTGCAAAGTTGGTCTGCCCGTCGCCACCGTAGGTGGTGCCCAGCAGCGAGAACAGTGCCTGGTTCTGGTTGATGGGCAGCAACTGCCCATTGCAAAGAGCCCAGCCTTTGGGGGCGAAGTTGAAGGAGAAGACGCGAACCTCTCCGAGAAAGGGGGTAGACATCAGGTGGGGGAGGGATAGATGCCGAACAGCGAGATGATGAAGTTCACGCAAAGGAAGGGCGGCATATTGGTATGCGGCTGCGACCCTCCTACCGAACTCACCATCGATGCAGCCATGGGCGTGGCGGGGACGCCGTTCACAAAGGCCTTGTGATCCCTGTGCTTGGCAAACACTGCGTCGGCGGGCGAGGCCAGAAAGCCTGTGCCCGAGGACGCGGGAACGCCGTGCGTGTGGGCTGGAATCTGATTGACGGTCAGCGTGACGTCTTCGACTCCAGCGGCCTGAGCCAGCGGGAATCCGTTGCCTGCGTGCAGGGGGATGCGGCCACGCATGTCTGGCAGGGCGAAGGTGCTTTGGCCATCACCGCCGTATGTCGTGCCGATCAGAGTGAAAAGGGTTTCGTATTCCGAGATGGGCATTTGCTGCCCTTCGCAGAACATCCAGCCTGCCGGCGCGAAGTTGCCGGCAAACATGCGGATTTCCCCAACAAAGGGTTGAGCCATGACAGGGTGGGGTTAGTAAACGTTAATAATTGCAAAATAGTTTAGTATGGCAACCTGTTTCGCAGCAAAAATATTTTGCTTCTGTTGCTTGGGCAGGAAGGGCCACGATGAAGACAGGACGCCGTGCTTTCATGCAGGTTGCAGGGGCCTTTCCCGCTGCAGCGGCCGTTTCCGGGATTCCAGTGATCGCCTGTGCGGCTGGCATGGAGTTGCGCCGCAGCCACTTTCAGCCGCTGCTGGGCCATAGCTTCTCGATAGCAGGAGAAGTTTCCGAGTTACGTTTGGTTTCGTTGGCAGCGCTGCCGCACACACTGCATGGCGACCGCTCTTTCAGCGCACTGTTCGAGTTGTCCCGCCCTGGCGCGTTGCTGCAGGACACCTGGGAAATCTCTCATCCGGCTCTGGGAAGCCACGCCGTCTTCCTGAGCCCCAGCGACGCGCGAGGCGGTCTGCTGGAAGCCGTGTTCAACCGCGGCTGAGCGCCGCGGTCCTGCGCATGCGCAGGTAGATGCCTTCCTGGTCCTGCTCGACAAAGCCCAGGCGCGTATACAGGCGCCGGGCTGGATTGTTGGCTTCCACGAACAGCTGCATGTCGCGCCCTTCTTGATCTGCCCAGCCGGCCAGCCATTGCATGAGGGCCGTGCCCAGTCCCTGGCCTTGAACAGCGGCGTCGAGCGAGATGTCCATCACTCCCAACGGCCCGGGTGCGAGATTGAGGTAGAGCCGGCCTATAGGCAGACCTGCCCTCTCGATCACGAAAAACGCGCCGTGTGCGTAGTGCTTGCGGTAGTGCTGGTCCTGCAAAGCGAACTGCGAATCGCAGAATGCATGCTTTTCTGCTTCGCTCCAGGGCACGGGCGCCAGTTCGGCAGCGCGTACCTGGCGGTACAGGGCGCGGAGAAAAGCGTAGTCGGCTTCTTCGGCCAGGCGCAGCCGCACATCCTCCAGATACAGCGGCGGCAACTCGGGCACGAACGGATCAGACGGCATGGGAAAAGCAGGCCTCGTAATCGACATGGCCTGCCGACTGCGCAATGGGCGTGATGAAGATGGCGTAGTCACCGAGCTGCGCATGGCGCACGCGGTAAGTGCGCTGCGGCAGCTGCGGCTGGCGCGGACCGCGAAACACCAGGGAGAACTGCAGCATGCCGGGCGTGTCGGCCGATGTCTGCGTTGCGCTGAGCACTTGCATGTCGATGCCGATGGTGTGCTCGCCCTCCGCCATGAAGAAGCTCACGGTCTGCTGGGCAAGGGCCTGGGCGTCGCTCCAGGACAGGACTCTGGCATACAGCGCGTCGTCCAGTTCGACGTTGGACGGGGACAAAGAGGTTGCGGACATGGGCGGCAGTCTGATCGGTGGGGCTGGCAGGCACAGAGCGGCAGCATAGCCCATGCACAGGCGGCGGTTTTCTTCTGCTGAGACCTCAACTGCCTCAACCCCCCCAGCGCAGCACCAGCGGATCGAGCCGCCGCGCGATGTCCAGCAACTGGCGGCGCACCTCGGGGTGCATGGGCGGCCAGGGCGCGCGCGGGGCGTCGCAGGCGATCACGCCGCCGGCCTTCATCAGCGCCTTGGCGGCCAGGAAGCCGGCCTGGCGGTTTTCGTGGTTGATCAGGGGCAGCCAGCGCTGGTAGAGGGCGAATGCGGTGTCGGGGTCGCCGTTTCTGTGCGCTTCGATGATGGGGCGTATGCCGTCGGCAAAGCCGCCGCCCGTCATGGAGCCCGTGGCGCCGGCCTCCAGGTCGGCCAGCAGGGTGATGCCTTCCTCGCCGTCCCAGGGGCCTTCGATGGCCTCGCCGCCCAGGGCGATGAGTTCGCGCAGTTTGCCGGCGGCGCCTGCGGTTTCCATCTTGAAGTAGCAGACCTGCTCGATCTCGCGGGCCATGCGCGCGAGGAAGGCGGGGGACAGCGGCGTGCCTGCGGCGGGCGCGTCCTGCACCATGATCGGAATGGCGATGGCATCGGACACGGCCTGGAAGAAGCCCTGGATCTGGGGCTCGCCGAAGCGGAAGGTGGCGCCGTGGTAGGGCGGCATGACCATCACCATGGCCGCGCCCATGTCCTGCGCGCGGCGGCTTCGCTCGGCGCACACGCGCGATGAGGTGTGCGTGGTGGTGACGATCACGGGCACGCGGCCCGCCACATGTTCCAGCGCCGTGCGCGTGAGGGTCTCGCGCTCGTCATCGGCCAGCAGGAACTGCTCTGAGAAGTTGGCCAGGATGCACAGGCCGTCCACGCCCGAGTCGATCATGAAGTCCAGGCAGCGCCTCTGGCTGGCCAGGTCCAGCGTGCCGTCCTCGTGGAAGGTGGTGGGTACCACGGGGAAGATGCCGCTGTAGCGCGGCCGAGAAATTCCGGGCATGGCGTGCTCCCTCATTCGACGATGCGGAACTGGCCCAGGTACTCGGTCTTGAGCGTGAGGCCCAGGCCCGGCACATCGTCCCTGAGCTGCAGGAAGCCGTTCTCGGCCACGGGTTCGCCGTCGAAGATGTACCAGAACAGCTCATTGCCCACCTCCACGTCGAAGATGGGAAAGTACTCGGCCATGGGCGAGGCCAGCGTGCTCATGGTCAGGTGGTAGTTGTGCATCTGGCCCGCATGCGGGATGACGGGCACGCTGAACGCCTCGCACAGCGCATTGATCTTGTGCGCCGCCGTGATGCCGCCCACGCGGTTGGTGTCGTACTGCACGACGCTGACGGCCTTCTTGTCCAGCAGCTGCTTGAAGCCGTAGAGGCTGAACTCGTGCTCGCCGCCCGAGATCGGAATGCTGGTGAGCCGGCTGAGTTCGGCGTAGCCGTCGATGTCGTCGGCGATCACGGGCTCCTCCAGCCAGCGCGGCTCGAACTTCTCCAACTTGGGCAGCATGCGCCTGGCGTACTCCAGGTTCCAGCCCATGTAGCACTCCAGCATCAGGTCGCAGTCGTAGCCTATGACCTCGCGCACGGCCTCGACCGAGCGCAGGTTCTCGCGCACGCCTTCCTGCAGATGGGCCGGGCCGTAGCCGAAGCGCATTTTGAAGGCCTTGAAGCCCTGGTCCAGGAATTTTTGCGCCTCTTCCTGCATGGCCTTGAGGTCGGTGCGGTAGAGCTTGCTGTAGTAGCAGGGAATCCTTTCCTTGGTGCGCCCGCCCAGCAGCTTGAACACAGGCTTGTTCACGCTCTTGCCCAGGATGTCCCAGATGGCCAGGTCCACGGCCGAGATGGCGGCCATGGTCACGCCCTTGCGGCCCCAGGCGTGCGTGGCGCGGTACATGCGCTGCCACAGGTATTCGTAGTCCCACGGGTCGTGGCCAATGACCAGGGGCGCCAGGTACTCGTCGATGATGGCCTTGGCGATGCGCGGCGCCAGCGCCACGTTGCCCAGGCCGACGATGCCGTCGTCGGTCTCGATCTCCACCACCGTCCAGGAATGGAAGCGGAAGGTGGACATGGTCTCCTGCGGCGCATAGAGCAGGTCCATGGCGTTGGAGCAGAAGTTGCCCTGGGGCGGCACGGTCTTGCCTTGCCATTCGTAGACGCGGGAGCGGACGGATTTGATTTTCATGATGGTGAGGGCGGGGGAGTGAAGTCAGTCAGGACAGGCGCGCGGCGCCCATGCGGCAGGCGATCAGGAAGGCCTGCCAGGTGGCCTCCACGCTGGCCCGGCCCTGGCCCGCGATGTCATAGGCCGTGCCGTGGGCCGGCGTGGTGATGGGGATCGGCAGGCCGCCCTGCACGGTCACGCCGCGCGAGAAGCCCAGCAGCTTGATGGCGATCTGGCCCTGGTCGTGGTACATGGTCACGATGGCCTGGTACTCGCCGGCCTGGGCCTTCAGGAAGATGGTGTCGGCCGGGAAGGGGCCGTGGAACGGGTCGGGCGTGGGCCAGTCGCGGGCCTGCAGCGCGCGCACGGCCGGCGCGATGATGTCGATCTCCTCGCGCCCGCAGGTGCCGCCGTCGCCGTTGTGCGGGTTGAAGCCCGCAATCGCCACCTTGGGGGCCGCCATGCCGCTGGCCAGCAGCGCGCGGTAGATCAGCTCGGCCGCCTGGGCGATGCGCTCCTGGCTCAGATAGCTGGCCACGTCCCTGAGCGGCACATGCGACGAAATGCGCGAGGTCCACAGATCGCCCAGCGTGTTGAATTCGCAGAAATAGCCGCTCACACCCAGGTACTCGGCAAAGTGGTGCAGCTCGTCCTCATGGCGCAGGCCGCCCAGCTTCATGGCCTGCTTGTTGAGCGGCGCAAAGCAGATGGCGTCGATCTGGCCGGCCTGGGCCGCGTCCATGCACCGGTCCAGCACCTGCAGCACCGAGCGCCCGCCTGCGGCTTCGGCACGACCCGGGTGCACGGCATCGGGGGCCACCGTGTCCAGGGCCAGGAAGGCGGGCAGGGCGGTGTCGGTGCGGCCACGTGCATGGGCCATGCCGGCGATGGGTGTGGTGGCCACCTGCAGGCCCGCGATGCGCTGGCCCTGCTGCCACAGCCAGGGGTCGCCGGCCAGCACGATGTTGGCCTTTTGCATGGCCTCGGGCCGCGCCAGCAGGCGTGCGATCAGTTCGGCGCCTATGCCGGCGGGATCGCCCAGGGTCAGGGCGACGACGGGAAGTTCGGATGCGGGCATGTGCGGCTCAGTCGATCTTGATGTGGTTCTTGCGGATGATTTCGCCAAAGCGCTGGTACTCGGCGTTGTGCAAGGCAATGAACTCCGCCTGGCCCATGGGCTGCAGCTCGGCGCCCACGGCCTCCAGGCGCGTGCGCGTCTCGGGCATGGCCAGCACCTTGTTGACCTCGTCGTGCACCCGTGCCTGCACGGCGCGGGGTGTGGCCGCTGGCATGTAGATGCCGTACCAGGCGCCTATCTCCACGCCGGGCAGGCCGGCCTCGGCCAGCGTGGGCACCTGGGGCAGCTGGGCGTTGCGCCGGGGCGATGTCACGCCCAGGGCGCGCAGCTTGCCGGCCTTGATCTGGCCGATCACCGAAGGCATGGTGTCGAAGCTCATCTGCACCTGGCCGCTGACCAGGTCCACCAGGGCGGCGGCGCTGCCCTTGTAGGGCACGTGGGTCAGTTCAATGCCGGCCGCGTCCTTGAACATCTCGGCCGCGATGTGCTGGGTGCTGCCCGTGCCGCTGCTGGCGAAGTTGATCCTGCCGGGCTCCTTGCGGGCCAGGGCGACCAGTTCCTGCACCGAGTTCGCGGGCAGGCTGTTTCCCACCACCAGCACATTGGGCACTGCGCCCACATAGGCCACGGGCACCAGGTCGCGGTTGCTGTCGTAGCCCAGTTTGAGCAGGTGCGGGGCAATGGCATGGGCCGTGACCACTCCCATCACCATGGTGTGCCCGTCCGTGGACTTGGCCGTCATGTCCACGGCCAGGGTGTTGGAGACGCCGGGGCGGTTTTCCACGATCACGGGCTGGCGCAGCAGCGGCGCGAGCCGGTCGGCCACGGCGCGTGCCATGGCATCCGTGCCGCCGCCCGGGGCCGAGCCCACCAGCATGCGCACGGGCCGCGCGGGCCAGTCGGGCGGGGTTGGCGGGGTTTGAGCGGTGGCGAGCGAGGGCAGCAGGGCGGCTGCGGCCAGCAGGATGCGGCGTTGCATGTCTTGTCTCCGGTGCTTTTGTTGTGGGTCCATGCTAGGCAGGCAATTGATTGCCGTAAACTGAAAATTGCTGATGAATGGATAACTCCAGGCAATCAATTCAAAGGGACTTCCATGGGCTCCATCGACCGCAGGGACAGCACGCCGCAACTGCTCAATCGCCTGCGCATGCGGCAGGTGGCGCTGATGCTGGCCATAGAGGAGCAGGGCACGCTGCGCGGCGCTGCAGCCCGGCTGGGCCTGAGCCAGCCGGCGGCCACCAAGATGCTGCATGAGCTGGAAGGCGCGCTGGGCCTGCCGCTGTTCGAGCGCGTGGGCCGCGGCCTGCAACTGAACGCCGCCGGCGAGCGCGTGACGGGCTACTTCCGCCACCTGCGCGGCGGCATGGAGGCGCTGAACCGCGAGCTGCAGGAACTGCGCGAAGGCAGCGCGGGGCGGCTGGCCGTGGGCAGCATCATGGCGGCGTCGCCGGGCCGCCTCACGCAGGCGCTGCTGGCGCTCAAGCGCCAGTGGCCGCTGTTGTCCATCGAGGTGGCCGTGGACACCAGCGACCGGCTGCTGGCGCAGTTGCAGGACGGGGTGCTGGAGGTGGTGGTGGGCCGTCCGGCCGGGCCGTCCGACGCGGATCACCGGTTTTGCTCGCTCGATGATGAGGCCCTGTCCATCATCGCGGGCTGCAGCCATCCGCTGGCGCGTGCCCGCAGCGTGAGCTTTGCGCAGTTGCAGGCCTATGGCTGGGTGCTGCAGCCGCCGGGCAGCCCCATGCGCGCGCTGATCGACCAGGAGTTCCAGGCCCACGGCTTGCCGCTGCCGCGCGGCCTGATCGAGACGGGCTCCATCCTCACCACCATGAACCTGGTGCGCAACTCCGATCTGGTGGCCGTGATACCGCAGGCCGTGGCCCGCGACCATGCCGAGCACGGCATGGTCCGCATCCTGCCCTACCGCATGCGCCGCAACCTGCAGTCCTACGGCAGCCTGGTGCGCCGCGACCGGCCGCTGAGCCAGGCGGCCGCCAGCTTTCTGGCGCTGTTGCACGGGCAGGAGCCGCCGCCGGCATCCGCGCCCTAGCCGATGTACCGCACCAGATGCGGGCTGACCCGCTTGCAGTAGCTCTTGCAGACGCGGCGCAGCACTTGGGCGGTGTCGGTGACGCCGGGCGGCGGGCTCTTGGGGTACCAGGTGGTGATGCGAAAGGAGGGTGGCGTGGGCAGATCCAGCTCCACCAGCTCCCCGCTTGCCAGCTGCGGCGCCACCAGCATGCCGTGCATGATGGCGACGCCCAGGCCCTCGCGCACCAGCGAGACCAGGGCCGCCAGCGAGGGCGATCCCGAGATGCGCAGATCGCTGGAGACCATGCCGCTTTGCACGGCCAGTTGCTGTGCCATGGCCACGGCCTGCTCGTAGGGGCCGGTGCCGCGCATCTGTGTCAGCAATTGCTTGCCCAGCGCCTTGTGCAGTCCATCCTTCCTGGGCACCAGGCCCCGCCTGGCAATCCAGTGCACGGGCACCTCCAGCAGGTTCTCGACCACGGCGAACTGGGGGTCCACGCCGCTGCCGGTGCGCACGATCAGGTCCAGGTCGCGCCGCATCATCTGCTCCGACAGGTGGGTGCTCAGATCGACGGTCAGGTCCAGCTCGATATGCGGCAGGCTGGCACCCATCGCCTTGACGAATTCGGGCAGGAAGGTGTGTACCGCCGTCTCCAGCACGCCGACCCGCAGGCGGCAGCCGATGGCGTCGTCGGACCTGGCGGCACGCTCCAGGGTGCGTGCGGCTTCAATGACGGCCTCCGCATGCCGCAGCAAGCGGGCGCCGGCGTCGGTGATCTGCAGCGTCTTGCGGTCCCAGTGGAACAGGGTCACGCCCAGGTCCGACTCCAGCCCGCGTATGCGCATGGAGACGGCGCCGGGGCTGGCATGCACCAGTTCGGCCACGCGGCGCACGCTGCCGATGCGTGCCAGCAGCACAAAGGTTTCAAGAAAACGGATATTCATGGGGGTCTGCGCGGGCTGCGGTGGCTGTTCAGTTTTTCTGGGAGAGGCTGCGCACAATTCCTGAGTGGACCGGTGGCCTGCTGCTTTTTACATTGGGAGGCATCTCCACTCAATAGAGGCTCACCCATGACGCACTGGACCCATCCGACCGAGTTCCGACAGGAGGTGCGCGCCGGCCGCTTTCGCGGGCAGACGGCAGGGCAGTGCCCCGGCTACACCCAGGGCAACCTGGCGATATTGCCGCGCGAGTGCAGCGAGGAGTTCCTGCGCTTTGCTCGCCTCAACCCCAAGTCCTGCCCGCTGATCGGCGTGACCGAGCCCGGCAGCAGCCGCGTGCCCGAACTGGGCGATATCGATCTGAAGACCGACCTGCCCTCGTACTGGGTGTTTCGCGATGGTCACAGGGCCGAGCAGGTGAATGACCTCACCGACCTGTGGCGCGACGACCTGGTGGGCTTCGTCATCGGCTGCTCCTATTCCTTCGAGGATGCGCTGCGCGAGGCGGGCGTGCCCGTGCGCCACATCGATGAAGGCCGGGGCGCGCCCATGTTCATCACCGACATTGCCAACGGCCAGGCGGGCCGGTTCGGTGGCCGGATGGTGGTCAGCATGCGGCCCATGACGGCCGCCCAGGCCATCCGTGCGATCCAGGTGACTTCGCGCTTTCCCAGCGTGCATGGGGCGCCCGTGCACCTGGGCGATCCCGCGCAGATAGGCATTGCCGACATCGGCAGGCCGGACTTCGGCGAGCCCATGGCGCTCAGGCCGGGAGAGATTCCCGTGTTCTGGGCCTGCGGCGTGACGCCCCAGCAGGCCATACGCTCGGCGGCCCTGCCATTCGCCATCACGCACGAGCCGGGCCACATGCTGGTGACGGAGTTGCGCAACAGCCATCTGGCCGCGTTCTGACGGCCTGCCTGCCTGGCTTGGGGCCCGCTTCGGCGGGCCTTTTTCTTTGCGTCGCTGGCCGGCAAGGGGCCGCTCCTGTTCAGTTTTCGTGAACAGAGGGGGCGAAAACTTCTCGATGGACGCGGTCCAGGGGCACTTTTAGATTGGACGCCAGTGGTGGGCACCGGCGGAGGGCCGTGCTCCAGGCCACGGTTTTCCTGACTTCAACTTCGAGACAAACGGGTTCCGACACCATGCAAGAACGCTCCACTCCCCATGACAGGCGCTGGCAATTCTGGATAGACCGTGGCGGTACGTTCACCGATGTGGTGGGCAAGCGGCCCGATGGCAGCCTGGTCACGCACAAGCTGCTGTCGGAGAACCCCGAGCAGTACCGGGACGCGGCCGTGGCCGGCATCCGCCACCTGCTGGGCCTCAAGCCCGGCGAGCCGGTCACGCCGGACCTTGTGGAGTGCGTGAAGATGGGCACCACGGTGGCCACCAATGCGCTGCTGGAGCGCAAGGGCGAGCCCACGCTGCTGGTGACCACGCGGGGCTTTCGCGATGCGCTGCGCATCGCCTACCAGAACCGTCCGCGCCTGTTCGACCGCCATATCCAGTTGCCCGAACTGCTCTACAGCGAGGTGGTCGAGGCCGTGGAACGTGTGGATGCCCATGGGAAGGTGCTGCGCGAGCTGGACGGGCTGCACCTGCACACGGCGTTGGCCGCAGCCCATGCGCGCGGCCTGCGCAGCGTGGCCATCGTCTTCATGCATGGCTACCGCCATACGCGGCATGAGCAGATGGCGGCGCGCATTGCGCGGCAGTTGGGTTTCACGCAGGTCAGCACTTCGCACGAGACCAGTCCGCTGATGAAGTTCGTGAGCCGGGGCGATACCACGGTGGTCGATGCCTACCTGTCTCCCATCCTGCGCCGCTATGTGCAGCAGGTGGCTGCAGAGATGCCGGGAGTGCGGCTGTTCTTCATGCAGTCTTGCGGAGGGCTGTCCGACGCGGGCAGTTTTCAGGGCAAGGACGCCATCCTGAGCGGGCCGGCCGGAGGCATCGTGGGCATGGCGCGTACGGCGGGCCTGGCCGGGCACGACAGGGTCATCGGTTTCGACATGGGTGGCACATCCACCGACGTCAGCCACTATGCAGGCGCCTTCGAGCGCGAGTTCGAGACCCAGGTGGCCGGCGTGCGCATGCGCGCGCCGATGATGAGCATCCACACCGTGGCCGCCGGCGGCGGCTCGGTGCTGGCCTATGACGGCTCGCGCTTTCGCGTGGGACCCGAGAGCGCGGGTGCCCATCCCGGCCCGGCGAGCTATCGCCGCGGCGGCCCCCTGGCCGTGACCGATGCGAACGTGATGGTCGGCAAGGTCCAGCCGCGCTACTTTCCCAGCGTGTTCGGGCCTGCCGCCAACGAGCGACTGGACGGCGAGGCCGTGCGTGTCCGCTTCGAGGAACTGGCGCGGCAGACGGGGCGCACTCCCGAGGACGTGGCCGAGGGCTTCATCCGCATCGCCGTGCAGCAGATGGCCAACGCCATCAAGAAGATCAGCGTGGCGCGCGGCTATGACGTCACGCGCTATACGCTGCAGTGCTTCGGCGGCGCGGGCGGCCAGCATGCCTGCCTGGTGGCCGATGCGCTGGGAATGTCCCGCGTGTTCGTGCATCCGCTGGCCGGCGTGCTCAGCGCCTATGGCATGGGCCTGGCGGACCAGACCGTGATCCGCGAGCAGGCCATGGAGCTGGCGCTGACTGCCGAGGCCCTGCCGCTGATCGCCGAATGCCTGGATGCGCTGGGCACGGGCGCGCAGGCGGAGCTGGAGCGCCGGCAGGTCGGCGCAGGCCCTGTGCAGGTGCGGCACAACGTGCATGTGCGCTACGAGGGCTCCGATTCCGCCTTGGTCGTGCCCTTTGGCTCCCTGCCGGGCATTCAGTCGGCTTTCGAGTCGGCCTACCGCCAGCGTTTCGCCTTTCTGATGGCGGGCAAGGGGCTGGTGGTGGAAGCCGTGTCGGTCGAAGCCGTGATTGCGGGCGATGCGCCCGGCGAGCCGCTGCAGCCGGAGCATCCGCCGCGCGAGCATCCGCGCCGCGAAACCGTGCGCATGTACACCGGCGGCGCCTGGCATGGCGCGGCCCTGGTGGTGCGCGATGACCTGCGGCCCGGCGACGTCATTGCCGGCCCGGCCATCATCGCCGAGCGCAACGCCACCACCGTGATCGAACCTGGCTGGTCGGCCAGGCTCACCGGGCTGGATCACCTGGTGCTGGACCGGGTGGTGCCGCGCAAGGTCGAGTACGCGGCCGGCACGACGGTGGACCCTGTGCTGCTGGAGGTCTTCAACAACCTGTTCATGAACATCGCCGAGCAGATGGGCCTGCAGCTGCAGAACACCGCCTATTCGGTGAACATCAAGGAGCGGCTGGATTTCAGCTGCGCGCTGTTCGATGCCCGGGGCCATCTCATCGCCAACGCGCCGCACATGCCCGTCCATCTGGGCTCCATGGGCGAAAGCATCCAGACGGTGATCCGCAGGAACGCCGGGCGCATGGCCCAGGGCGATGTCTATGTGCTCAACGACCCCTACCAGGGTGGCACCCATCTGCCGGACATCACCGTCATCACGCCGGTCCATATCGCCGGCGAGGCATCTCCGACCTTCTACGTCGGCAGCCGGGGCCACCATGCCGATGTGGGTGGCATCACGCCGGGCTCCATGCCGCCGTTTTCCACGCGCATCGAGGAAGAGGGCGTGCAGATCGACAACTTCAAGCTGGTCGATCGCGGCGTGCTGCGCGCCCAGGAGATGGTCGAGCTGCTGCAAAGCGGCGAGTACCCGAGCCGCAACCCGCACCAGAACCTGGCCGACCTGAAGGCCCAGATCGCGGCCAATGAAAAAGGCGTGCAGGAGCTGCGCAAGATGGTGGCCCAGTTCGGCCTGCCCGTGGTGCAGGCCTACATGGGCCATGTGCAGGACAACGCCGAGGAGTCGGTGCGCCGCGTCATCACGCGGCTCAGGAACGGGCAGTTCACGCTGGAACTGGACAACGGCGCGCAGATCCGCGTGGCCGTCACCGTCGATACGGCCGAGCGCAGTGCCGTCATCGATTTCTCGGGCACCAGCGTCCAGCAGACCAACAACTTCAATGCGCCGCGCGCCGTGTGCATGGCGGCCGTGCTCTATGTGTTCCGCACGCTGGTGGACGACGACATCCCGCTCAACGCGGGCTGCCTCAAGCCTTTGAAAGTCATCATCCCCCAGGGCTGCATGCTCAACCCCAACCCGCCCGCTTCGGTGGTCGCGGGCAATGTGGAGACCTCCACCTGCATCACCAACGCGCTGTTCGGCGCGCTGGGCGTGATGGCGGGCAGCCAGCCCACCATGAACAACTTCACCTTCGGCAATGCGCACCACCAGTACTACGAAACCATTGCCGGCGGCAGTGGCGCGGGCGCGGTGCTGGACGCCGAGGGCCGGGTGGAGCGCGGCTTCAACGGCACCAGCGTCGTCCAGACGCACATGACCAATTCGCGCCTGACCGATCCGGAGGTGCTGGAGTTCCGCTTCCCCGTGATGCTGGACAGCTATGAGATCCGCGACGGCTCGGGCGGCGGCGGGCGCTGGCACGGCGGCAACGGCGGCGTGCGGCGCGTGCGCTTCCTGGAGCCCATGACGGCCAGCATCCTGTCCAACGGGCGCCTGAATCCGGCCTTCGGCATGGCAGGTGGCCAGCCGGGGCAGCCGGGCATCAACCGTGTGCTGCGTGCCGATGGCCAGGTCGAGGAACTGGACCACATCGGCGCCGTGCACATGCAGCCGGGCGACATCTTCGAAGTCTGCACGCCGGGGGGCGGCGGCTACGGAACGGCGGCCTGACACGCCGCCAGCAGGGGGCATGGCGCGGGCGGGGGAGGGCCGCCCGGCCAGGCCCGGATCACAACCGATGGAGTGCCATTGAATGCAAGACGCTTCGCGCAGCTGAAGTGCAAGGAGACAACAAATGACAAGCCTTGACAACGCAAGGACCCTGGCCGCAGAGCAGCACCGGGGCCACTGGCTGGGCCAGCTCGAGCCCAAGGAAAAGCGGGCGCTGACGGCCTCGTTCGGCGGCTATGCCGTGGACGCCTTCGACTACTACACGCTGCCCCTGGTCACCCCGATCCTGCTGTCGCTGTGGGGCATGAGCAAGACCGAGGTCGGCCTGATCGGCACCTCGACGCTGGTGGCCTCGGCCATCGGCGGATGGATGGCCGGCATCCTGGCGGACCGCTACGGGCGCGTGCGTGTGCTGCAGTGGACCATCCTCGTATTCGCTCTTTTCACCTTCGCCTGCGGCCTGGCGCAGACACCGGGCCAACTGCTGCTGGCCCGCACGCTGCAGGGCCTGGGCTTTGGCGGCGAGTGGGCCGTGGGCTCGGTGCTGATCGCCGAGACCATACGCCCGGCCTTCAGGGGCAAGGCGGTGGGCCTGGTGCAAAGCAGCTGGTCCATAGGCTGGGGCGCGGCCGTGCTGGTGTCCATGGCGCTGTTCTCGTTTCTGCCGCCCGAGATCTCATGGCGGGCCATGTTCCTGCTGGGCCTGCTGCCGGCCCTGCTGATCCTGTACATACGCCGCACCGTCAAGGACCCCGAGGTCTACCTGAAGACCCGCGCCGCCGTGGGCCGGGGCGAGCGCAGCGGGCACTTCCTGGACATCTTCAAAGGCGGCATGCTCAAGACCACGGTGCTGGCCAGCCTGATGTTCACCGGCATGCAGGGCGGCTACTACGCCATTGCCGTGTGGCTGCCCACCTTCCTGAAGAACGAGCGCCACCTGACGGTGCTGGGCTCGGGCGGCTACCAGTTCATGTTCATCTTCGGCGCCTTTGCAGGCTACCTGTGCGGTGCCTACGCCTCCGACCGGCTGGGCCGGCGCCTGGCCTTCACGCTGTTCGCCATCGGCGCCGGCAGCCTGGCCTATGCCTATACGCTGCTGCCCATCACCGATGCCTGGATGCTGGTGCTGGGCTTTCCGCTGGGCTTTTTCATGTCGGGCATCTTCAGCGGCGCCGGAGCCTTCCTGGCCGAGCTGTTCCCCAACGAACTGCGAGGCTCCGGCCAGGGCTTTTGCTACAACTTCGGCCGCGGCATCGGGGCCACCTTCCCTGCGCTGGTGGGCGTGCTCAGCGACCGGCTGGGACTGTCGCTGGGCATGGCCATCGGCATCTGCGCCACGGCGGGCTACGTGATGGTGGTGTTGTTTGCCATGTGCCTGCCGGAGACGCGAGGCCGGGATCTGGCCGCGCAGTGAAGCGCTGGCCAGACCGGCCCCGGCACGCTCAGTAGCTGCCCATGTAGTCGCGCTTGCCGACCTCGACGCCGTTGTGGCGCAGCAGGGCATAGGCGGTGGTCACATGGAAGAAGAACTGCGGCAGGCCGTAGTGCAGCAGGTAGGCGCTGGCGGTCAGCTTCTTTTCCTTGGGCGTGCCGGGGCGCAGCACGATCTCGCGGGACTCGCTTTGCGCGAACTGCTCGGGTGCGAACGAGCCCACATGGTCCAGCGCCTTGGCGATCAGCGCCTGCAGTTCGGCAAAGCTGGTCTGCGTGTCGGGCCACGAAGGTACCTCGGCGCCGGCCAGGCGCGAGGCGATGCCCTTGGCGAAGTCCGCAGCAATCTGCACCTGGCGCACCAGCGGGAACATGTCGGGGAACAGGCGGGCCTGCAGCAGGGCGTCGGGATCGATGTTCTTCTGCGCGGCGTGTTCCTCGGCCTTTTTGAGCACGTCGGACAGGGCCTTCAGCATCTGCTGCAGGACGGGAATGGAGGCGGTGTACAGGGGGCTGGTCATTGCGGGCTCGCTAAGGATTGTGAAGGGCTGGCAATCGCATGCACCTGCATCCGTCGCCAGCCGGCACAGGCTAACAGCAACTGCTTTCACTTGCCGCCTGCGCTAGCATGCGCGCCATGCAAATCCCTGAAGCCGCTCCCTCGTTCGCGGGCCTTGGCCAGGCCGGATTCGGCGCCGCCATCTTCGACATGGACGGCCTGCTCATAGACTCCGAGCCCTTCTGGAAGCGTGCCGAGCGCGAGTCCTTTGCCGAGGTCGGCATCGACATCACGGCCGAGATGTCCCGCGTGACGGCGCCCATGACCACGGCGCAGGTTGCCGCGCACTGGTATGCCCACCGGCCCTGGCAGGGGCCCAGCCAGCGCGAGCTGGAGAGCCGCGTGGTCGCGCGCGTGGCGGCCCTGGTCAGCGCGCATGGACAGGCCCTGCCCGGCGTGCGCGAAACACTGGGCGCCTGCCGCGCCCTGGGCTGGCGCGTGGCGCTGGCTTCGAACTCTCCTTTGTCTTTGTGCCACCACACCCTGGATGCGCTGGGCCTGCGGCCGGCGTTCGACGCCATCGTCTCGGCCGAGCAGGTGGTGCGCGGCAAGCCCGCGCCCGACATCTACCACTTCGCGGCGCAAAGCCTGGGCGTGCCGGCCGGGCGCTGCCTGGTGTTCGAGGACTCGGTCTCGGGAACACATGCGGCGCGGCAGGCCGGCATGACCGTCATCGCCGTGCCGTCCGAGGACCAGTGCTTCGACGGGGCGCAGCCTGCGCCGCACTGGGTGGTGCCCACGCTGGTGGCGCTGCATGGGGCAGCGGGCCGGTAAGGCATCCGCAGCACCCGCATCGCATGGCGCGTGCCGGCCGCAAGGGTGTTGATGAGAACCATTCTCAGTACAATCGCCGCCCGTGCCGTCCTTCTTCGTCCTGTCCGTTTCCCATGCTGGCCTGCCTGCCCGCGTCCAGACCGCCGTGCCGGGAGCCTGCCCGTGAGCGCGCGCGTGCCTGGCGCGGACGATGATGCCGCCCCCTCCCTGCTGGCCCGCGTGTATGCACGCTGGCACCAGCCTCTGCGCCGCCTGCTGGGTCGGCAGATGCGCAACCGCGAGGATGCCGAGGATGCGGTGCAGGAGGTCTTCGTGCGCTATGCGGCCTCGGGCAAGGCCCTGCCGCCCGAGGAGCAGGAACCCTATCTGCGCGTGATTGCCCGCCATGTCTCGCACGATGCCTGGCGCCGCTCGGCGGGTGCGCCGGGGCGCGAATCGGTCTCGCTGGATGAACACATGGAACTGGCGCAGCAACTGCCGGCCGGCGAGGGGTCGGACCCCCTTCAGGCGGCGCACCACCGCGAGCGCCTGGGCCGGCTGGAGCAGGCCATGGCCGAGCTGCCCGAGCGCCGCCGCGAGGCCTTCGTGCTGCACAGCATCGACGGGCTCACGCAGACCGAGGTGGCGCAGCGCATGGGCATTACGCGCCGCATGGTGCACAACCATGTGACGCTGGCCATGGCCTATTGCGAGCTGCGCGTGCAGTACGGCAGCGCCGAAGACATGCGCCTGATGCAGGGCCTGCTGGCGCAGGCCGCGACGGACGGGGAGGGCCGGGAATGACGCTGACCCCGCAACGCCTGCAATTGCATGCCCGCGCCGCCGACTACTTCGCCCGCCGCCGCGAAGCCGACTGGACCGGCGCCGACGAGCGCGAACTCGACGCCTGGCTGGCCGCCGACCCGCAGCACCGCAGCATCTTCGAGAGCCTGGGTCGCACGGTGCTGGACCTGCAGCAGTTGCCCAGGCCGGCGCTGGCCTGCGACGCGGCTGCTGCGCCGCAAGCCAGGGCGAGCGGGCCGCGTGCGCAGACACAGGCCCACTTGCCCGCGCCGGCACGTCAGCGCACACGCCGCGGCCTGATGCCTGCATTGCTGTCGGTGGCTCTGGTCACGACGCTGGCCCTGGGCGGGGGCTGGTATGCCTGGGACAACCACGCAAGCCATGTGATCGAGATGGCCACCGGCCCCGGCGAGGTGCGCGAGGCCGAACTGCCCGATGGCACGCGGGTCACGCTGAATTTTTCCTCCAGGCTGCAGGTGCGCTACTACCCGCGCCGCCGCGAGACGGTGCTGGATCAGGGCGAGGCCTTCTTCCAGGTCGCCGCCGACCGCTCGCGGCCCTTCACCGTGGACAGCGGCGCCAGCCAGGTCCGCGTGGTGGGCACGGCCTTCAATGTGCGCGCCGGGCCGCCCGCGCTGGTGGTCAAGGTGCTGGAGGGCAAAGTGGAACTGCGTCCCGACCGCCATGCTGCGGACGGCAGGCGCCTGCTGCTGGGCGCGGGTACCGGCATGTCCGTCGATGCCCGCGACGGCACGCAGCATCCGCTGGCGGCCGGCGCGGACACGGTGGGCGACTGGCGCAGCGGCCAGATGGTGTTCCAGCAGGCGCCGCTGACCCAGGTGGCAGCCGATCTGGCCCGCTACCTGGGCCGGCCCGTACGGGTGGATGGCGATGCGCGGCTGGCCGCGCTGTCCGTGTCCGGCGTGGCGCTGACCGGCAAGCCCGAGGTGTTTCTGCGCTCGCTGCCGCACTTGTTGCCGGTGCGTGTGCAGGGCGATGCGCAAGGCGGCTGGCGGATCTCGGCGCACTGAGTGCTCTTTCTCTTCTTTTTGTAAATAAATGTAAATTACCCGTTTTCCTGGTTTCGCCACATTCCCACTTTGGCGCGAAGGCGGGTTTTACCTTCATGGAGAGCGGGCTTTCTCGCCTCCATGGTTGCCAGCCAGGCCGCTGCCCAGTGCACAGCTCAGCCAACAACCGCGACGGCCGCGCACGCGCGTGGCGGGTGGACGCTCAACTGTCTGCCTGCCACCCACCGCGCACACCGCGACAGCGGGCAATGGACACAGTGCAGCAGGAGCAGGGATGCAAGCAGGAAAAGAACACGGCAGCGCCGCCATGGGCGCGTGCATTTGGGGAGGAGAGTTTCAGCACAGGGGCAGGCCATGGCGGCGGGCAAGGATGCCGTCGCTGGTGGCCGCAGCCCTGGTTGCGCTGGCGCAGCCGGCGGTGCAGGCGCAGCAGCCATCGTCCGTGCAGGCGGGGCAGGCGGGCCAGGCAGGGGAGCTGGCCTTCAGCATTGCGCCCCAGCCGCTGGCCGGCGCGCTGCGCCAGTTCACGCAGCAGGCCCAGCACCAGGTGCTGTTCGATCCGCAGATCGTTGCAGGCCGCACTTCGCCGGCCTTGCAGGGCCGCTTCACGCCGCGCCAGGCGCTGGACCGGCTGCTGGCCGGCACCGGCGTGACCGTGATCGACGCCGTACCGGGCGCCTACACGCTGAAGGCACCGGCCAGGGAGCCGTCGCCGGCAGCCGATGCTGCGCTGGGCACGGTGCTGGTCACGGCCCAGGCGCACGCTGGCGATACCACGGAGGGTTCGGGCTCCTATGCGGCCTCGCGCGTGTCGCTGGGCAAGGGGCAGAGCGTGCGCGAGACGCCGCAGTCCATCTCCGTGGTCACGCGCCAGCGCATCGAGGACCAGGGCCTGGTCTCCGTGGGCGACGTGATGCAGCAGACCACGGGCGTGACGGTGGACTACGCGGGCTCGGGTGGCCTGGGCGGCACGGCCAACAGCTTTTATGCGCGGGGCTTCCAGATCAGCAATGTCCAGATCGACGGAGCGGCGGTGGACGCCTTCAGCCAGGGCACCTTCGACCCCAACATGGCCATGTACGACAGCGTGCAGGTGATCCGCGGCGCGGACGGCCTGTACAGCGGCAATGGCGAGCCCGGCGGCTCCATCAACCTGGTGAGAAAGCGCCCCACGGCACAGCCGCAGGTGCTGGCCTCGGCCTCGGTGGGCAGCTGGAACCAGCGCCGTGCCGAACTTGATGTGGCGGGCCCGCTGGCCGCCGATGGCCGGGTGCGCGGCCGCGCCGTGCTGGCGCACAGCGACCGCGAGTTCTTCTATGACTACGCCGATGCGCGCAACACCTTGCTCTACGGCATCGTGGAAGCCGATCTCACGCCTGCGACCAAGCTGACCCTGGGCGGTAGCTACGACAAGTCGGCCAGCCTGCCCTGGCGCAGCGGCCTGCCGCGCGCGGCCAATGGCGACGATCTGCACCTGCCGCGCAGCACGGCGCTGATGGCCGGCTGGGGCCACTACGACAGAACCAACAAGGAACTGTTTGCGCAGCTGGAGCAACGGCTGCAAGGCGACTGGCGCGTCCGAGCCCATGCCAACTACGTCAAGGTCGACAGCGACAGCCGTCTGGCGGACATGTCCGGGGCGGTGGACCCCTCGACCGGCCTGGGCGCGGCGCTCAGCGGGTTCTCCAACGATTTCTATTCCACCAAGAAGGCGCTGGATGCCAACGTCAGCGGAACGTTCTCCCTGCTGGGGCGCAGGCACCGGCTGCTTTTGGGCGCGGACTGGGTCAAGATCCGCGACACGCAGGACACCTTTCTCTCCGAGGTGGATACGCCGGCGGGGGGGATCAGTGTGTTCGGCTTCGACCCGGGCGCCATTCCCCTGCCCAGCTTCGTCTGGAAGACGCGCAGCTTCGCGGGCTATGGCGCCACGCAGAAAGGCCTGTACGGCCGGCTCAACCTGAGCCTGACGGACCGCCTGACCGCCATCGTCGGCGCGCGCCGTGCCAGCTACGACACGCAGACGCCCTGGCTGCGCTTCGACCGGGCCGGCAATCTCACCAGCCGCATCGTGTCGTCCTATGGCGAGAGCGGCATCTTCACGCCCTACGGTGGCCTGGTCTACGACATCGACGACCGCTGGACGGCCTACGGCAGCGTCGCCGAGATCCACAAGTCCCAGGCCGACAAGCTGGGCGGGCCCTTTCCCGGCACGCCGCTGGACCCCATCAAGGGCCGCAATTTCGAGCTGGGCGCCAAGGGCGAGTTCAACGAGGGCCGGCTGATGGCCTCCATGGCCCTGTACCGCATAGAGCGCAATGGCGAGGCCGTGGCCGATCCCTCCTATCCCAACACCGACATCGGCGACGCGGGCCTGAACTGCTGCTGGCTGAGCAAGGGCAAGGTGGTCAGCCAGGGCGTGGAAGGCGAGATCTCGGGCGAGCTGGCGCGCGGCTGGCAGCTGTTTGCCGGCTACACCTTCAACCGCAACCACAACAAGACGCCGGGCATCGAAGGCATCTACCACTCCGTCACGCCCAAGCATCTGTTCAAGCTGTGGAGCACCTACCGCCTGCCCGGCGAGCTGTCGCAATGGACGATTGGCGGCGGCGCCAATATCCAGAGCGCGCATTTCGTGAGCGGCTCGGCCAATGCCTTCAATCCTGACACGGGCAAGTTCGACGGCGCGGCCGTGCCCTTCAAGTTCAGCCAGGGCGGCTATGCCGTGTGGAATGCCAGCGTGCAGTACCGCATCAACCGCAACTGGCAGGCCGTGCTCAACCTGAACAACCTGTTCGACAAGGTCTACTACCGCACAGTGGGCACCAGCGGCGGCAACAACTGGTATGGCGAGCCTCGCAATGTGATGCTGACGCTGCGCGGAACGTTCTGAGGCACTCCTGAGCGGCTGCGCCGCTTCCCCCTCTCTTCGGAGGGGGGCGGACACCCTCTGGGCGTGGCGCCCAACGCCAGCAACCTGCTGGACAGGCGCTGCTACCTGCCTTCGTTCAACACGGTGTCGGGCAACAACTGCTACGGCGCACCGCGCTCGCTGCTGCTGACGCTAAGCGCCGCGTATCTGGCGCGTGCTATGCGGCAGCGGCCGCCGCAACGCCGAACTCCTCGCTGTCCGCCTGGGCACCGTCGTCGAACACCAGGCGGCGCTCAGGCCAGCGCATGGCGGCAAGCTTGAAGCGCTGCTGCGGGTCCTCGCCCGCCAGGCGGGCATTCCAGCGGCCACCGACCGAGTAGTCCACGCAAAACACATTGCCGCGCCGGCCGTGCCAGGACAGTGGGCCCGTCTGGCCGAACAGGTTCTCGGCCTGGGCGCCGTGGAAGGACGGGCCGCCGCGATTCAGGCGCCGCCAGTAGTGGCCCACGACCACGGCCTGGGCATCCTCATATTCGTTCCACCAGGCCACGCGCTCGACGAAGCGCCACTTGCCGCCCGCGTAGAAGGGATTGCGGCATTCGCGCTCCACGCCCGAGGTCAGCACCTTCAGCGGATTGACCATGGCCTTGGCCAGTTCGCTCTCGCTGTGCGCGGGCAGGAAGGGCGGCAGCCAGTTGCGGTCTTCCAGGTCATGCGGCCATTGCCGGCGCTCGGCGCGCATGCGTTCGGCCACCTTGTTGACCTGGGCCTGCTGGGCGGCCACGGCCTCGAAGTGGTCATAGGCGCTGCGCGCGCTGCCTGGCGGCAGCTCGCGCGCCATGGCGATCTGCTGCGGGCGCCAGGCCGCGTGGACCACGCGCAGGTCCTCGCGCTCCATGGCAATGGGCAGCCGCTCCAGCAAGGCCAGGGTGTCGGGGATATCGCACAGCGGCATGCGTGCGAACGGGGCGTACTTGGGTGTGTCGGAGGCCACGCGGCTGTCGAAGAACCAGCCGGAGCCGTCCTTGGCATCCTCGCGCAGCAGGTTGATTTCGTGGTTGCCGAGCACGGCCAGCGCATGGCCCGACTCCAGCATGGGCACCACGCGGGCCAGCACGCCCGGGCTGTCGGGACCCCGGTCGCAGAAGTCGCCCACGAAGACCAGGCGCCTGCCCTGGGGGTGGCGGCCCAGCGCGTCGTAGCCCAGGTGCCCCAGCAGATGCTCCAGCGCTTCGGCTTCGCCATGGATGTCGCCGACGATGTCGAGCGGACCGGGGGGCAGGGGCTGGACGAGGCTCATGGCGGAAAGATGCAAAAGACGGCGCAGGCTTGGAAAACCGACATTATTTGCACAGACCCGCCGTGCCCGCCAGACCCGTTTGCGACAGGACCGTGTCAGCGCCGTTGCAGGCGCACAAAGCTGTAGGGCAGGCCATTGGCTGCCACATGGCGGCTGCGCGAGGCCTCCTGCCACTCGGGGCCCGGCGTGGGCGCGAAGGCGTCGCCTTCGTAGTCGCGTTCGATTTCAGTCACCTCGATGCTGTCGGCCAGCGGCAGGGCCTGGGCGTAGATCTGGGCACCGCCCATGACCCACACGTCGGCGGATGCCTGGCGGCCCAGCGCCAGGGCCTGCTCCAGGCTGGTGGCATGCAGCACGCCGGGGGCGGCTGGCTCGGGTGCCCAGTCCGCCTGGCGCGTGACCACGATGTTGGTGCGCCCGGGCAGCGGCCTGAAGCGGGCCGGCAGCGAGTCCCAGGTCTTGCGGCCCATGACCACGGCCGAGCCCTGGGTCAATTGCTTGAAGTGCGCCAGGTCCTCGGGCAGGTGCCAGGGCATGGCATTGTCCTTGCCGATGACGCCGTTGGCGGCGCGTGCGTAGATGAGATGGATGGCCATCGGGCGGGTCTTTCTGCTGCCTCAGACGGCCACGGGGGCCTTGATGGGCTCGTGGTGCTGGTAGCCGACGACCTCGAAGTCCTCGTACTCGTAGCCGAAGATGGAGTCGGGCCGGCGCTTGATCTGCAGCGTCGGGTAGGCGAAGGGCTGGCGCGCCAGCTGGGTCTCGACCTGGGTGAAGTGGTTGTTGTAGATGTGGCAGTCGCCACCGGTCCAGACGAAGTCGCCCACCTCCAGGTCGCATTGCTGGGCCAGCATGTGGGTCAGCAGCGCGTAGCTGGCGATGTTGAAGGGAACGCCCAGGAAGATGTCCGCGCTGCGCTGGTACAGCTGGCAGCTGAGCTTGCCGTCGGCCACGTAGAACTGGAAGAAGGCGTGGCAGGGCATGAGCGCCATCTGCGGCAGGTCGGCCACGTTCCAGGCGCTGACGATGATGCGGCGGCTGTCCGGGTTGCTCTTGAGCTGCTTGACCACTTCGGCGATCTGGTCGATGTGGCCGCCGTCCGGCGTCGGCCAGTTGCGCCATTGCACGCCATAGACCGGGCCCAGGTCGCCGTCCTCGCGGGCCCATTCGTCCCAGATGGTGCAGCCGCGCTCCTGCAGCCAGCGCACATTGCTGTCGCCGCGCAGGAACCACAGCAGTTCCAGGATGATGGACTTGAGGTGCACCTTCTTGGTGGTGACCAGCGGAAAGCCTTCGGACAGGTCGAAGCGCATCTGGTGGCCGAACACGCTGCGCGTGCCCGTGCCGGTACGGTCGGTCTTGGACACGCCGTGCTCGTACACATGGCGCATGAAATCTTCGTACTGGGAGCGGGCTGGGCGGGGCGCTGGAGTCGTGTTCATCTTCCGGATTATCCCTTGATGAATACGGCGCCTTGTCCGACGGTATCCATGCCCCTTGAAACAAGGTCTGGCGCCCCGGGTGCGAAAATGCCCGCAGACTGGTGCCGGTGCATTGCCCAGGCTTTCGCACCGGCGTCACCGCTTTTTTCGCATCCGCTTTGACAAGGAGCTTGCGCATGTCTTCCATGCTCTCCCCCTGGCAGGCCGCCGTTGCATTGGGTGTCGCCATGCTGGCGCTGACAGCCTGCGATCCGCGTTCTCCCTCCGTCCCGACTCCCAAGGCCGCGCAGTCCGTCGCACTCGATGTGGCTGCGCCAGCTCCGGAATTGGTGCTGGCGTTTCCCGCGCGCACGCGCATGCCCTCCACCGCCAAGGCGGGGGAGCCCGGCCTGGACAGCCTGGCCGAGTACCTGGGCAAGTACCCCTATGACGGCACCAACTACCTGGAGCAGGGCGTGCTGGCCGACCGGCTCAAGGCGCTGCTGGGCACCAGCTACCCGACCCTGCTGAGCAATATGCGTACCGTGGGCCCGCTGACCAAGGAAGGAGATGTCTGGAGCATCGTCGGCCTGCGCCCGCACCAGGGCGGCGAGGAAATGGGCGCCATCGTGATCGATCCCGCCCGCAATGCCCTGCGCGTGTGGCTGCTCACCGGCGGCAAACAGTCCGACTTCTCCGATGCGGCCGGCGCCGATATCGCCTGGCCCGAACAGGTCAACAAGACGATGGCCAATATCGAGGCCAAACCGGTTTCCTGACAAGGCAGGCACGGGCCGCTCCTGGCTCAGGACGGCGCGTGCAAACCCGGCGCTGCCCCAGAAGGGGCGGCGTTGCGCTCAGGAGGCTTGCCTTGGCAGGATGCAGCCCGGGTTCATCAGTCCCTGCGGGTCCAGCGCCTGCTTGATGGCGCGCATCATGCCCAGCGCCACGGGGGACTGGTACTTCTGCAGCTTGTCCACCTTGAGCGCACCCACGCCGTGCTCGGCCGAGAACGAGCCGCCGAATTCGGCCACGGCTTCATAGACGAGGTGGTTGACCAGGTGCTCTCGCTCGTTGAGGAAGGCCTTGGCGTCACCGCCCTCGGGCGCCTGCACGTTGTAGTGCAGGTTGCCGTCGCCCAGGTGGCCGAAGTTGACCAGGCGCACGCCAGGGATCTCGCGCTGCAGCACGGCATCGGTGTGCTCGACGAAGGCGGGGATGCGCGATGCGGCGATGGAGATGTCGTGCTTGATGTTCAGGCCTTCCTCGGCCTGGGCCAGCGGAATGCTTTCGCGGATGTGCCACAGCTCATGGGCCTGCGACAGGCTTTCGGCCACCACGGCGTCGAGCACGCAGCCGTCCTCGAAGGCCAGCTCCAGCAGCGCCTCGAAACGCTCGCGCGCATGCTGCTCGGACTCGCTGTCCGAATTCTCGACCAGCACGTAGTAGGGCGGCGCGCCGATCAGCCCGGCAAAGGGCACGCGCAGCTGGGGCATGTGCTTGATCACCAGCGACAGCGCGAACTGGCCCATGACCTCGAAGCCCGTCAGGCCCGCGCCCAGGTACTGGTGCGCCATGCCCAGCAGGCGCACGGCCGCTTCCATGGAGGGCACGGCGGCGAAGGCCGTGAGCTGGGCCGCAGGCTGGGGGAACAGCTTCATGGTGGCGGCGGTGATGATGCCCAGCGTGCCTTCGCTGCCGATGAACAGGTCGCGCAGGTCGTAGCCGGTGTTGTCCTTGCGCAGGCCCTTGAGGCCGTCCCAGACCTCGCCCTGCGGGGTGACCACTTCCAGGCCCAGGCACAGCTCGCGCGTGTTGCCGTAGCGCACCACCTGGGTGCCGCCCGCGTTCGTTCCCAGGTTGCCGCCAATGGTGCAGCTGCCTTCGGCGGCCAGCGACAGCGGGAACAGCAGGCCCTCTTTCTCGGCAAGCTCCTGCAGGCTTTGCAGGATGCAGCCGGCCTCGACGGTGAAGCTCAGGTTGTCGCGGTCGATGTGGCGCACGGCATTCATGCGCGTGAGGCTGAGCACGACCTGCGTGCCGCTGTCGTCCGGCGTGGAGCCCACCGACAGGCCGGTGTTTCCGCCCTGCGGGATGATGCTGGTGCCTGCGGCCGCGCATTCGCGCACCACGGCAGCCACCTCGGCCGTGCTGGCCGGGCGTACCACGGCCAGGGACTTGCCGCGCACGCGGCGGCGCCAGTCCTGTTCATAGGCGACGAGGTCGCCCTCGGTGAGGACATGGGCTTCGCCGACGATCTGGCGCAGGCGTTCAAGCAGTGCAGTCATGTTGCAACTTCTTTCAAAGACGTGAAGGCATGAAAACGGGGGGCTCAGCCGCCGGCCGCCTGGGCCGCGCGGCGCGCGCTGCGCTGGCGCCAGCGCACATGCAGGGCGCAGGCGGTGAACAGCATCAGGCACAGGAAAACTTCGAGCAGCGCCAGCCAGCGGCCGGGCGCCGGGTCGCTCCAGGCGCGCACCACGCCCTCGGTGAAATAGATCCACACCAGCAGGCTGACCCAGCGGTAGGTGTACATGCGGTGCTTGAGCAAGCCGATCAGCGGAATCGCCAGCGGCAGGGCCTTGAGCACAAGCCAGGAGCCCCCGGGCCGCATGGGCGCCAGCCACAGTTCCCAGGCCAGGCTCAGCACGATCAGGCCCATGAGGCTGGAGACCGCCAGCCAGCGGGTGGCGGCGACATCGGCGCCGGGGCGAGAAATGGAATCAGTCATCGGGGTGGCATCATATCGGCCATGGTCTTGACCTTTGAACATGTGATTGCTTGGATGGCCGCGCCCGCTGCAGACATGCGCCTTGCGGCGGAGATGTGGCGATGAGCGGCGGCCCCGAAAAGGAGCCCGTCGATGGCCTGGAGGATGGCTCCCTGGCGCTGCCCGTTCCTGCCCAGGAGCGCAGCCTGTCCCTGGCCGAGCCGCCCGAGCCTGCGGTGCCGAGATCGTGGCGCGAACGCTGGCGCTGCTTTCCATGGCGCAATACCGCACACACGCTGCGCGAACGCTTTCGCGAGGACCGGCTGGGCGTGACCGCCAGCAGCCTGACCTTCACCACGGTGCTGGCCCTGGTGCCGTTCTTCACGGTGGCGCTGGCGCTGTTCACGGCGTTTCCCATCTTCTCCCGCGTGCAGATCGTGCTGGAGCGCTGGCTGATCGACAGCCTGATCCCCGAGACCATCGCGCGCCAGGTGCTGGGCTATCTGACGCAGTTCGCCTCCAAGGCCAGCCAGCTGGGCATGGCCGGTTTTTCCATTCTGGTGATCACGGCGGTCGCGCTGATCCTCACCATTGACCGCACGCTCAACAACATCTGGCGCGTGCGCCAGTTGCGGCCGCTGGGCCAGCGCGTGCTGATCTACTGGGCGGCGATCACGCTGGGCCCCCTGGTGCTGGGCCTGAGCCTGGTGCTGTCTTCCTATGTGATGTCGGCCTCGCGCGGGCTGGTTAATGCGCTGCCCGAAGGCTTGCGCTTCATCTTCGATTCCATCGAGTACCTGGCGCTGGCCGCTGGCATGGCGGGCCTGTACCACTACGTGCCCAACACGGCGGTGCGCTGGCGCCATGCCTGGGTGGGCGGCCTGTTCGTGGCCACCTGCATGGAGCTGGCGAAGAAGGCGCTGGGCCTGTACCTGGCCTCGGTGCCTACCTATTCGGTCATCTACGGCACCTTCGCCACGCTGCCCATCCTGCTGATCTGGATCTACATGGCCTGGGTCATCGTGCTGCTGGGCGCCGTGGTCACGGCCTACCTGCCCATCGTGATGGCGGGCGTGCAGCGCATGCCGGGCCAGCAGGGCTGGCAGTTCGAGATGGCCGTGGAGATCCTGCAGTACCTCGCACAGGAGCGCGAGTCGCCCGCCAAGGGCTTGTACGCCAGCGATCTGGCGCGGCGCCTGCGTGTGGACTGGCAGCAGATCGATCCGGTGCTGCAGGCGCTGTCGGTGCTGGACTGGGTGGGCACGGTGCAGGCCCCCGGCACTGTGGCGGCCAGCGAAGGCCCCGAGCCCCGCTACATGCTGCTGGTGGAGCCCCATCGCACGCCGCTGCAGCCGCTGGTGCAGCGTCTGCTGCTGGCGCCGTCGCCGGCCGTGCAGCCGCTGTGGGATCGCACGGGGCTGGCAGGCATGACGCTGGCCGATCTGCTGGAGCAAAGGCCGCAGGCTCCGGTCTAGAGCGGGATGCGGCCCGTCAGGATGTCGCGCCACATCACCCAGTCTCCGCGAAAGCTGTAGAGCGGGCGCTTGAAGCTGGCGGGCCGGTTCTTCTCGAAGCCGAAATGCCCTATCCAGGCAAAGCCGTAGCCAAACAGCAGGCCGCCCAGCAGGAACCAGAAATTGCCGGTCAGGAACAGCGCGAACAGGCACAGCAGCGCCAGCGTGGAGCCGACGAAGTGCAGGCGCCGGCAGGTGCGGTTGCTGTGCTCCTGCAGGTAGAACGGATAGAACTCGGCAAAGCTCTTGAACTGGCGCGGGTCCACGGCAGCCTGTGCGGCGCCGGGCAGGGGAGCGGAAGCGTGTGACATGGCAGGCCTTCGCAAGCATGGGGTAGGGTCAACTTATACGCTGCTGCCTTGCCGCTCACCATCGGAGGAACCCGCGCGCCCAGGTTCGCAAAAGCTGCCCCGAGAGAGACAAAAGCTGCCGCATTCCGCCCTGCGCGTCGCCACGGTGTCGCCCTCTGGCGGCATGCGGGCGCATGATGTCTGCCGGGCCGGCGCTGACCGGCATGGAGTTTTTCGATGCCTTCCTCCTGCATGACCGACATCCCCGCATCCCTGAGCGAAACCCGCATTTCCACGCCCCAGGGCAGCATCTACGTCAGGCGCTGGCAGGCGCCGGCGGCCGGCGAAGAGTCCCTGGCCCGCGCGCCCATCGTGCTGCTGCACGACTCGCTGGGTTCGGTGGCGCTGTGGCGTGATTTCCCGCAGCAACTGGCCGAGGCCACGCGCCGCGATGTGCTGGCCTACGACCGGCTGGGCTTTGGCCAGTCCGACCCCTATCCGGGCACGCTGGGGCCGGGCTTTGTGGCCCGGGAGGCAGAGACCGTGTTTCCGGCAGTGCACCAGGGGCTGGGCCTTGGGGATTTCATCGTGCTGGGCCACAGCGTGGGCGGCGGCATGGCCGCCATGGTGGCGGCCCGATACGGCGCGCAGTGCAAGGCGGTGGTCACGGAGTCCGCCCAGGCCTTCGTGGAAGATCGCACCTTGCAGGGCATTCGTGCGGCCCAACAGGATTTCGCCCGGCCCGGCCAGCTGGCGCGCCTGGAGAAATACCACGGCGACAAGGCCGCCTGGGTGCTGTCTGCCTGGGTCGATACCTGGCTGTCGCAGCCATTTGCCGACTACCGGCTGGACGAGGCGCTGGAGCGCGTGCGCTGCCCGGTGCTGGCCATCCACGGCGAGCATGACGAGTTCGGCTCCCTGGTCCACCCCGAGCGCATCCGCGACCGGGCGCGCGGCCCTGTGGAGGTGGAGATCGTGGCCGGTGGCGGCCACGTCCCCCACCGCGAGCAGCCCGAGCGCATCGCCCAGCGCATCGCCCGTTTCCTGGCACGGGTCTGACCCCGGGTGGGCTTCAGTGGCCCGCCTGGGCGGACGCCGAGAGCTCCGGCGGAAACAGCTTCTTCTTGATCACGGCGTGCACGCCCCAGTTGCCGTCCACCACCTGCGTCACGGCGAAGTCCACGGCCACGGAGATCAGTGATACGGCCTCGTCCTCGTCCAGCCCGTGGGCCAGCATCAGATAGCGCCTTGCCTTGTGGAAGGCGTCACGCATGGCGCCTTCCAGCGATGATTTGCGATAGACCTGGGACTGCGCCTGGCTGCCCAGTTCGGCCAGGTGGTCGGTGAAGCTGAAGCCCTGTATCACCCACTCGGAGCCGGTCTCCAGGAAAGGGTGGTCCAGCTCTGCAAGGAAGCGGTTGTCCAGCGCGGCGCGCTTGTGCACCCGCAGCTCGAAGCTGCCGGTCAGCGAGCATTCGATGGCCGTGCCGCACAGTTCCGAGTCGCCTTGGGATGCATGCGGGTCTCCCACCGAAAACAGTGCGCCTGGCACCGATACGGGCAGGAAGAGGGTGGCTCCCTTGCCCGCGCGCCAATTGTCCAGGTTGCCGCCGAAGTAGCTCGGCGGTATGGAGTCGATCAGGCCGGCCTCTCGCGGTGCCACGGCCAGCATGCCGAAATGCGGACGCAGCGGCACGCGTGCCTTGTCCAGCACACCAAAGCGCCGGGTGATGCTGGCGGGGTCCACGGGCACGCCCGGGTAGTCGATGGTCGGATGGACCACGCCGAAGGGGTCGGTCTGCGGCGTCCAGCGGTAGTTGTAGACGGCGCGGGCCGTGGGCTCCTCGGGCAGTGCGTGGTCGATTTCGTAGATGGTGACCACTTCGCGCTGGCGGGGCTCCGTGATCTGGTCGCGGTAGTGAAAGCCCCACCAGGCGGCGGCGTTGCTGCCGAAGACACGGCCGTGGTGGGCGGGGCTGCAGCTGGGGCGTGGCTGCACGTCGAGGATGCGTATCTCCAGCAGGTCGCCAGGTTCGGCCTCATGCACATAGACGGGGCCGGTGCAGATGTGCACGCCGAAGCCCTCGCCCGCGCCGCGGCCGTAGATCGAGGCATCCATCGGGCCCGCGCCGCGCCGGTCCACGGCCTTCTGGGCTGCGGTCCAGTGGAACACGCTTTCGGCGCCCGGATCGCCTTCGATCATGCGTTCCCAGTCGTCCGAGGCATGCTGGGTCAGCGTCTCCATGGTCACCACGTCACCCGAGCGCACCGAAAGCACGGGCTTGAGTGAACGGCTCAGGTAGCCCCAGTGCACGGTCTTGTCGGAGACCGGAAGGTAGTAGTGCTGGGGCGACGCACCACCATTGTCTGCGTGCGCCGAGCGCTTGGGCACAAGGGCCAGCGCCTGGGCGTAGCGTGCATGGTCGCGCAGCAGGGCCTGGAACGGGCTGTGTGCCAGGCGCGCTGCGGCCGGTTCTGCACCCTGTGCAGCGCTCTCGGCGGGCGAGGGGCGTCCGCGCTGGCCGGGCGGCGCATCCTGCACGCGCGCCGGACTGGCGCGATAGGCCTTGGGGGACAGTCCATAGCGGGCCGTGAAGGCACGGCTGAAGTTGGCGGCATCGCCAAAGCCCCAGCGAAAGCACAGCTCGGCAATGGAGCAATGCTGCAGCGAGCGGTTGCTCAGGTCCATGCGGCAGCGCTCCAGCCGGCGTTCGCGCAGGTAGGTGCTGAAGCTGGTGGCCGCTCCCTTGAACAGCTTTTGCAGATAGCGCGTGGACAGCCCCTCGGCTTCGGCGATGGCATCGATGGACAGCTCGGCATCGCCCAGCCGGGTTTCGATGGCGCGGCAGATGCGGCGCAGATGGCCAAGCTGCACGGCGCTGGGCGGCTCGGTCGCCTCGGCCTGCTCCTGGTCGGGATTGCCGGCGCGCGGTGTCAGGCAGGTGACCAGCATGTCGGTGAGCGTGGCCTCCACCGACAGCAGATCGTCCTGTGCCAGTGTGTCGATCTGCTCTGCCAGTGAGGCCGCCATTGCCATGCACATGGCCCCCACACCGCCTGTCCCGCCGATGTGCCTGGCCTCGGGCGGGCACGAGCGCAGCAGGCGCAGCAGAAAGCTCGAGGACTCCAGCCGCGCAAGCAGCAGGCGGCCGTCGCCGGGCAACTGCAGCTGCCATTCCCGGTCTGACTCCAGCAGCAAGGCCGAGCCGGCCTTGAGCGGGAACGCGGCGTCCTCGACCACCGCATCGGCGCTGCCTTGCAGCAAGGCGCACAGCAGCAGGCCCGGGCCGCGCAGCCGCTTGGCCACGGCCCGCAGCGTCAGCGGCGAGGTGGCCAGCGTGATGAACACCGATCCCAGTGGCGAGCTGCGCAGCGCCAGGTGGGTGGCTGGTGGCGTGGGCGCTTCGCCATGGATGTCTGCCCTGGACAGCGCCTCATTGAGCGCAGCCTGCCGCAAGGCATCGGGAAATGCGTGGGTGGAAAAGCGTCTTGGATCGTCGTGCATCAGGGGCGAACTATGAACTGCCGCGTACTGCCTGTCCAAGCCCGGCGCACCGGATGGCAGCCGCGACAAGTTTTTGTGCGCGCAGGAACAACCGGCCTGGACATGCTCGCCTGGACACTGGCGCTGCCGGCACCGATCCACAACAGCAGGAGTATTTTCGATGACCATCCCCCACCAAGAACATATCTGCGGCCCGGGCTGCCAGCACGGTGCTTCGCCAGCCGATGAGACGCTGATCCGCGAGGAATTCCAGGTTGCACGCCGTTCCTTCCTGCGCGACGCCATGGTGGTCGGTGGCGGCGCGGTCTCGGCTGGCGCCATCAGCGGTGCGATGGCACCGTCCCGGGCCTTTGCCCAGGGTGCGCCTGGCGCCCGGGCCGGCCAGGGCATGGCCAGCCACTACTACATTCCCGCCTCTGCCAGCACCGTGCTCTGGGGCTACTTCAGCAGATCGGCCAAGCCGGTGGTCGAAGTCGAATCGGGTGACTACGTGACCATGGAGACGCTGACCCACCATGCCAATGACGATGCCGAACGCATGGTCCGGGGCGACCCTGGCGCCGAGAGCGTGTTCCACTGGGACAGCCAGCGCAAGAACGTCGATCGCCGGGGTGCCGGTCCCATGGATGCCAAGAACGGCGCAGGTGGGGGCCAGGGCGTGCACATCTGCACGGGGCCGGTACGCATCAAGGGCGCCCAGCCCGGCGATGTGCTGGAAGTGCGCATCATTGATGTGGTGCCGCGCCCCTCGGGCAACCCGCAGTTCAAGGGCCGGACCTTTGGCAGCAATGCGGCGGCGAACTGGGGCTTTCACTATGGCGACACGCTCACCGAGCCCCGAAAGCGCGAGGTGGTCACCATCTACGAGGTGGATGCGACCGGCGAGCGCAACTGGGCCCGCGCCGTCTACAACTACCGCTGGACGCCGCAGACCGACCCCTTCGGCGTGGTCCACCCGACCATCGACTATCCGGGCGTGCCCGTGGACCACCGCACGATCAGCAAGAACGAAAACGTGCTGCGCAATATCCGCGTTCCCGTGCGCCCGCATTTCGGCACCATCGGCGTGGCGCCGGCCGAGGTGGAGATGGCCAGCTCCATTCCGCCCAACCACACGGGCGGCAACATCGACAACTGGCGCATCGGCAAGGGGGCGACCATGTATTTCCCCGTGGCCGTGCCAGGGGCCAACTTCACCGTGGGCGATCCGCATGCCTCGCAGGGGGACTCCGAGCTGTGCGGCACGGCCATCGAGTGCTCGCTGACCGGCACCTTCCAGTTGATCCTGCACAAGAAGGCGGACCTGCCTGGAACGCCGCTGGCCGAGCTGGCCTATCCGCTGCTCGAAACCCAGGACGAATGGCTGCTGCACGGCTTCAGCTACGCCAACTACCTGGCGGAGCTGGGGCCGGATGCGCAAAACCAGATCTTCAAGAAGTCTTCCGTGGACCTGGCTCTGCGCGACGCCTATCACAAGATGCGCCACTTCCTCATGACCACCCAGGGGCTGGGAGAGGACGAGGCCATCTCGCTGATGTCGATTGCCGTGGACTTCGGCATCACCCAGGTGGTGGATGGCAACTGGGGCGTGCACGCGCTCGTGAAAAAGAGCATCTTCCCCGCGCGCGGCGCGTGAGTGAGTGCGTGAGTGCGTGCCTGCCCTGCGGGCAGGACCCGGCCGGTCTCAGCGCGCCAGGAAATCCCGGATGGCGAACAGCGTCTGGTCGGGCGCCTCGGTCATCTGGTTGTGGCCGCTGGGCAGGTGCACGATGCTGACCTGGCGCTGCGCGGCCCGGGCCGCCTCGATCAGGCCCTTGGCGGCCTTGGGCGGCGTCATCTGGTCCTGCTCGCCCAGGGCGAACAGGACCGGACATTGCAGCGCCGCCATGGCCGCCTCGCCGCCCGCATAGCTGTCGCAGGCCTTGAAGCCGGCGTGCAGCAGGTTGGTGCGGTCATTGCTGGCCAGCACGCGCCGGCCCAGCGCCATGCCGGCGCCGAACACCCAGCTGCCTGCGCCGCTGGGTGGCGCCAGCGTGGCGCGCGAGAACACATTGACCATGCGGATGGCCTGCTCTGGCGTGCTCAGTGCGGAGTCCAGCAGGGCGGGCGAGACCTTCATCGGATAGGCCGTGCCCACCAGCACCAGGTGGCTGACGCGCGCGCCCAGCCGCGCAGCCGCTTCCATGGCGATCAGGCTGCCCCAGCTGTGGCCTACCAGCGCGGCCTTCTCGATGCCTGCCGCATCCATGAGCTGGCCGATGAAATCCGCCGCCGCCTCCACGCTGGCCGGCGCATCGCCTGCGCTGCGGCAGTGGCCCGGCAGGTCTATGGCCAGCACGTTCCAGCCGTGGTTGGCCAGGTAACGGCTTTGCAGTGCCCAGACGCTGTGGTCGCACAGCACGCCGTGGATGAGGATGGCCGTCGGCTGTGCGGGATGGAAGGCCTTGCCGCCGGTATAGGCGTAGATGGCGTGGCCGTGAACATCGATCTTCATTGTTGGTGTCTCCCTTGCCGATTCACGCGGCCTTCTCGGCCGCCTTGAGGGCGCGCTTGAGGTCGTCGATCAGGTCGTCTGCGTCTTCCAGCCCGATGGACAGGCGGATCGTGCCCTGGCCGATGCCGGCCTGGGCCAGCGCCTCGTCGCTCATGCGGAAGTGCGTGGTGCTGGCAGGGTGGATGACCAGGCTGCGGCAGTCGCCCACGTTGGCCAGGTGGCTGAAGACCTTGAGCGTCTCGATGAACTTGCGGCCCTGGTTGCGGTTGCCCTTGATGTCGAAGCTGAACACCGAGCCTGCGCCGCGCGGCAGCAGCTTCTTGGCGAGCTGGTGCGAGGGATGGGTATCGAGCAGCGGGTGGCCCACGCGGCCCACCAGCGGATGGCTGGCCAGGAATTGCACCACCTTCTCGGTGTTGCGGATATGGCGCTCCATGCGCAGCGGCAGCGTCTCTATGCCCTGCAGGATCAGCCAGGCCGTGTGCGGGCTCATGCAGGCGCCGAAGTCGCGCAGGCCTTCGCGGCGTGCGCGCAGAAGGAAGGCGCCAGTGCTGCTTTCCTCGCTGAACACCATGTTGTGGAAGCCGTCGTAGGGCTCGGTCAGCTCCGGGAAGCGTCCCGACTTTTCCCAGTCGAAGCTGCCGCCATCCACCACGATGCCCCCGACCACGGTGCCGTGGCCCGACAGGAACTTGGTGGCCGAGTGGTAGACGATGTCCGCGCCATGCTCCAACGGCTTCATCAGCCAGGGCGAGGTCAGCGTGGAGTCCACCAGCAGCGGCACGCCGGCCTCATGCGCGATGGCGCTGATGGTGGGAATGTCGAGCACGTCCAGGCCCGGGTTGCCCACGGTCTCGCCGAAGAACAGCTTGGTATTGGGCCGCACGGCGGCGCGCCAGCCGTCGATGTCGCCGGGCTTGACGAAGGTGGTCTCTATGCCGAAGCGCGCCAGCGTGTAGTGCAGCAGGTTCTGCGAGCCGCCGTACAGCGCCGTGCTGGCCACGATGTGGCTGCCCGCGCCCATGAGCGTGGCCACCGACAGGTGCAGCGCCGCCTGGCCGCTGGCCACGGCGATGGCGCCCACGCCCCCTTCCAGGGCCGAGACGCGCTGCTCCAGTACGGCGTTCGTGGGATTGGAGATGCGGCTGTAGACGTGGCCGGGGCGCTCCAGATTGAACAAAGAGGCCGCATGGTCGCTGGACTCGAAGACGAACGAGGTCGTGAGGTGGATGGGCGTCGCGCGCGCACCGGTGGCGGGGTCGGGCTGTGCGCCCGCGTGCAGCGCCAGAGTGTCAAAGCCGGGATCCGAGTAGCCGGGCATTCCTGTCTCCATGGTTGTCAAGGCAAGCGGGCATTGTGGGCTATATTTCCCGGCAGACATGGGCTTGCCGCAACCACGGCGACACAGACAATCTTGGAGATACGGCATGAAAGTAAGTGACATCCTGCGCGTCAAGGGCAACACCCTCTACACGGTGTCGCCGGACGAAAGCCTGGCCAGCGCGGTGCAGGTGATGTCCGAGCGCGATATAGGCTCCCTCGTGGTCATGGAGCACGGCGACGTGGTCGGCATGCTGACCTTCCGCGAAGTGATCCAGGGCTTCGTCAAACACGGCGGCGTGGGCGAGACGCTGGTGCGCTCGGCCATGGACGACGCTCCCATGACCTGCACCATGGAAACCGACATGGACGAGGTGCGCCGCATGATGCTGGACCGCCATGCGCGCTACATGCCGGTGATGGACAAGCGCATGCTGATGGGCGTGATCAGCCTGTACGACGTGGCCAAGGCCGTGGTGGACAGCCAGAACTTCGAGAACCGCATGCTCAAGGCCTATATCCGCGACTGGCCCGAAGGCGAGCGCCAGGGCGCGGACTGATCATCCGGTCGCGGCAAGACCGCCCCTGCCCATGCAGCAAGGCCTGCGACCGCAGAACGCGGCGCAGGCCTTGGTTTTTTTACGGCCGGGCGCAAGCCCGTTCAATGCACGCTGCTGCGCCGGGGCTTGAGCAAGGCGCTGGGCGGCACGGCATAGGTCTGCCTGAAGACGCGGCTGAAGTGCGAGAAGCTGGTGAAGCCGCAGGCCATCGCCACATCGGTCACGCGCCGCGCATTGTCGGCCTGCAGCAGCAGGTGGGCCTGGGCCAGGCGCTCGTTCCAGAGCCAGCGGCTGGGAGTCAGTCCCTCGGTGGCGAACAGGCGCGCCAGGCTGCGCAGCGACATGCCCAGGCCCTGGGCCACCTGCAGGGGCTTGAGCTCGGGGTCATCCAGCCGGGCCCGCATGTACTGCTTGGCCTGGGCAAGCCGGTTGCGGGTTCTGAAATCATCGGGCCTGGCTGAGACCAGCAGCATGGTCATCAGGGTGGGGTGAAGATTCTGGTCACCGGCATCCTGTTGAAGGATGGGTGAGGGCGGTGGAGTGCTGCTCGCAGGATCGCTGCGATCCTGGCGTTGCGTTGAGCCGGAAGAGGTCTGCATTTCACGAATCTCCCGCAAGTTGCGGCTGGTGCCTGAGGGATGGTCCGCAGGCGGTTGAAGAACAATGTTCTGTAATTCTAGCTATCAATATTTGTAATTTGATAGTTTTATTGTTTCTTTGCAGGAGATGGCAGCCTGCGCAATGCACCGCTGCAGCGGGAGCGGCGCCTGGGGGCGACCCGGGCATAATCATCGGCCTATGAGCGGCAACACCTTCGGAACCCTATTCACTGTCACCAACTTCGGCGAATCGCATGGCCCGGCCATCGGCTGCGTCATCGACGGTTGCCCGCCTGGCATGGCACTGAGCGAGGCGGATATCCAGCACGACCTGGACCGCCGCCGCCCCGGCACCAGCAAGTTCGTGACGCAGCGCAACGAGCCGGACGCGGTGGAAATCCTCTCGGGTGTCTACGAAGGCCGCACCACGGGCACGCCGATCGCTTTGCTGATCCGCAATACCGACCAGCGCAGCAAGGACTACTCCAACATTGCGCAAAGCTTTCGTCCCGGCCATGCCGACTACGCCTACTTCCAGAAGTACGGCATCCGTGATCCGCGCGGCGGCGGCCGCTCCTCCGCACGGCTGACGGCGCCCACGGTGGCGGCCGGCGCCGTGGCCAAGAAGTGGCTCAAGGAAAAATTCGGCACCGAGTTCCGCGCCTGCATGACCCAGGTGGGCGAGCTGTCGCTGCCCTTCGAGAGCTGGGAGCATGTGCGCAACAATCCCTTCTTTGCGCCGGTGGCCGATGTGTCCCGCTACGAGGAATACATGGATGCGCTGCGCAAGTCGGGCGACTCCTGCGGCGCCGCGCTGCGCGTGCAGGCCAGTGGCATGCCGGTGGGCCTGGGCCAGCCGCTGTATGACCGCCTCGATGCCGACGTCGCCTACGCCATGATGGGCCTGAACGCCGTCAAGGCCGTGGAGATCGGCGCGGGCTTCGACAGCGTGGTCCAGCGCGGCACCACGCACGGCGACTCGCTGAGCCCCGAAGGCTTTCGCAGCAACAACGCCGGTGGCATCGTGGGCGGCATCAGCACGGGCCAGGATCTGGAGGTGCGCATCGCCATCAAGCCCACCAGCTCCATCATCACGCCGCGCGAGTCCATCGACACCCAGGGCCAGAGCACCGAAGTCATCACCAAGGGTCGCCATGACCCCTGCGTGGGCATCCGCGCCGCGCCCATCGCCGAAGCGTTGCTGGCCCTGGTGGTGATGGACCACGCCCTGCGCCACCGCGCCCAGTGCGGCGACGTCGATTCAGGCCTGGCGCCGATTCCTGCCGCGGCGCCCTGAAAGCGCTGCCAGGACACAAGAAAGCCGCCCAAGGGCGGCTTTCTTGTGTCCTGCCGGCCTGATCAGCCAGGATTGCGGACTTCATCCATGACGTTCTTGAAGTCGTCCACGTCCTCGAAGCTGCGGTAGACGCTGGCGTAGCGGATGTAGCCGACCTTGTCGAGCAGCTTGAGCTCGCGCATCACCATCTCGCCCAGGCGGCTGGAGAGCACTTCGCGCTCGCCCAGGTTGCGCAGCCGTTCCTCGATGCGCTCGATGGCGGCATCGATCTGCTCCGTGCTCACGGGACGCTTGCGCAGCGCAATCTTGAACGAACCCAGCAGCTTGGCGCGCTCGTACTCGATGCGCCGCCCGTCCTTCTTGACGATGGCGGGGAAGCTGACCTCGGGCCGCTCGTAGGTGGTGAAGCGCTTGTCGCAGCCGCCGCATTGGCGGCGGCGGCGGATGAAGCCCCCATCCTCGGCCTCACGGGTCTCCACGACCTGGGTGTCCGGGTGGCTGCAGAACGGGCACTTCATGGCAGGCCTCTATGCGCTCAAATCAGGCGCCGTAGACCGGGAAGCGGGCCGTCAGCTCGGCCACCTGGGCGCGCACGCGGGCCAGGTTGGCTTCGTCGCTGGGGTTCTCCAGCACGTCGGCCAGCAGGTTGGCCGTCAGGCGGGCTTCCTCTTCCTTGAAGCCGCGCGTGGTCATGGCGGGCGTGCCCACGCGGATGCCGCTGGTGACCATCGGCTTTTCGGGGTCGTTGGGGATGGAGTTCTTGTTGATCGTCATGTGGGCGGCACCCAGTGCGGCTTCGGCCGCCTTGCCGGTGATGCCCTTGGCGCGCAGGTCCACCAGCATGACGTGGCTTTCCGTGCGGCCGGAGACGATGCGCAGGCCGCGGGCCGTCAGCGTTTCGGCGACGACCTTGGCATTCTTCACGACCTGCTCCTGGTAGGCCTTGAACTCGGGAGACAGTGCTTCCTTGAAGGCCACGGCCTTGCCGGCGATGACGTGCATCAGCGGGCCGCCTTGCAGGCCGGGGAAGATGGCGCTGTTGATGGCCTTCTCATGCTCGGCCTTCATCAGGATCACGCCGCCGCGCGGGCCGCGCAGGCTCTTGTGCGTGGTGGTGGTGACCACGTCGGCGTGGGGCACGGGGTTGGGGTACACGCCCGCGGCGATCAGGCCGGCGTAGTGGGCCATGTCCACCCAGAAGATGGCGCCGACTTCCTTTGCGATCTTGGCGAAGCGCTCGAAGTCGATGGCCAGGGCGTAGGCCGATGCGCCGGCCACGATGATGCGGGGCTTGTGCTCGCGCGCCAGCGCTTCCATCTTGTCGTAGTCGATGGCTTCTTCGGCGTTCAGGCCGTAGGAGACCACGTTGAACCACTTGCCCGACATGTTCAGCGGCATGCCGTGCGTCAGGTGGCCGCCTTCGGCCAGGCTCATGCCCATGATGGTGTCGCCGGGCTTGGCAAAGGCCATCAGCACGGCCTGGTTGGCCTGGGAGCCGGAGTTGGGCTGAACGTTGGCGGCTTCGGCGCCGAACAGCTTCTTGACACGGTCGATGGCAAGCTGCTCGACCACATCGACGTTCTCGCAGCCGCCGTAGTAGCGCTTGCCCGGGTAGCCTTCGGCGTACTTGTTGGTGAGCTGGGAGCCCTGGGCTTCCATCACGGCGGGCGAGCAGTAGTTCTCGCTGGCGATCAGCTCGATATGTTCTTGTTGACGCAGGTTCTCGGCCTGGATGGCGGCAAAGACTTCGGCGTCGACCTTCTCGACGGTATTGGTGCGTTGAAACATGGCAGTCCTGTGAACTTGAAATTCCCTTGAGGCCAAGGGCTGCCCAGGCGAACGGCGGAACACTCCAGATCCCGCGTGCGCATGGAGGCTGGGCGGTACGCTCCCCGGTGGTTCACAGAAGGTGGTTCTTTTCAGGCCTTCTGCTGGTTTCCACGTCAGCGGCAGCGGTGCGTGAAGCGGCTGCGCCTATCGCCAGTTGCGTACCCCGCTAGTGTAGCTGAGCTGATGGAGCCGAAGACAGGCGAGGGGCGTTGGCGAAGCCGCCTGCCTGGCAGATCAGCGGGTGCAGGCAGGCATGAAAAAAGCTGGCCTTAGCCAGCTTCGTGCGCCATGTCGGTGGTTCCGGTTACAGCGCCGGCTCCTGTGTCTGCAGGGCCACCTGTTCGGTGCGCGCGGACATGCTGCTCGAGCTGACCGGCACTGCCGGGGTACCAGCGGACGCAGCCGAGGCCGCAGGTCCGGCTGCCTCGGCCGTGGATGTGGCCGGCTTGGTGGCTGCGATCTGGACGGCCTGCTTGGGCTGCTCGATCTTGGCGGTCATCAGCGGCACGGCACGCAGGCCGGCGGCCATGCGCAGGCGCTGGTGCTCGGCCAGCACCTTGGCGGCATAGCCGCCGTCGGTGGGCAGGTTGGCCGCGCCCACGTAGTAGCGCAGGCCACCTTCGATGGAGCCGGCGCGCTCAATGCACTCCTTGAGCACGCGCACGCCCACGCGCAGATTGCTGACGGGGTCGAACGCGGCGTTCTGGCCGCCGAAGTTCTCGTACTTGTCGGTATGCACCGTGGTCATCACCTGCATCAGGCCTTGCGCGCCGACAGCGCTTTGCGCGAACGGATTGAAGCTGGATTCGATGGCCATGATGGCCAGGATCAGCGTCGGGTCCAGGCGGTTGACCTTGCCCAGGTCGTAGGCTTCGCTGACCAGTGCCGCGATGGGCTCGGGCGCCACGCGGTACTTCTTGCTGAGCCAGAAGGCCACGGCCGCCTGATCCTTGGGCAGGTTCTTCGGGTTGGTCGCCGTCGCGCGGTCGCTGGCCGCGAGTTCGACGGGCGCACCCAGCTCGGCCATCTGGCGAGCGGTCAGCCAGGAGCGCAGCTGGCTCTCTCCGGCATCGCGCAGGTCGGGACGGGCGAACAAGGTAATGGCCAGGAAGGCCACAGCCAGGCCCAGAAGGGCGAAGCTGTTGTGGATGATGGCAAGAAAACCGTTGGCCACATCGATGGCGAACGTTCGCGCGGCGGCGAAAAATTTTCCTGACGCTGGCATAGCTTTTTCCTTTCTAGGGGCACCAACCCGAAACGGCCTTCGCCGAAGCGAAGGCCGGTGAGGCTGACACCCTGGATTGGGTGCTGCGGATCCGGGAGGCTGGCGCTTGGTGCACCGTTGCGTTGTAGGCCTGCGGGATCTGCTCAGTCGTGAGGCAGCAGAAACAAAAAACGCTCTATTCGAGCGCTGGCGGATTCTAGGAGTTCACCAAATACACGGTCAACACTATGAAGTGCGTTTGTTAGATCGATGAATAATAACAAACCATGGATGCAAACACAGTTTCTGAGTGTTTGAGAGCAGGTTGCGTGCTACCGATGTGGGGCGCTTGCGGCGGTTGTACAGGGCTTCATGAAATTGCAATGAAATGCAAAAGCACTGGCAGGCCTGGCCTGCGTCCTTCTATATTGGAGGCGACTGCTTCTGCAGTCGTCTCGCCAAGGTGGAAGACGGGTAAAAGTGGTGTTCGATGGTTCGGGCACAGTCGTTCAAGTCTTCTTCCGCGGCCTTCCTGGAAGCAATCTCTTGCTTCCGAGCAGCAAGGACCATCCTCTCCTTGACTGCGGAAAACGGCCAGGACTTGTGCCTGCCGTAAAGCCCGGAAGCCGGTTCAAGGCTTCCGGGCTTTGTCGTTCCAGGGTGACTGCAACGTCAAGAAATGTGCGGTGATGCGGGTTGAGGCCTTGCTGCCAGCCCAATTTCTGATGCAATGCAGCCACCGCTGCGTCCTCTGTCCAGGATGGCGCCGTACTAGTTATTAGAGCCCCATGCAATTTCTCTTCAAGCACCGCTGGCTGCGCAGGCTGGCCATCGCCTTTGCAGCGTTTCTTTTGCTGTGGCTGCTGCTGTGGGCGCTGGTGCCCGTTGTCGCCAAAAGCCAGCTGGAAAAGCAGGCATCGGCCAAGCTGGGTCGCCAGGTCCATGTGGGGGCAGTGGAGTTCCGGCCCTGGTCGCTGGAGCTGACCCTGCGTGATCTGCGCATTGCCAAAAGCCAGCAGGCGGGCGCAGGGCAGGCAGAACCCGCGCCGTCGTCGCCACAGCTGCAGGTCGACCGCATCTATGTGAATGCCAGTATCCAGTCCCTCTTCAGGCTGGCGCCTGTCCTGGATGCCATCGAGGTCGATGCGCCGGTGCTGCGCCTCACGCAGCAGAGCCTGGGGCACTTCGATGTGGATGATGTGCTGGCCCGGCTGGCCGAGCCCAGCGATACGCCGCCGGCCAAGCCCTTGGGCTTTGCGCTGTACAACATTGCGCTGCGCGACGGCCGCGTGCAATTGCAGGACGATGTCCAGCAGCGTGAGCACATGCTGGATCAGCTGCAGCTGAAGCTGCCGTTCATCAGTAATCTGGAGTCCAAGCGCGAGATCAAGGTGCTGCCGCACCTGTCCTTCGCGCTCAATGGCAGCCGCTTTGAATCCAGTGCCCAGAGCACGCCTTTCACCGACCAGCGCCAGACGGCCGTCGATCTGAGCTGGCAGGGCGTGGACCTGACGCCTTACCTGGGCTATGTGCCCGCCAATGCCCCCGTCAAGCCGCGCTCCGGCGTGCTGGATACCAATCTGCACATCTCCTTTGAGCAGGCCGAGCAGGCCGTGGTGCGGATCACCGGCGAGGTCAGCCTGTCCGGTGCCGAGTTGCTTGACCGCGATGAGGCGCCCCTGCTGCGTTTCGAGCGCCTGGCGGCCGTGCTCAAGAACGTGCAGCCCCTGCAGTCGGTGGTGGAGCTGGAGTCCGTGCAGTGGAGCTCTCCAGAGATTTTCGCGGCCCGTGATGCGCAAGGCCGCATCAACTGGATGGCGATGGGCAGTCGCTCTGCCTCCGATTCCAGGCCGGCAGTGGAAAAGCCTGCCTCCGATGCGCCCCAGCCCCAGCCCTGGAGGGTGAGCCTGGACAGGCTGGCCATTTCCGATGCCACGGTGCATTGGCGCGATGCGTCGCCCGGCGCAGGCCAGTCGGGTGCGGCGCTGCAGGCGCGCCAGCTGTCATTGGAAGTGCGTGATGTCCGCTGGCCGCTGGAGCAGCCTTTGCAATTTGATGCCGGCATGCAGGTGCAGTCTGCAGCGGCAGGAGAGGGCGCAAAACCTGCCGAACTGAGGCTGAGCGGCGCCATGACCGACAGGCAGGGGCAACTGGCCGTCTCCGCGCGGCAATTGCCTCTGCAACTGGCGGCGCCGTATCTGACTGCCCATCTCAAGCCGGAGCTGACCGGTCTGCTGAGCACCGACGCCGGCCTGGGCTGGAGCGGCTCCGCCATGGTGGTGCAGGTGGCCGAGCTGGGCGTGGAGCAGTTGAGTCTCAAGGACAAGGCCGCGCCAGTCGACATCGCGCGCCTGCAGCTGGAGCAGGTGCAGGTCAATCTGGCCAGCCAGCAGGTTTCCGTGGGGCGCCTGGCGCTGCAAAAGCCGCAGCTGGGCGTGTCGCGCGACGCCCAGGGCCGGTGGATGTATGAGCAATGGCTGCCACCCGCATCCTCGGCACCTGCGACGCCGGACCCCGCCAAGGACAAGCCCAGGCCCTGGGGTCTGAGGCTGCAGGCCGTGGAAGTGGACGGTGGCGCCGTTGCGCTGCGTGACGAAGCGCCCGTGCGCAACGCCGATTCGGCGCGCACCGTATCCCTGGATCTGAGTTCACTGCGCCTGCGCTTGGGCGCCATCGAGCCGCTGGCGGCCAAGTCCCCCCCCACGCCGCTGGAGCTGTCCGCCCAGGTCGGCTCGGGCCGGCGTGTCCAGGCAGGATCGCTGAGCCTGCGCGGCGATCTGGGACTGGCGCCACTGTCGCTTCAGGGCAGGCTGCAGGCGCGCAGCCTGCCGCTGCACGCGCTGGAGCCCTACTTTGCCGACATGCTCAATGTGGAGCTGGTGCGCGCCGATGGCAATTTCCTGGGTCAGCTGCGCTTTGCCAGCCAGCCTGCCGGCCCCGAGCTGATGGTGCAGGGCGATGTCGAACTGGTGGATCTGCGCATGCGTTCCGCGCTGGCCTCGCCCGTGCAAGCCGGGGGTGAGGCTGCGGGGCAGGGCGCACCCAGCACGGCCGCAGGCGCCGTGGCAGCCGTGCTCAGCGAATCCACGGCCGACCGGGCCAAGGCTCGATCGGCTGCCTTGGGCCTGGGCCTGCGCGATGAACTCGTCGCCTGGAAAACCTTGGCCGTGCGTGGCCTGGACCTGCAGATGCAGCCCGCCCAGCCGCTGCGCCTGAGCGTGCGCGAGACGGCGCTCAGCGACTTCTTTGCACGCGTGATCGTGCAGCGCAATGGCCGCATCAATCTGCAGGACATCGTCAAGTCGGCCCAGTCTCAGCAGTCCCTGGAGCAAAACACCGCGCCGGCTGCGGATGGCGCGGCGGCTCCTGCCGAGCCCGTCCCGCCGAAGGCCGCTTCCGGGCCTGCACCGGTCATCAAGATCGGCCCCATCGTGCTGACGGGCGGCAAGGTGCAGTTCTCCGACTACTTCATCCAGCCCAACTACTCGGCTGACCTCAGTGAGCTGGCCGGCCGCCTGAGCGCCTTCTCGTCCGAACAGCCGGCCGGGGAGCAGGGGCCGCAACTGGCGGATGTGGAGCTGCGCGGCCGCGCCCAGGGCACGGCTTCGCTGGAGATCACCGGCCAGATCAATCCGCTGGCCAAGCCGCTGGCCCTGGACATACGCGCCCAGATGCGCGATCTGGAGCTGCCGCCGCTGTCGCCGTACTCCATCAAGTACGCGGGCCATGGCATCGAGCGCGGCAAGCTCAGCATGGATGTCAGCTACAAGATCGAGCCCGATGGCCAGCTCACGGCGCGCAACAAGCTGGTGCTGCACCAGCTCACCTTCGGCGAAGCCGTCGAAGGTGCGCCGGCCTCGCTGCCCGTGCGCCTGGCCGTGGCGTTGCTGGCCGACCGCAACGGCGTCATCGACCTGGACCTGCCGGTCAGCGGCTCGCTCAACGACCCCCAATTCAGGTTGGCGCCAGTCATCTTCAAGATCATCGGCAACCTGATCATGAAGGCCGTCACCTCGCCGTTCTCGCTGCTGTCGGGCGCATTTGGCGGCAGCAGCGAGTCGGGCGTGGTGGCCTTTGCGCCGGGCCGATCCCAGATCGATGCCAAGGCCCGCGAAAGCCTGGACAAGGTGGTCGCCTCCCTCAAGGAGCGCCCGGCCCTCAGGCTCACCGTGATCGGCGAGGCGCGCGAGGCCCAGGACAAGGAGGCCTGGAAGCAGGCCGAACTCGATCGCCTGTTGCTGGCCCAGAAACGCCGCCAGGTGCTGCGCGAGGGCAAATCGGCAGAATCGGTGACCGAGTTGTCTGCTGCCGAAGTGCCGGCTTTGACCAAGGCGCTTTACAGCCGTGCCGACTTTGCCAAGCCGCGCAATGTCATCGGCATGGCCAAGGACTTGCCCACCGACCAGATGCGCAGCCTGCTGCTGGAGCAGATCACCGTGCCCGACGATGCCATGCGCGAGCTGGCGCTGGCGCGCGGCGTGGCCGTTCGCGACTATCTGGCGCAGCAGCAGTTGCCGCTCGAGCGCCTGTTTCTCGGGGCCCCGAAACTGGATTCCGACGACCAGGAATGGAGCCCGCGCGCCCAGCTCAGCCTGTCCGCACAGTAGCCCGGTTTTGGCTCCGCTTCAAATAACGGCGAGAATATGGTTTTCCCGGCCCGGCTAGCATGCCCGCATGCAGCCCGGCCGGCCGCGTCTGGCGGCCCGCGGCAGCCAGGCATTCAACGATTGATTCATGTCTTCTCTTTCCCCCCGCAGCACCATGTCCGATGCACCTGAAGTGAGCCCTGCTTCTGCCAAGAATCCTGAACAACACCCCTTGGATGTGCTCACGGGCGGTGCCTTCTCCGCCGAAACCTCGGGTGATCGCGCCTCGCGCATCCGCGACTGGCTGGCAACCCAGCCTTCGGTCGAGCAATTGCAGGACGTCCTCAAGGAGCTGAGCGCGCGCGACAAGAGCGCGGCCCGCGCCGTGCGTGAGCGTCTGGATGAAATCCGCCGCACCAAGGACCAGGAAAAGATCGCAGTGGAATGGGCTGAAAAGGCCCAGGCACTGCTGGTCGCATCGCCCTTCAATGCCGCCGACGCCATCGCCTGGCAGCGCGACGCCGCCAAGGCAGGCGCCCCGCTGTCGCGTGAGCCGCTGTCGCAGTACAAGGCCCAACTGGCCGAGCGCGTCAAGGCCATCGAGGAACTGCAGCATCGCGTGCAGGTCCAGCGCGAAGTGGCTGTCTTGCTGGCCCAGCGCATCGAAGTCCTGTCCACCAAGCCATGGCGCGACGCCCAGGCTGTGCTCGACAACCTGCGCGCCGACGTGGCCCGCTGGCAGGAGCAGGCCGGCGAGCTCACCGGCGATGCCAACTGGGCCAGCGTGGATGGACGCTTCCCGCCCCAGCTGGAAGCCGCCAGCGCACAGCTGATCCTTGTCTGGGATGCGTTCCAGTCTGCCCTTGCGCTGACCGAGGCCGCCGCAGCGGACGAAGCAGCCCCGCTGCCCACCGTGCCCGTGTGGGCCGATGAACTGCGTGTGGCGCGTGGCCTGCCTCCCGAGGCAGCGGCCGCCGAGCCGTCCAAGCCAGCGCCTGCCGGCCGCAGCGCAGCGCAGCCCAAGGCCAAGACGTCGCCTGAGCAGGTGGCTGCCGCCAGCGCTGCCCTGACCCAGGCGCTGGAACAGCTCCAGGCCGAGACGGCTGCTGGCGAAAGCAAGGCTGGCTCCGCTGCCGTGCAAGCCGTGCGTGCCGCCATCAAGGCCCATGGTCGTCTGGTGGACGACGCACTGGTCACCAAGGTGCACGAGGCCCTCTTGGCAGCAGGCGAAGCCGAAGGCTGGCCGCGTCAGAACGCAGACAAGCTGCGTGAGGAGCTGGTTGCCAAGGCGGAAGCTCTGCTGAACCGTCCCGAAGGCCAGGCGCTGGGCGGTCGCAAGATCCAGGAATCCCTGCGCAGCCTGCGTGAGCAGTGGAAGCTGGCCGACCAGGGCAGCGCGGCCAACCACGCTCTCTGGAAGAAGTTTGACGAAGCCTGCAACGCGGCCCACAAGGTGGTCGAGTCCTGGCACGACAAGCTGCGCACGGAAACCACCCAGTCCAAGGCACAGCGCCTGGCGCTGATCGAAGAGATCAAGGCCTGGGCAGCGCAGCAGGCCGCCAGCGAAGATCTCAAGGGTGCGGCCCGCGCATTGCGCCAGTTCGCTGAACGCTGGCGCGAGAGCGGTCATATCGGTGAAAAACTGTTTGCCGAGCTGCAGCCCCAGTTCAAGCAGGCCATGGCCCTGGCCGAGGCTCCGCTGCATGCTGCGCAAAAGGCCAGCCTGCAGCGCCGCCACGCCATGATCGACGAGGCCACGGCGCTGGGCTCCGCACCCAGCCTGCGCATCGATGCCGTCAAGGCACTGCAGCAGCGCTGGCAGGCCGAGGCACAGGCCGTGCCGCTGGATCGCAAGCATGAGCAAAAGCTGTGGGACGCCTTCCGCAAGCCCCTGGACGAGGCTTTCAACCGCAAGGGCAGCGAGCGTGGTTCCCGGGCCGCAGCCGTGCAGCTCAGCGACCATGACCGCCGCGTACTGGAGGCTTCGCAGGCCGTGGAAGCTGCCAACACATCGGGTGACGTGCAGCAAATCCGCGCTGCGGTGGAGGCTCTGGAGCAGGCGCTGCGCGGCCGTGCCGATGCCTCCGTCAACGCTGCCCAGCCGGAACAGGCGCCAGTGGCTGCGGCCGGCTCGGAAGAATCGCAAGCGAAGCCGGCGCCGGTGCGCCCCGTGATTGCCGTGCGCGGGGATGATCGTCCCGGCATGAAGAAGGAAGAGGGTGGTGCGCGCGCTGCCCGTCCTGGCGACCGCCGCGACGGTGGCCGTGGCCGCGATGGAAGGGACGGACGCGACAACCGTGACAATGGCCGCTTTGGCCGCGAACCGCGTGAAGAGCGCGGTCCGCGCCTGGCCGATCCGGCCTTCCGTGCCCAGCGTGAAGCCATGGAGCATGCGCAGGACGCTCTGCGCAAGCTCGCGGCCCAGGCCCATGGCGAAGCGCTGACCCAGCTGATGGCAGCCTGGGAATCGCGTGACGCTACGCAGATTCCGGCGGCCCAGCAGCTCGGCGGTCGCGTGTCTGCGCAAGTGCGCAGCGCCTGGTCGCAGGCACTGGCCCAGGCGCCCAAGGGTGATGCGGGTGAAGCCCTGCTGCGCCTTGAAATGGCTGCCGACGTGCCCACGCCTGCAGAGCATCTGAGCGCCCGCCGTGCCCTGCAGCTGCAACTGCTGACGCGCCGCAACGATCCGGCCCCGCAGGAAACCTGGGGCAGCGATGCCGCGCGGGTGCTGGCATCGGCACGCGATGACGCCACCGCACGCCGCCTGCAGAACGTGCTCAAGCAACTGCTGCGCAAGTGACGGGGTGGGGTTGAGACCCTCATCGTCAAGAAAGGGAGCCGTCGGCTCCCTTTTTTTGACCCTGCCGATACCTGATGGTGCTTGGGATGGAGGCATCCGTGTACGCACCCAAGCAAAAAGGCCGTTGCATGTGCAACGGCCTTTTCATGTTTGGTGCCCAGGAGAGGACTCGAACCTCCACGGAGTTACCCGCTAGTACCTGAAACTAGTGCGTCTACCAATTCCGCCACCTGGGCATTTCAGAGTACGCAAATTATATAGCGCGAAAGCGATGTGCCGGGCAGGCTTGCAAAGATTTTCGTGAAATTTTTCTGGCGAGAGGCGCGTGACGTCGCTTTTCGGAAACGGCAAAGAAAAAGGCCGTTGCATGTGCAACGGCCTTTTCATGTTTGGTGCCCAGGAGAGGACTCGAACCTCCACGGAGTTACCCGCTAGTACCTGAAACTAGTGCGTCTACCAATTCCGCCACCTGGGCTTGCTGAAGCTGAAATTCTACTGCATTTTTTTGCAGCGAAGTCCTGATCTTCGATTTTTTTCTTGAGACTGTGATCGGCCAAGTCATGAAGCCAGGGAGCCACCTTCTTGTGAAGATAGTTCCTCAGTTCACCGCAACCTCTGCAGGTTGTCGTTAAACTTGGTGCCCAGGAGAGGACTCGAACCTCCACGGAGTTACCCGCTAGTACCTGAAACTAGTGCGTCTACCAATTCCGCCACCTGGGCATCTCAGGAAAGATTTAGATTGTATACCAAGAAAATGAACCCTCACGCAAAAAGTGCCGACGCGAACGACGAAATCGGGGGCAGTGTGCAGGGGCACCGCGACGGACATGGCTTCGTCATCCGTGATGACGGCGAAGGCGACATCTTCCTTCCTCCCAATGAAATGCGTGCGGTGCTGCACAAGGACCGTGTCAAGGTTCGCATCGTGCGGCAGGACCGCCGCGGCAGGCCTGAAGGCCGCGTGGTCGAGATCATCGAGCGGCCTGCGCACAACATCATTGGCCGCTTCTTGCAGGAAAGCGGCGTGTATCTGGTCGCTCCCGAAGACAAGCGCTATGGCCAGGACATCCTGATCCCTGCCAACGCGACGGGTTCGGCCAAGATCGGGCAGGTGGTCGTGGTGGAGTTGACCGAGGCGCCTGCACTGTTCGGCCAGCCCGTGGGGCGCATCATTGAAGTGCTCGGTGAGGTCGACGATCCCGGCATGGAGATCGAGATTGCGGTGCGCAAGTACGGCGTGCCCCATGTGTTTTCCGATGCCTGCCTGGCACAGGCCAAGGCCCTGCCGGACAGGGTGCGGCCTGCCGATCGCAAGAATCGCATCGATCTGACCGATGTGCCCCTGGTCACCATCGATGGCGAGGATGCGCGCGACTTCGACGACGCCGTCTACTGCGAGCCTGCCAAGGTCGGGCGCGGCAAGGGCTGGCGCCTGCTGGTGGCGATTGCCGATGTGAGTCACTACGTGACCACGGGCAGTGCCATCGATATCGATGCCTATGACCGTGCCACCAGCGTCTATTTCCCGCGCCGCGTGATCCCCATGCTGCCCGAGAAGCTCAGCAATGGCCTGTGCTCGCTCAATCCCGATGTGGATCGCCTGTGCATGGTCTGCGACATGCTGATCACTGCAAAGGGCGATATCCATGCCTATCAGTTCTACCCCGCGGTGATGCACAGCCATGCGCGCTTCACCTATAACGAGGTGGCTGCCATCCTGGCCAATACGCGTGGCCCGGAGGCTGCCAAGCGCTCCGATCGCGTGGGCGACTTGCTGAATCTGCATGGGGTGTACCAGGCGCTGCTCAAGTCGCGCGAAGCACGCGGCGCCGTGGACTTCGAGACCACGGAGACGCAGATCGTCTGTGACGAGAACGGCCGCATCGAGAAGATCGTGCCGCGCACGCGCAACGAGGCGCACAAGCTGATCGAGGAGGCCATGCTGGCCGCCAACGTCTGCAGCGCGGACTTCATCGAGCACAGCGGCCGCGTTGGCCTGTTCCGCGTGCACGACAAGCCCTCGCTGGAGAAGCAGGACATCCTGCGCAACTACCTCAAGGCCATGGGAGTGGGTATGGCGCTTGGCGAGAATCCGGCCACGTCCGAATTCCAGGCCATTGCCAATGCCACCAAGGACCGGCCTGATGCCCAGCAGATCCACACCATGCTGCTGCGCTCGATGATGCAGGCCTTCTACACGCCTGAAAATTCGGGCCACTTCGGGCTGGCCTTCGATGCCTATACGCACTTCACCAGTCCGATTCGCCGCTATCCCGACTTGCTCGTGCACCGCGTGATCAAGGCCGAGCTTGAAGGCACGCACTATCGCCTGCCCGAGCTGCCCACGCCTGGAGAGGCCGAAGCCAAGTTGGCCAAGCGTCTGGCCTCGCGTGTCAGTGCACCCGGCCAGAAGCCGCGCAAGCGCGCGCCTGCCGCCGAGGTCCAGGCCTGGGAGGCTGCAGGCCTGCACTGCAGCGCGAACGAGCGCCGCGCCGATGAGGCCAGCCGAGATGTCGAGGCCTGGCTCAAGTGCAAGTACATGCGTGAGCATCTGGGGGAGGAGTTCGCTGGCGTGGTCTCTGCGGTCACCACCTTCGGCATCTTCGTCACGCTCGATGCCATGTATGTGGAGGGTCTGGTCCACATCACCGAGCTGGGAGGGGACTACTTCCGCTTTGATGAGGCGCGCCAGGAACTGCGGGGCGAGCGCTCGGGCATTCGCTACGGAATAGGTACGCGGCTGCGCGTTCAGGTCAGCCGTGTGGACCTGGATGGCCGGCGCATCGATTTCCGCCTGGTGCGCGACGGCGAAGAGCAGCCGGCTTCGGGTCGTTCCGGCAGGGCGCCGGCGCGCACGGAAGCCCATCAGGGCGAAAAATGGGGGCGCCGCGACGCCAAGGAAAAGCGTGCGCAGCGTAACTCCGGCGGTGCCGGCGGAGCCCGGTCTGAATCCGACGGCGCGGTGTCTTCCGGCAAGCAGGGGCGCAAGGCGTCCAAGAAGGCCATGGTCAAGGGCGTGAACCTGGCCGCGCTGGAGGCTGAATATGCGAGTGCCCAGTCTCGCCCGGCCGCGCCAGTGCGTCAAAGCGACGTGAGTGAGCCGGTCGTGGTGCCTGGTTCGTCCGCACCTGCGGCACGCGCCTCCCGCAAGGGCAGGGCGGCTGAAGCGCGCAAGTCTGTCGCCGTCGATGCTGACGACGGTCTGCCGCAGTTGCCGCCGCCATCGCCGGTGCAGGCGCTGCGCGCCTTGGGTAAGAAGGCCTTGGGGGCCGTCAAGTCCAAGGTGGCAGGCAAGACATCCAAGCCCCGGCGCAAGCCCTGAGGGCGTCTATTGGCCCAGCCGCTGGGCCAGCGCGCTGGCGCTGAACGGCATTTGCGCGGGCCATTGGTCTGCCGCATGACCGTGGCGCCAGGCCGCCAGTGTTGCGGCCTGCGCGGAGTCCAGCCCTTGCGCCCATAGCGCGGCAATCAGCCCGGCGAGAACATCTCCGGTTCCTCCGGTGGACAGCCGGGCGTTGCCTGTGGGGTTGATCCAGCAGGGCGGCGATGCATTGCCGTCGCCCTGCGGTCCGGCGATCACGGTGCCCGAGCCCTTCAGCAACGCCGTGCAGTTGAATTGCAGCGCCAGCTGCCTGGCTGCTGAAAGTCGCTGGGCCTGGATCTGGGCAGTGCTCATTTTCAGCAGGCGGGCGGCCTCCAGCGGGTGCGGTGTCAGCACCGTGTGCTGGCTGCGTCGGCTGCGTTCTTTCAGAAGCAGGGCCAGCGACTCATCTTCGGCAACCGCGTTCAGTGCGTCTGCGTCCAGTACCAGCCTGGGCGCCTGATCCAGAATTTGGGGCAGCCAGGCGCGCACCGCCATGCCGCCGCCACATCCGCACACGACGGTGGCGCCGCGCCAGTCTTGTGCTTCGGGGCTGCGCAACATGATTTCGGGCCAGGGGGAGATGGCCTGGCCTGACCCGTGCGAGGCATCGAGCAGTGCCAGCATCACGCGTCCCGCCCCGCCGTGCAAGGCTGCCAGTGCGGCCAGCCAGGCGGCGCCGGTCATGGACAGGCCGCGGTATTCCAGCCCCTCTCCGCCCAGAATGGCCACGTCGCCAAAGCTCCCCTTATGGCTGGCATGCGGACGCGGGGCGCGGGCTTCCGGGGAGAAAAGTTGTGCGCACGGTGAGATGGCGAAGGGTGGCGCGCTGCTTGCCAGTCCTGTGTCCAGATCGTCCCACCATATCTGGCCGCAGGCGTCGCGACCGCTTCCTGTGAACAGGCCGGGTTGCAGTGTCAGCAGAGCCAGCGTATGCCGTGCGCTGACCGGGAGGTTCATGGGCTCGAATCCAGGCAGGTATTGCCCGGTGTCGGCATCCAGGCCGGATGCGATGTCCACGCAAAGGACGGGGCTCATGCCGGACTGCAGGCTGCGCAGCAGCGGCAGCAATCGGTCATCTTTTCGGGTGGGTGGGCTTGCCGTGTCGGGTCGGCGCAGGCCGATGCCGAGCAAGGCATCAATGCACAGATCCTGAGGCCCCATGTCAGGGGGCATGTGGGCGATCCATTGCACGCCGGCCTTGTGGGCTGCATCCCATGCGGCACGCGCGTCGGCGGGCATGCGGTCGCGTTCGCGCACGCAGCTGACCAGGATGCGGCAATTGCGGGATCGTGCCGGCATCGTGTTCAGGTGCTGTTGAAGCCAGGCGGCTGCCTGCAAGCCGTCTCCGCCGTTGTTCCCAGGGCCGCAGGCGATCCAGATGCGGTTGGCGTGAGGGGCGATGGCGCGTGCCAGGCGTGCCAGCCCCATGCCTGCGCGCTGCATGAGGCGGTGTGCGGGCAGTCGGGCCGCGGCCTGCTGTTCCAGGGTGCGTGTGGCCACCGTATCGAACAGTGGCAATGCGGTGGATGTGGGAATGCGCAGCATGGCCTGAGCATAGCCGCCAGCCGCAGGGCGGGGTGTCCGCAGCGGTCAGCCGAAGCGGCGCGGATCCAGCAATGCGCTGTCCAGGAAGCTGGTGCGGTTGTCCATCAGGTCGCTCAGCATGCTGGCGCAGCCTTGGGCAATGGCGGCACCACAGCTGCCATGGCCCAGGTTGAGCCAGATGCCGGGCAAACCGCTGGCGCCCAGCAGCGGCAGTCCATCGGCTGTGCACATGCGTGTGCCATGCCAGATCTGAACGCCCGAGGTCAGCACCGCGCTGCCGGGAAAGACCATGTTGAGTCGGTGGTACATGCGCTGCAGCGTGGCCTCGTGCATGGGGCCGTGGCTGCCCAGTTCAGCGCCGGCCACGACCCGCATGCGCTGGCCAAGGCGCACCAGGGTCATCTGCTCGCTCCAGTCGACGATGGCGTGGCGGGGCGCGTAGCCTTGTTCGCGCAGCGGAGCACTGATGCCATAGCCGCGCAGGGCGATCATGGGCAGGCGCAGGCTCAGCGGCGCGAGCAGGTTTGCGGCCTCGGCGCCAGTGCAGACGACGATGGCATCGTGCGACCGGGGCGTGTCTTCGCCTTGCAGCTGCAGGCGAGCGGTGCGCCCGGCGCCGCCGGGCTGCAGTCGCTGCACAAGGCGTTGCGTCTCGAATCGTGCTCCTGCGGACTGTGCGGCCTGCCTTTGCATCAGCGTGGCCAGGCGGCCGTTGGCGGCGCCAGCCTGCGGGAAATACAAGGAGCCTGCGAGTGCGGTCTCCTCGCCCAGCGCGGGCTCACGCAGGCGAGTCTGGGCGGCATCCAGTGCCTCGCAGCGCGTGCCGGCCTCGGCCAGCGCTGCCAGTGCAGGTTTCAGTTGCTCATGGTCGGCCTCGCTGCCCAGCAGCACCAGGCTGCCGGAGACATATTCCGGGTCCAGCTCCCACTGCCGCCACAGCGATTGCTGGAACTGCTGGCTGCGCTGGGTGAGTGTCTCCAGTGCCGCCATCGTGGCTGTGGGTTCGCCGGCTTTGCGCAGGCGCCGCCCAGCCTGGCGCCATTGCCATAGCCAGCGCAGCTGGGCTGCGAGGTTTCCGGAGCCGAGGCGTGGCAAAGCCTGCCGGCCGGGAAGCGTGGGTGAGCGTTCTGTGGTGGAGAGACCGGGGACGCTCCACGGTTGGAGCAGGCTGGGGCCCAGCCAGCCGGCATGTCCGAAGCTGGCTTCCTCGGCCACCGTGCCATGGCGCTCGTAGACGGTGACCTCGTGCCCGACCTGGGCCAGTGCGTGGGCTGTCGCAACGCCAATGCTGCCGGCGCCCACAATCGCGATGTTCATTTTGGGGTGGAATCTGCTGAAGTGCCTGAATTATCAAGCGGATGTAGCTATCACTACAGGAGTGTGTGGCCGATGCGGCAACCGTGGCTATGCGGGGTGTGAGCGCGCGTTGGGTGCGAAGCCTCAGTCTTGGGATGGCGTATGCTAGAATCTTGCGGCTTTGCTAGGGGTTCACCCTGATTTTCTTCGGAATTGCCGGAGATCAGGTGATGGCTTTGGGGTGCGAGGTGTTCGTCATGAATGCCTGCCCATGCTTGCAACCCCCGTTGCAAAGTCAATCGCAAACCAGTCCCTTCAAGGTGTTGCTTCCTGTATCCAGGGGGCAATTGTCGGGCTGGATTTTAGACCTAACCTTTGAGGTATTCATATGTCCGTCACTATGCGCGATATGCTGGAAGCAGGCGTCCACTTCGGTCACCAGACCCGTTTCTGGAACCCCAAGATGGCCCCCTTCATCTTCGGCCACCGCAACAAGATCCACATCATCAACCTGGAAAAGTCGCTGCCGATGTTCCAGGACGCCCAGAAGTTCGTGAAGCAGCTGGCTTCCAACGGCGGCACCATCCTGATGGTCGGCACCAAGCGCCAGGCCCGCGAGCTGGTGGCTGCCGAAGCCCAGCGCGCTGGCGTTCCTTTCGTTGACCAGCGCTGGCTGGGCGGCATGCTGACCAACTTCAAGACCGTCAAGACGTCCATCAAGCGTCTGAAGGAAATGAAGGCCCAGCAGGAAGCCGGTCTGGAAGCCATGAGCAAGAAGGAACAGCTGATGTTCGTTCGCGAACTGGAAAAGCTGGAAAAGGACATCGGCGGCATTCAGGACATGAACAGCCTGCCCGACGCCATCTTCGTGATCGACGTGGGCTTCCACAAGATTGCCGTGGCCGAAGCCAAGAAGCTGGGCATCCCCCTGGTCGGCGTGGTTGACTCCAACCACAATCCCGAAGGCATCGACTATGTCATCCCCGGTAACGACGACTCTGCCAAGGCCGTGCAACTGTACGCCCAAGGCATCGCCGACGCGATCCTGGAAGGCCGCGCTGCTGCACTGACCGACGTGGTCAAGGCCGCATCCGGCGAGAGCGGTGACGAGTTCGTGGAAGTGGAAGAATCCGCTGCCTGATTGAGCTTGTCCGGCTGAGCGACCTCGTCGCCGAATAAAAAGCGGGGCTCAGGGTAGCCCCGTTTTTTTAAGCCGAAATCCTGTAACGAATCGAACTGACATTGGAGAAATACGATGGCTGCAATTACCGCAAGCATGGTGGCTGAACTGCGCGCAAAGACTGACGCGCCCATGATGGAGTGCAAGAAGGCCCTGACCGAAGCCGAAGGTGACCTGGTCAAGGCGGAAGAGCTGCTGCGCGTCAAGCTCGGCACCAAGGCTGGCAAGGCTGCCTCGCGCGTGACCGCCGAAGGCGTGATCGCCGCCTTCATCAATGGCAACCAGGGTGCCATGATCGAAGTCAACAGCGAAACCGACTTCGTGTCCAAGAACGACAGCTTCATCGCGATGGCCAACGCCGCCGCCAAGCTGGTCGCCGAGCAAAACCCCGCCGACGTGGCCGCGCTGAGCGCACTGGCCTATGAGCAGGACGGCTTCGGCCCCACGCTGGAAGACGTGCGCAAGGGCCTGATCGGCAAGATCGGCGAAAACATGTCCTTCCGCCGCTTCAAGCGCTTCGAAGGCTCCAGCCTGGCTTCCTACCTGCACGGCTCGCGCATCGGCGTGGTCGTCGAGTTCGACGGCGATGCCACGGCTGCCAAGGATGTCGCCATGCACGTGGCCGCCATGAAGCCCGTGTCCGTGACCAGCGCCGACGTGCCCGCCGAGCTGATCGAGAAGGAGCGTACCGTTGCTGCCGCCAAGGCTGCCGAGTCCGGCAAGCCTGCCGACATCGTCGCCAAGATGGTCGAAGGCTCGGTGCAGAAGTACCTGAAGGAAGTCTCGCTGGCCGACCAGGTCTTCGTGAAGGCTGCCGACGGCAAGCAGACCGTGGCCCAGATGCTCAAGGCCGCCAACACCAACGTCAAGGGCTTCACCCTGTACGTGGTCGGCGAAGGCATTGAAAAGAAGGTCGACGACTTCGCTGCCGAAGTGGCTGCCCAGGTGGCTGCCGCCAAGGCCGGCGCCTGATCCTTCCGGGCGACCGAACCGTTCCCTTCACCATCCATCATCATCCACCACTTCGGAGAAACACCATGACCCACGCCACACCGGCCCACAAGCGCATCCTGCTCAAGCTGTCCGGTGAGGCACTCATGGGGGATGACTCGTTCGGCATCAACCGTGCGACCATCGAGCGCATGGTTTCCGAAATTGCCGAGGTCACCAAGGTTGGTGTCCAGGTGGCGGTGGTGATCGGTGGGGGGAACATCTTTCGCGGCGTGGCTGGCGGCTCGGTCGGCATGGACCGTGCCACCGCCGACTACATGGGCATGCTGGCCACGGTCATGAATGCCCTGGCCCTGGCCGATGCCATGGACAAGCAGGGGCTGACAGCCCGCGTGATGTCGGCCATTGCCATCGAGCAGGTCGTGGAGCCCTATGTGCGCCCCAAGGCCTTGCAGTACCTCGAGGAGGGCAAGGTGGTGGTGTTCGCTGCCGGCACCGGCAACCCGTTCTTCACGACCGACACGGCCGCCGCGCTGCGTGGCGCTGAAATCGGCGCCGAGGTGGTGCTCAAGGCCACCAAGGTCGACGGTGTCTACACCGACGACCCGATGAAGAACCCCGACGCGACCCGCTACCACAAGCTGGCTTTCGACGAGGCCATCTCGCGCAACCTGGGCATCATGGACGCCACCGCCTTTGCGCTGTGCCGCGATCAGAAGCTGCCGATCCGGGTGTTCTCCATCGTCAAGCCCGGCGCGCTCAAGCGCGTGGTCATGGGCGAGGACGAGGGCACGCTGGTGTACGCTTGAGTGTTTTGATACCGCGTTACACAGCTCTTCAAGGAACAAGAACATGACGATTGCAGACATCAAGAAGACCACCGAGTCCAAGATGGGCCAGTCCATCGAAGCGCTCAAGAACAATCTTGCGCGCGTGCGCACCGGTCGTGCCAATCCATCGCTGCTGGACTCCATCCATGTGGAGTACTACGGCTCCATGGTGCCGCTGTCCCAGGTGGCCAACGTCACCCTGCTTGACGCGCGCACCATCAGCGTCCAGCCCTGGGAAAAGAGCATGTCGGCCAAGGTGGAGAAGGCCATCCGCGAAAGCGATCTGGGCCTGAACCCCGCCTCGCTGGGCGACCTGATCCGCGTGCCCATGCCTCCCATGAGCGAGGAGCGCCGCAAGGAAATGACCAAGCTGGCGCGCAATGAAGGCGAAGCTTCCAAGGTCGCCGTGCGCAACCTGCGCCGCGATGCCAACGAAGCCGTCAAGAAGCTGGTCAAGGACAAGGAAGCCTCGGAAGACGATCAAAAGCGTTGCGAAGCCGATGTCCAGAAGATGACCGACAAGCACATCGCCGAGATCGATACGCTGGTGGCGGCCAAGGAACAAGACATCATGGCGGTCTGAGGCTTCTTGCCTCATTTGCCTCAGGGTCCGTACCTTTGACCAAACAAGACTCCGGCGCGGTGCCGCGCCATATTGCCGTCATCATGGACGGCAATGGACGCTGGGCCAATCGCCGCTTTCTGCCGCGACTGGCCGGCCACAAGCAGGGCGTGGAATCACTGCGCCGCTGCGCCCGCGCCTGCGTCCAGCGCGGCGTGCAGGTCCTGACCGTCTTCGCTTTCTCTTCCGAGAACTGGAACCGTCCCGAAGAGGAGGTTTCCGGTCTCATGGGCCTGCTGGCCAACGCACTTGCCAAGGAAGTGCAGCAACTGAGCCGCGACGGCGTGCGCCTGCATTTCATCGGTGACCGCAGCGGCCTGGGCGAGAAAGTGTGCGCGGGCCTTGCGCAGGCCGAGACCGTCACTGCGCGCAACAATCGCCTGGTTCTCAACGTCTGCTTCAACTACGGCGGACGCTGGGACATTGCACAGGCAGCTGCCCGGCTGGCAGAGAAGGGCGAGCCCATCACCCCGCAGAGCCTGGACCGCGCGCTCGCACTGGCCCATGTGCCCGACCCGGATCTGCTGATCCGTACCGGCGGGGAAATGCGCATCAGCAACTTCCTGCTGTGGCAGGCTGCGTATTCCGAGCTTTTCTTCAGTGACAGCTTGTGGCCTGATTTCGATGAGGCCTGCCTGGACGAGGCCATCGCGGCTTTCGCTTCACGCGAGCGGCGCTTCGGCCAGACTTCCGCGCAAGTACAACAATCACAACCGACGTCGTCCCATCCGCAGACGTCCTGAACAAGGGGGAGCCATGCTCAAGCAGCGAGTCATCACCGCCCTGATCCTGCTGGCCATCCTGTTGCCTGCGCTGTTCTATCCCACGGGTATTCCGTTCGCCGTGGTCGTGCTCGTGCTCATGGCGGCAGGTGCCTGGGAATGGGGGCGTCTCAACGGCTTTGGCACCGCGGGCGCCATCGGCATAGGCGCTATCTGCACGGCGATGTGCCTGGGCGCCTGGGCTGCCGGCTGGCTGGAGCGTCCGCTGTCAGCGCTCTGGATTGTTGCCGGTGCTGCCTGGGTGCTGGGTGGCGGGGCGCTGCTGCGTGCCGGCGTGGCTGGCTGGCCTCGCATTGCAGCGCCTGTGCGCCTGGTCGGCGGAGTGCTGGCCTTGTGGCTGGCCTGGGTCGCCGTGGTGCAGGCGCGCATGATGGGCATCAACTTCCTGCTGTCGGTGCTGGTGCTGGTCTGGGTGGCCGACGTGTTCGCGTATTTCGCAGGACGGACCCTGGGCCTGAAATTCACCAAATCCAAGCTGGCTCCCACGATCAGTCCCGGCAAGAGCTGGGAAGGCGTATGGGGCGGCATGGCAGGCGTTGTGGTGCTGGCCTTGGTCTGGGTCTGGGCTGACCGCCACTACGCGGTGGCCGTGCCCAGTTTCTATTCATTGCTGCTGGCGCGCGGGGCTTGGTTCCTGCTGCTGGCGGTTGTTTTCATGGCCGCGATGAGCGTGGTCGGCGACCTGGTCGAATCCCTGGTCAAGCGCAGCGTCGGCGTCAAGGACAGCAGTGGCCTGCTGCCCGGTCATGGCGGCGTCCTCGACCGCGTCGATGCCCTGCTGCCGACCCTGCCGCTGGCCCTGATGCTTTCCTCTTTCGCGCATTCATGAAGCAGAAAATCACCGTCCTGGGCTCCACAGGCTCCATCGGTACCAATACGCTGGATGTGGTGGCGCGCCACCGCGATCACTACGAAGTCTTTGCGCTCAGCGCGGCCACGCAGGTGGACCTGATGCTGCGCCAGTGTGCCGAATTCAAGCCCCGCTACGCCGTCATGGCCAGCGCGCCGCATGCAAGGCTGCTGGCTGAGCAGCTGCGCAGCAATGGATTGGCCACCGAAGTGCTGCAGTCGCCTGACGCGCTGGAGCAGATCGCCTCGCATCCTGAAGCCGATGCCGTCATGGCGGCCATCGTCGGTGCGGCGGGCCTGGCGCCTTGCCTGGCCGCCGCACGCGCCGGCAAGCGCTTGCTGCTGGCCAACAAGGAGGCGCTGGTGGTTGGCGGCGCCCTGTTCATGGACACCGTCAAGCGCCACGGCGCAACGCTGCTGCCCATAGACAGTGAGCACTCGGCCATCTTCCAGTGCCTGCCCGAAGACCGCACCAGCTGGCCCGATCGCGTGGACAGTCTGCTGCTCACAGCCTCGGGCGGGCCTTTTCGCCTGCGCGATCCGTCCACCCTGTCCGGGATCACGCCGGAGCAGGCCTGCGCGCACCCGAATTTCTCCATGGGGCGCAAGATCTCCGTGGACTCGGCCACCATGATGAACAAGGCGCTGGAGGTGATCGAGGCCCGCTGGCTGTTCGACATGGCGCCTGACAAGATCAAGGTCGTCATCCATCCGCAGCAGATCGTGCACTCCATGGTGCAGTTCAAGGATGCTTCGGTGCTCGCGCAACTGGGTACGCCCGACATGCGCGTGCCCATCGCCTGCGGCCTGGCCTGGCCCCGCCGCATCGCCAGCGGTGCGGCGCCCCTGGATTTCGCCAAGCTGTCGGCCCTGACCTTCGAGGAGGCGGATGCCGTGCGCTTTCCGGGCCTGCACCTTTCCTGGCAGGCGCTGCACGCCAGCGAGGGAACCACGGCGGTTCTCAACGCTTCCAACGAAGTCGCCGTTGCCGCCTTCTTGGAGCGGCGCCTGGCATTTGACCGTATCCACGCTGTGAATTTGCGCACGCTCGAGACCTTGCTGCCGCCTACACTGGGCAGCCTGGAAGACCTGCTGGCCCTGGACGCGCAGGCGCGCGAAATCGCGCAGATCGTGGCGCGGCAGTGGCAGCTGTGATGCCGGCTTCGCAGGTCAGGATGGTTTTCTTGATGGGCCTGCGGCGGAATCCAGAGGCGCATTGGATTCAAAGGAGTATCAATTGTTGCTGACCGTTGTCGCATTCGTGGTCGCACTGGGCTTGCTGATTGCCGTGCATGAGTGGGGCCACTACCGCGTCGCCGTGGCTTGCGGCGTGAAGGTGCTTCGCTTTTCCGTCGGATTCGGCCGCCCCATCCTGCGATGGAAGCGCAAGGGTTCGGACACGGAATTTGTCATCGGTGCACTGCCCCTTGGCGGCTATGTGCGCATGCTCGATGAGCGTGAGGGCGAGGTGCCTGCCGACCAGCGCCATCTGGCATTCAACACCCAGCCGCTGCGTGCGCGTGCAGCCATCGTGGCCGCAGGTCCCGTGGCCAATCTCGTGCTGGCCATTGCGCTGCTGGCCATCGTCAATTGGGTCGGCATGCAGGAGCCCGTTGCACGGCTGGCAACACCGCCAGCAGGCACGGTGCTGCAGATGGCGGGTGTTCAAGGCGGCGATCGCGTGCTGCGCATGGCTTTGGGTGACCAGGAATGGGAAGAGGTCCGCTCCATCAATGATCTGCGCTGGACGCTGACCCGTGCAGCGCTCGATGACGAGCCCGTGCGCATGGAGGTGCTCCAGGCCCGCCGCACCGCCCCGTCCGAACTGCGGCTCGCGCTGGCTGGTCAGGTTCAGGGCGAGCCCGATGCCGCCTTCTTCGAGCGCCTGGGCTTGCTTGGTCCCTGGACGCAGCCCGTGCTGGACAAGGTGATTGCCGGTGGTGCCGCCGAGAAGGCGGGCCTGCGCTCGGGCGATCTGGTTTTGCGCGTGGGTGGCACCTCGGTGGACGATGGCACGCAGCTGCGCAATCTCATCCGCAAGATGGGCGCATCGGGCCAGGTCCAGCAGCAGATCTGGCTGGTGGAGCGCGAGGGGCGGCAGTTGCAGATCCCGGTGCTGCCCGACCTGGGCCGATCGGAAGACGGCAAGGAAAGCATCGCCCGCATCGGCGCCTACATCGGCAGCGCCCCGGAAATGGCGCTGGTGCAGCGCGGTCCGCTGGAGGGCCTGTGGGCCGGCGTGCAGCGCACCTGGGAGCTGTCGTCGCTGACACTGCGCATGATGGGCCGCATGGTGATCGGCGAGGCCTCGCTCAAGAACATCAGCGGGCCCCTGACCATTGCCGATTACGCGGGGCGTTCGGCCAGCATGGGCCTGGTCCAATATCTCTCGTTCCTGGCGCTGATCAGCATCAGCCTGGGGGTTCTCAACTTGCTCCCCCTGCCGGTGCTCGATGGTGGGCACCTGATGTATTATCTTTGGGAGGGCGTGACTGGCCGAAGCGTGTCGGAAGTCTGGGCCGGACGCTTGCAGCGTGCAGGCGTGGCGGTTTTGATGATGATGATGTCCGTCGCCTTTTTCAACGATATCAACCGGCTTTGGGGCTAACTTTTCAGCCGTTTTCGGCAAGCCGCAGCGGCGGCAAATCCATTCATGACTAAACGTATCAATCGCCTGGGCGTGCGCGCTGCATCGACCCTGGCTGCCATGGTTTTGGCTGCCAATGCAGCCTGGGCACTGGAGCCCTTCCGCGTACAGGACATCCGCATCGAAGGTCTTCAGCGCGTGGAGCCGGGCACGGTCTTCGCTTCCATCCCCCTGCGCGTGGGTGACCAGTATGACGACGACAAGGGTGCAGCCGCCATCCGCTCGCTGTTCGCACTGGGCCTGTTCAAGGACATCCGCCTGGAAGCCAACGGCAACGTGCTCGTCGTCGTCGTTGAAGAACGCCCGACCATCGCCGAGGTGAACTTCGCCGGCACCAAGGAATTCGACAAGGAAACCCTGCAAAAGGCCATGCGCGATGTGGGCCTGGCCGAGGGGCGTCCGTTCGACAAGGCACTTGCCGACCGCGCGGAGCAGGAGCTCAAGCGCCAGTACATCAACCGCAGCCTGTATGGCGCCGAAGTCGTCACGACGGTCACGCCCATCGAGCGCAACCGTGTCAACCTGACCTTCACGGTGACCGAAGGTGATCCCGCCCGTATCAACGAGATCCATATCGTCGGTAACAAGGCCTTCAGCGAATCCACGCTCAAGGACCTTTTTGACCAGGACACCGGCAACTGGATGAGCTGGTACACCAAGTCGGACCGCTATGCGCGCAACAAGCTCAACGCCGACCTGGAAACGCTGCGCTCCTACTACCTGCAGCGTGGCTACCTGGAATTCCGCGTGGACTCCACCCAGGTGGCGATCTCGCCCGACAAGCAGACCATCTCGCTGACCCTGAACATCCATGAAGGCGAGCGTTTCGTGGTCTCCGGCGTCAAGCTGGAAGGCAACTACCTGGACCGCGACGACGAATTCAAGTCCCTGGTCAAGATCAAGCCCGGCGAGCCCTACAACGCCGATCAGGTCACGGCAACGACCAAGGCCTTCACCGAGCACTTCGGCAACTTCGGCTTTGCCTTCGCGCGCGTCGAGGCCGTGCCGGACATCGACCGTGCGACCAACCGGGTGGCCCTGGTGCTGCACGCCGAGCCTTCTCGCCGCGCCTATGTGCGACGCATCAATCTCAGTGGCAACAACCGCACGCGCGACGAAGTGATCCGCCGCGAATTCCGCCAGTACGAGGCTTCCTGGTACGACGGCGACAAGATTCGCCTGTCGCGCGACCGGGTGGACCGTCTGGGCTTCTTCACAGAAGTCAACGTCGAAACCCAGGAAGTGCCGGGTTCGCCTGATCAGGTGGATCTGGTCATCTCGGTGGCTGAAAAGCCCACCGGCTCGCTGCAGCTGGGCGCTGGTTTTTCCAGCGCTGAAAAGGTTTCGCTGTCCTTCGGCATCAAGCAGGAAAACGTGTTCGGCTCAGGCAACTACCTGGGCGTGGACGTGAACACCAGCAAGTACCGCCGCACCATGGTGCTGTCGACCACGGACCCGTACTTCACGGACACCGGCATCTCGCGCACCTACGACCTGTACTACCGCACTGACCGTCCCTACTACGACGATGCGGCCTACAAGATCGTCACCTCGGGCGGCAGCGTCCGCTTTGGCGTGCCCTTCAGCGAGATCGACACCGTTTACTTCGGCGGCGGCGTTGAACGCTCCGAAATCAAGCCCGGCACCTACCTGCCCCAGGCGTACAAGGACTATGCCGACAAGTACGGCTACTCCAACACCGGCATACCGCTGACCCTGGGCTGGTCGCGCGACAGCCGTGACAGCGCGCTGGCGCCCAACTCCGGTCTCTACCAGCGCCTGAACACCGAGTGGTCGGTGGGTGGCGAGGCCCGCTATGTGCGAGCCAACTACCAGATCCAGCAGTACATCCCTCTGAGCAAGAAGTACACGCTGGCACTGAACGGTGAACTGGGCTACGGCAAGGGCCTCAATGGCCGTCCGTTCCCGCTGTTCAAGAACTTCTTCTCGGGCGGCCTGGGCTCGGTGCGTGGCTTCGAGCAGGGCTCGCTGGGTCCGCGCGACACCAAGGAAAACCTGGCGCTTGGCGGCTCCAAGAAGGTGACATTGAACGCCGAGTTCATGGTTCCGTTCCCTGGTGCCGGCAATGACAGGACTTTGCGTCTTTTTACATTCCTCGATGTGGGCAATGTCTACGGAGCCAACGAGAACTTCGATCTCGGGGAGCTGCGGGCATCCACGGGCCTGGGCATCAGCTGGATTTCCCCGCTGGGTCCCCTGCGCCTGGCCTTTGCTCAACCCATCCGCAAGCAGACCGGGGATAAAATCCAGCGACTGCAATTCCAAATCGGAACCTCTTTCTAATGAAATCTCTATCTAGCCATTTTTCCCTGGCTGTGCTGCTTGGCGCCATGGCCGTTTCCGCGCACGCCCAGGAGTTCAAGGCCGGCTTTGTGAATACGGATCGCATCTTCCGTGAAGCATCGACTGCCAAGGCTGCGCAGTCCAAGCTGGAGCAGGAATTCTCCAAGCGTGAGAAGGAGCTGATTGACCAGGGCAACTCGCTCAAGAGCGCTTCGGAGAAGTTCGAGCGTGAAGCTCCCACCATGGCCGAAAGCCAGCGCGTCTCGCGCCAGCGCCAGCTGGTGGATCAGGACCGCGAGTTCCAGCGCAAGCGCCGTGAGTTCCAGGAAGACCTGAACTCCCGCAAGAACGAAGAACTGGCCCAGGTGCTGGAACGCGCCAACAAGGTGGTCAAGCAAGTGGCCGAATCCGAGAAGTACGACGTCATCCTCCAGGAAGCCGTCTACATCAACCCCAAGTACGACATCACTGACAAGGTGATCAAGGCGCTGAACGGCGGCGGCAAGTAAGCCAGCTGTCCAGGGCTGCATGCCGTGAGCGTATTGTTGGGCCAGATCCTCGATGCACTCGGTGGCGAGTTGGTCGGTGGCGAAAGGGAGATGTCCATCTCCCGCATCGCACCGCTGGACTCTGCCGGGGCCGGGGATCTCAGTTTTCTGAGCAACCCCCGCTACCGCCAGCAACTGGCCGCCTCCGAGGCGGCCTGCGTTATTGTGGCGCCCGCCATGCGCGAGCTGGCGCAGCAGCGGGGTGCCTGCATCGTGGTCCCTGATCCGTATGCGTATTTCGCCAGGGCCACGCAGTGGTGGAAGCGAAACTGCAGGCCCGTGGCGCCGGCCGGTATCCATCCGAGCGCCGTGGTGCACGAGAGCGCCATCGTTGATGCATCGGCCACCATTGGCCCGCTGTGCGTGGTCGAGGAGGGTGCCACGATCGGTGCCCACACCGTGCTCAAGTCGCGCGTCACCATTGGCGAGAACTGCCATGTGGGCGCGCGCTGTCTGCTGCATTCCGGCGTGGTGCTGGGGGCGGACGGCTTTGGGTTCGCGCCCGAGAACGGCGCATGGGTGAAGATCGAGCAGCTCGGCGGCGTGCGGATCGGCGACGATGTGGAAATCGGCGCCAATACCTGCATAGACCGGGGTGCGCTGGACGACACGGTGATCGAGGATGGGGTCAAGCTCGACAACCTGATCCAGATCGGTCACAACGTGCACGTCGGCAGGCATACGGCCATGGCCGGCTGCGTGGGGGTGGCCGGCAGCGCGCGCATTGGCGCGCATTGCACCGTGGGAGGCGGGGCCATCGTGCTGGGCCATCTGCAGCTGGCTGACCGGGTGCATATTTCGGCAGCGACGGTAGTGACCCGTTCGCTGACACAATCAGGTGTTTACACGGGCATGTTTCCCGTGGATGAAAACGCCAAATGGGAAAAAAATGCTGCGACGCTGAAGCAGCTGCACTCCATGCGCGATCGCATCAAGGCCCTGGAGCGGCAACTGCAGCAATCGGCGGATCAAGGCCATAACGGAACGCAATGATGGATATTCACGCAATTCTCAAGCAACTGCCCCACCGCTACCCCTTCCTGCTGGTGGACAAGGTCACGGAGCTTGAGCGCAATACACGCATCAAGGCGATCAAGAACGTCACGTTCAACGAGCCCTATTTCATGGGCCATTTCCCGGGCCGCCCTGTCATGCCTGGCGTGCTCATCCTGGAGGCGCTGGCGCAGGCGGCCGGCCTTCTGGCCTTTGATGCGATGGGCCAGGTTCCGGATGAGAACAACATCTACTACTTCGTGGGCATCGACGGGGCGCGCTTCAAGCGTCCCGTGGAGCCGGGCGACCAGCTGGTGCTGGAGATCACCATCGACCGTGTGCGCGGCGGCATCTGGAAGTTCAAGGGCGTGGCCCGCGTCGAGGACGAAGTGGCCTGCGAAGCCGAGCTGATGTGCACCATGCGCAACGTGGGCTGACGGGCGCATGGCTGGCATTGAACGCATCCATCCCACGGCACTGATAGATTCCGCTGCACAGCTGGATTCGTCGGTGTCGGTCGGCGCCTATGCCGTCATCGGACCGCATGTGGAAATCGGCGCCGGCACCACCATCGGCGCGCATTGCGTTGTCGAAGGCCATACCCGCATTGGCTGCGACAACCGGATTTTCCAGTTCGCGTCCCTGGGCGCGCAGCCCCAGGACAAGAAGTACGCAGGCGAGCCTACCCGGCTGGTTATCGGCGATCGCAATACGGTGCGGGAGTTCTGTACCTTCAACACCGGTACCGTGCAGGACCAGGGCGTCACGGCCATCGGCGACGACAACTGGATCATGGCCTATGTGCATGTGGCCCATGACTGCGTTGTCGGCAGCCACACCATCCTGGCCAACAACGCTACCCTGGCCGGCCACGTGCACGTGGGCGACCATGTCATCCTGGGCGGCCTGACGGGTGTGCACCAGTTCACCAAGGTGGGCGCCCATGCCATGGCCGGCTTTGCCAGTCATATCTCGCAGGATGTGCCGCCCTTCATGATGGTGGATGGCAATCCGCTGGCCGTGCGCGGCTTCAATATCGAAGGCTTGCGCCGTCGCGGCTTCGGGCCGCAGCGCATTCAGGCCGTCAAGCAGATGCACCGTCTGCTGTACCGCCAGGGACTGACCCTTGAAGCTGCGCGAGAAGCCATTGCTTCGCTGGAGGGTGAACTGCCCGAGGCCGCGGCCGATGTATCGCTGATGCTGGATTTCCTGGCGGCTTCGACCCGGGGCATTGCGCGCTGATCTGGCGCGCGAAAGGACGGCATGACAGAGAACGCGGCGCCATCGGCGCGCCTGAGTCCATCGATTGCCATGGTCGCCGGAGAAACCTCTGGCGACCTGCTGGCGTCCTTGCTCCTGGGGGGGCTGCAGTCCCGCTGGCCCGAGGCCTCGGCCTTTGGCATCGGCGGGCTGCAGATGCAGCAGCGCGGCTTTGAAGCCTGGTGGTCCAGCGAGCGCTTGGCCGTGCATGGATACAGCTGGGAAGTGTTTCGCCGGCTGGCCGAGATTCTGAATATCCGACGCCAGCTGCGTCAGCGACTGCTCCAGCAGCGGCCGGCCGTCTTTGTCGGCATCGACGCGCCGGACTTCAACCTGGGGCTGGAAACCGATCTGCGTGCTGCGGGCATCAAGACCGTGCATTTCGTCTGTCCTTCGATCTGGGCCTGGCGTGCCGATCGCGTCGACAAGATCCGCCGCGCGGCCGATCATGTCCTGTGCATCTTCCCCTTTGAGCCCGAGTTGCTGGCCCGCCATGGCATAGACGCGACCTACGTGGGCCATCCCCTGGCCAGCGTGATTCCGCTGCAGCCCGACCGCGCAGCTGCGCGCCGCCGGTTAGGGCTGCCCGAAGATGGTCTGGTGCTGGCCGTGCTGCCCGGCAGTCGGCGCTCTGAAATACGTTACCTGGCTGCCCGCTTCTTTCAGGCGGCAGCTTTGGTTCGGAAGGCGCTGCCAGCTATTAAAATAGTAGTGCCTGCTGTGCCTTCGCAATTCGACGAGCTGCAGCGCATTGCCGCGCAAGCCGGCATGGCTTCGTCGCTGCACATCGTGCGCGGCCAGTCCCATGACGCATTGGCAGCCTGTGACGTGACGCTGATAGCCAGCGGCACGGCCACGCTGGAAGCCGCCTTGTACAAGCGGCCCATGGTGATCGGCTACAACATGCACCCGTGGAGCTGGCGTCTGATGCGTGGCAAGCAACTGCAGCCCTGGGTGGGCCTGCCCAACATCCTGTGCGGCGATTTCGTCGTGCCCGAGCTGATCCAGGATGCGGCAACGCCCCAGGCGCTGAGCGCGGCCGTGCTGCAATGGCTGCAGGCCTGCGAGCATTCCCCTTCAACCGTCGAAGCGCTGGTACAGCGCTTCACAGCGCTGCACCATGAATTGCGGCGCGATACTGCCGAACTGGCCGCCCATGCGATCGAGAAAATCATTGCCCCCACTGCCGCCTGAACAGGCGTGCCTGCCCTGGCATCCGCCGGGGTTGGTTGCGGGCGTGGACGAAGCGGGCCGCGGCCCGTTGGCCGGCCCCGTGGTGGCCGCCGCTGTCATTCTTGACGATCTCCATCCCATCGAGGGCCTGAACGATTCCAAGAAGCTCACGGCTGCGCGCCGCGAGGCACTCTATGACGAGATCCGTGCCAAGGCGCTGTGCTGCAGCATTGCCGAGGCCTCGGTCGAAGAGATCGATCGCCTGAACATCCTGCAGGCCACGCTGCTGGCCATGCGCCGCGCGGTGCTGGGCCTGCGATTGAAGCCGGTACTGGTTCTGGTGGATGGCAACCAGTTGCCCGTGCTGGATGTGCAGGCCGAGGCCATCGTCAAGGGCGACGCCCTGGTGCAGTCCATCTCGGCGGCCTCCATTCTTGCCAAGGTCACGCGGGATCGGTGGTGCCAGCGCCTGCATGAGCAATACCCGGAATACGGCTTCGACGGCCACAAGGGCTATGGCACGGCGGCCCATCTTGCCGCGCTGCGCCTGCATGGCGCCTGCCAGGAGCACCGACGAACCTTCGCGCCCGTGGCCCATGTCGTGAGCATTGCCCGCAGGGCCGAGCCGCTGGCAGCCGCCCGCGTGGCCGCTGCGGCGCAGGGCGCGCAGGCCTTGCTGCTGTCGGCCTGAGCGCCTTCGCTTTCTGCGCCCGTGGCGCTGTTCTTCGCTGTTCTCTTTGCCCGGAAGCCTTGCCATGAGCCGACAACCTGCCGCTACATCGATCCAGTCCCGTGACAACGCCCTGGTCAAGGATTTGCGAAGGCTTGCCCAGGACAGCGGGGCCTACCGCAAACAAGGACGTGTCTGGCTGGAGGGGGACCATCTGTGCCGTGCTGCCCTGGCGCGCGGCATGCAGCCCGCCGTGGCCGTGGTGGCCGAGTCCTTCTGGCCTCAGGTGCCGCTGGAGTGGGTGCAGGGCGCAGGCAAGTGCGTGGTGCTGTCCGATGCTGTGTTTGCCGAGGTCAGCGGACTGGAGTCTCCGGCGCGCATCGGCTTTCTGATGGACTGGCAGGCGTCGGCGGCCGTGCGTGCCGGCGTGGCCACCGTGGTGCTCGACCGTGTGCAGGACGCAGGCAACGTGGGCTCCATTCTTCGCAGTGCGGCCGCTTTCGGCTTCGGCCAGATCGTGGCCTTGAAGGGCACGGCTGCGCTGTGGAGCCAGAAGGTGCTGCGCGCCGGAATGGGCGCGCATTTCGGGCTGCACCTGGTGGAGTCGGCGTCACCCGAGGACCTGAATGCGCTTGGCTTGCCCCTGATCGTGACCAGCTCCCATCAAGGTGAACTGATCCAGAGCGCCGCTCTGCCCTGGCCGTGCGCCTGGGCCATGGGCCATGAAGGGCAGGGCGTTGGCGAGGCGCTGATGCAGCAGGCGGCGCAGCATGTGCGCATCGGCCAGCCGGGTGGTGAAGAGTCTCTGAACGTGGCTGCGGCAGCGGCGATATGCCTGCACGCAAGCAGCGTGAGTGCCGGCTCACGTCAAGGGTAATCCCGCCTCCTGTCAGGAGGCTGAAGCGCGACCAGCCTATAATGGGCGGCTTTCAAGCATTCCACAATACGCCTAGCGACGCTTCCTCGCCACCCCCTGCAGACAAGCTGTAAACCGCACGGACCCGTCCGTGCGGCACGCTGGGCGTAACCGTAATTAGAACCGGAGAACCCAGTGCTTTTGTCTCTCAAGGGAGCATTCCCATCCGCCATCCTGGCGCTCGCAGACGGCACGGTCTTTGTTGGCAACTCGATCGGTGCGCAAGGCACCACGGTTGGTGAAGTCGTTTTCAACACGGCAATCACCGGCTACCAGGAAATCCTCACCGACCCCAGCTACTGCCAGCAGATCGTGACGCTCACGTATCCGCACATCGGCAACTACGGCGTCAACGCAGAGGATGTCGAGGCTGGCAAGGTCCATGCGGCGGGCCTGATCATCAAGAACCTTCCGCTGCTGGCCAGCAACTTCCGCAAGTCCGAGACCCTGCCCGACTACCTCACGCGCAGCGGCACGGTGGCGATTGCCAACATCGACACGCGCAAGCTCACACGGCTGCTGCGCGACAAGGGCGCACAAAACGGCGCCATCGTCGGTTTGGCCGCTGGCGAAGAAGTGACCCAGGCGCGCATCGACGAGGCACTGGCTGCGGCCAAGGCGGCCCCCAGCATGAAGGGCCTGGATCTGGCCCAGGTGGTGAGCGCCGCCCAGCAGTACGAATGGACGGAAACCGAGTGGAAGCTGGACGAAGGCTACGGCCAGCAGCAGGCCCCGCGTTTCCATGTGGTGGCCTATGACTTCGGCGTGAAGTTCAACATCCTGCGCATGCTGGCCGAGCGCGGCTGCAAGCTGACCGTGGTGCCGGCCAAGACGCCCGCCAAGGATGTGCTGGCACTCAACCCCGACGGCGTTTTCCTGTCCAACGGCCCTGGCGACCCGGAGCCCTGCGACTACGCCATTGCCGCGACCAAGGAACTGGTGGAGTCCGGCAAGCCCGTCTTCGGCATCTGCCTGGGTCATCAGATCATGGCCCTGGCCGCTGGCGCCAAGACCTTCAAGATGGCCAACAGCCACCACGGCGCCAACCATCCCGTCAAGGACCTAGACAACGGCCGGGTCAGCATCACCAGCCAGAACCACGGTTTTGCCGTGGAGATGGAGTCCCTGCCCGACACGCTGCGCGCCACGCACATCAGCCTGTTCGACGGCACGCTGCAAGGCCTTGAGCACAAGGACAAGCCTGCGTTCTGCTTCCAGGGCCACCCCGAGGCCTCCCCCGGCCCGCACGATATCGCCTACCTGTTTGACCGCTTCACGGCGCTGATGGAGAAACACAAAAATGCCTAAGCGCACCGACCTCAAAAGCATTCTGATCATTGGCGCCGGTCCCATCGTCATCGGCCAGGCCTGCGAGTTTGACTACTCCGGCGTGCAGGCCTGCAAGGCGTTGCGCGAAGAGGGCTACAAGGTCATCCTGATCAACAGCAACCCTGCCACGATCATGACCGACCCGGCCACGGCCGACGTCACCTACATCGAGCCCATCACCTGGCAGACGGTCGAGAAGATCATCGCCAAGGAGCGTCCCGACGCCATCCTGCCGACCATGGGCGGCCAGACCGCGCTGAACTGCGCGCTGGACCTGTGGCGCAACGGCGTGCTGCACAAGTACAAGGTCGAGCTGATCGGCGCAACTCCCGAGGCCATCGACAAGGCCGAGGACCGCCTCAAGTTCAAGGATGCGATGACGCGCATTGGCCTGGGTTCGGCACGCTCGGGCATCGCCCATTCGATGGACGAAGCCTGGGCCGTGCAAAAGGAGATGGGCTTTCCCACCGTCATCCGCCCCAGCTTCACGCTGGGCGGCACGGGCGGCGGCATTGCCTACAACCCCGAAGAGTTCGAGACCATCTGCAAGCGCGGCCTGGAAGCGTCGCCGACCAATGAGCTGCTGATCGAGGAATCGCTGCTCGGCTGGAAGGAGTACGAGATGGAAGTCGTCCGCGACAAGGCGGACAACTGCATCATCATCTGCTCCATCGAGAACCTGGACCCCATGGGCGTGCACACCGGCGACTCGATCACCGTGGCGCCCGCGCAGACGCTGACCGACAAGGAATACCAGATCATGCGCAACGCCTCGCTGGCGGTGCTGCGCGAGATCGGTGTGGACACGGGCGGCTCCAACGTGCAGTTCTCGGTGAATCCGAAGGACGGTCGCATGATCGTCATCGAGATGAACCCGCGCGTGTCGCGTTCCTCGGCGCTGGCCTCCAAGGCCACGGGCTTCCCCATCGCCAAGGTCGCTGCCAAGCTGGCCGTGGGCTATACGCTGGACGAACTCAAGAACGACATCACGGGCGGCAAGACGCCTGCGTCGTTCGAGCCCTCGATCGACTACGTGGTCACCAAGATCCCGCGTTTCGCATTCGAGAAGTTCCCGGCTGCCGACAACCGCCTGACCACGCAGATGAAGTCCGTGGGCGAGGTCATGGCCATTGGCCGTACCTTCCAGGAGTCTTTCCAGAAGGCGCTGCGCGGCTTGGAAGTCGGCGTGGACGGCATGAACGAAAAGACCCAGGACCGCGAGATCCTCGAAAAGGAACTCGGCGAACCAGGTCCGGACCGCATCTGGTATGTGGGTGACGCCTTTGCTGCCGGCTGGACGCTGGACGAAGTGCACAACATCACCAAGATCGACAAGTGGTTCCTCGTGCAGATCGAAGAGATCGTCAAGATCGAACTCGAACTGGACAAGGTCTACGAGGAAAAGGGCGATGCCGCGCTGGCTGCACTGGACGCCACCACGCTGCGCACGCTCAAGCAAAAGGGCTTCTCCGACCGCCGCCTGGCCAAGCTGCTGCACAGCACCGACAAGGCCGTGCGCGAGGCGCGCAAGGCACTGGGCGTGCGCCCCGTGTTCAAGCGCGTGGACACCTGCGCTGCCGAGTTCGCCACCGACACGGCCTACATGTACTCCACCTATGACGAGGAGTGCGAAGCCGAGCCGACGGACAAGAAAAAGATCATGGTGCTGGGCGGTGGCCCTAACCGCATCGGCCAGGGCATCGAGTTCGACTACTGCTGCGTGCATGCCGCGCTCGCCATGCGTGAGGACGGCTATGAAACCATCATGGTCAACTGCAACCCCGAAACCGTGTCCACCGACTACGACACCTCGGACCGCCTGTATTTCGAGCCGCTGACGCTGGAAGACGTGCTCGAAGTCGTGGCTGTCGAGAAGCCGGTCGGCGTCATCGTGCAGTACGGCGGCCAGACGCCCTTGAAGCTCGCCCTGGGCCTGGAAAAGGAAGGCGTGCCCATCATCGGCACCACGCCCGACATGATCGACGCGGCCGAAGACCGCGAGCGCTTCCAGAAGCTGCTGCATGAGCTGGGCCTGCGCCAGCCGCCCAATGCCACGGCCCGCACCGAGCCCGAAGCGCTGGAAAAGGCGGCCGGCCTGGGCTACCCCCTGGTCGTGCGTCCCAGCTATGTGCTGGGTGGCCGTGCCATGGAAATCGTGCATGAGCAGCGCGACCTGGAGCGCTACATGCGCGAAGCCGTCAAGGTCAGCAATGACTCGCCCGTGCTGCTGGACCACTTCCTGTCCAACGCCATCGAGTGCGATGTGGACTGCGTGCGTGACCGCGAAGGCGCCGTCTTCATCGGCGGCGTGATGGAGCACATCGAGCAGGCCGGCGTGCATTCGGGCGATTCCGCCTGCTCGCTGCCGCCTTACTACCTCAAGCCCGAGACCGTGGCCGAGATCAAGCGCCAGACGGCTGCCATGGCCAACGCGCTGAGCGTGGTCGGCCTGATGAACGTGCAGTTCGCCATCAAGGAAACGGCCGATGGCGACGTGATCTACGTGCTGGAAGTCAATCCGCGTGCCTCGCGCACCGTGCCCTTCGTCTCCAAGGCCACGGGCATCCAGCTGGCCAAGGTGGCTGCGCGCTGCATGGCCGGCGACACGCTGGCCCAGCAAGGCATCACCAAGGAAGTCACGCCGCCGTACTTCAGCGTCAAGGAAGCCGTCTTCCCGTTCGTGAAGTTCCCGGGCGTGGACACCATCCTCGGCCCCGAGATGAAGTCCACTGGCGAAGTCATGGGCGTGGGCAAGACCTTTGGCGAAGCCTTCGTCAAGAGCCAGCTGGGCGCCGGCGTGGCACTGCCCACCCAGGGCAAGGTCTTCCTGACCGTGAAGAACGCCGACAAGCCGCGCGCCGTGGCCGTGGCCAAGGAACTGGCTGCCATGGGCTTCGTGCTGTGCGCCACGCGCGGCACGGCAGCGGCCATCTCCGAGGCAGGTATCGAGGTGCAGCTCGTCAACAAGGTGACCGAGGGCCGTCCCCACATCGTGGACATGATCAAGAACGGCGAGATCGCCATGGTCATCAACACGGTGGAAGAGCGCCGCAACGCCATCGCCGACTCGCGAGCCATCCGCACCAGCGCCCTGCTGGCGCGCGTGACCACCTTCACCACCATCTTCGGTGCCGAAGCCGCCGTCGAAGGCATGAAGTCCATGGGCAACATGGATGTGCACTCCGTCCAGGAACTGCACGCCCAGCTGCAAACGGCCTGATCCTTCCGCGCTGCCGCCCCTCGTTTCTGACGAGGTGCAGCCGGCGGCACTGTCCGACAGTGCCGCCGGGTTTTCCCACCGAAGCTGGTGGTCAAACGCGGCATAATGGACCACATGACTTGATGAAACCGCCGCGCGGCAACGTGCGGCGGTTTGCTTTTGGGGCGCAGGCCCTGCCGCCATACTGCCGGCCCGCCTGTGCCAAAGAAGCCGCGCAACGCGCGGCGTTTGCTGCACATGGAGACTTTTCAATGGCCACCATTCCCATCACCAAGCGCGGAGCCGAGAAACTCAAGGACGAGCTGCACCGTCTGAAGACCGTGGAGCGTCCTTCCATCATCCAGGCCATCGCCGAGGCCCGTGCCCAGGGCGACCTGAGCGAAAACGCCGAGTACGAGGCCGCCAAGGACCGCCAAGGCTTCATCGAGGGCCGCATTGCCGAGGTAGAGAGCAAGCTGTCCGCAGCCCAGATCATTGATCCCTCCGCCGTGGATGCCGGCGGCCGCGTGGTCTTCGGTGCAACGGTTGAACTCGAAGACGAGGACAGCGGCGACACGGTCAAGTACCAGATCGTCGGCGAGGACGAGGCCGATCTCAAGCTGGGCCTGATCAACGTCTCCAGCCCCATCGCACGCGCGCTGATCGGCAAGGAAGAAGGCGATACCGCTGTCGTGCAGGCACCGGGCGGCGAGCGCCGCTATGAAGTGGTGTCGGTGCGCTACCTCTGATGCGTCGGTGCCTGTGCCTCGATCGTTGAGGAAGGCCTAAGCCCATGAGCAACCTGTACGAGCGCGTTCCCCTGCTGGCTGCTGCCCTGTGGTGGGGCAGCCTGTCGGCCATCGGCTTCATGGCCGTGCCCATGCTGTTCGCCCACTTGCCCACGCCGGCTGTCGCGGGCTTCATGGCTGCCAAGCTGTTTGCCGCGCAGACCTGGGTGTCCATCGCCTGCGCGGCCGTGCTGCTGGTCCTGTCCCGGCGCAGCAAGGAGTCGGTCCTGCAGCCCTGGGCCAAGGCCTGCCTGGGCTTTGTGATCGCAGGCATGCTGCTGGCATTTGTCGTCCAGTACGGCGTGTCGCCGCGCATCGTTGCACGCGACAACCTCAAGCTGTGGCACAGCGTGGGCACGGTGATGTATGCGCTGCAGTGGCTGTGTGCGCTCGTCGTGCTGTGGCGCATAGGCCGTTCGTCTCAAGCGAACACCCGGGCCACGGCCTGATCCCGGTCCTGCCGGTTCGGCACCATGCCAAACAAAAACGCCCGCAAGCGCGGGCGTTTTTTTGTGGGTCGAGCTGCTCACTCGTGCCAGTGCTCGGCCACCCAGGTGGCAGGCCGGATATAGCGAAAGCGCCGATTGCGCCGGCCGGCCAACGCGTCAGGCGGGTTGCATTCGCCGTGGAAGATCACCACGCGCGCACCATCCGGCACGAAGGGCGGCTTCCAGTAGTTCGTCGGCCATGCGGGAATGCAGTGGTACTTGAAGCTGGGGCACCAGGCCTGCGGCCAGTACTTGAGCTTGCCCTGCTTGTGCAGCATGTCGGACAGATAGGCCTGCTCATTGCGAAAGTTGCGGCGTATCTCTTCGAAATGCGTGCGGAAGTAGTCCAGCACCTCGGGGTGGGCACCGAGCTCGAAGCGGTACACCGAGGAATTGCCCGTGATGCGCCACGGACGCTTGTAGTCGTGGATGATCAGGAATTCGCCGGGCTCGGTGAAAAAAACGTCCAGCGGCCCGGTGATGACCACGTCCACGTCAAGAAACAGCGCCGTGCCGCGCAGGCCGTGCAGGTCGGCACTGAAGGTGGCCAGCTTGTTCCAACCACGCTCCGGAATGCCCGCGGGCAGGTTCAGCGGAGGAATCGGCAGGCATTCGACCTCGTCGCGAATCCCCACGCCGTCATCGGTCAGGCAGACAAGGCGAAAATCGCCCTTCAGATGCCGACGCACCATGGCGTAGAGCCTGTTGACATACTCCGGACCGTACTTCTTGCCCCACTTCATGCAGATCACGAAGCGCTGCTGCGCAGAGGGGGAGGCGGAGGGCGGTTGCGCGGCCTGGGCCACGCTGGCGGCATGGGATGCTACGGTCATGGATGCGGCGGACTCAGTCTGCCTGACGCTTCTTGACCGACTTCTGCTTGGGCTTGGCGCGCTTGACCTGGCCACCTGCCGTCAGGCGCTGGTTGCCCAGCACGCGGATCTGCTTGACCTCGGGCTTCTGGCCCGAGCGCTTGCTGAACTTGAGCAGCTTGACATCGCGAGGGCCGGGCATGCGGTTCTCGTCGATGGCTTTTTCCTTTTCCGGCATGGGGCGCCAGAGCACCAGCAGCTTGCCGATGTGCTGAATGGGTGCAGCGCCAAGCTCGTCGCACAGCTGCAGATACATCTGCTCGCGTGCGGCGCGGTCGTCGTTGAAGACACGGACCTTGATCAGGCCATGTGCGTTAAGGCCGGCGTTGACCTCCTTTTGCACGGCAGCCGTCAGGCCGTCACCCCCGATGAGGACCACGGGGTCCAGGTGGTGTGCGTTGGCGCGGTGTTCCCGGCGCTCGGCGGGAGTCAATTGAATTTGGGGCATGGCCGTATTATCGAGGCTGAAAGAATCCAGCATGAAAGTCAACACAAAAAGCAAGAAGGTCAACAAGGCTTGGCTCAACAGCCACGTCAACGATCCTTACGTCAAGGCCGCCCAGAAGGACGGCTACCGCGCGCGCGCGGCCTACAAACTCAAGGAGATCGACGAGCAGCTCAAGCTCATCCGGCCGGGTGCCACGGTGGTGGACCTGGGCTGCGCACCCGGGGCTTGGAGCCAGTATGTGCGCCGTTGCCTGTCGCCCAACGGGGCGGCCGTCGGCGCTCTCAACGGCCGCATCATCTCGCTGGATCTGCTGCCCATGGAGCCCATTGAGGGCGTGCAGTACATCCAGGGCGATTTCCGCGAGGAGCCGGTTCTGGCCCAGCTCCAGGAGGCCCTGGGCGGGGGCAAGGCCGACGTGGTGGTCTCCGACATGGCTCCCAACCTGTCGGGCAACGGCACGACGGATGCGGCGCGCATTGCGCTGCTGGTCGAACTGGCGGTTGATTTTTCCATCCACCATATGAAACCTGAAGGCGCCTTGGTCGTGAAGCTCTTCCACGGCGGGGCCTACGATGACCTGGTTGCGCTGTTCCGGCAGACCTTCAAGGTGGTCAAGCCGATCAAGCCCAAGTCCTCGCGTGACAAGTCTTCGGAGACGTTTTTGGTGGGCATGGGGCTCAAGTAGGCCTGTGCAGCCGCCCGGCGCTGCCCTGACCCGGGTCAAGACCGTATTCAAGCTATGGCTGCTATAGAGGGATATAGGCGACCAGCCAGCTTGAAACACCTAAAATGGACCGCAAATACGCTTCGAGCACGCTGGAAGTCGTTTTATCTGTATCCCCCATTGGAGCCCCGCTTGAACAATCAGTGGTTTTCAAAAATTGCCGTCTGGCTGGTCATCGCCATGGTGCTGTTTACGGTGTTCAAGCAATTTGACACCCGTGGCGGCGCTGGCGCGTCCCATGTCGGTTACTCCGAGTTCCTGGAAGAGGTGCGAAGCAATCGCATCAAGAGCGCCACCATCCAGGAAAGCCCCGGCGGCACCGAGATCGTGGCCACGACCAACGATGACCGCAAGGTGCGCACCACCGCCACCTACCTGGATCGCGGGCTCGTGGGTGACCTGATCAACAACAACGTCAAGTTCGACGTCAAGCCCCGCGAAGAAGGCTCGGTCCTCATGACCCTGCTCGTCAGCTGGGGGCCCATGCTGCTGTTGATCGGCGTGTGGGTGTACTTCATGCGCCAGATGCAGGGCGGCGGCAAGGGCGGTGCTTTCAGCTTCGGCAAGAGCAAGGCGCGCATGCTGGACGAGAACAACAACACCGTTACCTTTGCCGACGTCGCAGGCTGCGACGAAGCCAAGGAAGAGGTCAAGGAAGTCGTGGACTTCCTGAAGGACCCCAACAAGTTCCAGAAGCTCGGCGGCCGCATTCCGCGTGGCCTGCTGCTGGTCGGGCCTCCGGGTACCGGCAAGACCTTGTTGGCCAAGTCCATTGCGGGCGAGGCCAAGGTCCCGTTCTTCAGCATCTCGGGTTCCGACTTCGTGGAAATGTTCGTGGGCGTGGGCGCTGCCCGTGTGCGCGACATGTTCGAGAACGCCAAGAAGAACGCACCCTGCATCATCTTCATCGATGAAATCGACGCCGTGGGCCGCCAGCGCGGCGCAGGCCTGGGCGGTGGCAACGATGAGCGTGAACAGACCCTGAACCAGATGCTGGTCGAGATGGACGGCTTCGAGACCAACCTCGGCGTGATCGTCGTGGCTGCGACCAACCGTCCCGACATCCTGGATGCGGCGCTGCTGCGCCCCGGCCGTTTCGACCGCCAGGTGTATGTGACGCTGCCCGATATCCGCGGCCGCGAGCAGATCCTCAATGTGCACATGCGCAAGATCCCTGTCGGCCAGGACGTGAATCCGGGCGTGATCGCCCGCGGCACGCCCGGCATGTCGGGAGCCGATCTGGCCAACCTCTGCAACGAAGCAGCCCTGATGGCCGCGCGCCGCAATGCGCGCACCGTCGAGATGCAGGACTTCGAGAAGGCCAAGGACAAGATCATCATGGGTCCCGAGCGCAAGAGCATGGTCATGCCCGAGGAAGAGCGCCGCAACACGGCCTACCACGAGGCAGGCCACGCACTGATCGGCAAGCTGCTGCCCAAGTGCGATCCCGTGCACAAGGTCACCATCATCCCGCGCGGCCGTGCGCTGGGCGTGACCATGAGCCTGCCCGAGAAGGACCGCTACTCCTACGACAAGGAGTTCATGCTCAACCAGATCGCCATGCTGTTCGGTGGACGCATTGCCGAAGAAGTGTTCATGAACCAGATGACCACGGGCGCGAGCAACGACTTCGAGCGGGCCACGCAGATCGCACGCGACATGGTCACCCGCTACGGCATGACCGACGCGCTGGGTCCCATGGTCTATGCGGAGCAGGAAGGCGAGCCTTTCCTGGGCCGCTCGATGAGCAAGACCAACAGCATGAGCGAGCAGACGATGCAGAAGGTGGACCAGGAGGTTCGCCGCATCATCGACGAGCAGTACGGACTGGCGCGCAAGCTGATCGAGGACAACTCCGACAAGATGCATGCCATGGCCAAGGCCATGCTCGACTGGGAAACCATCGACGCCGAGCAACTCGATGACATCATGGCCGGCCGTGAGCCGCGTCCTCCCAAGGACTGGGTGCCGCGCAACCCGCCGTCGTCCGACGGTGGCAACTCGTCCGGCGGCACGCCGGCAGTGGATGCCGACCCTGCGCCCACCACGGCCTGATCTGCTTGCCGCAGAATCTGCCAATCCCATGCAAAGGGCCCCGAGGGGCCCTTTTGCTTTGCTTGCAGGATGTGCTCAATCGCCCGCAACGGCCGAGCGATGGACCCGGTCCGGCAGGCGCCTACCTTCAGGAAATCCCATGCCGCATCAATGGCAGACATCGCGCTTTGTTCTAGACCTTCAGCGTCCACTGGTCATGGGCATCGTCAATGTGACGCCCGACTCGTTTTCCGACGGCGGGCGGCACAACACGGTGGAGCAGGCCTTGCGGCATGCAGAGCAACTGATCGGTGAAGGCGCGCACATCCTCGACATCGGTGGCGAGTCCACCAGGCCCGGATCACCAGCCGTGCCGCTGGACGAGGAATTGCGGCGCGTGCTGCCCGTGGTGCAGGGCGCGGTGCAACTGGGCGTGCCTGTCTCCGTCGATACCTACAAGCCCGAGGTCATGCAGGCCGTGCTGGATCTGGGGGCCGACATCGTCAATGACATCTGGGCGCTGCGCCAGCCGGGTGCGCAGCAGGTGGTGGCTGCGCACCCGAGCTGCGGCATCTGTCTCATGCACATGCATGGCACGCCGCAGGACATGCAGACCATGCCCATGCAAGGCGATGCCGTGCCCGCCGTGCGCGATTTCCTGCAGTTGCACAGCGATGCCCTGCTGGCCCGGGGCGTGGCGCGCGAGCGCATTGTCTGGGACTACGGCATCGGCTTCGGCAAAAGCGTGGCACAGAATTTTTCGCTGCTTGCACGCCAGCATGAATTGCTGGGCCTAGACTTCCCGCTGCTGGCCGGCTGGTCGCGCAAGGGCTCGCTCGGGCAGGTCAGTGGCCGTCCACAGGGCCAGCGCATGGTGCCCAGCGTGGCGGCGGCACTGCTGGCGGTGGAGCGTGGCGCGCGCGTGGTGCGCGTGCACGACGTGGCCGATACGGTGGCGGCATTGACGGTCTGGCAGACCATGCACGACAACGACTGAACAACAAAGGAGCACTATGGCACGCACATATTTTGGTACCGATGGAATTCGCGGCCTGGTGGGCCGTTCGCCCATCACCCCCGACTTCGCGCTGCGTCTGGCGCATGCCGTGGGCCGTGTGCTGCGGCGCAAGGAAGCCCGTCCCATGGTGCTGATCGGCAAGGACACGCGGATCTCGGGCTACATGCTGGAGAGCGCGCTGGAGTCCGGGTTCAACTCTGCCGGCGTGGACGTGATGCTGCTGGGCCCCCTGCCCACGCCGGGCGTGGCCTATCTGACGCGCGCCCAGCGCGCCAGCCTGGGCGTGGTCATCAGCGCCAGCCACAACCCTTATTACGACAACGGCATCAAGTTCTTCAGCGCACAGGGCACCAAGCTGCCCGATGCCTGGGAGGAAGAGGTCGAGCAGGCCTTGACCGAAGATCCCGTATGGGTCGACTCTGCCGCTCTGGGAAAGGCCCGGCGCCTTGAAGACGCGGCAGGGCGCTACATCGAGTTCTGCAAGAGCACCTTCGACCATGCGCTCACGCTCAAGGGTGTGAAGATCGTGGTCGATGCGGCCCATGGCGCGGCCTACCAGATCGCCCCCAAGGTCTTCCATGAACTGGGGGCCGATGTGGTGGCCATTGGCTGTGCGCCCGATGGATTGAACATCAACGAAGGCGTGGGTGCCACCCATCCCGAGGCCCTGGTGCTGGCCGTGCGAGCGAACAAGGCCGACTTCGGCGTGGCGCTGGATGGTGATGCCGACCGGCTGCTGCTGGTCGATGCGGCAGGCCGGCTCTACAACGGCGACGAACTGCTGTACCTGATGGCGGCCGACCGGCTGGCGCGTGGCGAGGCCGTGCCGGGCGCCGTGGGCACACTGATGACCAATATGGCCGTGGAGGTGGCGCTGAAGTCCCAGGGTGTGGGCTTTGTGCGCGCCAAGGTCGGCGACCGCTATGTGCTGGAGGAGCTGCACCGCCAGGGCTGGACATTGGGGGGCGAGGGCTCTGGCCATCTGCTGGCGCTGGACAAGCACACCACGGGCGATGGCCTGGTCAGCGCGCTGCAGGTGCTGCAGGCCTGCGTGCGTTCGGGCAAGAGCCTGTCGCAGTGGCTGTCTTCGGTCCAGCTGTTTCCCCAAGTATTGCTCAACGTGCGGCTGCAGCCGGGCCAGGACTGGAAGCGCAACACCCAGCTGGAGGAAGCCACCGAGGCCGTCAAGGCCGAATTGGGCGATACGGGGCGCGTGCTTATCCGCGCCAGCGGCACCGAGCCTTTGCTGCGCGTGATGGTGGAGGCACGCGATGGCGACCAGGCCAGCCGCTGCGCCGAGCGCCTGGCCAGCGTGGCGAAGAATTCACCCATGCCCTGAGCGGCGGGCGGCACGTTCTCTGCCATGGAAAGCCGAAGCTGCAGTCTTCGGCTTTTTCGTCTGCAGACCGTGGCGCGGTGAGCCGTTCAGCCCTGGCTGCGCAGAAAGGCCTCCAGCGCCTGGGGCGGCAGCGGGCGGCTGAAATGGTAGCCCTGGGCTTCATCGCAGCCTTGCTCGCGCAGGAACTCCAGCTGCGCCTCCGTTTCCACGCCTTCGGCCGTGGTCTGCATGCCCAGGGCCTGGGCCATGCGGATGATGGCGCTGACTATGGCGCGGTCATTGCTGTCGTGGTCCAGGTCCTGGATGAAGGACTGGTCGATCTTGAGTTTGTAGATCTGAAAGCGCTTGAGCTGGCTCAGGGATGAATAGCCGGTGCCGAAGTCATCCATGGCCAGGCGCACGCCATGCTCGCGCAGCCGGTCCATGGTGGCCGTGGCCTGGCGCGGATCATGGATGGCCACGCCCTCGGTCAGCTCCAGCTCCAGAGAATCGGCCGGCAGGTCGCTGTCGAGCAGGATGCGGTTGATGATTTCGGGCAGTTGCTGCTGGTGGAACTGGATGGCCGACAGGTTCACGGCCACCTTCAGGTCCCGCAGCCCCGCATTGCGCCAGGCCTGCAGTTGCTGCATGGCGCTGCGCAGCACCCATTCGCCGATCTGCAGGATCTGGCCGCTATCCTCGGCGACGGGGATGAACTCCGCGGGCGAAACCGAGCCCAGCTCGGGGTGCTCCCATCGCAGCAGTGCCTCCACGCTGCGCACGCGTCCGGTGCTCAGGGTGATCTGCGGCTGGTAATGCAGATACAGCTGATTGCGTTCCAGCGCCCGCCGCAAGGCGTTCTCCAGCTGCAGGGCGCGCAGGGACTGGGCCTGCATCTGCGGAGTGAAGAAGCGGTAGGTGTTGCGGCCGGCCTGCTTGGCGTGGTACATGGCCGCATCGGCGGCCTGTGTCAGCGAGTCGATGTCGTGGCCGTCGCGCGGGTACAGCGCGATGCCCATGGACGGCGCAATGGTCAGTTCGTGGCGGTCGATCTGGTAGGCCTGGCGCGACGCCTCCTGCAGCTTGCCTGCCACGCGGGCCGCACCCTGGGCATTGGCGCCGGGCAGCAGCAGCACAAATTCGTCGCCGCCGATGCGGGCCACCGTATCGCGGTCGCGCACGACGGCACGCAGGCGGCGGGCAATCTCCACCAGCAGGGCATCGCCCACGCGATGGCCCAGCGAATCATTGACATGCTTGAAATGGTCCAGGTCCAGGAACATCACGGCCAGCGGCGTGTCGTTGACCTTGGCCAGCTCGATGGCGCGGGCGCTGCGCTCGGCCAGCAGCGTGCGGTTGGGCAGGCCGGTGAGCGCGTCGTAGTGCGCCATCCAGTAGATGCGTTCCTGGTCCAGCTTGCGGTCGGCGATCTCGCGGTGCAGGTTCTCCACCGTGGCGCTGAGTTCGCGTGTGCGGTCGCGCACCTGCTGCTCCAGCAGTTCGTGGGCCTGGCTCAGGGCCTGCTGGGCGCGCAGACGGTCGTCGATGTCGCTGACGATCCAGATGGAGCCTTCGCGTGCATCGCCCGGATTGATGAGCCGGCCCGTCAGTTCACCCCAGAACAGGCTGCCATCCTTGCGGCGCAGGCGGCGCTGCGTGCGAAAGGACAGGCCCGCGCTCAGCGTGCGATAGGCCTCGCGCCCCAGGCTGCGCAGCTCGTCGCGGCTGGGGTGCAGGTGCTCGCTGTTGATGCCGACCAGCGCATGCTCGCCCGCGTAGCCGAAGATGTCGGCATAGCACTGGTTGCATCGGACGATGACGCGCTGGCGGATGAAGACGATGCCCACGCCGGCATTGTCGAGCAGTGCCTGCTGCTCGCGCAGGCTGCGCTGCAGCGACGCCGCCATCATCGAAGACGGACGTTCGAGTACAGGGTCGTACGCAATCGTCGGCGCGGACATGGCGAAGCGTTAGGGCGGTGGTAAAGGGATGAGGGGGAACTTACAAAGTGTAGCACTTGCGCGCAAAACAGCATTTTGTCGTTCCCTGGCGAGGGCAGGGCCTTGGTTTTCAGGTGCCGGTGGACTGTCGTTGCCGGCCCTTGGACTGCGCATCGAGCTTGTGGGCCAATTCATAGAGCACGCCATGGCGCAGGGCTCCGTGCGTGACGCGCATGCGCTCGATGCCCAGGCTGGAGAAGATGCCCCGCATCACGCTCATGCCGCCGCCGATCATGGGGCGCAACTCTTCCTTGAGTCCGTCCATGTTCACACGGTCGACATGGCCTGCGCGCAGCAACTGCGCATGCAGCCAGTCCAGCCCCTGCCGCGTGATCCAGCCGGCCGTGCCCCCGGGCGCATGGGCCAGGACCTTGACAATGGCACCGGCCGTGCCCGAGGAGCCATAGGCATGGCTCCATTGCCCGGCAGCGAAAAGTCCTGCTTCGGGCGCAATGATGTCGGCCACGGCTGCTTCGGCCTGGGACAGGGCCTGGGCCGACAGCTCGCCATCGGGGAAGTGGCGCAAGGCCCAGGTCACGCTGCCGAAGGCGAAGGAGCGTGCCTGCAGTACTTGCCGCTGCTGACCCAGGCACAGCTCGGTCGAGCGGCCGCCGATGTCCACCACCAGCCTCCGCTGGGCGCCGGGCGGCAGCAACTGGGCGACGCCGCGATAGATCAGGCGTGCTTCCTCCTCGCCGTCAATGACCTCGATGGGGCAGCCCAGGATGCGCTGGCCTTCGTCCAGGAAGATCTGGCGATTCGATGCCTCTCTCAGCGTCTGCGTGGCCACTGCACGTACGCGGTGGCGGGGCAAATCACCCAGCACCTGCGCATAGCGCTCCAGGCAGGCCCAGCCGCGCTGCATGGCCTCCAGGCTCAAGGCGCCCTGGGCGTCGAGGGCGCTGCCCAGGCGTATGGCTTCCTTGCGATGGCTGAGCAGCTGTACCTTTGCGCCGTCGCTGCGGGCCATGGCCAGCAGGCAGCTGTTGGAGCCAATGTCGATGGCGGCCAGGCGGCTTTCGGGGGGATTGGAAGAGGGCATGCGCGAAAGGCGGACGACGGCACGGCTGCGGCAGGTTTGCAGCAGCCAACGGCATCCAGGGGAAGGCAGCTAGCTTAGCACCCCGGCGATCTCGCGTCGCTCTCGTGCCGGTGTGACTGGGTCATGACTTTTGCGTGACGGTTTCTGCGCCGTTGCTTGCGCCTGGCTTGGCTTGTATGACAGATGTCATGAACAGAGGAATGCATGTCATGAACATGTCACAAATCCGGGGCAGACTGCCCGAATCCCCGGCTAGCGGGGTGACTACCGGGTCCTGCCCAGGCCGGGCCCCTGCATCCATGCCCCAGACATTCACGCCGATTCCCGGTGGCGCCTCTGCCGCACCTGCCGAACCAGAACATGAACAGGGAGCGCGTGCCGTGCCCGCAGGGCCGGCTTCGCTGGGCATGGCCCGCCAGACAGCTCCCATACCCGTCTCTGCACCCCTGAATGTCCCGATGATGCCTCTGGCGAAAAGCCTCTCCACCGCCTTGTCGGAGCTGCAGGGCCAGGCCATTGCGGCTTCTGCCTCTGCTTCTTCTGCAAGGCTTCCCGCCCCCGAATACACTGGACTGCACGCCACAGCCGAAAGCGGTGAAGTGCAAGAGCAGCAGCAACAGTTTCTTGACCGTGACCATTGCATCCTGGCCTTCAATGAGCGCGTGCTGGACTGGGCCGTGCGTGAAGATGTGCCGCTGCTGGAGCGTTTGCGCTATCTGTGCATCGTCTCCTCGAATCTCGACGAATGGTTCGAGGTGCGTTGCGCCCCGCATGTGACGGCCGCCAAGGCCGGCGACGCCAAGGGCCTGTACACCCTGCAGAGCTTCCGCTCGCTGATGGACAAGGCGCATGAGCTGGTATTGCGCCAATACACGCTGTACAACCAGTCACTGATTCCCGCCTTTGCGGGGCAGGGCATACGCGTGGTATCCCATGGCGAGCGCAGCAGCGCCCAGCGCAAATGGGTGCGCGAGTACTTCCTGCGCGAAGTCCAGCCGCTGCTCATGCCCGTGGGCCTGGACCCATCCCATCCATTCCCCCAGGTGGCCAACAAGGCGCTGAACTTCATCGTGCGCCTCAAAGGTGTCGATGCCTTTGGCCGTGCCAACGAGGTGGCCATCGTCAAGGTGCCGCGTGTCTTGCCGCGCCTAGTGCGCCTGCCCGAGAAGATCGCGGGCAAGCAGCGCCTGTTCGTGAGCATCTCCAGCATCGTGCGTGCTCATCTCGTCGAGTTGTTCCCGGGGCGTGAGGTGGCGGAGTTTGCGCAATTCCGTGTCACGCGCCATTCGGACCTGGCAGTGGATGAGGAAGACGTCAGCGACCTGCGCACGGCCCTGCGCCAGGGTCTGCACCATCGCCACTACGGCCAGGCGGTGAGGCTGGAGGTGTCCTTTGCCTGCTCGCCCATGCTGTCCGACCTGCTGCTGGGCCAGTTCGGCCTGCCGACCGAGGCACTGTTCCGCGTCAAGGGGCCCGTGAACCTGGTGCGCCAGTCGCAGCTGGTGGATCTGGTCGATGACCCCGCGCTGCTGTTTCCGCCTTGGCGTCCGGCATGGCCGCGCCAGCTGCAGCCGGGCCGCTCGGTGATGGCCCAGATCCGCAAGCGTGATGTGCTGATCCACCAGCCCTTCGAGAGCTTCGACGGCGTGCTGGAGCTGCTGCGCGAAGCCGTCAATGACCCTGAGGTGCTGGCCATCAAGCAGACCATCTACCGCACGGGGTCGGACTCCGAGATCATGCAGCTGCTGGCCGAGGCGGTTCGCCGCGGCAAGGAAGTGCTGGCCGTGCTGGAACTCAAGGCCCGCTTTGACGAAGAGGCCAACATCAACTCCGCCGAGAAGCTGGAGGCCTTGGGCGCCCAGGTGGTCTACGGCGTGCTGGGCCTGAAGACGCACGCCAAGATGCTGCTGATTACCCGGCGCGAAAAGCGCAGCGGTCAGCTCAAGCGCTATGGGCACCTGTCCACCGGCAATTACAACGTGCGCACGGCGCGCCTGTACACGGACATCAGCCAACTGACCTGCGATGCACAGATCACGGCCGATATGGATGCCGTATTCAGCCACCTGTCCAGCCACAACCGCTTGCCCAAGCTGCACCAGCTTGTGATTGCACCGTTCCAGCTGCACGATCGCATGCTGGCGCTGATTGCCCAGGTGGGCGAGGCCGCACAGCGCGGCGAAGAGGCGCGGATTGTGCTGAAGATGAATGCGCTGACTGACGAACTGCTCATGCAGGCCCTGGTGCGTGCCGGTCAGCAGGGCGCACGCATCGATCTCATCGTGCGCAGCGCCTGCATGCTGCCGCCGCAGCGCAAGGGCTGGACGGACAACATCCGCGTGCGCTCCATCATCGGCCGCTTCCTGGAGCATTCGCGCGTCTTCTACTTCGCCTGGGGCAATCAGCAGGAACTGCTGCTGTCCAGTGCGGACTGGATGAACCGCAACATGATGCGCCGGGTGGAGCTGGCCTGGCCTGTGCGCGATCCGGCGTTGCGCCAGCAGGTGATAGACGAATGTCTTGTCGCCAGCCTGCATGACAACCGCGACGCCTGGACGCTGGAAGCCAATGGCGCCTACCAGCGCGCACCCTATCCGACCACGGGCCTGGGGGCGCAGAACGCCTTGATGGAGCGTTACGGCCCTCGGGCCTGAGCCGCATATCCTGTCAGGGCGCCGCGCGCCTGCCCTGTGCAATCGAAAAAGCCCCGCCAACGCATTGCGCTGGCAGGGCTTTTTGCTTGTCGCTGCGGCAGCCGGAGACGTTCGGCGTTCAGTGCAGATGCAACTGCAGCGTCCAGGGCGTCTTCTGCCAAGCCACGGCTTCGGTGCGCAGCAACTGGGCGGACTGGGGGTAGCTCCTGGTCCAGCCTTCCGGCACGGTCAGGTGAAAGACGCTGTCCGAGCGGTGCAGGCGCATGCCCTGCAGATCGGGATCGCGCCGGGCGTGGCACAGCTGCACGGCCAGGCGCAGCGCCAGCAATGGCCAGGCCACAGCCCGGTCCTCGATGGCAGCCTCGAGCTTGCGCAGCTTGCCCTGGTGGCCAAGCACCAGCTGGGTGATGCGTTCGCGCAGCTCCACGGGCCAGGTGGCGGCACTGCAGTGTTCGGTGATGTAGGCGCCGTGGCGGTGGTAGGCGCTCAGAGAGATGCGCATGCCGATCTCATGCAGGCTGGCAGCCGTGTCCAGTGCGTGCGTGGCCAGTGCATCGGGCGGCTGCTGCGCCTGCAGCGACTGCCAGGCCCAGCGTGCCACCTTGCGAACACGCAGAGCGTGGGATGCGTCAATGCCGAAGTCCTGTTGCAGCGCCGCGATCTCGGCGGCTTCGCGGTCGGCAGGCGGCTCGTGTTCCAGCAGATCGTGCAGCACGCCCTGGCGCAGCGCGCCCTGTGCAACCTCCAGTTCGTCGATGCCCAGCAGGCCCAGGGCGGCCATCAGAATGCTCAGGCCGCCGGCGATGACGGCTCGCCGGTCTTCCTTGAGTCCGGCCAGGCGGATGCGGTCCACGTGGCCGGCGTCCATCAACTGCTCATGCAGCCAGCGCAGGCTGTCGGGCGTGATCAGCCGCCCGGAGTAGCCGTTGGCCGCCAGGATGTCTCCCACGGCGTTGGCCGTGCCTGACGATGCATAGGCGCAGTCCCAGGCGGTGGCTGGATAGGCCGATACGGTCTGGGTGAGAGCTGCCTGCGCCGCCTTGATGGCGGCCGAGAAGTGCGCGCGCGACAGCGTGCCCTCGCCAAAGAACTGCGTGCTCCAGGCCACGCTGCCTATGGGGTAGGAGGCCACCTGGCGCGCTTCGCCATGCTGGCCGATGATGACTTCGGTGGAGCGCCCGCCAATGTCCACCACCAGACGCCGTTGAGACGATGGCGGCAGCAGGCTGGAGACGCCGCGATAGATCAGCCGGGCCTCTTCCTCGCCCGAGATGACTTCGATGGGAAAGCCCAGCAGGGTGCTGCCTCGCGCGATGAAGACATCGCGGTTGCGGGCCTCGCGCAGGGTCTGTGTGGCCACGGCGCGGACCTGGTCGGTCGCAAAGCCGGCCAGCCGTTCGCCAAAGCGTGCCAGGCAGTCCCAGCCGCGCTGCATGGCTTCGTCAGTCAGTTCATGGCGCTCGTTGAGTCCATTGCCCTGGCGCACGGTTTCCTTGAGGTATTCCACGCGCTCTATGCGCTGGTGGCTGCCGACGCGGCCTATTTCGAGGCGAAAGCTGTTGGACCCGAGGTCAACGGCAGCGAGCAGGGATTCTGGTGCCATGAAAGAAACGCCAATCAAGATTCGTCGAGCACGATTGCACAGCGATGTCCGAGGGGGCAGGGCTGCACCTGTCTGGTGCCTGCTCGTGCGACACACAAGACTAAGACGGAATTGTGACATCGCGATGACCGGGTTCTTACATGGGAAGTCCTGCTGTTTGTGACGCCTTTTTTCCATGTCACATCAATGTCACAAAGCCTTCTTACAGTCCAGCCATCGCATCTTTCAACCCCTAAGAGGTCTGTACATGAAGTTGTCTGTGATTCACATTCTGGTGGCTGGTGCTCTGTCTGCGGGCGGCGTGGGCCAGGCCCTGGCTCAGCAGGAAGCCACCGGCGCAGGCGCCAGCTTCCCGGCTCCGCTGTACTCCAAGTGGGCTGCGGATTACAACAAGGCCACCGGCGTGAAGATCAACTACCAGTCCGTGGGCTCCAGCGCCGGCATCAAGCAGATCGAAGCCAAGACCGTGGACTTCGGCGCCTCCGACGAGCCGCTCAAGGATGAAGAACTGGCCAAGAAGGGTCTGGTGCAATTTCCCACCGTGATCGGCGGCATCGTGCCCGTGGTCAACATCAAGGGCATCCAGCCCGGCCAGCTCAAGCTGACCGGCCAGGTGCTGGGCGACATCTATCTGGGCAAGATCAGCAAGTGGAATGACGAGGCCATCAAGGCCCTGAACCCGGGCGTGAACCTGCCTGATGCCACCATCGCTCCCGTGCGCCGCGCTGACGGCTCGGGCACCACCTTCGGCTTCACCAACTACCTGTCCAAGGTCAATGCCGAGTGGAAGGAAAAGGTTGGCGAAGGCAAGGCCGTGAACTGGCCCACGGGCGCAGGCGGCAAGGGCAACGAAGGCGTGGCCGCCTTCGTGGGTCGCCTGCCCAACTCCATCGGCTACGTCGAGTACGCCTACGTCAAGCAAAACAAGCTGACCTACACCCAGCTGCAGACCGCAGGCGGCACCTTCGTGTCCCCTGATGACGCCACCTTCAAGGCCGCTGCTGCCGGTGCCGACTGGGCCAAGAGCTTCTACCAGATCCTGACCAACCAGCCTGGCAAGGAGGCATGGCCCATCACCTCGGCCACCTTCATCATCATGCACAAGGCCCAGGACAAGCCTGCACAGGCCGCTGCCTCGCTGAAGTTCTTCGAGTGGGCCTACAAGTCCGGCGACAAGACCGCCACCGACCTGGACTACGTGCCCATGCCTGACGCCGTCAAGAACGTGATCTTCCAATCCTGGGGCCAGATCAAGGACACCTCCGGCACTGCCATTTCCCTGAAGTAAACCCTGAAAAGGGGACCATGGCGCACCGCCGGCAGGTGCATCATGGCTCCCCTGATCCCTTCACAAACCGCGAATAAAGGCGCCTCACGTGTCCACAACGTCGCCCTCGAACTCGCTGGCCGCCTCTGCACAGGCTTCCCAGCGACGCACACCTTCTCCGCTACGCCCCCCGATGCTGTCGGGGCGCGTGGCGGATCGCTTGTTTGGCGCTCTCGCGCGTCTGGCCGCGCTGCTGACGCTGGGCCTGCTGCTGGCCATCCTGGCCTCGCTGCTGGTCGGTGCCTGGCCCGCCATCTATGAATACGGCCTGAGTTTCCTCGGCCGCAGTGTCTGGGACCCCGTTCGCAACGAATTCGGCGGCCTGGTCATGATCTACGGCACGCTGGCCACCTCGGCCATCGCTTTGCTGATTGCGGTGCCCGTGAGCTTCGGCATCGCGCTGTTCCTCACCGAGCTGTCGCCGGCCTGGCTCAAGCGCCCGCTGGGCACGGCCGTGGAGCTGCTGGCCGCCGTGCCTTCCATCGTCTACGGCATGTGGGGCCTGATGGTGTTCGGCCCCGTGCTGTCCACCTATGTGCAGCAGCCACTGCAAAAGCTGTTCCAGGGCGTTCCCTATCTGGAGGCCTTCGTGTCCGGCCCGCCGGTGGGCATCGGCATCCTGTCGGCCGGCATCATCCTGGCCATCATGATCATTCCCTTCATCGCCTCCGTGATGCGCGATGTGTTCGAGGTCACTCCGGCCCTGCTCAAGGAGTCCGCCTATGGCCTGGGTTCCACGACCTGGGAAGTGGTCTGGAAGGTGGTTCTGCCCTACACCAAGACCGGCGTGCTCGGCGGCGTGATGCTGGGCCTGGGCCGTGCATTGGGCGAGACCATGGCCGTGACCTTCGTGATCGGCAACATGAACCAGCTCAACTCGCTGTCGGTCTTCGAGGCTGCCAACAGCATCACCTCGGCCCTGGCCAACGAGTTCGCCGAAGCGGGCGAGGGCTTGCACCAGGCTTCGCTGATCTATCTGGGTCTGGTGCTGTTCTTCATCACCTTCGTGGTGCTGGCTTGCTCCAAGGTCCTGCTCAACCGCCTGCAAAAGAATGAAGGAGCACGCTCGTGAGCAGCACCTCCACCAAGATGATCAATGCCGCCGAGCTGTCGCGCGTGCGCCAGGCCAAGTATGCCCAGCGCAAGCGTGTGAACCAGGTGGCGCTGACCCTGTCCCTGGCTGCCATGGCCTTCGGCGTGTTCTGGCTGATCTGGATTCTGTGGGAGACCATCACCCTGGGCATCGGCGGCCTGAGCCTTGCACTGTTCAGCGAGATGACGCCTCCGCCCAATGAGGCCGGTGGCATTGCCAACGCCATCTTCGGCTCGCTGATCATGGTGGCGCTGGCCACGTTCGTGGGCACGCCCATCGGCGTGATGGCCGGTGTCTACCTGGCTGAATACGATGCGCGTGGCTGGCTGGCCAATACCACACGCTTCGTCAACGACATCCTGCTGTCGGCGCCGTCCATCGTGATCGGCCTGTTCGTCTACACCGTGGTCGTGGCGCGCTTCAAGAGCTTTTCCGGCTATGCGGGCGTGGTGGCGCTGGCGCTGATCGTGATTCCCGTGGTCATCCGCACCACCGAGAACATGCTGGTGCTGGTGCCTGCCAGCCTGCGCGAAGCCGCCTACGCGCTGGGCACGCCCAAGTGGAAGGTCATCATCATGGTGACGCTGCGTGCAGCGCGCGCCGGCGTGATCACCGGCGTGCTGCTGGCCGTGGCCCGCATTGCCGGCGAGACCGCCCCGCTGCTGTTCACGGCGCTGAACAACCAGTTCTGGAATGCCGACCTGTCCAAGCCCATGGCCAGCCTGCCGGTGACCATCTTCAAGTTCGCGATGAGCCCTTACGAGAATTGGCAGCAACTGGCCTGGGCCGGTGTGTTCCTGATCACCGTGGCGGTGCTCGGTCTCAATATCCTGGCGCGTTTCCTGACACGCCAGAAGTAATGCAGCAACAAGCAATCAACCAGGACAAGGATTCCGCAATGACTGCGACCTCTTCCAGCGCGCTGACCTCTTCCAAGCTGACGGTGCGCGACCTGAACTTCTACTACGGCAAGTTCCACGCCTTGAAGGGCATCAACCTGGACATTCCCGAAAAGAAGGTCACGGCTTTCATCGGCCCGTCGGGCTGCGGCAAGTCCACGCTGCTGCGCACCTTCAACCGCATGTTCGAGCTGTATCCCGAGCAGCGCGCCGAAGGCCAGATCTTGCTGGACGGCGAGAACCTGCTGACCAGCAAGCAGGACGTGGCGCTGATCCGTGCCAAGGTCGGCATGGTGTTCCAGAAGCCCACGCCGTTTCCCATGTCCATCTACGACAACATCGCCTTCGGCGTGAAGCTGTTTGAAAACCTCAGCTCCTCCGACATGGACGACCGTGTGGAATGGGCACTGCGCAAGGCGGCCCTGTGGGGCGAGGTCAAGGACAAGCTGCAGCAAAGCGGCTCGGGCCTGTCCGGCGGCCAGCAGCAGCGCCTGTGCATTGCACGCGGCATTGCCATCAAGCCCGAAGTGCTGCTGCTCGACGAGCCCTGCTCGGCCCTGGACCCGATCTCCACGGCCAAGATCGAGGAGCTGATTGCCGAACTGAAGAACGACTACACCGTCGTCATCGTCACGCACAACATGCAGCAGGCGGCCCGCTGCAGCGACTACACGGCCTACATGTACCTGGGCGACCTGGTGGAATTCGGAGACACCGAGCAGATGTTCTTCAAGCCCCAGCGCAAGGAAACGGAAGACTACATCACCGGCCGCTTCGGCTGAGCAGGAGCCATCGATGACCGAAAAACACCTTTCCAGCCAGTTCGACAGCGAACTCAACCGCGTCTCGGCGCGCGTCATGGAACTCGGCGGTCTGGTCGAGTCCCAGATCCGCCAGGCCGTCTATGCGCTGTCGCGCTTCAGCATCGAGGCCGTGGAGCAGGTCGATGCCGCAGAAAAGCGCGTCAATGCCATGGAAGTGGAGATCGACCACGAACTGTCGTCCATCATTGCCCGGCGCCAGCCCACGGCGCGCGATCTGCGCCTGCTGATCGCCTTCTCCAAGGCCACGGCCAACCTGGAGCGCATGGGCGACGAAGCGCACAAGATGGCGCGCATGGTCAAGTCCATCATCGAAAGCGGCGCCGCACGCTCCCTGCCCACGGGCGACCTGCGCACTGCGGCCGAGATGGCCTCGGGCCTGCTGCGCAAGACGCTGGACGCCTTTGCGCGCCTGGACACCAAGGCGGCCGTGGCCATCCTCAAGGAAGATGACCTGATCGACCAGGAGTTCGACGGCTTCGTGCGCAAGCTCATCACCTACATGATGGAAGACCCGCGCACCATCTCCGCCAGCCTGGACCTGCTGTTCCTGGCCAAGGCCATCGAGCGCATCGGTGACCATTCCAAGAATGTGGCCGAGCTGATCATCTATCTGGTGGAGGGCAAGGATGTCCGCCACCAGACCATGGATGCCATCGAGTCGGCAGTGCTGTAAGTGCCGGAGGCGAACAACGGATGAAGAAGATGCCCATGGTCCTTATCGTCGAGGACGAGCCCGCCATCGCGGAGCTGATCGCTGTCAACCTGCGGCACAACGGCTTCCAGCCGGTCTGGGCCGAGGACGGCGTGACCGCGCAGCGCGAGCTCGATGCCGTGCTGCCCGACGTGATCCTGCTTGACTGGATGCTGCCCGGTGCCAGCGGTCTGGCCCTGGCGCGCAAGTGGCGCGCCGACAGCCGCACCAAGGCCGTGCCCATCCTGATGCTCACGGCGCGCGGCGATGAGCCGGACAAGGTGGCGGGGCTCGATGCGGGTGCCGATGACTACATCACCAAGCCCTTCTCGACCCAGGAGCTGCTGGCGCGCATCCGTGCCGTGCTGCGGCGCCGCGCGCCCGAGCAGATCCAGGACAAGGTCAGCATCGGCGAGCTGGTGCTCGACGCCGCCGCGCACCGCGTGAGCTGGCAGGGCGACATGATCAAGGTGGGCCCCACCGAGTTCAAGCTGCTGCACTATCTGATGAAGCACCCCGAGCGTGTGCACAGCCGTGCCCAGTTGCTGGACAAAGTCTGGGGCGATCACGTCTTCATCGAGGAGCGCACGGTGGACGTCCACGTCAAGCGGCTGCGCGAGGCGCTGGGCATGGCCGGTGCATTGATCGAAACGGTGCGGGGCGCCGGCTACCGGCTCAGCGCGCAGGCGCTGGCCTGAGGCGGTCCTGCGTTCCAATGAATCCACGCATGGCCCCCGCAGGCCATGCCCGGGCGCCGCTGCCCCAGGCAGCGAATACAACGCAAAGAAGGCGCAAGTATGGGTTGGCGAGGTTTTCGCTTGTTGGCGTCCCAGATCGCGGGCGCATTGCTGGGATGGTGGCTGTGGGGCGCCATGGCGGCCTCCAGCCCCGGCATGGCGTCACAGGCCGTGGCGGCCCTGGCGGGTGCGTTGTGCGCGGGCTGGATCTGGTGGCTGGTGGACAGCTGGAACGCCATGCGCCTGCTGTCCTGGCTGCGCCAGTCGGAGCTGCGGGAGGCGCCTGAACTCAGCGGCATCTGGGGAGAAGCCAGCGTGCGCATGCGCCGCTGGCTGCGCCAGAGCGTGCAGCAGGTGCAGCAGGGCGACCAGCGGCTCAATGACATTCTTTCTGCCCTGCAGGCCAGTCCCAACGGCGTGGTCCTGCTGGATGCCGACGGCCGCATCGAATGGTGCAACCAGATCGCGGCGCGCCAGTTCGGCTTCGATGCCGAACGCGACCTGCTGCAAAGCATTGGCAACCTGGTGCGCGACCCCGAGTTCAGCGCCTATTTCGCCACCCAGGATTTCTCGCGCGATCTGGTCATGCAGGGCCGCGAAAGCACGGCCTCGCGCCCCGTCAAGCTGTCGGTGCAACTGTACGGCTATGGCGAAGGGCGCAAGCTGCTGCTGGCGCGCGATGTGACCGCGGTGGAGCAGGCCGAGGCCATGCGCCGTGACTTCGTGGCCAACGTCTCGCATGAAATCCGCACGCCGCTGACCGTGCTCGTGGGCTTTGTCGAGACGCTGCAGAACCTGCCGCTGGAGCCCGAGGAACGCAACCGCTACCTGGGCCTGATGGCCCAGCAGGCCGAGCGCATGCAGCATCTGGTGGAAGACCTGCTGGCGCTGTCGCGCCTGGAGGGCAGTCCGCTGCCCAGCAGCAACGAATGGGTGCCCGTGGCCCAGCTCATGCAGCGCTGCGAAAACGAGGCGCGCGGCCTGTCGTCCATGCTGACGCGCAAGCAATCCCTGCCGCATGCGCTGAGCTTTCCGTCGGCCGAGATGCTGGCGCAGGCCGGCGAGGTGGCCGGCGCCAGCGCCGAGCTGCAAAGCGCCTTCTCCAACCTGCTGGCCAACGCCATGCGCTACACACCGGCAGGCGGGCGCATCGACGTCACCTGGGAGACCTTGCCCGATGGATCGGCACGCTTTGCCGTGCAGGACTCCGGGCCAGGGATCGAGCCCAAGCACCTGGCACGCCTGACGGAACGCTTTTACCGCGTGGACCGCAGCCGTTCGCGCGATACCGGCGGCACGGGCCTGGGCCTGGCCATCGTCAAGCATGTGCTGCAGCGCCATGGTGCCAAGCTGGGCATCACCAGCGCGCCGGGCCAGGGATCGGAGTTTTCGGTGACCTTTCCGGCCAGCCGGGTGCGCATTCCTGCGCCCGAGGCCCGTGACAGCAGCGACAGCCGGGGCAGCCGCGCCGCATAGCGCGCTCTGACGGATGGCCGCTACCCGCTCAGCGGTTTGTGGCCTTGCGTACGACCGCGCTGAACACCACGGCGGTCACCAGCAGCGCACAGGCGCTGCCGGCCCAGAACGGGGCGGGCGTGCCCGGGTGCAGCCAGGCGGGCAGGACGCTGTCCGTGCCATAGGCCAGCCAGTACCCGCCGGCCAGACCGCCACCCCATAGCAGCAGGCAATAGATGACCAGCGGCGCCACGGTGATGCGGTAGCAGCGCAGCACGAAGATGCAGAAAGTCTGGATGGCGTCCGCCACATGGTAGGCAGCCACCCAGGCCAGCAGGCTGGCGGTGATGGCAACCACCTCGGGGTTGCCGCTGTAGATGCGGGCCAGGCCCTCGCGGGAAAGGAACAGTGCACAGGCCAGCACCAACCCGCCCATTGCCGCCAATCGCCAGCCCATGGCGACCAGGCGCCGCGCCGTGACCTCGTCGCCGGCGCCGCGCCAGTAGCTGACCCGTGCGCTGGTGGCGATGGCCAGTGACAGAGGCACCATGTAGCACAGCGCCGCAAGGTTGGCGGCGATCTGGTGGCTGGCCGAGGCCAGCGTGCCCTGGCGCGCCACGAACAAGGCCATCAGCGTGAACGATGTCACCTCCACCAGAATCGCCAGTCCCGCAGGAATGCCCAGGCGCGCGAACTGCGCCAGCTGCGGCCAGTCCGGCGGCTCCATGCGTTGCCACAGCGCCAGCGGTGCGTACAGGCGTTGGCTGCGCATCAAAGACAAGGCCAGCGCGACCATGGCGTAGTTCACGATCAGCGTGGCCCAGGCGCAGCCTTCGGCGCCCAAGGCCGGCAGGCCGGCTCCGCCAAAGGCCAGCCAGATGGACAAAGGGATCTTGATCAGCAGCGACACCAGCTGCAGCCAGGTCACCAGCAAGGGGTGGCCCAGCGCCTGGTTGAGCGTGCTGTAGATGCGAAACAGCAGGGCGGCCGGCAGGCTCCAGGCCAGCACCGAGAGATAGGCCCGCACCTGCACCTGCAGCGGCAGCGGAACATCGGCCCAGCGCAGCAGTGCATCGGGAAACAGCAGCACGCCCATGCCCACGGCGCAGGCCGCCAGCAGCATGTACATGGCCTGCCGCAGCGTGCGGCCTATGGCCTGGGGCTGTCCGGCGCCGCGGTGCTCGGCCCACAGCGGCAGCAGGGCCTGGAAAATGCCCATCAGCGAGACGTAGACGCTCACGAAGATGGCCGATCCCACGGACAGCGCCGCCAGCGCCTCTTCTGAATAGCGGCCCGCCACGATGGTGTCGGTCACGCCGAAGGCCATCACGGCCAGCTGCCCGGCCAGCACGGTCAAGGCATGCTGGGCAATGGTGCGTCGCTCAGCGCTCAGGGGGGCGTGCGCTGGCAGGTTCATGGCTTGACCTGGACGGGCCTCGTCTCAGGCCTGCGTTTCAAGACCAGAAGGAAGTCCTTGCGGTCGGTGGGGCGTACCACGCGGGCCACGGTCTCCCAGGTGGCCTGCAGACGTGCGCTGTGAGGATCCAGCCAGGTTTCTTCCTCGGCCACCATCCAGTCGCAGCGCGCGGCACCGGCCATGCTCAGGCGCTGGGTATCGATGTCACCGTAGTAGCGCAGCGCGGCAATGTGGGCGCGCGGCAGGCCATAGGTTTGAACGCAGCTGCCGTCCCTGGGCAGTTCGGCCAGTACCAGGCGCATCTGTGGCTCGAAGCTGCGCGCATGGTCCATCAGCGGCAGCCACAGCGTCATCAGCAGCAGCCAGGCCAGCGTGGCGCCACTGGCGGGCAGCACCAGGCTCTTCCAGATGGCCGCACGGTTGCGCGAGGTGCGCCAGGCCACGAGCACACACCAGGCCAGGGTGGCGGCCACCGCCACGGCGAAGGACAGCACCGAGAATTCCGGCGTGAACTGCGGGGCCAGCCTTGCCACATTGGCGGCGGGCTTGGCGGGAATGCCGGTCTGCAGCGAAAGCCAGATCACCCAGATGGCAATGGCCGCGGCGCTGAAGAACAGCAGGGTGAACCAGTCGATCAGGGCGCTGATGCTGCGGCGCAGCGTGGGCAGGGCAAAGGCCGCCAGCGTGGCGATGGCGGGCAGGCCCAGCAGCAGGGCGCGGTCTGCTGGCAGCGTGCTCAACGAAGCGATCACCGGAATGATGGCAAACCACAGCGGCAGCGCCAGATGGGGATAGCGCCGGGGCGTGGCGATCTGGCGACGCCAGACCCACAGCGTCCACAGTGCCAGCGGCCAGGCGGGCCAGCTGAACCACAGCAGCAGCCTGACCAGGCTTTGCCATTCCTTGGCAGTGCCGCTGTCCACCACGCGCCAGGCCCACTGGTCCAGCCACCAGGACAGTGCGGCCGCCAAGATCGTCACCGCCAGCCACAGCACGGTCCACAGGCGTGATGCGCGTGGGGCGGGCGTGGCTTCGTCGCCCCAGGTGCGCGAGAAGAAAGCCATGGAGGTACCGCCCAGGCCGAACAGCGTGGCCACGGTCGGCGCACCGCTCAGTGCCAGGCCGGGCAGGCCCAGCAGCAATGCCAGCGTGGCCGTGCGGCCGTGGTAGGGCATGGCGGCGGCGGCAAAGAACAGCAGGGCCGCGCAGCCCAGCTGGGTCATGTAGCTGGTGGTTTCGTGGGAGAGCTGGGCCAGGCCCAGGCAGGCCACCAGGGCCAGCAACCCTCCGTCGGCCATGGCGCGCGCATAGTCGGTAGGCTGGGCCTCACCGCCAAAGGCAAAGGCCACGGGGCGTGCGCCCGGTGTGCGCGCCAGGTAGTACACGCCCCACCAAGTGGCCGCCAGCGTGATCACCAGCATGGCGATGAAGGGCAGGCGTGCCGCCATCTCCGGGTGCAGCCAGGAAGGTGCTCCCTGCATGGCCAGCGCACCGAGCCAGTACGAGAGCAGGCCTTCGGATTCGGGCAGCAGCCCCGCCATGCGCGGTGCCAGCCAGGAGGTATGGCCCAGGGCCAGCTCCCGCATGTAGCCGAAGGCCTCCATGTCGGCCATGCGCCAGGGGCTGCGCCCCACATATCCGGGCACGACATAGGCCAGGCACAGCAGCAGCAGCGACCAGCGCGGCAGGCGGCGCACGGCGCTTTGGGCAACGATGGCAGGGGTGGGCTGGTTCACTCACAGGACTTTCTGCAACGGAGGGCGCAAGAATACGCGAAGCAAGGGCCTCGAAAAGAATGGGGCATGCCTGGCCGGCATGGATTGGCCGGACTGCGAAAAACAAAAGGGCAGCGCGGTTGCCCGTGCTGCCCTTCTGGCCGGAGAAGCAGGATTTACTTCTTGCCGAAACGGTTGCGGAAGCGCTCCACACGGCCGCCCATGTTGTCCACCGACTTTTGCGTGCCGGTGTAGAAGGGGTGCGACTCGGACGAGGTGTCCAGCTTGAACAGGGGGTAGTCCTTGCCTTCGAAGGTTTCGGTTTCCTTCGTGTTCACGCAGGAGCGGGTCACGAACTTGAAGCCGTTGGACAGGTCCACGAACAGCACTTCGCGGTAGTTGGGGTGGATGCCTTCTTTCATGATCTTTCCTTCTGATGCAAGTGCGGTAGCCGTGCCTGACCCGCTGCAACCTTTGTAGCGGTTCAAATCAAGCGTACTTTCCGCAAGAAAAAGCCCTGCATTATCGCATAGTGCTCAGTTCCGTGCCAAACCCGCAGGCCTGGGGCCCGTGTACGCCGCGCGCGGACGGATGATTTGCCGGGTGGCACGCTGCTCCAGCGCCTGCGCCAGCCAGCCGGCGCAGCGGCCCAGCGCGAACAGGCCGAAGGCGCTGCCCGGCGGCAGCTGCAGATGCCGTCGCAGGGCCACCAGCGCGAAATCGACCGAAGGCGCCTGCCCCGTCAGCGCCATCACCTCCTTGGCCAGCATCGTTGCCGGGCCATGCGCCGGCAGCATGTCAAGCAGCAGGGCGGCACGCACGTCGCCATCAGGGTAGAGGTGGTGGCCGAAGCCGGGCAGGGATTCGCCGCGCGCCAGACGCTGGCGCAGGCGGGTGGCGATCTGCTGCTCGCCCACCTCGTCCCACAGCGCTTCCACGCGCGCGGTCGTGCCACCGTGGCGCCCGCCTGTCAAGGCGGCAAGGCCTCCCACCACGGCAGCGCGCAGGCTTGCGCCCGTGGAGGCCACGCAGCGCGCCGTGAAGCCTGATGCGTTGAGTTCATGGTCGGCGCACAGCACCAGGGCCATGCGCACGAGGTCCGCGCCTGGCGCATCCAGCTTCCAGGCCCGTGCGCATTGCAGATGGATGGCGGCCTTGTCCGGCACGGTGCCCAGCAGGCAGGCAGCCAGCAGGCGCAACAGCGCACCGCAGCCTGCCGCCAGCCGTTCGGGTGATTGTTGCCAGGCAGCGGTGGCCGTGTCATCGCTGGCGACGGTGAACAGGGGCAGCAATGTGTTTTCGCACGGTTGGCCTGCCATGCGCTGCTGCAGGTCGGACAGCAAAGGCGCGGCCTCCACGGCGTTTGCAGCGAAGGCTGCCTGGGTCGGGCATTGCCACAAAAGGGCGGCTGTCTCCTCCAGCGTGCGGGTTCGCGCCCAGTGAACGGCGTCCTCGCCCCGGTAGTACAGGCGGCCCTTTTCTATCAATGTGATCGTGGACTCCAGCACCGGCAGGCCCCAGCTGAGCGCGGCCTGCGCCACTTCGCGCGGCTTGCGGCCCAGGCCGCGCTGGCGTGCGAGCTGCTCGACCTCTTCGCGCAGGTAGCGGCTTTGGCGCGGCGTGTCTGCCGCGTGGGCCTGCAGCAGGCCTCGGCTGACATAGGCGTACAGCGTGGCACGGCTCACGCCCAGCAGCGCGGTGGCCTCGGTGGAGTTCAGGTAGTCGGGCATGGGGCGATCATATGTTGATTAATTGAATCAATATTGACAATATTTACCAGGAACCTATGGTGCGAGCTCCAAGCCTTGTTTCAGCTGCCAGGAGTGCTCCATGTCCCGTCTCCCTTTTCCCTGCGCTTTCGACCATTGCACCGGCCAGATCTGGGAGGCGCTGGATGGTGATCCGGCGGCGCTCCAACGTCTGGAGCAGCGAGGTCGTGGCTCCTTGGCCTCCGTGTTCCCGGTCTCCGATCTGGCGGCCGCCAGCCTGGGCGTGGCAGGCCTTTGCCTATCCGAGTTGATCGCGCAGCTCGACGCTGCAGCGCCGCGTGTGGTGGTGGATCGCAGGCTTGCCTCCTTGTGGTTTGGCCATAGCCTGCATCCGCAGGGCTGGGAGATGCCCGCGCTGTGGGATTCCGTGGCCGGCGACTACCGCACGGCGGACGGCTGGATTCGCCTGCATACCAATGCGCCCCATCACCGTGCAGCGGCACTGGCCGTTCTGGATGCGCCCGCCGAACGCGAGGCCGTGGCTGCCGCGGTCGAGCGCTGGGCAGCACAAGAACTGGAGTCGGCCGTTGTGGCGCAAGGCGGCTGTGCCGCAGCCATGCGCGGGCTGTCTGAATGGGCCGCGCACCCGCAGGGTCGCGCAGTGCAGCGGGAGCCCTTGCTGGCGTGGCAGATGCATCCACATCCGCATCCGCAATCGAGCCGGCATGCGGGTGCCTGGCAGCCATCGGCCAGGCGGCCGCTGCAGGGGCTGCGCGTGCTGGACCTGACGCGCATTCTGGCCGGCCCCGCTGCCACGCGATGGCTGGCGGGTCACGGCGCCGAGGTATTGCGCATCGATCCGCCGGGCTGGGAGGAGCCCGGCACGGTGCCCGAGGTCACGCTGGGCAAGCGCTGTGCCCGGCTGGATCTGCGGGCGCCACAGCATCGTGCCGTGTTCGAGCAACTGCTGGCCGGGGCCGATGTGCTGGTCCATGGCTACCGGGACGGCGCGCTGGAAGGCCTGGGATTCGGTGCCGCGTGGCGTCGGCAGGTGAATCCTTCGCTCATCGACGTGTCGCTCAATGCCTATGGCTGGAGCGGGCCCTGGCAGCAGCGGCGCGGTTTCGACAGTCTGGTGCAGATGAGCGCCGGCATTGCCGATGCGGGCATGCGTCAGCTGGGTCGCGACCGGCCCACGCCGTTGCCGCTGCAGGCGTTGGATCATGCAACGGGTTATCTGATGGCGGCCGCCGTGGTGATGGCGCTGGTGCGGCGCAGCCAGGGGCTGGGCGGCAGCACGGTGCAAGCCTCGCTGGCGCGCACGGCCCATCTCCTGGCGGGCCAGGGCGTCGGTGATCCGGACTCCTGCACGCTGGCGCCGGTGGACCGTTGTGCGGATTTCGGCGCGGCCGTCGAGGCCACTTCCTGGGGGCCCGCGCGGCGCCTGCGGGCGCCGGTGGAGGTGGCGGGCGCCCCCATGCACTGGGAGCGTGCGGCTTGCGCCCTGGGTACGGCTGCCGCTGCATGGTGAGCTGAATGCAAAACGCCCCGCGTGAGCGAGGCGTTCGCAGAGGTGCCGTGGGCTGGATCTCTGAGATCAGCCGCCGCGGCGCATCATGTCGAAGAAGTCCACGTTGGTCTTGGTGGCCCGCATGTTCTTGATCATCAGCTCCATGGCCTCGATCTCGTCCATGTTGTACATGAACTGGCGCAGGATGCGCGTCTTCTGCAGGATCTCGGGAGCCAGCAGCAGTTCTTCGCGGCGCGTGCCGCTCTTGTTGAGTTCGATGGCGGGAAACACGCGCTTTTCGTAGAGGCGGCGGTTCAGGGCCAGTTCGCTGTTGCCCGTGCCCTTGAACTCTTCGAAGATCACTTCGTCCATGCGGCTGCCGGTATCGACCAGGGCCGTGGCGATGATGGTCAGCGAGCCGCCTTCTTCCACATTGCGCGCCGCGCCGAAGAAGCGCTTGGGGCGCTGCAGCGCGTTGGAGTCCACGCCGCCCGACAGGACCTTGCCCGACGAGGGCACGACGTTGTTGTAGGCGCGGGCCAGGCGGGTGATGGAGTCCAGCAAGATGACCACGTCCTTCTTGAGTTCGACCAGGCGCTTGGCGCGCTCGATCACCATCTCGGCCACGTGCACGTGGCGCGTGGCGGGCTCGTCGAAGGTGGAGGCGATGATCTCGCCCTTGACCGAACGCTGCATCTCGGTCACTTCCTCGGGGCGCTCATCGACCAGCAGCACCATCAGGTGAACGTCGGGATGGTTGGCCGTGATGGCGTGGGCGATGCTCTGCATCATCATGGTCTTGCCGCTCTTGGGCGGCGCGACGATCAGCGCGCGCTGGCCGCGGCCGATGGGGGCGATGATGTCGATGATGCGGCCGGTGATGTTCTCCTCGCCCTTGATCTCGCGCTCCAGGCGCAGCTGCTGGGTGGGGAACAGGGGGGTCAGATTCTCGAACAGCACCTTGTGCTTGTTCTGCTCGGGCGAGCCGCCATTGACGGAGTCGAGCTTGGTCAGGGCAAAGTAGCGCTCGCCATCCTTGGGCGTGCGCACTTCGCCTTCAATCATGTCGCCGGTGTGCAGGTTGAAGCGGCGGACCTGGCTGGGCGAGATGTAGATGTCGTCGGTGCTGGCCGTGTAGCTGGTGTCGGGGCTGCGCAGGAAGCCGAAACCATCCGGCAGGATTTCCAGCACGCCGTCGGCGAACACTTGTTCCCCGGCCTTGGCGCGCTTTTTGATGATGGCGAACATCAACTCTTGCTTGCGCATGCGACCGACGTTTTCGATCTCAAGCGCTTCGGCCTGCTTCAGGACTTCAGACACGTGCAGTGCCTTGAGTTCATTAAGGTGCATGGAGAGACTCCAGAACGGAGTGGAAAGAAACCAGGGGGAGGCGTTGAGCCAAGCGAAACACTGTGGAAGTGGGCTGGCTTGCCTGAGGGTCTCAGCGCGGCCTTCGATGCATAAGGCCGGTGATGAAGGGCATTATGACAGGAAAAAATCCGCAGGTCATAGGGAAATTTGCGCTGGCGCAGGGTTTGTGCGCCAGTGCGATGCGGTGCAGCGGTCAGCGCCGGGCCGCATGTTTGGCTGCCCCGGTGTAGGGGGCAGCCAGGAGAATCAGGCCAGGTGCTGGTCCAGGAAAGCAGACAGCTGTGCCTTGTTGAGGGCGCCGACCTTGGTGGCAGCCAGCTGGCCGTCCTTGAACAGCATCAGCGTGGGGATGCCGCGGATGCCGAACTTGGCCGGGATCTCGCGGTTCTCGTCCACATTCATCTTGGCGATGGACAGCTTGTCCTTGTAGGTCTGGGCTGCTTCGTCGAGGATGGGGGCGATCATCTTGCAGGGACCGCACCATTCGGCCCAGTAATCGACCAGCACCGTGGAGCCGGGTTGCAAGACGTCAGCTTCAAAGCTTGCGTCGGAGATGTGTTTGATCAGTTCGCTGGCCATGGGTGATGTCCTTGATTTTTCGCAATGAGGAAGGCGCAGGAAAATCCGCACCGCGAAATGATTGTGACAGAAACCTATCACCTGCTGCACCGTATGGGCGGTAGCTGGATGCTATGACTGTCATAGCTGTTTACGGGGCGGCAGCAGGGTTGCGGGGTCATCGGGAATTAGTGGCGCCTGCGCGCAGGCCGGCCTGCGGCAGGGTATTCTGCGCGCCCGCGCTGCAGGCATATGAGTCTGCCGGCAGCGCAAAGTTGAATGCGAGCTTGGAATGGGAACTGATGTGATGGATGCTTTTGAACACAGCGCGGCGGCGCGCACGATGGACTGCGATGTGGCGGTGATCGGCGCGGGGCCTGCGGGCCTGATGGCGGCCGAAGGGCTGGCCGGCAAGGGGCTGACTGTCCATGTGTTCGAGGCCAAGTCCTCCGCAGGACGCAAGTTCCTCATGGCCGGCAAGGGCGGGCTCAACCTGACCCATTCCGAAAACCTGCCCGCCTTTGTCTCCCGCTATGGCGAGCGCAGTGCCGAGGTCTCGCGCTGGCTGGAGCTGCTGCCCCCGGATCAGCTGCGCGCCTGGGCCGGCGAGCTGGGCGTGGAAACCTTTGTGGGCAGTTCGGGCCGCGTATTCCCCAAGGACATGAAGGCTGCGCCCTTGCTGCGTGCCTGGCTGGTGCGTCTGCAGACCCAGGGCGTGGTCCTGCACACGCGCCACCGCTGGCTGGGGTGGCGGGATGGCGATGCGCTGGGCTTTGATACCCCCGAAGGGCGGCTGCAGGTGCACGCGAAGGCCGTGGTGCTGGCGCTGGGCGGCGGCAGCTGGGCGCGGCTGGGCTCGGATGGCGCCTGGATGCCCTGGCTGGAGCAGCGCGGCGTGGAAGTCGCTGCGTTGAAGCCCTCCAACTGCGGGTTCGATGTGGGCCTGGGCGGTGCGGCGCCGGGCGGGCAGATCGATCGCAGGGAATTCATGGCCGAGCTGCTGGGGGCTAGCCCCCAGCCTGCGCGCGGCTGGAGCCCCTATTTCACCGAGCGCTTTGCCGGCCAGCCTTTCAAGTCGGTGGCGCTGTCCTTTGATGATGGCCAGGGCAACGTTTTCTCGCGCAAGGGCGAATTCGTGGCCACGACCACGGGCGTGGAGGGCAGCCTGGTCTATGCCGTCTCTGCCGCGCTGCGCGAAGCCATTGCGCGCGACGGGCATGCCACCGTCCATCTCGACCTGCTGCCCCAGTTGACACCCGAGCGCGTGCTGGCGGAGGTGCGCCATCCGCGTGGCTCACGCAGCCTGGCCAGCCATCTGAAGGGGCGCCTGGGCCTGGACGGCATCAAGGCCGCCGTGCTGCATGAGGTGCTGGGCAAGGACGGCGTGGCCGATCCCGCGCGGCTGGCCCAGGCCATCAAGGCCCTGCCCATCACCTTGGTGGCGGCCCGGCCCATCGACGAGGCCATCAGCACCGCAGGTGGCGTGCGGCTGCAGGCGTTGGATGCCAATGGCATGTGCGTGGCTGCGCCTGGCGTTTTCTGTGCCGGCGAAATGCTGGACTGGGAGGCTCCCACGGGTGGCTACCTGTTGACGGCATGCATGGCCAGCGGCGTGCACGCGGCACAGGGCGTTGCCCGCTATCTGAAGGTGGATGGCGAGACGCGTTGAGGAGAGAAGGGCCGCTGCGGGCGTGGACGGGGCAGGCGCCCGCAGGGCCTGCTGTTCAATGGAAGGTGACGAGCCTTGCCCTCGGCACTGGTTTCACGGTTAGGGCTGCTTGGTTCCCCACCTGACCCGGTTGGCCGCTTCCCCATGCGAGGAGGCCCGTCACTCTCGATTATAGGGGCAAACACCGGGCTGCCCGGGCGACAAGGCCGGCCAAACCCGGGGCGCACCGGGCGAGGGTGCTCAGCCCCGTAGAATCGCGGGATGTCTTATCTTGTGCTGGCCCGCAAATACCGCCCCCGCAATTTCTCCGAAATGGTGGGGCAGGAGCATGTCGTTCAGGCGCTCACCAATGCCCTGACGCAGCAGCGCCTGCACCATGCCTATCTGTTCACCGGCACGCGCGGCGTGGGCAAGACCACGGTCTCGCGCATTCTGGCCAAGTCGCTCAACTGCCAGGGCGCCGATGGCCAGGGCGGCATCACGGCAACGCCCTGCGGCGTCTGTGCGGCCTGTACCGAAATCGACAGCGGCCGCTTTCCCGATTACACCGAGCTGGACGCCGCCTCCAACCGCGGGGTGGACGAGGTGCAAAGCCTGCTGGAGCAGGCCGTCTACAAGCCGGTGCAGGGACGCTTCAAGGTCTTCATGATCGACGAAGTGCACATGCTCACGAACACGGCCTTCAACGCCATGCTCAAGACGCTGGAAGAGCCACCCGAATACCTGAAGTTCGTGCTGGCCACCACCGATCCGCAGAAGGTGCCCGTGACCGTGCTCAGCCGCTGCCTGCAGTTCAACCTGCGGCCCATGGCGCCCGAAACCGTGCTGGAGCATCTGGGCCAGGTGCTCGGCCAGGAAGGCGTGGCTTCCGAACCCCAGGCCCTGCGCCTGCTGTCTCGCGCCGCGCGCGGCTCCATGCGCGATGCGCTGTCGCTGACCGACCAGGCCATTGCCTTTGGCAGCGGCCAGCTGCAGGAGTCCATGGTGCGCCAGATGCTGGGCAGCGTGGACCGCAGCCATGTGTTCCGCCTGATCGAGGCACTCGCCCAGGCCGATGGCCAGGTGGTGGTGGAAACCTCCGAGGCGCTGCGCCGCAATGGCCTGTCTGCAGCCTCCACGCTGGAGGAGATGTGCGCCGTGCTGCAACGCATGGCTGTGGCGCAGGCTGTGCCACAGATGGCCGCCGACGCCAGCGATCCGGAGGCTGCTGAAATTGCCCGTCTTGCGCTGCTGATGCCGCGTGATGAAACCCAGTTGCTCTACAGCATCTGCCTGCACGGCCGGGCCGAACTGGGCCTGGCGCCCGATGAGTATGCGGCGCTGACCATGGCGCTGCTGCGGCTGCTGGCGTTCAAGCCGCAATCTGCAGAGCCCGCCCCGGGCGCGGCTGAAAAAAAAACTCCAGCGCTGACCCCCTCCACGGCGAAGCCTGAATCTCCCGCGCCCGTTGCGCAGACGCGGCCTGCACAGCCCGCTGTGCCCGAGGCCCCCGCTGTCCCAGCCAAGGCGGCCATGCCCGTCCCGGTCGCGCCTCCTGCTCCTGTCGCGCCTGTCGCATCTCCCGTGACCGCTGCGCCCGCCGTGGTCGCTCCCGTGGTGCAAGCCGTTGCGGCTCCAGCGCCTGTTCAGGCGCCCGTGGCCGTGGCCGCAGTTGCCAGGCCGGAACCTGTGCTTGCGCCTGTCCAAGAGGCCAGGCCTTCCGCTGCTCCAGAGGTGAAGCCGGCCGCCGGTGTCGCCCAAGAGCCCCTGGACGAGCCTGTGGATGAGCCCGTGGACGATGTGCAGGAAGACGCAGACTCTTCTGCCGATGAGGCGCCGCAGGCGCAGGATGCCGATGCGCCGGACGAGGGTGCCTGGGCCGGGATGCCCGATGAGGGCTGGGCCGACGAAGGCCGCTGGAGCGATGACGGAGATCTGGCCCTGGAGCCGCCTGCCGCTGCCGTGGCACGGCAGTCCGAACCGCAGATCGACACTCAGATCGATGTGCAGGATTTCGCTCCCGAACGTGGCCGCCAGTCCCCGGATGCGCCTCCCGCGCCGACCGTGGAGCGCACGGCCGAGGGCGATGTCTGGCACGCTGCCGTCCAGCAACTGGTGCAGGCCGAGGCCGTCACTGCGCTGGCGCGCCAGCTGGCGCTGCAGTCGCAGCTGGTGGCGCGCGAGGGCGATACTTGGACGCTGCGTGTGGAAAGCAGCTCGCTGGCCCAGCCCGCCACGCGCGAGCGCCTGCGTGCGGCGCTGGAGGCTGCCGGCCTGGCCCGGCAACTGCATGTCGAGCAGGGCGCCGTGGTGGACAGCCCCGCGCGGCGCAATGCGGTGGCCAGCCATGAGCGCCAGCGCATTGCCGAAGACATCGTGATGAATCATTCTTTGGTGCAGACCCTGATCCGCAGCCATGGCGCGAAAATCGTGCCTGGCAGTATCAAGCCCGTATCCATTCAGCCCTGACACGCTCTAGAGCGTTTCGTTTTTACCCTACAGAAGAAGGAACTCACATGTTCAACAAAGGACAACTGGCCGGCCTGATGAAGCAAGCCCAGGCCATGCAGGACAACCTCAAGAAGGCCCAGGATGAACTGGGCAACATCGAGGTGGAAGGCGAGTCCGGCGCGGGCCTGGTGAAGGTGGTCATGACCTGCAAGCACGACGTCAAGCGCATCACCATCGACCCCAGCCTGCTGGCCGAAGACAAGGACATGCTGGAAGACCTGGTGGCTGCCGCCTTCAACGCTGCCGTGCGCAAGGCAGAAGAAACCTCCAACGAAAAGATGGGCAAGCTCACGGCCGGCATGCCCGGCCTGCCGGGCGGCATGAAGTTCCCTTTCTGAGGCTGGCCCCGAGAGGTTGTGCCGAACAGCCAGGAGAGGCCGTGACGGTTTCCCCAGCCACTCAATTGCGTTGAGCGGCCATCGAGCGATCTGCCCTTGCAGGTCGCTTTTTTTCTGAGAATCTTCTTCATTGAAAGGAAGCCGCCATGTCGGATGTGCAATCGCTCGATGGTCTGATCGAAGCCCTGCGCAGGCTCCCGGGCGTGGGCATCAAGTCTGCGCAGCGCATGGCCTTTCACCTGCTGCAGCGCGACCAGGACGGCGCGCGGCAGCTGGCCCGTGCCCTGACCACGGCCGTGGAGTCGGTAAGCCATTGCGAGCGCTGCCATACCTTCACCGAAGGCCGCATCTGCTCCATCTGCCAGGACGAAGGGCGCGACTCGGCCCGGCTGTGCGTGGTGGAGGCGCCTGCCGACATGGGGGCCATGGAACGCACGGGGGCCTACAACGGCTACTACTACGTGCTGATGGGGCGGCTGTCGCCGCTCGACGGCATAGGTCCGCGCGACCTGAATCTGTCATCCCTGCTGGAGCGCGCCGGCGACGGCAAGGTGCAGGAGGTGATCCTGGCCACCAGTTTCACGGCCGAGGGCGAGGCAACGGCCCATGCGATCAGCGAGGCGCTGAAAGCGCGCGGCATCCATGTGACGCGGCTGGCGCGCGGCGTGCCCATCGGCAGCGAACTCGAGTACGTGGACCTGGGTACGATCGCCCATGCGCTGGTGGATCGCCGGTAGTGGTGGAGGCGGCCAGCATTCCTTGTCTTTTCATCAGGAGCCCGTATGCCGACCTCTGTCGTCCTGCCGCCCGGCGGTTTTTCCCTTGCCCATTGGTGCCTGCTGGTGGTGGCCCTGCTGCCGCTGGCCTGCGCCTACATCGCCAAGGCGCCCGGAATGAAGCACCGGCCGGGGCAGCGCGGCTTCGACAACCACGACCCCCGCGCCTGGCTCGCCCAGCAGACCGGCTACCAGGCGCGGGCGAATGCGGCGCAGGCCAACAGTTTCGAGTGCCTGCCGTTCTTCATTGGCGCCTTGCTGGTTGCCTGGCAACTGGGCGCGCCAGCGGCGCGGGTCGATGGCCTTGCCGTGGCCTTCGTGGTGTTGCGCATCGCCTACATCGCCTTCTATGTGATGGACCGCGCCACGCTGCGCAGTCTGGCCTGGGCCCTGGCCCTGGTGGTGAATCTGCTGCTGTTTTTCGCAGGCTACCGCTGAGGCCTGCGGCCGCATCCGGCGCCCTCGTCCCGCGCAGGGCCTGCACCACAGGCCCTGCGGTGTTTCACGTACGGGCAAGCACCGATGCTGCGTATGCGGGCTCTGGGCATGATCGTGTTGCACTGCAGCAAAATAACCATCATGTCTTCCCACGTGCTTGATCGCCGAACTTTGTTGAGCCTTCTGGGGCTGGCTCCTCTTTGGTCGCTCCCTGTGCTCGGCTCGGCCGAGCTGCTGACGATTGCCGTGGGCGGCCAGGGCCTGCTGTACTACCTGCCGCTGGTGATTGCGCAGCAGCTGGGTTATTTCGAGGCCGAAGGCCTGGCCGTGCGCATTGAGGACTATCCAGGCGGATCGCAGTCGCTGCAGGCCCTGGAGTCGGGCGCCGCCGATGTCTGCGCGGGCGCCTATGAACACACGCTTCTTGCCCAGCAGCGCGGCAGCCAGCTGCGGGCCTTCGTCGTGCAGGGGCGTGCACCCCAGATCGCGCTGGGCGTGGCTGCGCGCTGGATGCCGCGCTACCAGACGCTGGCCGATCTGCGCGGGCGGCGCGTGGGTGTTTCCTCGCTGGGCGCATCCACGGCCCGGGCCATGCAGCTGATGCTGCTGGGCGATGGCCTGGATCCCGCTGCGGTGCAACTGGTGGGCGTGGGCTCGGGGCCCGATGCCATGGAGGCGCTGCGCACCGGGCGTGTGCATGCGCTGTGCCATGCGGACCCGCTGATGAGCGTGCTGGAGGACAAGGGCGCCGTGCGCATCGTGCGGGACCTGCGTGATCTGCGCAGCAGCGCGCAGTTGTACGGCGGCTCCATGCCCTCGGGCACGCTGTATGCGACACAGGCCTTCTTGCGCAGGAACCCGGCCAAGGCGCAGGCGCTCAGCAACGCCATGGTGCGCTCGCTCAAGTGGCTGCAGACTGCCGCGCCCATGGACGTGCTGCGGGCCGTGCCTGCGCCCTATCTGCTGGGCTCCCGGCGCGCCTATCTGTCGGCCTTCGAGCACATGCGCACCACGATTTCGCCCGATGGGATGATGCCCGATGACGGGCCCGCCACGGCCCTGCGTGCGCTGGTCCGGCTCGACCCTGCGCTGGCGCGCGGCGGCATTGACCTGGAGCGCTCGTACACCAACGAATTCGTGCGCCAGTCCCGCCAGCGCTTTCACACCTGAGCCCGGCGGCCGCACGCAAAAAAGCCCGCGAAAGCGGGCTCCGTGACGCGGGTGCCAGAGGGATTCCTCAGCGCTTTTTCACCTTGGATGGCTTGCCGCCGCGCTGTGCCGTGGTGACGGCCGTCTTGGCGTTGCGGCTTTGCGGCTGAACGGCCACCTTGCGTGCGGTTCCCGTGGACTTGGCTGCGCGGGCGTTGCCGCCGCTGCTGGCGCGTACCGGCAGATAGGCCACCAGCGACTGGCCTGCATGCAGCGTGGCCGAGGACTTCAGGTCATTCCAGTCCGCCAGGTTGGACACGCTGACGCCGTAGCGGTTGGCCACGCTGATCAGCGTGTCGCGCTTGCGTGCCTTGATGGTGGTGCGGCGCGTGATGATCTCGGGGGCAAAGCTGATCTGGCCGTTGTCGGCCACGTGGCCGGCCACGTCGGCACGCACGTTGGCGCCGCGCGGCACCATGAGCGCGGAGCCGGCCTTGATCAGCATGCGCGGCGGAATGTTGTTGAGGGCGCGCAGGTCGGACTCGCCCAGGCCCACGCGCTGGGCCGCCTCGGCCACGCTGATGGTGGAGGGCACGGTCCAGACGGTCCAGCTCGCGTACTGGCCTTCGTCGAAGGCCTGCATGTTGCGGCGAAACACCTTGGCGTTGTCCCAGGGCAGCAGGATCTCCGGCGTGCCGGCCGCAAAGATCACCGGCTTGCGAAAGCTGGGATTCAGCGCCTTGAAGTCCTCGGTCGATACGTCGGCCAGCTTGGCCACCAGTTCCACGTCGATGTCGCGGGTGATGGTGACGGTCTGGAAGTAGGGGTGGTTTTCGATCACCGGCAGCTCGGTGTTGAACGCATCGGGGTTGGCCACGATGTTCTTGACGGCCTGCAGCTTGGGCACGTACATGCGGGTCTCGGCCGGCATCTGCAGGTCGGTGTAGCCCGTGGGCAGCCCCAGCTTCTCGTTACGCTTGATGGCGCGGCCCACGCTGCCTTCGCCCCAGTTGTACGCGGCCAGGGCCAGATGCCAGTCGCCGAACATGTCATAGAGCTTTTGCAGGTAGTCCAGCGCGGCGCGCGTGGAGGCCAGCACGTCGCGGCGGTCGTCGCGGAAGGCGTTCTGCTTGAGGTCGAAATAGGTGCCGGTGGCCGGCATGAACTGCCACATGCCGGCCGCCTTGGCGGTGGAGACGGCCTGCGGGTTGAAGGCACTCTCGATATAGGGCAGCAGCGCCAGCTCGGTGGGCATGTTGCGCCGCTCCAGTTCCTCGACGATGTGGAACAGGTATTTGCTGGAGCGCTCGGTCATGCGCTGTATGTAGTCGGGACGGCTGGCGTACCACTGCTCGCGGTCCTTGACCAGATCCTGGTCCAGGTCGGGCATGGCAAAGCCCTGGCGGATGCGTACCCACAGATCGCCCGTGGTCTCCAGCGAGGCCACGTCGCCGTTGCTGGCACTGCCTGTGCCCAGCGGGCTCAGCGGCCCTTTGGGATACATGGGGGAGTGGGGTGCGGGGCTGGGGGAGGTATCCGTCGTGCCGGCCAAGTCCGGGCCGCTGGTGGTGGCGCAGCCGGCAAGAACCAGCAGGCTGCCCAGCAGCAGGGTGTGTAGCAGTTTCATCAGAAGACGTTTTTCCATTGGCGCAGGCCGGCCAGCACGCTGGCAGGGTCCTGCTGTCTCACCTGTGCGTCGAAGCCTGCGGCGGCCGCGGCCACCGCGGATTCGCGCGTTCTCAGAAAGGGATTGATGGAGCGCTCGGTCTCCATCAGGGATGGCAGCGTGGGCCGACCGGCCTCGCGCAACGCCTGACAATGCCGCTGGTAGTGAGCCAGGGTTTCGTTGTTTGGTTCCACGGCCTGGGCAAAGCGCAGGTTGGACATTGTGTACTCATGTGCGCAGCACACCAGTGTATTGCCCGGCAGCGAGGCCAGATCGTCCAGCGATTGCTGCATCTGCTGCGCAGTGCCCTCGAACAGGCGGCCGCATCCCCCGGAAAACAGCGTGTCGCCGCAAAACAGCACGGGCTGTGCCTGTGCCGCCGTGCTGTAGAAGGCAATGTGGCCGCTGGTATGGCCTGGTACATCGATGACCTGCCAGGGGCCGCCCAGTGCCTGCACGGCATCGCCTCCCTGCACGCGCTGAACGGGTTCGGGCAACTGCTCGTAGGCAGGACCCCAGACCTGGGCGCCCGTGGTCTGGTGCAGCTGGGCCACGCCACCGACATGATCGGCATGGTGGTGGGTGACTAAAATGCCCTGCAGCTGCAGGCCCAGCCGGTGCAACGTGGCGAGCACGGGCGCTGCATCGCCGGGATCGACGACCAGGGCCTGCCCGGCGTCATGCAGCAGCCAGATGTAGTTGTCGGAAAAAGCAGGAATGGGCAACAGGTTCATGAGCAGCAAAATTATAGGGATGCATCACTGGACGCAATCTGCCCTCGGCCACTACCTGCTGGAATGGGAGCAGCAGCGCTGCGACGAGGCGGTGGCCGATATTTTCGGCTATCACAGCCTGCAGCTGGGCATGCCCATGCTCCAGGGGCTGCGTGCCAACCGCATGCCGCACCGCTGGCTGGCGCTGGATTCCACGCAGGATGCAGCGCCAGCGGACGGCGCTGCCCCGCTGGAGGTTCCCGTGGCGCTGCTGGCCGATCCCGCCGCGCTGCCATTTCCCGAGGCCAGCCTTGACCTGGTCGTGATGCCCCATACGCTGGAGACCTCGCCGGACCCGCATGCCGTGCTGCGCGAGGCGGCCAGGGTGCTGATGCCTGAAGGCCGCATCGTGGTGTGCGGACTCAACCCTGCCAGTTTGCTGGGCGTGCAGCGGCGTGCCGAGCGTGGCGTGTACCTGCCCGATGTGGGCTGGGGCGTGGGTTACTGGCGGCTGCGCGACTGGCTGCGATTGCTGGCCTTCGAGATCGAGGCCGTGCAATTCGGCTGTTATCGTCCCGCCGTGCAGACGGATCGCTGGCTGCGCCGTTGGCAGTTCATGGACCGCGTGGGACGGCTGGGCTGGCCCATGCTGGGCGGTGTGTACTGCGTGGTGGCCGTCAAGCGTGTGCCGGGTGCGCGCATGCTGGAGCCTGCCTGGCGCGGCCGCGCGGTCGTGTCGGGCGCCACGGTGCCGGTCGCCCGTCGCATGCCGGCACAGGCCGCGCCGGACGGTGATCTGCATTCCAACCGGCCTGGCGGCCGGTCCATTCATATCAAGGATTTTTTTTGAATCAAGTTGTTATCTATACGGACGGTGCCTGCAAGGGCAATCCGGGTCCTGGCGGCTGGGGCGTGGTGCTGGAGGCTGGCAGCGCCAGGAAGGAGCTGTTCGGCGGCGAGCTGAACACCACCAACAATCGCATGGAGATGATGGCCGTGATCGAGGCGCTGTCTGCGCTCAGGCGGCCCTGCGACGTGGTGCTCTACATCGACAGCCAGTACGTGCTCAAGGGCATCACCGAGTGGATCCACGGCTGGAAGGCCAAGGGCTGGAAGACGGCCTCCAAGGAGCCCGTCAAGAACGTGGAGCTGTGGCAGCGGCTGGACGCCCTGGTGCAGGGTGGCGGGCACCGCATCGACTGGCGCTGGGTCAAGGGCCATGCGGGCGATCCCGGCAACGAGCGCGCCGACGCGCTGGCCAACATGGGCGTGGATCAGGCGCTGGGACGCTGAACGCCTTGTGCGGGACAGGTGCAATGCCTGTCCCTTGCTCCTCTTCCCGCGGGCTACCTCAAACGCGGTAGATGAAAACCCCAGACACAGGACTCGATGGGTGCAGCTAATATTTCCATAAGTGGAAATTAATGCGCGCCCTGCCAGGCATCTTCCGTGGCGTGGTGTTTGAAATTGCCACTTGTGGAATTTTTAAACCATCTCACGATGAAAGAGCCTTGCGATGAAATACAAAGCAATTGCCGCATTGGCGATGCTGGGCGGCGCGGGAGCGGCGCTTGCCCAGAGTTCGGTGACGCTGTACGGCAGCATGGACCTGACCATGCCCTGGATCAGCGATGTGCGAGGGAGCCGGCTCACGCGCATGGATTCGGCCATCTCCCAGCCTGACCTCTGGGGCCTGCGCGGCTCCGAGGACCTGGGGGGCGGCCTGAAGGCCTCGTTCCAGCTGGAAAACGGATTCCTCACGGACATCGGCTCGCCGATCTCGCCCACCAGCTACTTCAACCGGGCTTCCTGGGTGGGCCTGGACAGTGCTTCGCTGGGCACGCTGCGGCTGGGGCGCCAGGTCGATTTCACGGCCGGCACGCTGAGCCAATGGGGCAATGGCTACCAGCTCTACAACTTCTATCTGTACCACCCGGGCAACCTGGACGGCCTGTCCAGCCAGTTCCCCGTGGACAACTCCGTGGTCTACCTGACGCCGCGCATGGGCGGTATGCAGTTCGGCGCGCAGTATGGATTTGGCGAGGTGCCGGGCCGCTCGCAGGCCAACCGTACCTACAGCGTCATGGGCATCTATTCCAGTGCCAAGCTCAATCTGGCCGTGGCCTACACCGATGCGCGTGGCCGTGCCTTCGATATCGCCGGGCGCACGGGCCTGGCGAACGCGCTGGGCCAGGACCTGGTGGCGGGCCGGCCGCTGGTGCTCGATACCTTCCAGGTGCTGGGCATCGGCGGCGGCTACCAGCTCGATGCGCTTCCGGTCCGGCTCAACGCGCTGCTCACGCGCTCCACGCTCAAGTATGGCGCAGCCTCCAGCCACATGAGCGCGCTCGACCTGGGCCTGGCCTGGCAGACCAGCCAGGCGGTGACCATCAACACCGGCTACTCCTTCAGCCGTTTCGAGCAGACGAAGTGGAACCAGGTCCACCTGGGCGCGCGCTACGCCTTCTCCAAGCGCACGCAGCTGCATGCCTCGGTCACGCACCAGCGCGCCTCCGATGGCGTGGCGGCGATGAATTCCGTGGGCGTTGCCAGCGGGCGCACGCAGACCGTGATTGCGGCAGGCATACACCACTCGTTCTGAGAGGCATGAGACATGCAGCCCGGTCGATGCGGGCGCATTGGAGACCCCACGATGAAATTCACCCTCAATTCCCGAAGCGTGGCCTTTGACGGCGACGGGCAGACCCCGTTGCTGTGGGTGCTGCGCGACCACTTCAAGCTGCCGGGCACCAAGTTCGGCTGCGGCATCAGCATGTGCGGGGCCTGCACGGTCCATGTCGATGGCGAGCCCGTGCGTTCCTGCGTGCTGCCCGTCTCGACGGTGGGCGGCAAGGCGGTCACGACCATCGAAGGACTGTCCAGCAACCGTTCCCACCCCATCCAGAAGGCCTGGATGGACAAGGACGTGCCGCAGTGCGGCTACTGCCAGTCCGGCATGGTCATGGCCGCTGCCGCGCTGCTCAAGGCCCATCCGCAGCCCACCGATGCGCAGATCGACGAGGCCATGACCAATCTGTGCCGCTGCGCCACCTACCACCGCATCCGGGAGGCCATCCATGCCGCAGCGTCCAAGCAATGAACGGGGCCGCGTGGCCGATTCGGCCACCTCGCTGCGGCGCAGGCACCTGCTCCAGAGTGCCGCTGCGCTGCTGGTGGCGCCTGCTGCAGGCAGCCTGCTGATTCCGCTGGCGCAGGCCGCGCCGCCGGCAGCCGGTGCGGCGGCGGCAGCAGCCATCGGCGACTGGGTCTGGATCGAGCCTTCGGGCCAGGTGGTGATCGGCGTTTCGCAGTGCGAGGTCGGCCAGGGCATCTACACAGGCCTGCCCCAGGTGCTGGCCGATGAACTGGATGCCGACTGGGCCAGCGTGACCGTGCGCTTCGTCACGGGGCGCGACGCCTATCGCAACGATGCGGGCGAGATGCCGTTCCAGCAGTTCGTGGGTGCCTCCATGTCCATGAACTATTTCTATGAACGCATGCGCCTGGCCGGCGCCCAGGCGCGCGATGTGTTGCTGCGCGCCGGCGCAAGCCGCCTGGGTGTGCGTGCCTCCCAGTGCATGACGCGTGCCGGCCGCGTGCTGCACCCCGCGACGGGCCGCAGCGTGGGCTATGGCGAGATCGTGGCCGATGCCTCCAGGCTGCCCCTGGCCGCGCGGCCGCGCATGAAGTCGGCTTCCGAGCAGGGCCTGATCGGCCGCAACCTGCGCCGTGTGGATACGCCTTCCAAGGTCGACGGCAGCGCGGTGTTCGGCATCGATGTCGAGGTGCCCGGCATGCTGATCGGCGCCGTGCGCATGGCGCCCAGCGTGACGGGGCGCATCGTGCGCATCCGCAACGAGGCAGAGGTGCGCGCGCGCCCCGGCGTGCATGCCGTCGTGCGCACCACGCAGTGGCCCGACCCCGAGCCCAGCACCGTGGTCGTGGTGGCCGACTCGTACTGGATTGCCAAGCAGGCTGCCGATGCGCTGGACATCGAATTCGACGCCGGCGCGGCGGCCGGTGTGGACAGCGAGCGCATCCATGCGCAGTTCGTCGCAGGCTTGTCGAACGACAAGGCCGTCGTGGCCCGCAGCCTGGGCAAGCCGCGTGAAGTGCTGGCGGTCGGCAAGACCATCACGGCCGACTACCACTCGCCCTACATCACGCACGCCACCATGGAGCCGCTGGCCGCCACCGTGCATGTGCGCGACGGCGAGGTCGAGACCTGGGGGGCCTACCAGGGCCAGGACTTCCTGCGTGGCGAACTCGGCAAGGCCTGCGGCGTGCCTGCAGACAAGGTGATCGTGCACACCACCTTCCTGGGCGGCAGCTTCGGGCGCAAGTACATGCCCGACTTCGCCCTGCATGCGGCGGCGGCGTCCAAGGCCGTGGGCCGGCCCGTCAAGGTCATCCGCTCGCGCGAGGACGACATACGGCATTCCTACTACCGGCCCGGCGCATCGGGGCGCTTGAGCGCCGTGCTCGGCGCCGACGGCATGCCGGCCGCGCTGCATGCGCGCATCTCGGGCCAGTCGCTGTACGGGGCCATCAACCCCAAGAAGATGGCCGATGCCGGCGGCTGGGACGAGACCATGGTCGAGTCCATCTACGACCTGATCTACGGCGTGCCCAACCTGCTGGTGGATGCCGTGGACGTGCAGCAGCCCATACCGCTGAGCTACCTGCGCAGCGTGGGCACCACGTCCAGCGTGTTCTTCCTGGAGAGCTTCATCAGCGAACTCGCCCACACCGCAGGCGTGGACGACTACCAGTACCGGCGCCGCCTGCTGGCCGGCCAGCCGCTGGCGCTGGGCGTGCTGGATGCGGCGGCGCGGGCCGCGCGCTGGGAGCAGCCCGCGCCGGCAGGCCTGCACCGCGCCATGACCTTCAACGTCTACACGGGGCGGGGCGAGAGCTTCCAGACCTTCGTCGCACTGGTCATGGAATTGCGTGTTGTGCAAGGCCGCGTGCGGCTGGAGCGTGCCATCTGCGCCATTGATGCAGGCCGCGTGGTCAATCCGGGCCTGGTCAAGGCCAATGTGGAAGGCGGCATCGGCTTTGCGCTGACCAACACCTTCAAGAGCCGGCTGGACTTCGACAAGGGCGCGGTACAGCAAAGCAACTTCCACGACTACCCGCTGCTGCAACTGTCCGAAATGCCCCGCGTGGAGGTGGTCCTGGTCGAAAGCGACCGGCCGCCCCAGGGCTGCGGCGAAGTGGCCCTGGGCCCCACGGCGCCTGCCGTGGCCACGGCCATGTTCCATGCCACGGGCCGCCGGTTCCGCTCCATGCCGCTGCCGCAGGACATCGCGTCCACCTGATCACCACCCCAACCCCGGCTTTTTTTGAGAAAAGGAATTTCATGCAAGTCGAACACATCACCCCGTGCATAGGATCGGAGATATACGGCATCGATCTCTCGGACCCGGCGCAGGTGCATGACCATGCGGACGCGCTGCGCAAGCTGCTGGCCGAGCGCCAGGTCATCTTCTTCCGCGACCAGACGCTGGACCCTGCGCAGCAGGTGCGCGTGGCCCAGGTGTTCGGCAAGGTCGAGCCCGTGTCCTCCACCTTTCCCTCGCACCCGGACGATCCCCATGTCGAGCTGCTGATCAGCCAGGGCACGCGCACCGGCACCGACATCTGGCATGCCGACCTGACCTGGCAGACCAAGCCGCCCGCCGGTGCCTGCCTCTACGCCGTGGACGTGCCGCCCACGGGCGGCGACACCATGTGGGCCAGCATGACCACGGCCTTCGCCTCGCTGGCGCCCGAGCTGCAGGCCTATCTGCGCACGCTGCGCGCCACCCACAACTGGGAGGCGCCGGCCCTGAGGCAAAGCCTGATGCGCCGCGATCCCTCGGGCGAGGCCTATCGGGCCACGCGCCTCAAGCATCCGCCGCTGGAGCAGCCCGTGGTCCTGGTGCACCCGGTGACCTGCCTGCCCGTGGCCTTTGTGAACTCGCTCTACACCACGCACATAGAAGGCGTGACCAGCGACGAGAGCGCGGCCCTGATCGCCATGCTCAGCGGCCTGGCCAAGGTGCCTGAATGGCAGGTGCGCTTTCGCTGGCGCAAGGGCTCGGTGGCCATCTGGGACAACCTGGCCACGCAGCATTACGCGGTCAACGACTACCACCCCGCAGCGCGGCGCATGCACCGCGTGGCGATACGCCAGGCGTGAGCCCGGCCCCGGCCTTTGCTGAAAATGACAAAACCCACGATGAAAGCCCACCCCATGAAAGCGAAACGCAAAACGCTTGCCCTAGGCATGGCCCTGGCCATGGCCCTGCTGGCCGGTCCTGCCCAGGCGCAGGCCTATCCCCACAAGCCCGTCACCATCGTCGTGGCCTATCCCGCAGGCGGTGACACCGATGCGCTGGCGCGCCTGCTGGGCGAGAAGCTGTCGGCCCGCATCGGACAGTCGGTGCTTGTGGACAACCGCGCAGGCGCCAGCGGCACCATCGGCAGCAGCTATGTGGCCAAGGCGCCGGCCGATGGCTATACGCTGCTGCTGGCGCCCAATACCTTTGCCATGGCCCAGCTGGTGCTCAAGCTGGGCGCAGGCCACGGATATGACGTGCTCAACGGATTCACGCCCGTGATCGAGGTCGGCTCCACATCGCTGTTCCTTGTCGCCGGACCCGGCGCGGGCGTGCGCACGCTCAAGGAGGCCGTTTCCGCGAGCCAGGGCCGTTCGCTGGGCTACGCCACCCCGGGCAATGGCTCGCCCATGCACTTTCTGGGCGAGATGGTCCGGCGCGCCACGGGCGCCCGCTTCGAGTCCATCCCCTACAAGGGCGTGGCGCCTGCGGTCACGGACGTGGTGGGCGGCCATGTGCCCTTCACCTACAGCACGCTGGGCTCCATCGCGCCCTACCTGCCCGGCGGCAAGCTCGTGGCGCTGGCCGTGGCCGACGCCCAGCGCTCGCCGCTGGCGCCTGACGTGCCCACGCTGGCCGAGCTGGGCTACAAGGACGTGGAGCTGACGGCCTGGTATGGCCTGTTCGGCCCCAGGAACATGCCTGCCGACGTGGTCAGGCTGCTGAATACGCACCTGAACGAGGTCCTCAAGATGCCCGACGTGGTGGCACGCATGGCCACGCTGGGAACCGTCCCTGTGGGCGGCCCGCCGCAGCGCCTGGGCAAGACCAATGCCAGCGACTTCGAGCGCTTCGGGCGGCTGGTCAAGGAGCTGGGCATACAGTCCGACTGAGGGCGGCGCACCGGACGAAAGGAGGGAGCAGCGGGCGCCGGCGCAAGTCAATCCGGGTGGTGGCCCGGGTGTGGTGGGTGGTCTTGCGCCGGCGCATCCTGCCTGATGCGCTCGGCCAGCAGGTGGGACATGAAGCGCAGATAGTGCTCGACCTGCTGGTCTGCCTGCGGCCCTTCCCCGAACAGTTCGGCCAGCAGCGGCCGTGCCGTGGGCAGGAAGGCCGAAATGCTGAGGATGGCCAGGTGGATGAAGCGCGGGTCCACCTGTGCCGGGTGGCTGGCCTGCGCTCCGTCCATCAGCATGGTCGAGGTCAGCTCCAGCCCGCGCCGCGTGATGCGCTGCAGCGGCGTGCCCGAGGGCGGAGGCTCTTCTTCGCTTTCATAGTGGTAGATCTCGGACAGCGCCAGCCGCTCGAACTGCGGGTGCTCGCGCATGAAATCCAGCCGCAGCAGCAGGCGCTGGTAGACGCGCTCTTCCACCGTGCCCTGCGTCCTGAGCGCCACTTCCATGCGGTTTTGCAACTCGCGCATCAGGGACTCCGTCACTTCCTGCAGCAGTCCCTTGAGGCTGCTGAAGTAGTAGCGCACCAGCGCCCGCGTGACGCCGGCCGCCGCCGCGATTTCCAGAATGCTCAGTTGCTCCGGCGTGCGGGTCTTGAGCAGGTTGACCGTGGTCTGCAGGATGATGTCCCGGCCGACGGCATCGTCAGCCAGCGGGCGGCCGCTGTTGCGGCGGGGCTTCTTGGGCGCGGAATCGGCAGGCTTCTTTTGGGACGGCATGCGGGCCATTGTCGGCGATACACAGGCAGCGGCTGCGCCGCAAGTGTCAGGGTTGGGCGGTGATGCGGGCCAGCGCGTCCTCGATCTCGCGGGCCTGCTGGGGCCGCACCAGCCTTTGCACCTCCTGCCCGTCACGCAGAAAGACCAGGGTGGGCCAGAGCTTGACGCGGTAGCTGCGTCCCAGGGCCCTGCCGGGGCCGTCTTCCACCTTGATGTGGGCCACCTGCGGGGCGGCATCCAGCGCCTGGGCAATCAGCGGTTGCGCGCGCTGGCAGTGGCCGCACCAGGCGGTGCCGAACTCCAGCAAGGTAGCGCCGGGCAGCGTATCGACGGTGCTGCGATCGGGGGCGTCGGTCAGGTGCTTGGACTGGAAGGGCATGGGGCAATCTCCTGTCAGGGAAAGGCCTGCAGCGGCAGGATGGACACGGTTTCGCCGGCTTGCACGGCAGCGCGCTCATGTTCGAGCACGATGAGGCAGTCGGCCTCGGCCATGGAACTGAGTACGCCCGAGCCCTGCGGCCCCGTGGTGCGCACCATGCAGCGGCCATCGGCGCCCTTGGACAGAATCCCGCGCTGGTACTCGGTGCGGCCGGGCCGCTTGGACAGGGCCTGCGCAGCCACAGCCTGGGGCAGGGCGGTCGGTTCACCGTCCACGGCGGCGGTGCCCATGAGCTGCAGCAGCGCCGGTCGTACAAAGACCAGAAAGCTCACCATGGCAGCCACGGGATTGCCGGGCAGGCCGATCAGTACCGTGGTGCGTGCCGGTGGCCGGCTGGCGGCAAATGGCGTGCCCGCATCGGGCTGCAACAGGCCCACGGCCAGCGGCCGGCCCGGCCGCATGGCCAGGCGCCAGAAATGAACGCTGCCCATGCGTTGCAGCATGGCGCGCGTATGGTCGGCCTCGCCCGCGCTGATGCCGCCGCTGGTCAGCACCACGTCGGCCAGGGAGGCGGCTTCGCGCAGGCGCTCCTGCAAGGCTTCGGGCTGGTCGGCCACCACGCCCAGGTCCAACACCTTGACGCCCATGCGCTGCAGCAGGCCGATGAGGCTGAAGCGGTTGCTGTCGTAGACCGCCCCTTCGCGCAGCGCCGTGCCGGGGTGCAGGATTTCATCGCCCGTGGAGAAATAGGCCACGCGCAGCCGCCTGCGAACATGCACCTGAGACTGGCCCAGGCTGGCGATCAGGCCCAGGGCTGCCGGATGCAGGCGCTGGCCCGCCGCCAGCGCCACGCAGCCCTGGCTCAGATCCTCGCCGCGCCTGCGGCGGTTGTCTCCGGTGCGCACGCTGCCGGCGGGGATGCGTACATGGTCGGGCGAGGCCGCATCGGCGGGCTCGGTGCGTTCGTGCGCGATCACCGTGTCCAGACCGGGCGGCAGCACGGCGCCCGTCATGATCTTGATGCACTCGCCCGCCCGCACCGTGCCATGCCAGGGCTTGCCGGCCAGGGCTTGGCCGACCACGCGCAGCACCAGCTGGGCGCCGGCCTGCAGCTGGCTGCCGTCGAAGGCATAGCCATCCATGGCGGCGTTGTCATGTGCGGGCACGTCGATGGGGGAGACGATGTCTTCGGCCAGCATGCGGTCCAGCGCGTCGGCCAGCGCCAGTGTTTCCACATCCGCCACCGGGCCCAGGGGCTGCAGCAGGCTGGCCAGCTGGGACAGTGCCTGATCAACGCTCAGGTCCTGGGCGGAGGCGATGGGGGCGGAGGCGGGCTGGAAGGTGGCGGTCATCAGAACGGAATCCGGTGGGGCAAGGCCGGTCACGGCGGCGTCACGGGCACACAGGCCGCGGCCTGCGCCAGGGCCTGCAGCTCCTGCTGCGTGTTGGCGTTGGCAAAGGCCAGCGGGCTGTCGTCCGCGCGATCGAAGAGGGCGGTGGCGCAGCGGTGCTGGCCCGTCCAGGCATCGATCTTGCGGCCGCCCGAACGTATGAAGGACTGCAGGCTATCACGCAGCGATGACCGCATCAGGCAGAACACGGGCTGGGCCCGCAGCCTGGATTGATCTGTATCAAGCGAGCGTTCCCAGCCATGGGCGACGACGATGTCGGCCGCAGGCTGCTGCGCCAGCGCAGCCTGCGCGAGCCGCTGTACAAGGTCCTGGGGGAACAGCGGCGTGTCGCAGGGCACGCAGACCAGCCAGGGTGTCTGGCAATGGGTGAGGCCGCTCAGAAAGCCGGCCAGCGGGCCGGGGTAGTCGGGTTCGGCATCGGGCCAGACCGGGGCGCCATAGGGGGCGCCCAGTTGCGCATAGGCCTCAGCATGGCGATTGGCGTTGAGCATCAGATGCCCGACCTGGGGCGCAAGGCGGTCCAGCGCATGGGCTGCCAGCGGCTGGCCCAGAAAGGGCTGCAGGCCCTTGTCGATGCCGCCCATGCGCATGCCGCGCCCGCCTGCCAGCACGCAGCCCGTGATGTCGCTCAAGGGCAGGGTGTCGGGCAGGGAGGAAACGGGCATGTGTGGCTTGTGATGGAGAAACCGAGGGGAAGGGGAAAGGGAGCCGCGCGCGACGCGCGGGCTCAGCCGCCGATGTAGCTCATCTCTATGCGCCTGCGCTGCGTGTCCGTGCTGGACGGCAGGCTGGCGCGCAGTTCGGAATAGCGGTCGGTGCGCTGCTGCCAGATGGGGGCCAGCGCGGCTGCCACTTCCTCGTCGCTGGCGCCGCTGCGCAGCAGGCTGCGCAGGTCCCAGCCTTCGGAGGCGAACAGGCACAGGTACAGCCGGCCCTCGGTGGACAGGCGCGCACGGTTGCAGTCGCCGCAAAAGGCGTGGGTGACGCTGCTGATCACGCCGACCTCGCCCAGCGAGGGATCGTGCAGGCCCTGCGCATCGGCATATCCCCAGCGCACGGCGGTCTCGCCCAGGCTGCTGGCCTGCAGCGGCACCAGGGGCAGCTCGGCGCGCAGCCGGGCGATGACTTCGTCGGAGGGCAGGACCTCGTTCATGCGCCAGCCGTTGGTCGCGCCCACGTCCATGTATTCGATGAAGCGCAAGGTCACGCCGGTACCCTGGAAGTGGCGCGCCATAGGCAGGATCTGGTCCTCGTTGGTGCCGCGCTTGACCACCATGTTGACCTTGATGTTGCCCAGGCCTGCCGCCTGGGCCGCCTCGATGCCGGCCAGCACGTCGGAGACCGGAAAGTCCACGTCGTTCATGCTGCGGAACACCGCGTCGTCCAGCCCGTCCAGGCTGACGGTGACGCGGTTCAGGCCGGCCGCCTTGAGCGCCCGGGCCTTGCGCGCCAGCAGCGAGCCGTTGGTGGTCAGCGTCAGGTCCAGCGGATGGCCGTCGGGCGTGCGCAGGGCAGACAGCTGCTCCACCAGCGTTTCCACGTTCTTGCGCAGCAGCGGCTCGCCGCCGGTCAGGCGGATCTTGCGCACGCCATGCTGCACGAACAGGCGGGCCGTGCGCGTGATCTCCTCGAAGCTCAGCAGCGAGCCGTGCGGCAGGTAGCGGTAGTTCTTGTCGAAGACTTCCTTGGGCATGCAGTAGCTGCAGCGGAAGTTGCAGCGGTCGGTGATGCTGATGCGCAGGTCGCGCAGCGGCCGGCCAAGCCTGTCACGCAGATCGCCGGTGGGCGCCTGCAGCAGTCTTGGCACGGTGGCCGGGCGAGTCGGGGCGCGCTCGTCGACCAGGGGGATCACTCGTTCTGCCATGCCCGCGATTTTGCCCGAATGCCTATGTCCAGGCTCTGCGCAAGCCTGCAGATCTTGATCTGCGTCTAGACGCAGCGCGCTCCGTCCACCTCGATGCAGGTGCCGCTGATGAAGGCCGCCTCGTCGCTGGCCAGATACAGCGCGGCATTGGCCACGTCCAGCGCCGTGGAAAAGCGGCCCAGCGGAATCGTCGCCCGAAAGCGCGCGCGGCGCTCCTCGTCCACGGGGCCGCCGGCAAACTCGGCGGCCAGGCCGGTGTCGGGGTTGAAGACGGGGTTGATGCAGTTGACGCGGATGTTCTCCGGGCCCAGTTCCGCGGCCATGGACTTGCTGGTCACGATGACGGCACCCTTGGAGCCGTTGTACCAGGTCAGCCCCGGGCGCGGGCGCAGGCCTGCCGTGGAGGCGATGTTGATGAAGCTGCCGCCGCCGGGGCGGCCATCGGCCATCGGCGGATTGGCGCGCATGGCCGGCACGCCGTGGATGGCCGAGAGATAAATGCTCTTGACGTTGATGGCATAGACCCGGTCGAACTCGGCCTCGCTGACTTCGAGCATGGGACGGTTGCGGTGCGTCCAGCCTGCGTTGTTGACGAAGACATCGAGCCGGCCGTGGGCCTGCAGCGTGGCGGCCACCAGGGCCTTGACCTGTTCGCCCTGCGTCATGTCCGCCTGCACATAGAGCGCGCGGCCGCCCACGGCGTTGATGGCCTGTGCCACGCGCGTGCCGGCCTCGCGGTCGATGTCGTTGACGACGATATGCGCGCCTTCGGCGGCCAGCCGCATGGCGATGCCGGCTCCTATGCCGCTGCCGGCGCCTGTGACGATGATGGATTTGTCCTGGACACGCATCGGGCTTTGCTCCTCGGTCGGGGGTCAGGCCCCCTGGGTTTCGGTGGTGGCTGTGGTCGCCGGGGTCGGGGTAACGCCGCCTGTGCCGGGCTGCCAGCCCACGAACTGCGGGTAGTAGCGCGCCACGCCGGGGCCATTGAAGTCCCAGCCCAGGCACTGGCCCAGGTGGCGTGGCGGCTGGCTGGGGTCGGCATCGCCAAAGACGCCGGGCACGGACTGGAAGGCGGCCGTGGCCATGTTGAACAGCAGCTCGCGCAGATGCGTGCAGCTGGTCACGCCGCCCAGGTTCTCGTTGATGGCCTTGCGCCATCCGCGCGCCATGCTGCAGCCGACCATTTTCTGCAGGGCCCGCGTGGCCTCGGGGCAGTGGCCCAGCGGATGGGAGTCCATGACGACCTCGATGGCCTGCACCGCCAGGCGGGCATCGACCGTGGTGCGTATCCACATGTGGTGTATGGCCGTGCCGGCCGGCATGTGGCGGCCGCCGCTCAGTTCGATGTCATGGGTCTTGCTGTCGCGCAGCTCGCCTTCGATGTCCCAGAGGCCATCGGCGCGGGCGTAGCTGCGGTAGCGCACGTCGCGTTCATGCTGGGGCGTGCGGTCGGGAACGGGAGACAAGGGCATGGGGAATTCTTCTTTCTGTCGCGTGCGGCCGGCTGGCGCCGGGCACCTTGCGATTTTCCGTCATGCGCCAGGATCAGCCATGCCGTATGGCGACGGTCTTCAGCGTGGTGAAGCCATAGAGCGCCTCGAAGCCCTTTTCGCGGCCATGGCCGCTGGACTTGACGCCGCCGAAGGGCAGCTCCACGCCGCCACCCGCCCCGTAGTTGTTGACGAAGACCTGGCCGCAGCGCAGGCGCCGCGCCAGGCGCAGCTGGCGCGCGCCGTCACGGGTCCACAGGCCGGCCACCAGGCCGTAGGCCGTGCCGTTGGCCAGTTGCACGGCATGGTCCTCGTCATGGAAGGGCATGGCGCAGAGCACGGGGCCGAAGATCTCTTCCTGCGCCAGCCGGTGCTCGGGTGGCACGTCGCGCAGCAGGGTGGGCGCCTGGTAGAAGCCGCTGTCGGGCGCATGCTCCACGATCTGGCCCTGCGCCACCACGGCAATGCCTGCCACCTGGGCGTCGGACAGGAAATCCCAGACACGCTGCTGCTGGCTGGCGCGGATCAGCGGACCCAGGTCCAGGTCCATGGCGGCCGGACCCACGCGCAGCGCCTCGAAGGCCTGGCCCAGGCGTTCGAGCAGCGGCTCGTAGATCAGCGAGTCGATCAGCACGCGCGAGCCTGCCGAGCAGGTCTGGCCGGCGTTCTGCACGATGGCGTTGACGATGGCCGGCACGGCGGCGTCCAGGTCCGCATCCGCGAACACGATCTGCGGACTCTTGCCGCCCAGCTCCAGCGTGACGGGGCAGTGCCGTTCGGCCGCAGCCTGCTGGATCAGCGTGCCCACGCCGGGGCTGCCCGTGAAGCTCAGGTGGTCCACTCCTGGATGGCGCGCCAGGGCCTCGCCCACCTCGTGCCCCAGGCCGGTGACCACGTTGAAGGCGCCTGCCGGAAAGCCGACCTCGGTGGCCAGCCGCGCCACGCGCAGCACGGACAGGCAGGCGTCTTCCGAGGGCTTGACCACGCAGGTATTGCCCGCGGCCAGCGCCGCGCCCACGCTGCGGCCCAGGATCTGCATGGGATAGTTCCAGGGGACGATATGACCGGTCACGCCGTGGGGCTCGCGCCAGGTCAGGGCGCTGTAGCCCTGCTGGTAGGGCAGGGTCTCACCGTGCAGCTTGTCGCAGGCGCCGGCATAGAACTCGAAGTAGCGCGCCAGCGCCAGCGCATCGGCACGGGCCTGGCGCGTGGGCTTGCCGCAGTCGCGCTGCTCGATGGCCGTGAGTTCATCGGCATGCTGCAGCACGCTGCCCGACAGGCGCATCAGCAGGCGCCCGCGTTCGGCGGCCGAGAGCTTGCTCCAGACGCTGTCCTGGCATTCGCGCGCAGAGCGCACGGCCAGGTCGATGTCCTGGGGCGAGCCGCGTTGGAGCTCGTCGAAAGCCTGCCCGTCCGACGGGTCCAGCACGGGGATCGTGCGTCCCGATTCCGTAGGCACGGACGCATTGCCGATGTGGTGGTATTGCATGGAGCCCGATTGTGGGGCGCCCGGGACGCTTGTCCAGTCCCGGGCGTTGCAGCGCGCCTGCCTACTGCGCAGGCCAGCCCGCGTCGCGCAGGCCTTGGCGGTCCAGCACCTCCATCTTGCCGCGCCGCAACTGCAGGCAGCCGGCCAGTTGCAGCTCTTGCAGGATCTGGTTGGTGGTCTGGCGTGACAGGCCCAGCATGCGCGCCAGCTGCTCCTGGGACACATCCAGCTCGCGCCGCCAGCGCTGGCGGCCCTGGCCGTCGGGCTGCCACTGGTCAAAGCCTTCGGCCATGCGCACCAGGCGCCGCGCCAGGCGCTGGGGGGCCGGCAGCAGCGTGTGCTCTTCCAGCGCCACCAGGCACACGCGCAGCTTGTCCGTCAGCAGCAACGCCAGCGCTTGCCAGTGTCCGGGGTGGGCGGCCAGCCACTCCATCAGCGGTGCCTGGGGCACGTGAAGCACGATGCAGGCCGTGGCGGCCTGGGCATCGTGCGTGCGTTGTGCGCCATCGAACAGGGCAATCTCTCCCAGCCACATCGGCGGCTCCACCAGGGCCAGCAGCGCCGTGCGGGCCTGCTCGCCGCAGGCGGCCGTGCCCGAGATGCTGAGGGCGCCACGCGCCACCGCGTACAGGCCGCAGGGCGGGTCGCCCCGGCGAAACAGCCAGTCGCCTGCGGCCAGCGTGCGGGGCTGGGCCAGTGCCTTGAGCTGCGCGGCCAGCTCTGGCGGCAGGGCGTGGAACCAGCGGCCTGCCTCGACGGTGGCCCAGAGATCGGCCATGCCCGGCGGACCGGCCACTGCGCGGCGCCGTACGCCGCGCGTGGCGGCGGCAGTTGCCGTGGCTGCCGGAGCTGCCGGTGCGGGTAAGCCCGAGGTGTGCGATGAGGCTTGTGTCGGATCCATGACAGACGCCAATCCTTGATGACACCACCATGGTTGCGCAACATCCACTGCCGGTGCAGCCTATGAAAACCCTCATCGACCAACTGTCCCAGTACGCGGACTATCACCGTGATCCACGCAACATCCTCACGCACTTCTTTGGCGTGCCGCTGATCATGTGGGCCGTGGTGATCCTGCTGGCACGTCTGCAATGGGCGATGCCATTGGGCGACGGCATGCCTGCCCTGCCGCTGAGCCTGGCCTTGCTGGCGGCGCTGGCGGCAGGCATCTACTACTGTTTGCTGGACCTGCGCTACGGCATTGCCATGGCTGTGGTGCTTGCCCTGATGCTGGCCTTGGCACAGCCCATCGCCATGCTGCCGTTGGGGGCTTGGCTGGGATGGGGGCTGGGCATCTTTGCCGTGGGCTGGGTGATCCAGTTCGTGGGTCATTACTACGAGGGCCGCAAGCCAGCCTTCCTGGACGACATCCTGGGCCTGGTCATCGGACCCCTGTTCGTGCTGGCCGAGCTGGGCTTTGCACTGGGCCTGCGCCGCGAAGTGCAGCATGCGGTGGAGCAGCGCAGCGGCCCCGTGCGCCGGCGCGCGGGCGGGGCACACGCCTGAGACCGGGCGCTGCAAGCTTGGCGCAGGCTTGCGCCCTTAGCATGGCGGGCGTTCCTGCGGAGCCATCCGTGGGGGCGTGTGCCTGCGCCTAAAATCACGCTGCTATCCCCTGCGGGGGCTCTTTCGTTTCAACTCTGCTTATCCATCATGTCTTTCGACAAAGTCACACCGGGCAAGAACGCTCCTGAATCCTTCAACGTCGTGATCGAGATCTCGGCCAACTCCGATCCCATCAAGTACGAAGTGGACAAGGAAAGCGGCGCCGTCTTCGTGGACCGCTTCATGGGCACGGCCATGCACTACCCGGCCAACTACGGCTATGTGCCCCAGACGCTGTCCGGCGACGGCGATCCGGTGGACGTGCTGGTGATGACGCCCTTCCCGCTGCCCCCGGGCGTGGTCGTGGCCTGCCGCCCCATCGGCATCCTGCTCATGGAAGACGAGTCCGGCGTGGATGGCAAGGTCCTGGCCGTGCCCACGCAAAAGCTGCTGCCCGCCTACGACAAGATCAACACGCTGGAAGACATCCACGAGATCACCCTCAAGCAGATCCAGCATTTCTTCGAGCACTACAAGGACCTGGAAAAGGGCAAGTGGGTCAAGGTTCTGGGCTGGAAGGGCGTGGACGAGGCCAAGAAGGAAGTCGTGGACGGCATCGCCAACTACAAGGGCTGATCCCTTTCACTCCCGTCGAGGGAGTCTCAACTGCGCTGAGGTAAATGCCCGCTTCGCAGTTGATACAATTTGAAACGCACCCGGTGCCTAGGCGCCGGGTGCGTTTTTTGTTTTGTCATGGATCAGGGTTTGGACAGATCAATCAGGCGCTGATGGGGACATCGGCCCGGGAGCGAGCAAATGAAGGTGGCAGATTGGCGCATGGGCACGAAGCTGGGCATGGGATTCCTCGTCATGGTCCTGTTCTCGGCGGTTCTGGGGGCGGTAGCCTGGTTGCAACTGGCGCAGATGCACCGCAACGCATTGCATTTGTCGGATGTGGCCCTGCCCAGCATGTTCCATGCGGGCGCCATGCGATCCGAATACAACCGCCTGCGCCGCCACGAGGCCGGCATTGCCTCCGCGCGCAGCCTGGCCGAGGTCGATGGCTTTGCCAAGCAGGTGCAGGACCGGCTGCAGACCATTGGCGAGCATGAGACGGCCCTGCGTTCGCTGATCGACCAGCAGGCCTTGCGCGCGGCCTTCGACGACTACCTCGGCTTCAAGCAACAGTTCCTGGCCATGCATGCGCGATTGCTGGAGCGTGCGCGCGCCGGCAACTATTCCACCACCGAGGAGCAGGCCTTCATGGCCGACGAGATGGGGTTGATGTTCGCCGGCGAGTCCGAGGCGCAGTTCGGCAAGCTGGCCGAAAGCGCCGGCCGCCTGCTGACCCTGCAGCGCGAGGCGGGCGAGCAGGCGCGGCAGCAGGCGCAGGCAGGCTTTGACCTGGCCCGCATCTGGGTGCTGGGCACGCTGGCTGCGGTGGTGGCGATTGCGGCCCTGGTGGGCTGGGCCATCACGCGTGCTGTCACCGGCCCGGTGGCCCAGGCCGTGGCCGTGGCGCGCAATGTGGCGGCCGGCCATCTGGAAAAGCCGGTCACCAGCCGGCGCCGGGATGAAATGGGCCAGCTCATCAACGCACAGGAGGACATGCGCCGCAAGCTCGCCGAGCTGGTGGGCGATGTGCGCGGCAATGCGCACGGCGTGGCGCTGGCCGCTGGCGAGATCGCCCAGGGCAATGCGGACCTGTCGGCGCGCACCGAAAGCCAGGCCAGTGCTCTGGAAGAAACCGCAGCCTCCATGGAGCAGTTGGGCGCGACCGTGCGCCAGAACGCGGACAACGCGCGCCAGGCCAACCAGATGGCTGCCTCGGCCTCGGGCATTGCCGCGCGTGGCGGCGAGGTTGTGGCCCAGGTGGTGGACACCATGAAGGGCATCAACGACAGCAGCCGCCAGATCGCCGACATCATCGGCGTGATCGACGGCATTGCCTTCCAGACCAATATCCTGGCGCTGAACGCCGCCGTGGAGGCGGCCCGCGCTGGCGAGCAGGGCCGGGGCTTTGCCGTGGTGGCCGGCGAGGTGCGCACGCTGGCCCAGCGCAGTGCCGAGGCGGCCAAGGAGATCAAGGCCTTGATCCAGGCCAGCGAGCAGCGTGTGGAGCAGGGCACGCAGCTGGTGGACAAGGCCGGCGAGACCATGTCCGAAATCGTCGCCGCCATCCGGCGCGTGACCGACATCATGGGCGAGATCAGCGCCGCCAGCAGCGAGCAGAGCGCGGGCGTGGCCCAGGTGGGCGATGCCATCACGCAAATGGACCAGGCCACCCAGCAGAACGCCGCCCTGGTCGAGCAAAGTGCGGCCGCTGCCCAGTCGCTGCAGCAGCAGGCGCGGGCCATGGTGGCATCGGTATCGGTGTTTCGCACGGCGCCGGGAGACTCGACAGCGGTCCCCGAGGCGGCTGAGGCCGTCAAGGCGGCCGTGGCGGCGCCGCGCGCAACGGCGACCGCCCCTTTGGCATCACCGCCGGTCCTGGCGCCCATCGCAGCCCGGCCAGCGAAACATGCCACGCCAGCCCAGGTCAGCAGGACCGCGACCGCCGACGACGAGGAGTGGGCCGCGTTCTGAGGCCTTGCCCGCAGCTGTGCCCCATCCTCTGGCGGCCCCATGCCCTGCATGGGGCCGCTTTCTTTTTGCGTGCTGCGTTGAGCTTGCGCACGCCGGGTGGCAGGAGGCTGTGGCGCAAATCCTCCAGTGAAGGTTTCTGCCTACTGCAAGTACCTGAACTTGTCCTGAACAATGCTTGGATACTGGCAGAATGTAAATAGATGTAGTCCTATTCTTACAGATTGAGGAACGGCCGCTCCTGGCCTCGTTCGCTCGGAACGAAGGGATATCCCATGATTACCTTGTTCTCATGGCCGCCTGGCCTGGCGGCCATCGGCCATCCAGCAGACCGCGCTCCCGCGGGGTCCCGTCCTCCCCCTCTCCAAGCCTTGCCTGCCAGCTGCCATCGGCCGGTGCGGCTGGCCTGTTTCTGCAAGGTTCGCGCCGGGCCTGGCTGATAGCCTGCCCATGGCGCGAGACAGAGCAAGACGCAACAAGATGACGGGACCTCTACAAGAGAGATGAATGTGAAAAACCTCAAGATTTCAACGCGCATGCTGGGCACCTTCGGCCTGCTGGTGCTGCTGTTGCTGGCCGTGGTGGCCGCGGCCCTGGTGCAACTGCGCTCCATGCGCACCAGCATGGAAGTCATCACCGGCAATGCCATGCCCAGCGTGGAAGTGATCAACCAGATAGGCACCGATGTCGTGCGTACCCGCTTGCTGGAGGTGCGCCACGTCAACAATGATGATGTCGCCTACAAGACCGATTCGGAAAAGCAGCTGGAGCAACTGCAGCGCCGCCTGGCCGAGCGCAAGAAGGCCTACGAGCCGCTGCTGTCTTCCGACGAAGAGCGAAGGCTCTACGCCCAACTGCTCCAGGAACGCGAGCGCTACCAGCAACTGAGCCAGCAGGTGCTGGCGCTGTCACGCCAGGGCGAAAAGGAAAAGGCCCAGGCCGTGCTGGGCGGCGAGTCGCTGAAGCTCTACAACGATTCGTCGAACACGCTGGATCTGCTGGTCAAGCTCAACAGCGATGCGGCCGTGCAGGAAAGCCGCAATGCCGAGGCTGTCTATGGGCGCTCGGTCGTCGTCCTCAGCGTGGCGGCGCTGGCCGCCGTGCTGCTGGCCGTGCTGGCCGGGCTGTGGCTGACGCGCTCCATCCGCACGCCGCTGGCCCATGCGGTCGATGCCGCAGACCGCGTGGCCAATGGCGATCTGGGCGGGACCATCCGCATCGACCGCCATGACGAAACCGGCCTGCTGCTGGGCGCGCTGCAGCGCATGCAATCGAGCCTGGTGCAGACCGTGCGCAGCGTGCGCCAGAACGCCGAAGGCGTGGCCTCGGCCAGTGCGCAGATTGCCTCCGGCAATGCCGACCTGTCCAGCCGCACGGAGGAGCAGGCCAGCGCGCTGGAGCAGACGGCGGCATCCATGGAAGAGCTGGGCTCCACCGTGCGCCAGAACGCCGACAACGCACGCCAGGCCAATCAGCTGGCGCTCAATGCATCGAGCGTTGCGCGCCGCGGCGGCGACGTGGTGGCCGAGGCCGTGGAAACCATGAAGGGCATCAATGACAGCAGCCGGCGCATCGGCGACATCATCGGCGTGATCGACGGCATTGCCTTTCAGACCAACATCCTCGCGCTCAATGCCGCGGTGGAGGCTGCGCGTGCCGGTGAGCAGGGCCGGGGCTTTGCCGTGGTCGCGGGCGAGGTGCGCTCGCTGGCGCAGCGCAGCGCCGAGGCGGCCAAGGAAATCAAGGCGCTGATCACGGCCAGCGTGGAGCGTGTGGAGCAGGGCTCGCAACTGGTGGACCGCGCAGGCACGACCATGACCGAAGTGGTGGCTGCCATCGGCCAGGTCACCGACATCATGGGCGAGATCAGCGCGGCCAGTACCGAGCAGAGCTCCGGCGTCGCCCAGGTCAGCGAAGCCGTCACGCAAATGGACCAGACCACGCAGCAAAACGCTGCCCTGGTCGAGGAAAGCGCGGCCGCCGCTGCCTCGCTGCGCAAGCAGGCGCAGGACCTGGTCGAGGCCGTGGCCGTGTTCCAGCTGCCGCGCGGTGCCATGGACAGCCATGCGCATGTGCCCAACAGGGTGGTGGCGCAGGCCGGCGCTGCGCCACGCGCCGCAGCGCAGCCTGTCCGGCCGAACCCGCCGGCCAGCCCCGCACGGCCTGCGGCCTTGGGGGGCGGCGGTGCTGCAGCGGGTGGCGAGACACTGGCCCGCCGGCTTGAGCGCGATGCCACGCCTCCCATCCAGCCACGCCCTGGGCCCGCAGCAACAGGCAAGCCGGCTCCGCGCCAGCCCGGTCAGGGCGATGACGACTGGGAAACCTTCTGAGCCTCAGTCCTGGCGCAGCGGGCTGTGCGCCTGCAGCTCCTGCAGGTAGCCGGCCATGCCTTCGCCTTCGCGGTCCAGAAAGCGCGAGATGGCGTCGGCGAAGGACGGGTGGGCAATCCAGTGGGCGCTGGGCGTCACCACGGGCAGCAGCGCCCGCGCCATCTTGTGTTCGCCCTGGGCGCCTCCCTCGAAGTGCGCAATCCCGCGTTCTATGCACCAGGCGATAGGCTGGTAGTAGCAGGCCTCGAAATGCAGGCAGTCCACGCGCTCCAGCGCGCCCCAGTAGCGGCCGTAGGCCGTGCCCTGCGGGATCTGCGGCGTGTCGCGGTCGCAGCTGCCGGCCGAAAGCCGTGCGGCTGCCGCATCGAGTGCGATCAGGCTGCAGGCCATGGGTTGGCCGTCGCGCTCGGCGACGAACATCAGCCAGTTCTCGGGCATCTGGTGCGCCATGGCCTCGAAGAAGGCCGGCTGGAGGTACGGGGCGTTGCCGTGTTCCAGATAGGTGCGTTCGTGGCAGCGATAGAAGAAGGCCCAGTCCTGGGCGCTCATGTCGGGGCCGTGCACTGCTCGAAAGCGCACGCCGGCCTCGTGCACCTTGCGCCGTTCCTGGCGAATCTTCTTGCGCTTTTCCTGGTTCAGCGTGGACAGAAAGTGGTCGAAGTCCCGGTGGCCCGCGCCCCCGGCGTTCTGGTTGCTCCAGTGGAACTGCACGGTGCTGCGCTGCATCCAGCCGTCGGCGTCGCAGGCTGCCAGATCCTCGGCATCGCTGAACAGCAAATGCAGGGAAGACAGCTGCTGCGCCTGGGCCCATTCGCGCACGGCGCGCACCAGGGCCGCACGCAGCAGCGGCGTGCGTGCCAGCAGCCGGCTGCCCGGCACAGGCGTGAAAGGCACGGCGAGCACGCCCTTGGGGTAGTAATCCAGCCCATGCTGGGCGTAGGCGCGCGCCCAGGCAAAGTCGAACACGTACTCGCCATAGGAATGCGCCTTGGCGTAGACCGGGCAGGCGGCGACCAGCTCGCCGCCCTGCCAGAGCGTGACCACGCGGGCGGCCCAGCCGGTTTGCGGCACGGCGCTGCCGCTGGATTCCAGCGCGCTCAGGTACTCGTGGCGCATGAAGGGGGTGGGCGCAGCCTGCGATGCCAGCAGCGCATTCCAGGCCTGGGCATCGAGCTGCTGCACGCTGTCCAGCACGCGGGTGATAATTGCGGTTTCAGCCATGCCATTCCTTGCAGGCCCGTGTGACGCGCGCTGCCGCCTTGCGCTGTGGGGTGGCCTTGTCGGCCCTGTTGGCTCCATTGCATTCCATGACGCTCTCCATCTGCACTGCCCAGCTCAACTTTGTCGTGGGCGATCTGCCCGGCAATGTCCAGAAAATCATTGCCGCAGCCCGTGAAGCTTATGCCACGGGAGCGCGCTTGCTGCTGACTCCCGAGCTTGCCCTGTGCGGCTATGCGGCCGAAGACCTCTATCTGCGTCCCGCCTTTCTGGACGCCTGCGATCAGGCCGTGCAGCAGCTGGCGCTGGAGACCGCGCAATGGCCGGGCCTGGCGCTGGTGCTGGGCCATCCCTGGCGCGACCCCGGCGCTGGTGGCGCGTTGCGCAATGCAGCCAGCGTGCTGCGCGACGGGCGCGTGGAATGCAGCTACGCCAAGCAATGCCTGCCCAACTACGGCGTGTTCGACGAGCAGCGCTACTTTGTGGCCGGCCAGTCGCCTTGCGTGGTCGAGGTCCAGGCAGTTCGCGTGGGCTTGCTGATCTGCGAGGACGCCTGGCATCCCGGGCCGGCAAGCGCGGCTGCCGCGGCGGGTGCGCAATTGCTGGCCGTGATCAATGCTTCACCCTTTCATGAGGGCAAGCAGGCCGAACGTGAAGCCACGCTGGCTGCACGTGCGCGTGAGACCGGCCTGCCCCTGGTCTACGCACATCTGGTCGGTGGCCAGGATGAAATTGTCTTCGATGGCAGCTCCTTTGCCGTACACGCCGACGGCAGCATTGCCGCACGCGCGGCGGCCTTTGCCGAGGCGCTGCCGTTGGTGGAAGTGCGTGCCGGCGCGCAGGAATTGACGCTGGCCGCCGATGTGCAGCCACCGGTGGAGCACCTGCCGGCGCTGTGGTCCGCCCTGGTGCTGGCCGTGCGCGACTACGTGGGCAAGAACCGTTTCCCCGGCGCGCTGCTGGGCCTGTCGGGCGGGATCGACTCTGCGCTGGTGCTGGCGATTGCGGTCGATGCGCTGGGCGCGGACAAGGTGCACACGGTGATGATGCCTTCGCCCTATACGGCGGACATCAGCTGGATCGATGCGCGCGACATGGCCGAGCGTGTGGGCGTGCGCTATGACGAAATCTCCATCGCGCCCCAGTTCGAGGCCTTCAAGGCCGCCCTGGCTCCGGCCTTCGCGGGCCGCGCCGAGGACACGACCGAAGAGAACCTGCAGGCCCGCATCCGCGGCACCTTGCTGATGGGCCTGTCCAACAAGTTCGGCTCCGTGGTGCTGACCACCGGCAACAAGAGCGAGATGTCCACCGGCTACTGCACGCTCTATGGCGACATGGCCGGCGGCTTTGCCGTGATCAAGGACGTGCTCAAGACCGAGGTTTTTGCGCTGGCGCGCTGGCGCAATGCCAACGATCCGTTCGGCACGGGGCTGGACCCCATCCCGGATCGCATCATCACGCGCCCGCCCAGCGCCGAACTGCGCCCGGACCAGAAAGACCAGGACAGCCTGCCCGCTTATGAGGTGCTCGACGCCATCGTGCGCCGATACATGGAAAATAACGAAAGCATCGCCTCCATCGTGGCCGACGGATATGCCGGCGCCGATGTGGAGCGAGTGACGCGCCTCATCCAGATCAACGAATACAAACGCCGCCAGGCGCCCGTGGGGCCGCGGCTGACGCGCCGCAGCTTCGGCAAGGACTGGCGCTACCCGATCACCAACCGCTTTCGCGCTTGAAGCACCTGAGGCGGCGGGGTTTCCTGGCCGGCCGTCTTGCCCCGTATTGCATGCACTGAGGAGTTCACCCCATGAAAATGATCACCGCCATCATCAAGCCGTTCAAGCTGGAAGAGGTCCGCGAGGCACTGGCCGACTGCGGCGTCAACGGCCTGACCGTCACCGAGGTCAAGGGCTTTGGTCGCCAGAAGGGCCATACCGAGCTTTACCGCGGTGCTGAGTACGTGGTGGACTTCCTGCCCAAGGTGAAGATCGAGGTCGTGGTCCGCACCGAGGACGTGGACCGCTGCGTGGATGCCATCGTCAACGTGGCGCGCACGGGCAAGATCGGTGACGGCAAGATCTTCGTCACGGCCGTGGAGCGCGTGGTGCGCATCCGTACCGGCGAGCTCGACGACGGAGCCATTTGAGTCCGAGAGCAGGGCAGGGCGCATTCGGCGCCCTGCATTCCTGATATCTCGACGCTGGCGGCCATCCTCTCAAGGGTGGCCGTTTCCGTTTCCGCTGCTGTTCAGATCACGGCGCGCAAGGGCGCAGTCTCCAGGCCCGTGCCGGCGTTCTGCACCAGGGATTGCAGCAGCGTGGGGATGTCGCTGCCGCTTTCGATCAGTCCCATCTGCCACTCGCCCATGAAGCCATGGCCCACGCAGGTCTGCAGGAACTGCAGCATGCTGTCGTAGTAGCCGTCCACATTGAGCAGGCCGATGGGCTTGTCGTGGTAGCGCAGCTGGCGCCAGGTCCAGACCTCGAACAATTCCTCGAAGGTGCCTATGCCGCCGGGCAGGGCGACGAAGGCATCGCTGCGCTCGGCCATCATGGCCTTGCGCTCGTGCATGGTCTGGACGATGTGCAGTTCGTCGCAGGCATGGTTGGCCAGCTCCTTGTCCACCAGCGCCTGCGGGATCACTCCCACGACGCGGCCACCGGCCTGCCGCGTGGCCTCGGCCACCTCGCCCATCAGGCCGCTGCGCCCGCCGCCGTAGACCAACTGGCCGCCGTGCTCGCCAATCCAGCGGCCGGTGGCGCGGGCGGCCTCGATGAATCCGGGCTGGTCGCCGGGGCGCGAGCCGCAATACACACAAATGGAAAACGTGGGATTTGTCATGCAATGAACCGTTGATAGAGAGCCGCCAGCCAGACACCCGTGCACAGCAGCAGCGCCAGCAGCACGGCGGCGCTGCCCATGTCCTTGGCTTGCTTGGACAGGGCGTGCCATTCGGGGCCTATGCGATCGACCACGGCCTCGATGCCGCTGTTGAGCAATTCCACGATCAGCACCAGCAAGACCGTGCCCGCCAGCAGCGAGACCTCGATCCAGCTGCGTCCCAGCCAGAAGGCGGCAGGGATCAGCACGATGGCGGCCAGCGCTTCCTGGCGGAAGGCTTTCTCATTCCATCCGGCACGAAGGCCGGACAGCGAATAACCCGCAGCGTGCCAGACACGGTTCAGGCCCGTGCGGCTTTTCTGGGGATTGACAGGCGTGCTGTCGTTGGACTTGGGTGAAGCGGCGGGCATGCTGGGGAGTGTAGGAGATGCGATGCTGCCTTTGCCGCTCAGCGTTTTTTCCTGGGCGGCGGGGCCTGGTGGATCAGCTGTGTGCCGGCCCAGGCGTCATGCCAGAACTGGCGGCGCGGATGAAGGCGACTGAGCAGGGCCCAGAGTGCCACCCACAGCACCAGCAGCACCAAGGTGGTCAAGGCCGGCACGCCGGTGGAGTAGGCCGCCAGCGGTGGCAGCAGCCAGATCCAGCTCAGCACATAGCGCCGCAGTGCGCGCAGCTGGCTGACGGGCTGGCCTGCAGCATCCACCAGGCGGATGTGCCAGGTCTTCATGGCCAATGTCTGCCCCTTGGACCAGAACCAGACGAAATAGATGCCCAGCACCACGAACATGAAGGCCTGCAGCGCATGGCGGTTGTCCATGGCGTTGCGCGTCTGAGACAAGGTGCCAAACAGATATCCGGCGATGAAGACCACGCCGAACAGCAGCATGCCCTCATATAGCCAGCAGGCCATGCGCCGGGCCAGGCGCGGGGCCATCCGTGGATCGGCGGCGGAGCCGGCTGCCGTGGAGGCGGGGGAGGTGGCGTTCGTCATGCGGGCGTGTCGGGGCGCTGCATCAATGCGAAGGGGCTGCTTCGCCGTGCGAGGGCTGTGGGGTGGCCTCGGCGCCGTCATGCAGTTCCATGGGCGGCAAGGGCATGGGTGTGGCCGAAGGCACTTCCACCGGGGCTGTCTCCACCAGCGCAGGCGGGCGCACGGGATGGGTTTCCACGGCCGAAGGCGGCGCGACCGGTGGAACCGGAGGCGGCGGATTGTAGATGGTGGCTGGTGGAATCTTGGGGGGATTCGGAATGGTGGCCGGTGCCACCGAGGCCGCAGGAATCCGCGCCAGACGCTTGGGCGCCACGGGCTGTATGGCGTTGGCGGCGCCCTTGACCTTGGGCGCGGCGCGTGCAGCCAGAAGGCGTTTTTCTTCGTCGCTGAGCGCCTGGTAGGCCTCCCACTGGGCTCGCTTGTCCGTGGCAAGGCGGTTGGTCAGGGCGAAATTCAGGCGGGCCTGGCTGCGCTGCTGGGCGCTGAGGCTGGACCAGGTCTGCATGCGGTCGCGCAGCTTTTCCTGCTCCTTTTCGCTGAGCTTGTCCCAGCCTTCGGCCAATGCCATCCAGCGGCGCTTTTGCAGCGCGTCCATCATGGACCAGCGCTCGGAAAGGGGCTCGAGCACCCTGCTTTGCGCAGGCGTCAGCTCGGCCCAGCGTGGGCCGGAGGCCAGGGCCGTGGCGCGCTGGCGCGTGGCTGCGTCGCCATGCAGGGTCTTGGAGGCCGCAATGGTGGCCGGCGACACCGTGCTGGGCGCCAGCCGCACCTGTTGCACGACGCGCCAGCCGGTCCAGGCCAGCGCCATCAACAGCACCGCCGCCAGGATGGCGGCGGGTGATCGGTGGAACGCAGCGCGTGAATCAGTGGGCATGCAGGCAGGCAAGGCGGGTATCAGCGTTCCGTGTTGGTGGCCGAAGTCTTCAGGTACTGGATGAAACCGGGGTCGGCATAGGCGGCAGGGGGCAGGTCATCGGTCAGCAGGGCCGTATCGACCTCGGCAACCTCGGTCAGGCCAATCTGATCGGTCTGCACGTTGACGACCACCAGGCCAATGATGAGGGCCAGCACCGGCACGGCCGAGATCAGCGCGCGCCACCAGGTGCCGCCTTCGTCGCCAGAGCCCAGCGTCATGGTGGCACCCTGAGCCTGGGTTGCGCTGGCAGCCTGCACGGGCGCAGCGCGCAGTTCGCGCCGGCGAACGGACAGGGCGCGCTCGCGCCCAGCGCGCAGCCGCTCAGTGATGTCGTATGGCAGCAACGCCTCGCCGTCACCCAGGCGCGCGGTGATCCGGCGTGCGATGCGGTCGGCCGCCATTTCGCTGTGGAGAGTGAGAGTGGGCGCAGTCTTCATAGCTCGATTCCTTTGGCCTTCAGTGCCTTGCTCAATGTCTGGATGGCGCGGAAACAATGTGTTTTTACACTTCCTTCGGAACACCCCATCGCGGCAGCGGTCTCCGCGACGTCCATCTCTTCCCAATAACGCATCAGGAAAGCTTCGCGTTGACGTGCTGGAAGCTCCTGTATCTCTTTTTCAATGCTTTGCAAAATCTGGGCCCGCTCGGTCAGATCTTCGGCGCTGCGGGCGGTTTCGCCGTTCTGGCCGGAGTCGGCATAGGTTTCGAGCCAGTCGAAGTCCGCATCGTCGCCGGCCGAGGCCTCCAGATCGCTCATGCGGGTGAAGAGGGCGTTCTGCGTTTTTTGCCTGCGAAACCAGTCCAGCGTGCTGTTGGACAGGATGCGCTGGAACAGCATGGGCAGCTCGTTGATAGGCTTGTCGCCATAGTGCTGCGCCAGTTTGAGCATGCTGTCCTGCACGATGTCCAGCGCCGCCTCCTCATCCCGGACGTGAAAAAAGCTGCGCTTGAAGGCTCGCTTTTCTACGCTTTTGAGGAAGTCGGATAGTTCTTGCTCGGTTGCCAAAAGGAACGCAGGCCCGGATGAGGGGCTCGTTGATGAGGGGCTGAACGGGTGCGGGGCCTGATTATCGCACCGCACTGTCAATTTTTTTCGCAGGATTGTGCGCAGGCTTGTTGCAGTGCGATAATGTCTGCTGCAATTCAAAAAGGCAAACGGGTCACGGTCCGGCGTTTACTCACTCGCCCATGTCTGTTGGTCCTAAGTCCCGCACCGGCCTCACAAGGGCTTCAGGCAAGGGGCACCCAAGGTTTTTCGTTAGAGAAATTCACAAAGGTTGATCATGGAAATTTCCAAAGCCGAGTACTCCAGCGCGGCAGCAGCGGCGTCGCAGTCCCATGCATCCCAGGAGCTGATGGGCTCCGAGATCCTCGTCAAGTCCCTGCAGGCCGAAGGTGTCAAGCAGCTTTGGGGCTATCCGGGCGGTGCGGTTCTGTACATCTACGACGCCCTCTACAAACAAGATTCCATTCAGCATGTGCTGGTGCGCCACGAGCAGGCGGCCGTGCATGCGGCAGACGGTTTTGCCCGTGCAACGGGTGAAGTCGGCGTGGCCCTGGTGACATCGGGTCCCGGCCTGACCAACGCCGTGACCGGCATTGCCACCGCCTATACCGATTCCATTCCCCTGGTCGTGATCAGCGGCCAGACCTCGACGGCCTACATCGGCACCGATGCGTTCCAGGAATGCGACACCGTCGGCATCACCCGCCCCATCGTCAAGCACAACTTCCTGGTGAAGGATGTGCGCGAGCTGGCGGACACGATGAAGAAGGCCTTCCACATCGCGCGCACCGGCCGTCCCGGCCCCGTGGTGGTGGACATCCCCAAGGATGTGTCCTTCAAGAAGGCTCTCTACACCGGTTACCCCGAAAAGGTGGAGATGCGCTCCTACAACCCGGTGCGCAAGGGCCATGCCGGCCAGATCCGCAAGGCGCTGCAGTTGCTGCTGGCTGCCAAGCGTCCCTATATCTACACGGGTGGCGGCGTGCTGCTGGGCAATGCCTGCAACGAGCTGCGCACCCTGGTCGACATGCTGGGCTACCCGGTCACGCATACGCTGCTGGGCCTGGGTGCCTATCCGGCCAGCGACCGCAAGTTCCTCGGCATGCTGGGCATGCACGGCACCATCGAAGCCAACAACGCCATGCAGAACTGCGATGTGCTGCTGGCCGTGGGTGCGCGCTTTGACGACCGGGTGATCGGCAACCCCAAGCATTTCATGTCGGTGGAGCGCAAGATCATCCATATCGACATCGATCCCTCCTCCATCTCCAAGCGCGTGAAGGTGGACGTGCCCATCGTCGGCGACGTCAAGGAAGTGCTGACCGAGCTGATCTCCATGATCCGCGAGGCCAGCGCCCGTCCCGACGCTGCGGCCCTGGGCCAGTGGTGGGAGACCATCGAAGGCTGGCGCAGCCGCGACTGCCTGCAGTACAGCCGTGGCGACGGCTCGGTCATCAAGCCCCAGTACGTGGTGGAGACGCTGTGGAACATGACCCGCGACGCAGATGCCTACATCACGTCCGACGTGGGCCAGCACCAGATGTGGGCTGCGCAGTACTACCGCTTCGACGAGCCGCGCCGCTGGATCAACTCCGGCGGCCTGGGCACCATGGGCGTGGGCCTGCCCTACGCCATGGGCATCAAGCTGGCCAAGCCTGAATCCGAGGTGTTCTGTATCACGGGCGAAGGCTCCATCCAGATGAACATCCAGGAGCTGGCCACCTGCCTGCAGTACAACACGCCGGTCAAGGTGGTGTCGCTGAACAACCGCTACCTGGGCATGGTGCGCCAGTGGCAGGAGATCGAGTACTCGGGCCGCTATAGCAGCAGCTACATGGACTCGCTGCCCAACTTCGTGAAGCTGGCCGAGGCCTATGGCCACGTGGGCATGCTGATCGAGCGCCCCGAGGACGTGGAGCCCGCCCTGCGCGAGGCCCGCAAGCTCAAGGATCGGACGGTGTTCATGGACTTCCGCACCGATCCCACCGAGAATGTGTTCCCCATGGTGCAGGCCGGCCGTGGGATCACCGAGATGCTGCTGGGAGCTGACGACCTCTGAGCGAACCCTTGGCCGGGTTCGCCAGGGCCTGCTCCTGCCGCATCTTCTTCAGTGGCCGCCCTCAAGGCGGCAACCCCTTGACGAATCTATTGCCTGCCAAGCCCGACGTTTACCGGCGCCGGGGGAGGGCAGCAAAAAGAGGAATCTTTCTTTCATGAAACACATCATTGCCGTGCTGCTCGAAAACGAGCCGGGAGCCTTGTCGCGCGTGGTGGGCCTGTTCTCGGCCCGCGGCTACAACATCGAATCGCTGACCGTGGCTCCCACGGAAGACGCATCGCTGTCGCGCATGACCATTCAGACGAATGGCTCCGAAGACGTGATCGAGCAGATCACCAAGCACCTGAACCGCCTGATCGAGGTCGTCAAGGTCGTGGACCTGACGGAAGGCTCCTATACCGAGCGCGAGCTCATGATGGTCAAGGTCCGCGCCGTGGGCAAGGAACGCGAGGAGATGAAGCGCATGGCCGACATCTTCCGCGGCCGCATCATCGACGTGACCGAAAAGAGCTACACGGTCGAGCTGACCGGCGACCAATCCAAGAACGACGCCTTCCTGCAGGCGCTGGACCGCACGGCCATTCTGGAAACCGTGCGTACCGGCTCCTGCGGCATCGGCCGCGGCGAACGCATTCTGCGCGTTTGATGCGCTGCAACGCACCTGAAACCTGTCCCCTTCCCCTTTCAACCCCTACACACACACGAAGCCTGGAGCCAACATGAAAGTTTTCTACGACAAGGACTGTGACCTGAGCCTGATCAAGGGCAAGACCGTTGCCATCATCGGCTACGGCAGCCAGGGCCACGCACACGCTCAAAACCTGAACGAAAGCGGCGTGAAGGTCGTGGTCGGCCTGCGCAAGGGCGGCGCTTCCTGGGACAAGGTCGCCAAGGCTGGCCTGACCGTCGCTGAAGTCGACGACGCCGTGAAGGCCGCCGATCTGGTCATGATCCTGCTGCCGGATGAGAACATCCCCGAGGTCTACAACAACAACGTGGCCCCCAACATCAAGCAAGGCGCCACGCTGGCCTTTGCCCACGGCTTCAACATCCACTACAACCAGGTTGTGCCGCGCGCCGATCTGGACGTGATCATGGTCGCCCCCAAGGGCCCTGGCCACACCGTGCGCTCCGAATACCTCAAGGGCGGCGGCGTGCCTTCGCTGATCGCCGTATACCAGGACAAGTCCGGCAAGGCCCGTGACCTGGCCCTGTCCTATGCCATGGCCAACGGTGGCGGCAAGGGCGGCATCATCGAAACCAACTTCAAGGAAGAAACCGAGACCGACCTGTTCGGCGAGCAGGCCGTTCTGTGCGGCGGCGCGGTGGAACTGGTGAAGATGGGCTTCGAGACCCTGACCGAAGCCGGCTACGCTCCCGAAATGGCCTACTTCGAGTGCCTGCATGAGCTCAAGCTCATCGTGGACCTGATGTACGAAGGCGGCATCGCCAACATGAACTACTCGATCTCGAACAACGCCGAATACGGCGAGTACGTGACGGGTACAGAAGTCATCAACGACAAGTCGCGCGAAGCCATGCGTGCTGCCCTCAAGCGCATCCAGACCGGCGAATACGCCAAGATGTTCATCCAGGAAGGCCGCACCAACTACCCGAGCATGACGGCCCGCCGCCGCATGAACGCCGAACACGCCATCGAAAAGGTGGGCGGCCAGCTGCGCGCCATGATGCCCTGGATCTCCAAGAACAAGCTGGTTGACCAGAGCCGCAACTGAGATTGCTGCATTCCATCTTGCATGGGTCGCGCATGCGGCCTACGCAAGGTGCAGGACAAGGCCACCCCGACGGGTGGCCTTTTTCGTGCACAGAAGGGGGGCAGCGCGCAGGTACACTGACCCTTTCGGGGCGGCACTGTCCGCTCCCTTAGAATACTATCGTTTTAATAGCTGCTCACGCTTGCGTGCGCTGTGCTGGAGGCCGGATTGATGCAAAACCACAATGAGTCCAACGAAATCGAAGGCGTGGTGGTGCGCAAGCGCCGCAAGGGTATCTACATCCTGCCCAACCTGTTCACGCTGGCTGCGCTGTTCGGTGGCTTCTACGCCATCGTGATGGCCATGAACGGCCGCTTCGAACTGGCTGCTGCAGGCGTGTTCTGCGCCATGGTGCTCGACAGCCTTGACGGCCGCGTGGCACGCATGACCAATACGCAAAGCGCCTTTGGCGAACAGATGGACTCGCTGTCGGACATGGTGTCCTTCGGGGCCGCTCCCGCCTTGATCGCCTATGAGTGGGCGCTCAAGGGCATTGGTCGCTGGGGCTGGATTGCCGCCTTTGTCTATTGCGCCTGCGCCGCCCTGCGGCTGGCGCGTTTCAACGTGAATACCGGGACGGTGGACAAGCGCTGGTTCCAGGGCCTGCCTTCGCCTGCGGCGGCGGCGCTGGTCACGGGCTTCATCTGGCTGCTGGACGAGGCGGGCCTGCTGCGCGGCCAGGATGCCTGGCTGAGCTGGACGCAGATCACCTGGATCATGTTCTTCCTGACGCTGTACGCGGGCCTGACCATGGTCACCAACGTGCCTTTCTACAGCTTCAAGGACGTGCATTTCAAGAAGAGCGTGCCCTTTGCGGCCATCGTGCTGATCGCCCTGGGCATCGCCATCATCAATATCCATCCGCCCATCGTGCTGTTCGGCGTGTTCCTGCTCTACGGTTTCTCGGGCTATGGCGTCTACGCCTGGCGCAAGGCCAAGGGTCAGCGCACCAGTGTCATCAGTACCTCGACCGACGAGCCCGAGGAGCGCGGCCTGCACAAGTGATGCGGCGCAGCATCTTCACAGCCTTTGTGAACCTGTGCTAAAGTCGTCCGAATGCAATACCTGTCGCTAGCTCTACTACCGATGTCCAACGGGCAGAGACAGTAGCGCGCGCGTACATACCTACTTTCACGGCCCGTTTGCACCAGCGACGGGCCGTTTTGCATTTGTGGGGTCGCTGGAGCAGGTGGGTCTTGTTTTTACCTAGACGATAGAAAGCACTTCAGCCATGTTGCAAAATCCTTCGACCAAGTACCGTCCGTTCGCTTTCGCTCCCGTGCGTCTGCAAAATCGCAGCTGGCCCGACGCGACGATTACCAAGGCTCCGATCTGGTGCAGCGTGGATCTGCGCGATGGCAACCAAGCGTTGATCGAGCCCATGGACATCGATCGCAAGATGCGCATGTTCGAGCAACTGGTGAAGATCGGCTTCAAGGAGATCGAGGTCGGTTTTCCCTCCGCTTCGCAGGTGGAGTTCGACTTCATGCGCAAGCTCATCGAGGAAAACCGCATTCCCGATGACGTGACCATCCAGGTGCTGACCCAGGCGCGCGAGCACCTCATCCGCCGTACCTTCGAAGCGCTCGAAGGCGTGCCCCGTGCCATCGTCCATCTGTACAACGCCACCGCGCCCGTGATGCGCCGCGTGGTGTTGAACATGAGTGAAGACGAGATCGTCGAGCTGGCCACCACCAATGCCCGCATGTTCAACGAGATCGCTGCCGGCTACCCCCAGACGCAATGGACCTTCCAGTATTCGCCCGAGATGTATTCGGACACCGAACTGGAGTTTTCCAAGCGCGTCATCGATGCCGTCACCGATGTATGGCAGCCCACGCCCGAGCGCAAGTGCATCATCAACCTGCCCACCACGGTGGAGCATTCCACGCCCAATCTGTTTGCCGACATGGTGGAGTGGACGCACCGCCACATCCAGCGCCGTGATTCCATCGTGCTGTCCGTCCATCCCCACAACGATCGCGGCACCGGCACGGCCACGGCCGAGCTCGCGCTGATGGCCGGTGCCGACCGCCTCGAAGGCTGCCTGTTCGGCAACGGCGAGCGCACGGGCAACCTCGACGTGGTCAACGTGGCGCTGAACATGTACATCCAGGGCGTGTCGCCCGGGCTGGATTTCTCCGATATCGACGGCATCCGCAGCACGGTCGAGCATTGCAACCAGTTGCCCGTGCACCCGCGCCATCCCTACGTGGGCGACCTGGTCTACACCTCGTTCTCTGGCTCGCACCAGGATGCGATCAAGAAGGCCTTCGCCGACCGCAAGGAAGGCGACGTCTGGGACATGCCCTATCTGCCCATCGATCCCAAGGACCTGGGTCGCAGCTATGAGGCCGTGATCCGCGTCAACAGCCAGTCGGGCAAGGGCGGCATCGCCTATCTGCTTGAAAGCGAATATGGCCTCCAGTTGCCGCGCCGCCTGCAGATCGAGTTCAGCCAGGTCGTGCAGCGCGAGATGGATGCCAGCGGCAAGGAATTGGCTGCCGCCGACCTGTGGAATCTGTTCCAGCGCGAATACGGCCTGCAATCCGTGCAGGCGCCGCACTACCGGCTGAGCGAGAACGATGGTGTGGTCAGCCTGTCGGCCGACCTGGCCGTCGAGGGCGGCAAGCGCACGGTCGAGGCCGAGGGCACGGGCCCGATCGACGCCTTTGTGCAGGCGCTGAGCGAGCACAGCGGCCGCGCAGTACGCGTTCTGGACTATGCCGAGCACGCCATTGGCGAAGGTGCCAACGCCAAGGCCATCGCCTATGTGGAACTGCGCGTGGACGAGTCCCACGTGTGCTACGGCGTCGGGGTCGATGCGAATATCGTCTCTGCCTCGTTCCGGGCCATCATGTCGGGCTTGCAGCGTGTTCCCTCCGCCGAGAATGCGGTGGAGCAGGAGGCGGTCGCCGCCTGAATTTCGTTCCCGAGCCGGTGCAGCCACAAGCGCACCGGCTTTTTTCATCGCCTGCCCGTGGGCAGGGGCTTCGCATCCACAAGAAAGACGAGACTCCCCATGACCGACCAATTGATCATTTTCGACACCACCTTGCGTGACGGCGAGCAGTCGCCCGGTGCCTCCATGACCCGCGACGAGAAGCTGCGCATCGCGCGCCAGCTCGAACGGCTGAAGGTCGATGTGATCGAGGCCGGTTTTGCGGCGAGCTCCAACGGTGACTTCGAGTCGGTGCAGGCCATTGCGCGCGCCATCAAGGACTCCACCATCTGTTCGCTGGCGCGGGCCAATGATCGTGACATCGCCCGTGCGGCCGAAGCCCTCAAGGACGCCAACCGCGCGCGCATCCACACCTTCATTGCGACCAGCGCGCTGCACATGGAGAAAAAGCTGCGCATGACGCCCGAGCAGGTGCTGGAGCAGGCGCGCCAATCCGTGCGCTTTGCGCGCAACCTGATTGCCGACATTGAGTTCAGCCCGGAGGACGGCTACCGCAGCGACCCGGATTTCCTGTGCCGCGTCATCGAGACCGTGATCGCCGAGGGCGCAACCACGATCAACGTGCCCGACACCGTGGGCTATGCTATTCCCGAGCTCTACGGCGCCTTCATCAAGAACCTGCGCGAGCGCGTGCCCAACAGCGACAAGGCGGTCTGGAGCGTGCACTGCCACAACGACCTGGGCATGGCCGTGGCCAACTCGCTGGCCGGCGTCAAGCTCGGCGGCGCCCGCCAGATCGAATGCACCATCAATGGCCTGGGTGAGCGTGCCGGCAACTGCTCGCTGGAAGAGGTGGTGATGGCCATCAAGACGCGCAAGGACTACTTTGGCCTGGACGTCAACATCGACGCCCTGCACATCGTGGCCGCCAGCCGCATGGTCAGCCAGACCACCGGCTTCGTGGTGCAGCCCAACAAGGCCGTGGTGGGGGCCAACGCCTTCGCCCACGCCTCCGGTATTCACCAGGACGGCGTGCTCAAGGCGCGCGACACCTACGAGATCATGCGCGCCGAGGACGTGGGCTGGAGCGCCAACAAGATCGTGCTGGGCAAGCTCAGCGGCCGCAACGCCTTCAAGCAGCGCCTGCACGAGCTGGGCGTGGAGCTGGACAGCGAAGCCGCGATCAATACCGCCTTCGCCGCCTTCAAGGAGCTGGCCGACCGCAAGAGCGAGATCTTCGACGAGGACATCCTGGCCCTGGTGACCGAGCAGGACGCGCATCAGCAGGCCGACCCCTTCCAGTTCATCTCGCTGGCTCAGCAAAGCGAGACAGGTGAGCGCCCACACGCGTCAGTGGTGTTCAGCCGCGACGGCCGAGAGATCAAGGCCCAGTCCGACGGCAATGGCCCGGTCGATGCCTCGTTCAAGGCCATCGAGTCCGAGGTGAAAAGCGGTGCCGAGATGCTGCTGTACTCGGTCAACGCCATCAGCGGCTCCACCGAAAGCCAGGGCGAAGTGACCGTTCGCCTGCAGCGCAGCGGGCGCGTGGTCAACGGCGTGGGAGCGGACCCGGACATCGTCGTGGCCTCGGCCAAGGCCTATCTGAGCGCGTTGAACAAATTACACAGCAATGCAGAGGTCGTGGCTGCGCAGGGGTAAGCACTCGCCTTATAATTTCATTTAAATTATCGAAAAGTCGCACAAGTTATTGTCACAGTGCGACTTTTTCGATTAATGTAAGGTCTAGTCACAAATTCTTGCTGCTTGGAGCATTTCTCATGCCCACCCTACGCCGTGCCCGCCTCGGTCGATTTGCTCAGGTTCTCTCGTTGCTGGCCCTGAGTTGTGCTCTCACTGCCCCGGGCGCGCATGCCGCACCGGCCAAGAAAGTTGCCAAGAAACAGGTGGCCGTGGCCCCTGTCAAGAAGAAGGCCGTGAAGGAGCGCGCCACGGCGGCTCCCCAGGGCAAGCGCGTTGCCAAGAGCGCGCGCCAGCCCAGCCGCGTGGCCGCCCGCAGCGCTGCCAGCCCCATTCGTGCCGTTGCCTACGAGCCACGCCTGTCGTTCGGACAGATGGCCGGGCTGCATGCAGTGGCCGATCCTCTTGATCTCAAGAGCAGCGTGGCCCTGGTCATGGACCAGGACACCCACGAAGTGCTGCTCAGCAAGAACGACCATGCCGTGCTGCCCATCGCCTCGCTGACCAAGCTGATGACGGGTCTGCTGATTTCCCAGGCCCATCTGCCCATGGATGAATCCATCACCATCACGCAGGATGATGTGGATACCGAAAAGGGCAGCAGTTCGCGCCTGGCCGTGGGCACCACGCTCACCCGTGCCGAAATGCTGCACCTGGCCCTGATGTCCAGCGAAAACCGTGCTGCCCATGCGCTGGGTCGCACCTTCCCAGGTGGCCTGGATGCCTTCGTCCAGCAGATGAATGCCAAGGCGCGCCTGCTGGGCATGACCGATACCCGTTACGTGGAGCCCACCGGGCTGTCCAGCCGCAATCAGTCCAGCGCCCGTGATCTGGCTGTGCTCGTGAATGTGGCGCACAGTGATCCGCTGGTGCGTGAGTACACCACTTCGCCCGGCTATGAAGTGGCCGTGGGCCGCCGCACGCTGCAGTACAACAACACCAACCGCCTGGTGCTGAGCCCGACCTGGGATATCGGCCTGCAAAAGACCGGCTACATCTCCGAAGCGGGTCGTTGCCTGGTCATGCAGGCGCAGGTGGCTGGCCGCAAGATCATCATGGTCTTCCTGGACTCCGCCGGAAAGTTCAGCCGCCTGGGCGATGCCGAGCGCGTACGCCACTGGGTGGAATCCATGGGGCAGGTGGCCGGCGATTCCATGATCCACAAGGTCAAGGGCTGAGTTTCTTCCCCTCAACAACAAAGGCGCCCTGGGCGCCTTTGTTGTTTTTGATGACCGGTCTTGCTGCTTGCGGATGGCTGCTTGCAGATCAGTGGCTGCTGCGCGCGTAGGGATTGGGGGGCGGGGCTGCAGGGCGGACCGCATTGAAGCCCAGGGCGCCCGAGATCTCCTGCGCGGTGGCCTGGAGCTTGGACAACCAGCTTTCGTCCAGCCGGTCGGCGGGAGCGGAGATGGACAGGCCGGCCACCAGCTTGCCCTGGTCGTCATAGATGCCGGCGGCCATGCAGCGCACACCCAGCTCCAGCTCCTCGTTGTCGCGGGCGACGCCATGGTGGCGTACCTTGTCCAGTTCGTTTTCCATGTCGGCAAGCCGCGTGATGCTGAAGTGCGTCTTGCCGGGAAGGCCGGTTCGTGTGGCGTAGGCGCGCACCTGCTGCGCATCATCGGCCGCCAGAAACAGCTTGCCATTGGATGTGAGGTGCAGCGGCGCATGGCCGCCGATGGCGCGCACCACCTGCATGCCCGAGCGCTCGCTGTAGGCGCGTTCCACATAGACGATTTCATCGCCCTGGCGCACGCTGAGGCTGACCGGCTGCTGGATCTGCTTGTGCAGCTGGCGCATGGGAATCAGGGCCGCTTCGCGCACGCTCAGGCGGGCCTTGACCAGGTTGCCCAGCTCCAGGAAACGCATGCCCAGCCGGTAGCTGCCCGATTCGGGGCGGTCGACAAAGCGGCCGATGGCCAGGTCGTTGAGAATGCGGTGCGTGGTGGAGGGGTGCAGGCCGGTGCGCTCGCTGATCTCCTTGAGCGATACCGCTTCCTCACGCGAGGCCAACACGTCGATCAACGTGAACATGCGTTCCAGGACCTGGACGCTGGGCTTGGGCGAGGCCGCGTTATCGTCTTTTTTCATGAGGCGCAAGGGGATTTCGGGATTCGGTCATTCTAGCGGCGGGCATGGCTTGGCGGCATATGTGCCGCCTGCAAACAGCGGCCATGTGCATAAGAAATGTCGCTGAAAAGGGCGCGGTGGCGCCATATCAGCGTGGGAGCTGATCCACGCGCTGCCAGCGCTCGTCCACGCGCACTTCATGGGGAAGAAAGCGCGCCTTGTAATTCATCTTCTGGCTGTCGGCGATCCAGTAGCCCAGATAGACATAGGGCAGGCTCATGGAGCGTGCCTGATCGATCTGCCACAGCACGTTGAACGTGCCGTAGCTGGCCTGGTCATCGGGCTCGTAGAAGGTGTAGACGGCGGACAGCCCGTCTTCCAGCACATCGAGGATGGAGACCATCTTCAGCCTGCCGACTGCGCCGTCGGCCGCCGGTGCGCGGAACTCCACAAGCCGTGAGTTGACGCGGCTTTGCAGCAGGAACTGCGTGTACTGGTCCACGCTGTCGTGGTCCATGCCGCCGCCGCTGTGACGGCTTTGCTGGTAGCGCAGGTACAGCTGGTAATGCTCGTTCGAGTAATGCAGGCGCTGGATCGATGCCGTGAGATCGGCGTGGCGCACGGCGGCACGGCGCTGGCTGCGGTCCGGGCGGAAATCGTGGACCAGGATGCGCATGGGCACGCAGGCCCGGCAACCATCGCAATACGGCCGGTAGGTGAACATTCCGCTGCGGCGAAACCCCAGGGAGACCAGCTCCGAATAGGCGCTGTTCTGGATCAGGTGGCTGGGCGTGGCCACTTGCGAACGCGCCAGCCGGCCATCCAGGTAGCTGCAGGGATAGGCGGCTGTGGCGTAGAACTGCAGGGCCTGCAGCGGAAGATCGTTCGGGTGCGTCATGGTGTGCTGGCGGCAGCCGGTGATGTGCTGCCGGCGTCACCGGACGGCGGCAGCAACTCGTTCCAGTATACGTTTTCGAATTGCCAGTGCATGGGCGGCAGCTGGCTTTGCTCTGCCACGGTGCGCAGGAACTGGGAGCGGGGCATCTCGCGCGCGCCCAGCGAAGCCAGGTGCTGCGTGGCCTGCTGGCAATCGATTTGCGCGGCGCCTTGGTGCCGGCACAGCGCCACCAGTGCCGACAGTGCGATCTTGGATGCGTCTGTGGCATGCGCGAACATGGACTCGCCGAATACGGCGCGGCCCAGCGCCACGCAGTACAGGCCGCCCACCAGGCGCCCGTCGATCCAGGTTTCCACGCTGTGGGCTGCACCCTGGCGGTGCAGTTCGGTATAGGCGTCGAGAATTTCCTGCACGATCCAGGTGCCATCCTGATCACGGCGCACCGTTTGGGCGCAGTGCTGCATCACGGCCTCGAAAGCGCTGTCGATGCGGATCTCGCAGCCGGCGGTGGAGCGAAAGCGCTGCAATGTCTTGCGCAGGCTGCGGTGCAGCCGGAACTGCGATGTCTGCAGCACCATGCGTGGATCGGGCGACCACCATAGCGTGGGCTGGCCTTCGCTGAACCAGGGAAAAATGCCCTGGCTGTAGGCGATGCGCAGGTGCGCCGCATCCAGCGTGCCGCCTGCGGCCAGCAGGCCCGGAATCGGGTCGTTGGGGCCCCATGCCGTTTCCACAGGAGGGAAGGCCTGGTGGGGAATGAGCCATGGGAGGGGGTGGGACATGATCGGGTGCGGGCTGAAAAATAATGGATTCGTGCTTCTCTGCAGCCGCAGTCTTGCACAAACCATGGTGAAGAGGGTTGCGTGGATGCGAGAGCATCGCCTGGCCGGGGTAAGTGAACCTCCTACGCGGCCTTGTCCCGCCGGGGGACAGCGCCGCCAGGCCGGGTTGGCTATCCTGGGCTTGTCTTCTTGCGGATGCATGGCTTTCGCTGCGAAGACATCGAAGGAGGATGAGCGATGTTTTTCAGCAAAATCTTTGGCGCAAGCCTTGCCGAGCCGCGCTATATCCGTCGCACCCGGGCCTACCTGCAGGAGGCACGCATGGCGATGCTGGAGCACACCATTGCTGCCGAATACTACAAGTCCTCTGCGGACATGTATGCGGAGCGGGCTGCGCGGCTGGAAGAAGAGCTGCGTGCATGGGAAGAGGGCGTGGAGCAAGCGCGCGCTGCGCACGGTGCGCGTCGCGCACATGCCAAGCACGGCAAGCCTGTCACCGTGGAGTCGGCCGCCCCTGCCGCAGCGCCGAGCACGCCGACTGTCGGCATGGTGCGCGCAGCCTGAGCAAACAAAAAAGCCCGCATGCGCTGGCATGCGGGCTTTTCATCTGGCTCCTCAACCTGGGCTCGAACCAGGGACCTACGGATTAACAGTCCGGCGCTCTACCAACTGAGCTATTGAGGAATATGTTGGTGCTGGGCCCTGTGCGATTGCAAGGCCGCTGAAATTTGGCTCCTCAACCTGGGCTCGAACCAGGGACCTACGGATTAACAGTCCGGCGCTCTACCAACTGAGCTATTGAGGAATACGTGTCTATCGACAAAGATCCTGTGCGATTGCAGGGTCTTGAAATTCTTTGGCTCCTCAACCTGGGCTCGAACCAGGGACCTACGGATTAACAGTCCGGCGCTCTACCAACTGAGCTATTGAGGAACAAGACCTAGATTATATGACGTAAAAAACACGTCACAGAAAACTCGGGGAATTTTTTTCAGCAGGCCTGCCGCAGGCCTTCATTCTCAGGGCTCTGGCCTGAACCACAGCCACACCAGCACGCAGCCCATGGACGTCAGCGCCACGGCCTGTACCCAGGCGGGCGGGCGTGTCCACAGCAGGATGACGGCGCACAGGCTCATCATGGCGCTGGCGCTCCATTTGGCGCGCCGGCTCACGCAGCCACCCCGCGCCCAATTGCGCAGCATGGGCCCGAACAGGCGATGGCGCCACAGCCAGGTGTGCATGCGCTGCGAGCTGCGCGCCGCGGCCCATCCGGCCATGAGCACGAACACCGTGGTGGGCAATCCTGGAATGAAGATGCCGGCAATGCCCGTCGCCAGGCTCAGGCAGGCAAACAGCTGCAGCGCCCAGCGCAACGGCGCGGCCGGCATGCGGTGCAGGGGAGGGGGATCATCATCATTGAAGGCCTGCGCCTGCGCCATGCCTGCCTGCGCAGTGGCATCCGGCTGCCGGGCCTGTGCCGCGGGTGTTTGCTGCGCGCCTGTGTCACGGTCCTCTGGGGACGCGGCGGATGACTCTCTGGCGGTGCTGGGCATGCTGCGATTGTGCCAGCGCGGTGTGGCCATGGCGGCCAAGGGGGCCGAGAGGGGGGGATCGAGGGGGGCGAAGCAGGTGGGTGTGGTCAAGGTGCGCGGTGCGCCCGCTATGCTTGGCGACCCGCATTTCCTGCATCACCGTGCACTGCCATGACTGTACGCACCATATTGAAAATGGGTGATCCGCGCCTGCTGCGCGTCGCCCAGCCCGTGACCGAATTCGACACCGACGAACTGCACCTGCTGCTCAGCGACCTGCTGGACACCATGCATGCCGCCAATGGCGCGGGGCTGGCCGCGCCGCAGATTGGCGTGGACCTGCAGATGGTGGTGTTCGGCTCCGGCCTGCCCAATCCGCGCTACCCCGATGCACCGGTGGTGCCGCGCACCGTGCTCATCAACCCGGTCATCACGCCCATCGGCGAAGACGAACAGATGGACTGGGAAGGCTGCCTGTCCGTACCCGGCATGCGTGGCATGGTGCCGCGCTGGAGCCGTATCCGCTACACGGGCTTCGATGTCTTTGGCGATGCGATCGATCGCACGGTGGATGGCTTTCATGCGCGGGTGGTCCAGCATGAGTGCGACCACCTCTGGGGAAAGCTCTATCCCATGCGCATGCGCGACTTCCGCCAGTTCGGCTTCACCGATGTGCTGTTCCCCGGCATCAGCGCTGCCGAGGATGACTGAGCGGACTTGCTTGCCGCTGTAATTCCAGGATCTGCGGTCAGGTCTTTGTATACAAATCGGTAGACAATTTTTCCATGCTGGCGCCGTACAGTGGCACTTCCCGCGAAGGCGGGGATTGTGTGCGTGCGCCCGCCAAGAGCTGCCAAGCAGCCACCGGGCTTCGCGATGCAGGATGCAGGAGAGCGCGGCCTATCGGGTCGGCGGCAAAGGGTGCGCGGGGGTGTGCCTGCCGCCAGCCGGCTGCCGCGTACTTGTCCGGCGTTCTGTGAACAAGAGGACAAGGAGACAGCGATGGAAAAAAGTTCTGGCAATGCGCCGGCCCTGGGCGCAGACATCCGCCCGGAGGACGAGCAACTCGGCCTCACGGCCAACACCCTCTATGGTTTGCAGCATGTGCTGACCATGTACGGCGGCATCGTGGCCGTGCCCCTGGTCATGGCCAATGCGGCGGGCATGTCGGCGGCCGACACGGGCCTGCTGATCACGGCCTGCCTTTTCATGGGCGGGCTGGCCACGCTGCTGCAGACGCTGGGCATTCCGTTCTTCGGCTCGCGCCTGCCGCTGGTGCAGGGCGTGTCCTTCTCGGGCGTGGCCACCATGGTCAGCATCCTGCATACGGGCGGCGGCATGCAGGGGGTGCTGGGCGCCGTGCTCTTTGCCTCGGTGTTCGGCCTGATCATTGCGCCCATCTTCTCCAAGCTCACGCGCTTTTTTCCTCCGCTGGTCAATGGCTGCGTGATCACCATCATCGGCCTGTCGCTGATGCCGGTGGCCGCCCACTGGGCCATGGGTGGCAATCCCCAGGCGGCCGACTACGGAAGCATGGGCAACATCGGCCTGGCCGGGCTGTCCCTGGTCATCGTGCTGGCGCTGAGCAAGCTGGGCAACGCCATGATCTCGCGCCTGTCCATCCTGCTGGCCATCGTCATCGGCACGGCGGTGGCGGCCATGATTGGCAAGTCCGACTTTTCCGAGGTGGGCAGCGGTGCGTGGTTCGCCGTGCCCATGCCGCTGCACTTCGGCTGGCCGACCTTCAGCCTGGCGGCGACGCTTTCCATGTCCATCGTGATCCTGGTGACCTTGGTGGAGACCTCGGCCGACATCCTGGCCGTGGGCGACATCGTGGGCACCCGCGTGGATTCGCGCCGCCTGGCCGACGGCCTGCGTGCCGACATGCTGTCCAGCGTGGTGGCCCCGTTCTTCGGTTCGTTCACGCAGAGCGCCTTTGCCCAGAACGTGGGCCTGGTCGCGGTCACGGGTATCAAGAGCCGCTATGTGGTGGCCTTCAGCGGGCTGATCCTGATCGCCTTCGGACTGCTGCCCATCATGGGGCGCATCGTGGCCTGCGTGCCGCCCTCGGTGCTGGGAGGCGCGGGCCTGGTGCTCTTTGGCACGGTGGCAGCCAGCGGCATCCGCACGCTGGCCAAGGTGGACTATCACAACAACATGAACCTGATCATCGTGGCGGCGTCCATCGGCATGGGCGTGCTGCCCATGGTCAAGCCGGACTTCTATCACCACTTCCCGGACTGGTTCGCCACCATGTTCCATTCGGGCATCAGCTCCACTGCGGTGACCGTGCTGCTGCTGAACCTGGTCTTCAACCACTTCAAGCAGGGCAACCCCGAAGAGCCATCGGTGTTCGGCGCCGGATCGGAGCGCGTGCTCAGCGAGGCCGTGCTGTCTGCCCTGGCCGATGGCGACCGGGTGGTCGATGGCAAGCTCTATGACCGCGAGGGCAAGCAAGTGGCCACGGTGTCGGCGCCTGCGTCCGCCATGCACTGATGGCTGCATCCCCGCCTGCCAGCGCATGAACCCGACGAGCCCGCCCTGCACAACAGGGCGGGCTTTTTTTGCGCAATCGGCTCAGACTGCCAGGGCCTGCAAAAGCTCGGTCTCTATGAGCAGCTGGCGCTGGTTGTTCTGCAGCTCCGCACCCTCGATGAGGAAGCTGTCCTCCACTCGCTCGCCCAGCGTGCTGACCTTGGCCAACTGCACGCTCAGGTGGTGCTGGGCCAGGATGCGCGCCACGGTGTAGAGCAGGCCGGCGCGGTCCGTGGCCGAGATGGACAGCAGCCAGTGCTGGGCCTTGTCGTCGGGTCGCAGTGTGACGCGCGGCGCGAAGGGGAAGCTCTTGACGCGGCGCGACAGGCGCCGGGGCGAGGGCTCGCGCAGCGGCCCGCCTTCCATCAGGGCGGCGACCAGGTCGTTCTCGACCATGTGCATGAGTTCGCGGTACTGCTCCTGCATGGCGGGCGCCACCACCTGGAAGGTGTCCAGCGCATAGCTGTTGTGGGCCGTGTGCACGCGCGCATCCAGGATGGAAAACGCTGCGCGGTCGAAGTAGCCGCAGATGCGCGCGAACAGATCGGGCTGGTCGGGTGCGTAGACCAGCACCTGCAGTCCCTCGCCCGCCAGTGAGCGGCGCGCACGCACCACGGGGCGGGTGGTGCCCACGTGGCGCGACAGGTGGCGTGTGTGCCAGGCGATGTCGGCGGCCTCGTGGCGCATGAAGTAGTCCACGCCCAGCGTGTCCCAGAGCTTCTTGTGGGACTCGAAGGGCTGGGCCGTCAGCGCCAGCTGCACCAGCGCCTCGCGCCGGCGCGCCTCGATCTCGGCGGCCGCGTCGGGCGCGCGGCCACCCATCACGCGCAGGGTCAGGCGATAGGTGTCCTCCAGCAGCTTGCCCTTCCAGGCGCTCCACACCTTGGGGCTGGTGCCACGGATGTCGGCCACGGTCAGCAGGTACAGGGCCGTGAGGTTGCGCTCGTTGCCCACGCGCTCGGCAAAGGCCTGGATCACTTCGGGATCCGACAGATCCTGCTTTTGTGCGACCTGGCTCATGGTCAGGTGCTCGCGCACGAGGAACTCGATCAGCTCGGCGTCGGCGCGCGCAATGCCGTGGGCGCGGCAAAAGCGCTTGGCCTCCACGGCGCCGATGATGGAGTGGTCGCCGCCGCGGCCCTTGCCGATGTCGTGGAACAGCGCGGCCACGTACAGCAGCCAGGGCTTGTCCCAGCCGCTGGCCAGCTGGGAGCAGAACGGATACTCATGCGCATGCTCGGCCATGAAAAAGCGCCGCACATTGCGCAGCACCATGAGAATGTGCTGGTCCACCGTGTAGACGTGGAACAGGTCGTGCTGCATCTGGCCCACGATGCGCCGGAAGGGCCACAGGTAGCGCCCCAGCACCGAGGTCTGGTTCATCAGCCGCATGGCATGCGTGATGCCGCTGGGCTGCTGCAGGATCTTCATGAACGTGGCGCGGTTGACCGGGTCGCGCCGGAAGGCCGCATCCATCAGGTCCCGCGCGCCGTACAGCGCGCGCAGCGTGCGTGCCGACAGGTCGGTGAGGCCCACATGGGTCTCGTACATCAGGAAGGTTTCGAGGATGGCATGCGGCTCGCGCTCGTACAGATCGTCGCTGGCCACTTCGATGGTGCCGGCCTTCTCGTAGAAGCGCGAGTTCAGCCGGATCCGCGGCGTGGGGCGTGGGTTCAGGCGCTCCTCGATGTTCAGGCGCAGGATCTGGCACAGCTGGGTCACGGCCTTGGCTGCCCAGTAGTAGTGGCGCATCAGCGTCTCGCTGGCGCGCATGGCCAGCTTGCGGCCCTCGGCCGAGGTGGAGCGGTAGCCAAAGGCCTCGGCCACGGCGGTCTGCTGGTCGAAGACCAGGCGGTCCTCGTGCCGGCCCGCCACGGCGTGCAGGCGTGCGCGTATCAGGCTGAGCATGGCCTCGTTGTCTTCGAGCTGCTGGCGCTCGAAATCGGTGATCAGCCCCTTTTCCGCCAGGGCCTGCCAGCTGTGGCCCAGGCCTGCGGCGCGGGCCAGCCAGATCATGGTGTGCAGATCGCGCAGGCCGCCGGGCGATTCCTTGCAGTTGGGCTCCAGCGAGTAGGGCGTGCTCTCGTACTTGTTGTGGCGCTGGCGCATTTCCAGCAGCTTGCCGGACAGAAAGGCGCGCGCATTCATCTGTGCCTGGTAGCGCTGCTGGAACTCGCCGAACAGCGGCTCGTTTCCGCAGATGCGGCGCGACTCCAGCAAGGCGGTCTGCACGGTGAGGTCACGCCCGGACTCTTGCAGGCATTCGGCCAGCGTGCGCACGCTGGAGCCGATCTCCAGGCCCGCGTCCCAGCAGCTGCCGATGAACTTTTCTATGCGCGAGGTCAGCTCCGGGTCTGCCGTGCCGGTGGCCGGCAGCAGCACCAGCACGTCGATGTCGGAGTAGGGAAACAGCTGGGCGCGGCCATAGCCTCCCACGGCGGCCAGGCAGGCCTCGGCAGGCATGCCGGCGCGGTGCCACAGCGCGCGCAGCAGCGTGTCGGCCAGATCGCTCAGGTGCTGCAGCACCAGGCGCACGCCGCGCCGGCCCATGGTGGGCGCCAGCAGCGAGCCTATCCAGCGTCCGCGATCGAGGGCGTACTGCGCGCGCAACTGCTCCAGCGAATCCGGGGCTGCGGGCGCAGAGTTGGAAGGAGTGTGGTCAGTGATCTGTTTCATGCGCGGCCAGGGCAGGGGAGGCGCCTGGAGCGGGTGCCCCGGGCGCAGTGCCATTTTGCCTGCGCATCACGCAAGAAACATGCCGAGCCTCAGCAGCTCGTGGCGGTCACGAAGGGCGGGAGCGCGGGCGAGCCGGCCGACAGGGTCATGACTTCGTAGCCCGTCTTGGTCACCACCAGGGTGTGTTCCCACTGGGCCGAGAGGCTGTGGTCCTTGGTCACGATGGTCCAGCCGTCCTTGCCCAGTTCCTTGATCTCGCGCCTGCCCAGGTTGAGCATGGGCTCGACGGTGAAGACCATGCCCTCTTCGAGAACGGTGCCCGTGCCGGGGCGGCCATAGTGCAGGATCTGCGGCTCTTCGTGGAACTTCTGGCCGATGCCGTGGCCGCAGAACTCGCGCACCACCGACAGGCCGTGGCCTTCGGCAAAGGTCTGGATGGCGTTGCCGATGTCGCCCAGCGTGGCGCCGGGCCTGACCTGCTGGATGCCCAACCACATGGCGTCGAAGGTCAGCGCCGACAGGCGCTTGGCCGCGATGGAACACTCGCCGATCAGGAACATGCGGCTGTTGTCGCCGTACCAGCCGTCCTTGGTGATGACCGTGACATCCACATTGACGATGTCGCCCTTCTTGAGCGGCTTGTCGTTGGGGATGCCGTGGCAGACCACATGGTTGACCGAGGTGCACAGGTGCCCGGGATAGGGCGGGTAGCCAGGCGGCTGGTAGCCGATGGTGGCGGAGACCGTGCCCTGCTGCGCCATGCATTCGGCGCCCAGCCGGTCGATCTCGGCCGTGGTGATGCCGGGCTTGATGTGGGGGGTGATGTAGTCCAGCACTTCCGAAGCCAGGCGGCATGCCACGCGCATGGCTGCGATGTCTTCGGCGCTCTTGATGGTGATGCTCATGCCCGCAATTATCCCATTGCGCCTTTGGACGTGCAGGGGTAAGGGGCGGCTGTCGCCACCGGGACGGCGCAGCCCGGTAAAATGGCGGCCTCACCGATTCAGCGCCTTGCGGCCTGCCCCCAGCCGGGCGGGGCCGCAGGGCGCTTTTCACAAGCCTCCTCACCCAACAGGCCGCCACGTGACCTTGCATCTGACACAGTTCGAGGGTGGAAACGCTCTCAGCTCGTTCCGCGCCCAGCAGCTTCTGACCGACCTGGTCGCCATCCATCCCAAAATCACCGGCATTGCCGCGCGCTTCGTGCACCTGGTGGCCACGGACGCCGCACCCACGCCCGCATTGCAAGAGCGCCTCCAGGCGCTCTTGACCTATGGAGATCCCTACGAAGGCCCGCAAGGCCCGGCCGATGGCACCGCCCTGGTGGTCACCCCGCGCCTGGGCACGATCTCGCCCTGGGCCTCCAAGGCCACCGATATCGCGCGCAACTGCGGCCTTGAAGTCTTCCGCGTCGAGCGCATCACCGAGTACTGCGTGGTCCTCAAGAGCGGCCTGCTCGGTGGCAAGCCCGAGCTGTCGGCCGAGCAGACCGCGCAGATCGCGGCCCTGCTGCACGACCGCATGACCGAATCGGTCTTCGCCACGCGCGCCGAGGCCGAGCAGCTGTTCTCCGCCCTGGAAGCCGCTCCCATGGAGTTCGTCGATGTGCTGGGCGGCGGCCGCGCGGCGCTGGAGACTGCCAACCGCCAATGGGGCCTGGCACTGGCCGACGACGAGATCGACTACCTGGTCGACGCCTTCAAGGGCCTGCAGCGCAATCCCACGGATGTGGAGCTGATGATGTTCGCGCAGGCCAACAGCGAGCACTGCCGCCACAAGATCTTCAACGCCCAGTTCACCATTGACGGCGTGGCCCAGGACAAGAGCCTGTTCGGCATGATCCGCAACACGCACCAGGTCTCGCCCCAGCACACGGTGGTCGCGTACTCGGACAACGCCTCCATCATGGAAGGCCATGAGGTCGAGCGCTTCGTCGCCACCTTCGAGGCGGCCCTGGACAAGATCAAGGCGCCCAGCTACCAGAAGAAGCAGGCCGTCAACCACGTCCTCATGAAGGTGGAGACGCACAACCACCCCACGGCCATCTCTCCCTTCCCCGGCGCATCGACCGGCGCGGGCGGCGAGATCCGCGACGAGGGCGCCACGGGCCGCGGCTCCAAGCCCAAGGCCGGCCTGTCGGGCTTCACGGTCTCCAAGCTGTGGGGCAGCGAAGTGGGCAAGCCCGAGCACATCGCCAGCCCGCTGCAGATCATGATCGAGGGCCCGCTCGGTGGCGCGGCCTTCAACAACGAATTCGGCCGTCCCAACCTGACCGGCTATTTCCGCGAGTACGAGCAGCAGGTCGGCGTGGGTGCCGATGCCGTGATGCGCGGCTACCACAAGCCCATCATGATCGCGGGCGGCCTGGGCGTGATCGACTCCGAGCTGACGCGCAAGATCGAATTCCCCGCCGGCACCCTGCTGATCCAGCTGGGCGGCCCCGGCATGCGCATCGGCATGGGCGGCGGCGCTGCCAGCTCCATGGCCAGCGGCACGAACGCGGCCGAGCTGGACTTCGACTCCGTGCAGCGCGGCAACCCCGAGATCGAGCGCCGCGCCCAGGAAGTCATCAACCACTGCTGGGCCCAGGGTGACAAGAACCCCATCCTGGCCATCCACGACGTGGGTGCCGGCGGCCTGTCCAATGCCTTCCCCGAGCTGACCAACGATGCGGGCCGTGGCGCGCGCTTCGATCTGCGCGCCGTCAACCTGGAGGAATCCGGCCTGGCGCCCAAGGAAATCTGGTCCAACGAAAGCCAGGAGCGCTATGTACTGGCCATCGCGCCCGAATCGCTGGCCGAATTCACGGCCTTCTGCGAGCGCGAGCGCTGCCCGTTTGCCGTGATCGGCACGGCCACCGAGGAGCGCCAGCTGGTGCTGGAGGACACGGCCGTGGCCTCGGGCGACCAGAAGTTCCCCGTGGACATGCCCATGAACGTGCTGCTGGGCAAGCCGCCCAAGATGCACCGCGACGTGGCCACCGTGCAGCGGGAGCTGCCCCCCATGGACCTGACCGGCGTGCCCCTGGAAAAGGCCGTGATCGACGTGCTGGCCCACCCCACCGTGGCCTCCAAGCGCTTCCTGATCACCATCGGCGACCGCGCCGTGGGCGGCCTGACCCACCGCGACCAGATGGTCGGCCCCTGGCAGGTGCCCGTGGCCGACGTGGCCGTCACGCTGGCCGATTTCCAGGGCTTCAAGGGCGAGGCCATGGCCATGGGCGAGCGCACGCCGCTGGCGGCCATCAACGCGCCGGCGTCGGGCCGTATGGCCGTGGCCGAGGCCATCACCAACATGCTGGCCGCGCCCATCGAACTGTCCAGGGTCAAGATGTCGGCCAACTGGATGGCGGCCTGCGGGGAGCCCGGCGAAGACGCGGCGCTCTACGCCACCGTCAAGGCCGTGGGCATGGAGCTGTGCCCGCAGCTGGACATCTCGATTCCCGTGGGCAAGGACAGCCTGTCCATGCGCACCCAGTGGAACGAGGGCGGCCAGGTCAAGAAGGTGACCTCGCCGGTCAGCCTGATCATCACGGGCTTTGCCTCCATCGACGATGTGCGCGGCACGCTCACGCCCCAGCTGGACGCCTCGGAAGACGACAGCACCCTGGTGCTGGTGGACCTGGGCCGCGGCAAGATGCGCATGGGCGGCTCCATCCTGGGCCAGGTGCTGGGCCAGACCGGCAACGAGACGCCCGACCTCGATGACGCCAAGGACCTGATTGCCCTGGTCGATGCCGTCAACGACCTGCGCGCCAAGGGCCAGATCCTGGCCTACCACGACAAGGGCGACGGCGGCCTGCTGGCCACCGTGGCCGAGATGGCCTTTGCCGGCCATGTGGGCGTGGCTATCAACGTGGACATGCTGGTCACCGAAGGCGACGGCATCAGCGACAGCCGCATGGACTCGGGCGAAGGCAAGAACTGGGCCTCCCAGATCAGCGGCCGCCGCGACGACATGACGCTGCGCGCGCTGTTCAACGAAGAACTGGGCGCCGTGCTGCAGATCCGCACGGCCGACCGCGCCGCCGTGCTGCAGACCCTGCGCGAGCATGGCCTGTCCACCTGCAGCCACATCATCGGCAAGACGCGTCCTGCCTCCTCCAAGGTCGATGCGGGCAAGGGCGAGCTGCAGGTCTGGCGCGATGCCAAGTCCGTCTTCGGCGCCTCGCTCAGCGACCTGCACCAGGTCTGGGATGCCGTCAGCTGGAAGATTGCCCAGCAGCGCGACAACCCGGCCTGCGCCGACAGCGAGCACGCCGCAGCCGGCGAGCCTGCCGACCCCGGCATGCACCTGCACCTGACGTTCGACGCGGCCGAGAACCCGGCCGCACCCTTCTTGAACCTGGGCGCGCGGCCCCGCGTGGCTGTGCTGCGCGAGCAGGGCGTGAACTCCCATGTGGAAATGGCCTACGCCTTCACCGAGGCCGGCTTCGACGCCGTGGACGTGCACATGACCGACCTGCAAAGCGGCCGCGCGCAGCTGCAGGACTTCGCCGGCGTGGTGGCCTGCGGCGGCTTCAGCTACGGCGACACGCTGGGCGCCGGCATCGGCTGGGCGCGCTCCATCACCTTCAACGACAGCCTGTCCGCGCAGTTCCAGCAGTTCTTCGGCCGCAGCGACACCTTCGGCCTGGGCGTGTGCAATGGCTGCCAGATGTTTGCCGAACTGGCCGATATCATTCCCGGCGCCCAGGACTGGCCGCGTTTCACGCAGAACCAGAGCAACCGCTTCGAGGCGCGCCTGTCCATGGTGGAAGTGCTGGAGTCGCCCAGCCTGTTCCTGCAGGGCATGGCCGGCAGCCGCCTGCCCATCGCCGTGGCCCACGGCGAAGGCTTTGCCAACTTCCGCTTCCGCGGCAATGCGGACAAGGCCATCGCCTCCATGCGCTACGTGGACAACCACGGCAAGGCCACTGAGCAGTACCCGTTCAATCCCAACGGATCGGCCGGCGGCCTGACGGCAGTGACCACGGCCGATGGCCGCTTCACGGCCATGATGCCCCACCCCGAGCGCGTGTTCCGCAACGTGCAGATGAGCTGGACCAACGGCGACAAGTCGGAATTCAGCCCCTGGATGCGCGTGTGGCGCAACGCCCGCAAGTGGCTGGGCTGATGCACTGAGCGACGCTGCAAAGCAGACAAAGGCCCTTCGGGGCCTTTGTTTTTTTGCGCCTGTCCTTACTGCTCCAGCATCTGTCCCGTGCGCGCGCGGGCCTGCTGGACCAGGGTGGAGATCAGCACCGTCTCGGGCAGGTTGTGCCAGTAGCGGCGCGGCATCTCGCGCAGCATGGCCTGCTCCTTCAGGCGCGCGGGGTTGAAGGTGCTGGCGTAGTAGGTCAGCCACAGGGCCTCGCCCGCGTCGGCTGGCGGGGCATCGCTGCGGCGCGCGCCGGGCGCCAGGCGCAGCGCATGGCCGTCCCAGTGCACGCTGCACTGCGGCGTGAGGATGGCCCAGTGCATGTTGGCAAAGCGCTTGCAGAAGAAGGGTGCCGCCGCGCGCACGATGTGGTGCTCGGGCTCGAACCAGGCGATGTGCAGCTCGGGCAGGTTCTGCCGCTGGGTCGTCCGAAAGCGCACGAAGGCGTGCATCTTGTGGATCTCGCGCGAGACGGGGCGGGCCAGGGCCTCGATGGCGCGCCAGTCCGCATCCAGCGCATCCAGCCGCAGTTCGGGCCGGGCCTGCATGCGCGCCAGCCAGCGGTGGCACAGCTCGAAGCGGCCTGCCGCGCGGTGCATGCAGGCATGGCGCAGGGCGGACATCTGGGTGTCCGACAGGGACAGCCCTGCCTCGCCGGGGCCGGCCAGCCCGGCAAGCGCCGAGGCGGGCACGGCCTGCTGCGGCGCGCTGGAAAACAGGTCCACCCCCGCGCCGAGTGGCTGCGCACCCCGCGTGTCGGGCCACCGCCAGCGCACCGCAGCGGGGTCGGCGCCGTGGGCCAGCAGCGCCCGGCAGGCTGCGCGAAAGCCGGGCCAGTCGTCGGGGCTGTCGAGTTCGATGGTGAGGGCCTGTCCGTGCATGGCGTGCTCCAGGTTCTAGAACAGGCTGGCCTGCAGTGCGCTTTGCACGCGCATGCCGCTGTGCCGCGCCTGGGCCTGGCTGGCCTGCGACTGCGCGATCAGCCGCGTGCGCAGCGCGGCCGAGTCGGTCTCGCCCAGCAGGGGGCGGTGGCCGTCGATCAGCACGAAGGGCAGGGCCTTTTGCACGGGGGCGCGCAGCCGCAGCAGGTCGTCCAGCCGCAGCCGGCGCACGCGGCGCGCCGCCAGGAGGCGCTCCACCGTCTGCGTGCCCAGGCCCGGCACGCGCAGCAGCAGGCTGCGAGGCGCACGGTTGAGGTCCACAGGGAACTGCTGGCGGTTGGCCAGTGCCCAGGCCAGCTTGGGGTCGATCTCCAGGTCCAGCATGCCGTGGCGGCTGGCCGCCGCGATCTCGCCCGCCCCGTAGCCGTAAAAGCGCATCAGCCAGTCGGCCTGGTAGAGCCGGTGCTCGCGCATGAGGGGCGGCGCCTGCGGCGGCAGGTCGCGCGAGGCATCGGGAATGGGGCTGAAGGCCGAGTAGTACACGCGGCGCAGGCCGTAGCCCGCATACAGCGTATGGCTGGATTCGAGGATGTCGGCATCGGTTGCGCGGTCGGCGCCCACGATCATCTGCGTGCTCTGCCCGCCCGGCGCGAAGCGCGGCACGGCGGCGCGCTGCGCGGGCGCGCCGGGCAGGGACTGCGCCTGGCGCTGCTCGCGCGTGGCCGCGCGCCAGGCCTGCACATGCCGGTCCACGCCCTGCATGGCCTGGCGTATGCGCCGGCCGTCCTTTTCGGGCGCGAACTGCGCCAGGCCGCTGGCCGTGGGCAGTTCCACATTGATGCTCAGGCGGTCGGCATGGCGGCCTGCCTGGGCCAGCAATTCAGGGGCGGCATCCGGGATGGTCTTGAGGTGGATGTAGCCGCGAAAGTCATGCTCCTCGCGCAGGCGGCGGGCCACTTCCACCAGCTGCTCCATGGTGTAGTCGCTGGAGCGGATGATGCCGCTGGACAGGAACAGTCCCTCGATGCAGTTGCGCCGGTAGAAGTCCAGCGTCAGCTGCACCACCTCGGCCACCGTGAAGCGGGCGCGCTGCACGTTGGAGCTCTTGCGGTTGATGCAGTAGCGGCAGTCGAAGATGCAGACATTGGTCAGCAGGATCTTGAGCAGCGAGATGCAGCGCCCGTCGGGCGCATAGCTGTGGCAGATGCCCATGCCGGTGACCGAGCCCATGCCCTTGCCGTCCAGCGAGTCGCGCCCCTGCGATCCGCTGGAGGCGCAGCTGGCGTCGTACTTGGCGGCGTCGGCGAGGATGAAAAGTTTGCGTTGCAGCTCCATGGCTGTATGAATATACAGTATATTTGCCTGGCACATCCGGTTTTTCGAGAGCCCATCCCCCAGCCAGGGTCTGGTCCGGCCTTGCCTGGCTCCGGTTTGAACGCACTGTCGGGCTATCGCAATGGCCAGCGGATTGCAATGGTTGCCAGTGCAATGGAATGAAACCGTTTTCAGTGCGGAATGAGTGCTTGCTTTCAATGGGTGGCGATGTGCATCGCAGGAAATGGTGAATGCGTGTTTCCTGCGTCTTTTTGCAATGCCTGAAGGCTGGTACGGCTTGGTGCCATCAATGCATGCGCTGATATAGCGCAGCTGGCTGCGCGCCATGGGGTTCCCGGTTCATGGGAGAGAGGTTTGACGTTGTTGTGATTTGTTTCAAATTGCCGATAACTATTGCTGATAGGCTTTCGGGCTTGCCGGGCGCGGTCGTTTCTTCATTCAATGCGCCTGGCGATGACAAACACTTGGAGAGGGAGCTTCGGTGTCGCGTGTATTAGGAACAGAGAGCGAAGTGCTGGCGCTATCGCCGGACGCTTCCTCCAGCAAGGCCGCCAAGGGGCTGCAATCGCCCGCCAAATGGCCCACCATGGGCGCCAACGATGTGGCGGTGTGGGGCGAGTGCCAGGGCAGCGGCAGCAAGCCCTACCAGACCCAGGTGGACCTGTCGGGACCCTCCTTCAAATGCTCTTGCCCCAGCCGCAAGTTCCCCTGCAAGCATGGGCTGGCGCTGATGCTGATGCGTGCGGGCGGCCAGGTCACCGAGGGCGGCGATCCACCGGCCTGGGTGCAGACCTGGCTGGACAGCCGCCAGGAAAAGGCCGAGAAGAAGGAGGCCAAGGCAGCTGCCGCGGCGGCCGAGCCGCCACCCGATCCCGAGGTCGCGGCCAGGCAGCAGGCCAGGCGCGAAGACAAGCGCTGGGACAAGGTCGAGGCGGGCCTGCAGGAACTGTCGCTGTGGATGCAGGACATGGTGCGCGCGGGCCTGGCCAACCAGGCCGGCGACTCCCAGATGCGCCAGCGCTGGAACACCATGGCCGCGCGCATGGTCGATGCGCAGGCCACGGGCATGGCGGCACGCATCAAGGACTGCCGGGATCTGGTGGACAGCCACCGCGACTGGCCACGCGACATGCTGGTGCAGCTGGGCCACTGGCAGCTGATCATCGACGCCGTGCGCCGCCGTGAATCGCTCAGCCCCGAGGTCAAGGCCGACGTGATGGCCGCGCTGGGCTGGCCCATGGACAAGGCCGAAGTGCAGGCCCGCGGCCAACTGGTCGAGGACGAATGGCTGGTGGCCGGCCTGCGCATGATCGAGCGCGAAGGCCGGCTCATGGAGCGTCGCGTCTGGCTGCACGGGCAGCGCACGGGCCGCATGGCCCTGGTGCTGGACTATGCGCAGGGCGGGCGCGGCTTCGAATCGGCCTGGGTGCCTGGCCATCGCTACGGATGCGCGCTGAATTTCTACCCGGGCCATGCGCCGCTGCGCGCCATTGCCGCCAACGGCAACGGGCCTGCGCTGCCTGCCGATGGCGCCAGCCCGCTGGACACCTCGGCCGTGGGCGACGTCCTGCAGCAGATGGGCCGGCGCATTGCCGCCAACCCGCTGCAGGCCACGCAGCCGCTGTGCCAGGACGGGTTGCGCCTGGTGCCTGCCCAGGGCCAATGGTTTGCGGCCTGGCCCGATGCGCCGGGCGCATCGGCGGCTGCGCCCGGCGTGTCTGCTGACGGCACTGCCGCGCCTGTGCAACCCGTTCCCGTGGCCATTGACGATGCCGAAGCCTGGCGCCTGCTGGCGCTCAGCGGCGGCGCGCCCATGCAGCTGTTTGGCGAATGGGAGCCCGGCCCGGCCGTGGGCCGCTGGCGCCTGCTGAGCGCCTGGCAGGCCCGCGAGGGCGAAAGCGCCCGGCAATGTATCTGGCAGAACCAGGGTGAACCGGTATGAGCAACACACAACTTTGGACTGCGCTGCAGCAATCGGCCATGGTCGGCTCGGACCGGCTGGCCGTGCCGCCTGCGCTGGCTTCGGGCGTTGATCCGTCTGCCCCGTGGTCGCAGCAGGCCGTGCAGGCCGCGCTGCTGCCCCGGGCGGACCTGCCCGGCGACTCGCCCGCCCAGCAACTGCTGCGCGCCAGCGCCGTGGCGGCCGTGTTCGAGCGCGCAGGCTGGCAGCCCGGCGCGCAGGTGCGCCTGCCGGCACCGCTGGCCGTGCCGGCCGCGGCGCCTGCAGAATCGCGCCCCGCGCCTGCCGATGCTCGCCTGCAGAGCCTGATGGGCGACGTGCTCAAGGACGGACCGTTCGAGCTGCAGGCCTCCATGCTGCGCACCCTGGACCAGGCGGGCCAGCGCCTGCCCCATGACCTGCTGGTGCCTGCGCTGGAGCAGGGCCGCCAGTCCGTGGAGCTGCGCCAGTGGCTGGCCCCGGTGCTGGGCGAGCGCGGGCGCTGGCTGGGCGCGCTCAATCCGCAATGGAGCTATGCCAGCGGCGTGGAGGAAACCGCCGACCCCGAACTGGTCTGGCAGGAGGGCTCGGTCGAGCAGCGCGTGGCCCTGCTGCGCAGCGAGCGCGCGGCCGATGCCGCCCAGGCCCGTGCGCGGCTGGAAGGCAGCCTGAAGGAGCTGGGCGCCAAGGAGCGCCTGCCCATGGTCCAGGCACTGACCGTGGGGCTGGGCATGGACGACGAGCCGCTGCTCGAAAAACTGCTGTCCGACCGCAGCAAGGAAATCCGCGAGAACGCCGCGCAAATGCTCTCGTGCCTGCCGGACAGCGCGCACAGCCAGCGCGTCATGGGCTGGATGCAGTCCATGCTGCAGCAGGACGACAAGGGCCAGTGGATCGTGGAGCCTCCCGAGGAAGGCCTCAAGGAATGGGAGCGCGACGGCATCACGCTCAAGCCCGATGCCTACTTCCGTGGCGGCAAGAAGGCCTGGCTGCTGGAGCAGATGGTGCAGCTCACCCCGGTGTCCTTCTGGACCCGGGCCCTGGGCCTGACGCCCCTGGAAGTGATGGAGTGGAGCCGGCGCAGCGACTGGAAATCCTCGCTGCGCCAGGGCTGGGTGCGGGCCCTGCAGTACCAGCTGGACGTGGAATGGATCGATGCCGCCCAGGCCCTGGGCCGCGACATGCGCCACGATGCGCTGCTGCCCGCCCTCATGGCCCGGCTGTCCCCCGAAGAACGCGAGTCCCGCTGGATTGCCCAGTTCGAGCGCGACAGGCACAAGCTCATCGACGCCATCGAGGGCATGTCCCAGTCGCTGGGCGGTGCCGAACTGCTCTCGCCGGCGCTGTCGGCGCGGCTGACCGAGGCACTGCATGTGGCCGTGGGCGGCAAGCAGATCACGGGCAACTGGCACAGCTACCGCGCCGACCAGGCACTGCTGTCCTGCGCGCGAATGCTGGACGTGACTGCGCTGGAGCGCTTTGCCGAGCTGTGGCGCAAGCCCTCGGTGCTGGATGCACAGGTCGAGCCCGAGCCGGAGCCCCCGGCCGAGCCTGTTGCAGAGACCGCAGCCGCTTCGGCATCTGCAGCAACAGCCGCCCCGGCCATTCCCCTCACGCCCCAGCAGCAGGCGCGCCTCGAACGCAGCCGCGCGCGGCCCTGGGACGAGGAGCGCATGCGCGGCCACCTGGAGCGCATCGTCGAGCTGCGCCTGGGCCTGCACCAGGCCTTCATCGCACTGCGCGGCCAGGCCTGAGGCCGGGCCCGCTTTGCCACCCACCCCCTACCGAATCCCATTCCCATCCCTTTCCGGAAGCACACCATGAGCCAAGTCCTGCGCCAGCATGCCGAACAGCAATTCGCCGAAGAACTCGAAGCCCTGCGCAAGGTGGACGACCGTCCGCGTCCGCCCAACTGGAAGCTGTCGCCCTGGGCCGTGCTCCAGTACCTCATGGGCGGCAAGCTCGGCAACGGCTTCGAGGTCAGCCCCAAGTACATCGGCAATCCGCGCCTGATGGAAATCGCCGTCTCCACCCTGGCCACCGACCGCGCCCTGCTGCTGTACGGCGTGCCGGGCACGGCCAAGTCCTGGGTGTCCGAGCACCTGTCGGCCGCCGTCAGCGGCGACTCCACCATGCTGGTGCAGGGCACGGCCGGCACCAGCGAGGAGCAGCTGCGCTACGGCTGGAACTACGCGCAGCTGCTGGCCCATGGCCCGTCCGAGAAGGCGCTGATTCCCAGCCCCCTGGTCAACGCCATGAAGCTGGGCAAGATCGCCCGCATCGAAGAGCTGACCCGCATCCCGGCCGACGTGCAGGACACGCTGATCACCGTGCTGTCCGAAAAGACCCTGCCCGTGCCCGAGCTGGGCACCGAGGTGCAGGCCGTGCAGGGCTTCTCGGTCATCGCCACGGCCAACAACCGCGACAAGGGCGTGAACGAGCTGTCCAGCGCGCTCAAGCGCCGCTTCAACACCGTGGTCCTGCCCGTGCCGGCATCGCAGGACGAGGAAGTGCAGATCGTCACCAAGCGCGTGGCCGAGCAGGGCCGCGCCCTGGCCCTGCCCGCCGAGCCGCCGGCCCTGCAGGAAGTGCGCCGGGTGGTGCAGATCTTCCGCGAGCTGCGCAACGGCCAGACCGAGGACGGCAAGACCGTGCGCGTGAAGTCGCCCAGCAGCACGCTGTCCACGGCCGAGGCCATCTCGGTCATCAACAGCGGCATGGCGCTGGCCGGGCATTTCGGCGACGGCGTGCTGCGCGCGGGCGATGTGGCCTCGGGCCTGCTGGGCGCCGTGATCAAGGACCCGGTGCAGGACAGCGTGGTCTGGAAGGAATACCTGGAGACCGTGGTCAAGGAGCGCAGCGACTGGAAGGACCTGTACCGCGCCTGCCGCGAGCAGCTCTGAAGCCCGCACTCCCGCACCGCTGACCGACCGCATCTTCTGCGCATCTCCTGCGCACTTCCCGTATGGCCACCTCTGCCAATCCGCTTCATTTCTTCGGCATCCGCCACCATGGCCCGGGCTGCGCGCGCAGCCTGCTGCAGGCCCTGGAGCAGCTGCAGCCCGACTGCCTGCTGGTCGAAGGCCCGCCCGAGGGCGAGTCCCTGCTGCCCATGCTCCAGCATGCCGACCTGCAGCCGCCCGTGGCCATGCTGGTCTATGTGCAGGACAGCCCGGCCCATGCCGCCTTCTATCCCTACGCCGAGTTCTCGCCCGAATGGCAGGCCCTGCAATGGGCGGCGCGCCAGGGCGTGGCCACGCGCTTCATCGACCTGCCCCAGACCCACCGCATGGCGCTGGACATGGCCGAGCAGGAGCGGCGCCGGGCCGAGGCGGCGGCAGCAGATGCAGGTGATGCGGGCGAGGATGCGGGCGATGAAGGCCAGGATGCAGACACCGGCTCCGATTCCGGCGCCGCTGCGGCAGACGGCGGCCAGCTCCAGAGCAATGCCGCCGAGGCCCTGGACCGCGACGACACCACGCAGTCCGTGCCGGCTGCCGCCCTCGCCGTCGATCCCTCGGACCCCGGCAGGCGGGACTGGCGCGATCCGCTGGACCTGCTGGCCGAGGCCGCAGGCTACCCCGACGGCGAAAGCTGGTGGAACCGCATGGTCGAGGAGCGCGGCGACGGCGCCACCCTGTTCGAGGGCATTGCCGAAGCCATGGCCGTGGTGCGCGCCGAGCTGCCCAACGAAGTGCGCGGAGAACGCCACGCCCGGCGCGAGGCGCTGCGCGAAGCCTGGATGCGCCAGTGCATGCGCGAGGCCGTCAAGGCCGGCCACCAGCGCATTGCCGTGGTCTGCGGCGCATGGCATGTGCCGGCCCTGCAGGCCCAGGTCACCGCCAAGGCCGATGCCGCCACGCTCAAGGGCCTGCCCAAGGCCAAGGTCCAGGCCACCTGGGCGCCCTGGACCTACCGCAACCTGTGCTCGTCCAGCGGCTATGGAGCGGGCGTGGATTCGCCGGGCTGGTATGAACACCTGTGGCGCTGCTCCGAGCCTGCGCCCGAGTCCTTGCTCCAGTCCGCACCTGCTGCCGACCCGGCACGCGCCAGCACCCGGCGCACCGTCGGCTGGCTGGCGCGCGTGGCCCATCTGCTGCGTTCCAAGGACCTGGACTGCTCCAGCGCCCACATCATCGAGGCCACGCGCCTGGCCGAAAGCCTGGCCGCCCTGCGCGGCCACGCCAGCCCGGGCCTGCCCGAGCTGGACGAGGCCATCGTCACCGTCATCAGCATGGGCGAGCGCGCTCCGCTGCGCCTGATCGAGCGCGAACTCAGCGTGGGCGACCGCATCGGCGGCGTGCCCGCCGACGTGCCCCAGGTGCCGCTGCAGCGCGACATCGAGCAGCAGCAAAAAAGCCTGCGCCTCAAGCCCGAGGCGGCCGCCAAGGTCCTGGCCCTGGACCTGCGCAAGGACACGGACCGCGACCGCAGCCACTTCCTGCACCGGCTGCGCCTGCTGGGCATAGAGTGGGGCAGCGTCACCACCGACCAGCAGCGCAACCGGGGCACCTTCCGCGAAAGCTGGCAACTGCAGTGGGAGCCCGAGCTGGCCGTGCGCGTCATCGAGGCCAGCCGCTACGGCGGCACCCTGGTGCAGGCTGCAGCCGCCAAGGTGCGCCAGGCGCTGACGCCCGAGACACCGCTGCCCGAGCTGGCCAAGACCATCGACGACGCCCTGCTGGCCGACCTGCCGCACCTGGTCGATGCCCTCATGCACGACCTGGCAGACCGCTCTGCCAGCACCGGCGACGTTTCCCAGCTCATGCAGGCGCTGCCGCCGCTGGCCAATGTGCTGCGCTACGGCAGCGTGCGCCAGACCGACACCCAGGCGCTGGCCACGGTGATCGACAGCATGGCGCTGCGTGCCGCCATCGGCCTGCCCCTGGCCTGCATGGCGCTGGATGAAGACGCCGCAAGGCACATGCAGGCCACGGTGCTGCAGGCCCATGAAGCCCTGCGTCTGCGCGATGCCGAGGAGCCGCGCGAGGTCTGGTTCGGCGCCCTGCGCAGCATTGCCCTGGGCGACGCCGGCGCGGCCCTGCTGCGCGGCACGTCCTGCCGCCTGCTGCTGGATGCCCACCGCCTGGACAGCGAGGCCGTGGCCACGCAACTGGGCCGCAATCTCTCGCTGGGCGTGCCGCCGCTGGACGCTGCTGCCTGGCTGGACGGCTTTCTCAACCGCCAGGCCCTGGTGCTGCTGCACGACGACGCCATCTGGGGCGCCGTCGATGCCTGGCTGGCCCAGCTGGGCGAGACCCAGTTCACCCAGATCCTGCCCCTGGTGCGCCGCAGCTTCTCGGCCTTCTCCAACCATGACCGCCAGAGCCTGGGCGAAAAGGCCCGGCGAGGGCAGGGCAGTGCGGCCGTCGTGGCGGCTGCATCCGCAGGTGCCGCAGGCGCGGCAGGCGGCGGTGACGACGGCGCCTGGAACGAGGCGCGCGCCGTGCTTGCCCTCCCCGTACTCGATCAACTGCTGGGCCTGAACCTGCCCGCGCAACTGCTGTCCAGCCCGCAGGAGGCCCAGCCATGAACACCGCTGCCACCGTGAACGATGCATCCCTTGCCGACGCCGATCCGCAGGACCCCGCTGTCCAGCCCACCAACCGGCTGCAGCGCTGGCGCCTGGTGCTGGGCCAGCCGGCCGAGGGCAGCTGCGGCGGGCTGGGCGCCAAGGGCGGCTCCCTCGAAGAGATGGACAAGGCCCTGGCCGCGCTCTACGAAGAAGACAACAAGGACGGCAGCCTCTCGCGCCGGGGCGGCCGGGGCAACTCCTCGCCCAGCGTGGCCCGCTGGCTGGGCGACATCCGCAAGTACTTTCCCAGCCAGGTCGTGCAGGTCATGCAGCGCGACGCCATGGAGCGCCTGAACCTGCGCGAACTCATGCTCCAGCCCGAAATGCTGGAGCATGTGCAGCCCGACGTGCACATGGTGGCCGACCTCATCTCCCTGGGCTCCGTCATCCCGCAGAACACCAAGGAGACCGCGCGCATCGTCGTGCGCAAGGTGGTGGACGACCTCATGCGCCGCCTGGAAGAGCCCATGCGCAGCGCCGTCTCGGGCGCGCTGGACCGCAGCCAGCGCAACCGCCGCCCGCGCCATTCCGAGATCGACTGGAACCGCACCATCCGCGCCAACCTGCGCCACTGGCAGCCCGACTACCGCACCATCGTGCCCGAGACCCTGGTCGGCTACGGCCGCAAGGTCCGCCGCCCGCAGCGCGAAGTCATCCTGTGCATAGACCAGAGCGGCTCCATGGCCAACTCCGTCGTCTACTCCAGCATCTTCGGTGCCGTCATGGCCAGCCTGCCGGCCGTCGCTACCCGTCTGGTGGTCTTCGACACGGCGGTGGTGGACCTGACCGACAAGCTCTCCGACCCCGTGGACGTGCTGTTCGGCGTGCAACTGGGCGGCGGCACCGACATCAACCGCGCCGTGGGCTACTGCCAGGGCCTGATCAGCGAGCCGCGCAATGCCATCGTCGTGCTCATCTCCGACCTCTACGAAGGCGGCGTGGAAAGCGGCCTGCTGCGACGTGCCTCCGAGCTGGTGGAGTCGGGCGTGCAGTTCATCACGCTGCTGGCGCTCAGCGACGAAGGCGCGCCTGCCTACGATGCACAATTGGCCGCCAAGCTGGCCGCGCTGGGCGTGCCCTCGTTTGCCTGCACGCCGGACGCCTTCCCGCAGCTCATGGCCGCCGCCATCCGCCGCGACGACGTGGCGGCCTGGGCGGCAGGGCAGGGCTTCAAGACAAGCAAGTAGCGGATGGCCGCTCAGGCCGGTGGCCCGGCCGGCCGCCGGGCCTCTCCTACACGGGCAGGACATGCCCGTGCCCCATGATGGCGCCCAGGCCGCAAGGCCCCCCAACAATTCACTGGAGAAACGCGATGGCTGGTGCTGGTTTGCTGATGCTGCTTGACGATATTGCAGCGATCCTTGACGACGTGGCCCTCATGACCAAGGTCGCGGCCCGCAAGAGCGTGGCCATGGCCGACGATGTGTCCGTCATGACCAAGGTGGCTGCGCAGAAGACGGCCGGCGTGCTGGGCGATGACCTGGCCCTCAACGCCCAGCAGGTCACGGGCGTGCGCGCCGAGCGCGAGATTCCCGTGGTCTGGGCCGTGGCCAAGGGCTCGCTGGTCAACAAGGTCATCCTCGTGCCGACGGCGCTGCTCATCAGCGCCTTCATTCCCTGGGCTGTCACGCCGCTGCTCATGGTCGGCGGCGCCTTTCTGTGCTTTGAGGGTTGCGAGAAGCTGGCCCACAAATTCCTGCATTCGCCCGAGGAAGATGCCGTGGAGCGCGAGCGCCTCACCCAGGCCAATGCCGATGCGAGCGTCGATCTCGTCGCCATGGAAAAGGACAAGATCAAGGGCGCCGTGCGCACCGACTTCATCCTCTCGGCCGAGATCATCGCCATTACCCTTGGCACCGTGGCCTCGGCGCCGTTCGGGCAGCAGGTCGCCGTGCTGGCGGGCATTGCCCTCATCATGACCTTGGGCGTCTATGGCCTGGTGGCCGGCATCGTCAAGCTCGATGACCTGGGACTGTGGCTGGGCCAGCGTGCCAGCGCCGCGGCCCGCGCGCTGGGCCGGGGCATCGTCGCCGCCGCGCCCTGGCTGATGAAGGGGCTGTCCGTTGCGGGCACGGCCGCCATGTTCCTGGTGGGTGGCGGCATCCTCGTACACGGCGTGCCTGCGCTGCACCACGCCGTGGAGGGCCTGGGCGATGCCGTGGCCCAGGGCGCGCTGGGCGGCCTGTGGCGCGTGCTGGCGGTGAATGTGCTCAACGCGGTGGCCGGCATCGTGGCCGGCGCCATCGTGCTGGCGGCTGTCGAAGGCATCAAGCGCCTGCGCCGCCGCTGAGTCGCCGCAAGCAAGGCCTGCCGGGGCTGCAGCCGGCAGAGCACACCAGGGGGGCCGTCAGGCCCCCTTTTCGATGGAATCTGCATGGAATTTGCATGGAATTTGCACCTCAGCGCATTGCATTTGACTGTGGGCGCAAGCACGTGCATTTCCCCTGGAACTCTGCAAGGCCTGGCGTCCTCCTGTCCCTTGGCGGCGGCGCAATGCACTTGCGCCTGCCGGCCTCCGAGGTTCCGTGAACGGCCCATCGCCGCGCCAGAGCCATTGTCGGGACCGGGCGGCTGAAGCTGGGGTCCCTGGATTTTCATCAGGGGGATTCCATGATTTCCAATCTCACCAAGGCCAATGTGCTGCGCTCCGTCATCGCCGGCTGCTCGGTCGCGCAAGCGGGCAAGGCCGAGAAACTCGGCACCGAACGCGCACGCACCGCCCTCAATCGCATCTGCGAACTGCTGAATCTGCCCAACGACCTGGACGCCATACATGCGGAGCCGGACCTGTACCTCGAATCCCTGGCCCATTTCGAGAGCCTGCCCCAGTTCGAGCTGCGCACTCCCCTGGTGGCCAAACTCAGGCAGGTCCTGGGCCTGCGCTCCTGCAGGCAACTGACGCCGGCCATGCTGGCGCAAGTCACCGCGTCACAGCTCATCAACCAGGGCATCTCCATCGTCGCGCTGGCCGATCTGCAGCAATGGCTGCTCAAGCACGATCTGTCGCTGCGGCACAGTCCGCCCGTCACGGAAGTGGACTTCAGGGAGGCCAGGAAAGCCATTGCCCTGCTGGATGCCTTCGACTTCGATACCGAATCGCTGGAATGGCAAATGAATCACCTTGCCCGTCCGCGCGCCAGGGGCAGGGGAAGGCGTGCCGCCGCCACGGCCCCCTCAACTGGCAGGCCTGCAGGTGAATCCCCGTCTGCCGGCTCCGCTCCTGCGTCTGCGTCTGCGCCCTAATATCGGCTTTCCCGAACCAAGCTCAGCACACCATGAAGCTCCCCTTGCTTGCCGCCATGGCCCTTGCACTGCAGCTGCTGGCGCCAGCGCCCGCCATGGCAGCCGACGACATCGTCTTCAAGGACAGTGCCGGCCGCGTGCTCAAGCGCAGCGACCTGGACAAGGCCGATGGCCGTTTCAGCTGGGAACTGCCCCGCGCCACACCCGTCAGCCAGGCGGCGCGCGATGCCCATGCCCTGGGCCGCGCCGCAGGGCAGCGCGGTGACAACCGGGCTGCGCTGGCGCATTTCGAGACCGCCTCGAAGCTGGCGCCGGACTGGCCTTATCCCGTCTACGACGCCGCATTCACCTACCTGCTGCAAAAGGACTTCGATGCGGCCTATCGCCACTACCGGCGCGTGGATGCAATGGCTCCCAGGGGTTTCTTCATGGCCAAGACGGCCGTGCACAGCCTGCGCATGGAGCGCGATGGCAAGCTCCCGCAAGGCACCTATCTGCGCTACCTCGCCCTGGAGTGGGAGACCGACAGGAGCAAGGTGCGCCAGGCCGCCCTGGCCATGACCCGCGAAACCCCTGGCTTCGCCCCCGCCTGGAAGACAGCCGCCCTGATGGAGGACGACCCCGACCAATGCCTTGCCCTGCTGGACAGCGGCCTGAAGGCCGGCCCCGATGCCCAGACCCGCGGCTTTCTGCTGCTGAACAAGGCCCTGCTGCTGCGCGAGCGCAACCAGATTCCCGAGGCCATGGTGATGCTGGGAGAGCTGGCGGTGGACCCCCGGTCTCCGCTGGATGTCGAGGCGCTGGCGCGGCACACGCTGGCGCAGTGGGCGCGGCCTTGAGACCGGCACCCGCGCCTTCGCTGGCCGGCCCACTCAGCGCATCGCCAGCTCCACGGCCTCCGCAGACAGCCCGTAGGCCTCGACAAAGACCTCGATGCGGTCCTGCGTCTGCGCGTTCACAAACGTCTCCATGCCCACGCTGTCCATCTCCCCTGACAGCATCTGGCCCGTATTCACGGGGCGGGTATCGAGCTGCTGCGCCAGCACGCAGCTGTCCTCTCCCTCCGGCTGCAGACCGATGAGCCCCGTCTGGTTGTTGATGGCAATCACCCTGGCTTGTCTTTGCATGCTCCACCCTGTCGTCTGAATCCGTCGTTTCTGGAATGGCGAAAAGGCGCCGCCTTGTGCAACGCCCCTGCCTGTCCTGGCGACTGTAGGCAAGGCTTGGGGGCGGCGGTAGAGGTCTGGGGCTTGGAGGACTGCCAAGGGAAATTTACGAATGACTGTCTGGTTTTTTGTTTTTGCAAGTGAATGCGTGTGGAAGGTCGCAGCAACAGTTGATTTGAGATTGCCTAGAATATGTCGGCAAGTGACCTCAAAGGAGCAAAAGATGACCATCATCCGTACTACTGTGGATGACAAGATCTACGACAGCGCTGCCGACATACTTTCTACGCTGGGCATGGATGTGAACGCCGCCGTGCGCATGTTTCTGCAGGGCGTTGTGCTGCACAACGGCATTCCCTTTGACCTGCGGCTGACGGCGGAGCAGGTGCAGGCGATGCGGCTGCGTCGCGAGACAAACCGGCAGGCCACTTTGGAGGCGAGAGAAATCGCCAGAGGCGGTGAACCTGGACATGCCTCTGTTGAAGCCATGCTGCAGGCCATGGAAAGGGATGAAGCCTGATGGCCGGCAAGAAGGGCTACAGGCTGCGCACCATCGCGTACACCAAGACCTTCAAGAAGGACTACCAGCGCATGGCGGCATCAGGCCGCTACGACATGACACTGGTGAACCAGGTCGGCGGCCTGCTCATCGCCCACACGGCGCAACAGGTGCTGGCGGCGCAGTGGAGCGATCACGCCTTGATCGCCGACGATGAATGGGACGCGGGCGACCGGGACATCCATCTGGGAGGGGACTTCCTGCTGATCTATCGCATTGATCCGCATCCCGAAGCCAAGGACATGGAGATCGTCATCTTCAAGCGCCTTGGAACCCACAGCGATCTGTTTGGCTGAGCGCGGCCATCGCAGGCCGCGGGCAGCCTCCCCCCTCAGCTCCCCAGCGCCCCGCGCACGGCAGCGCGCTCGCCCATGCGCTTGAAGTGCGCCTGCACCTTGGGGAAGCCGGCGATGTCCACGCCGTCGCCCACGGAGTAGTCTAAGCCCAGCACCGGGGGCATCGGCCAGGTAATGGCGCTCGATCACGCCAAAGCATTCGACCATGTTGGCTGCTACCTTACGCTGCATGGAGGTAATGGCCGCCTCGTCATCGGCCTGCGCGGCTGTTGAGTGGCTTGCACTTTTTTGTATTTGTCGCGCTCAAGCTGCCGATAGCGGCTCAGATATTGGTCTTATCTGTAAGTGCATAACGCGCTCTAGGAATAATTTTGAACTATGAACTGCGCAAATCGCTATATTGAAATGGTATCTAATGAGTTTCGTTGTAGTCGTTGATTATACTTTGTTTGGAATGCTTTTTATTGATTGCGGTAGGTAATGTTGTAATATTGGTTGCTAATAAATAATTTTTGTCCTCTTTTGAAAATATTCTTTCATTCGTGTTACTGCTTTATTTAGACTTGGTGAGTTTTCTTTGGCATAATCAAGATTCCATTCATTCTCGATAAATAATATTAGACGAGCATTGTAGCCGATGCCTTGGCTACTAATGACACCATTTTTTTGTACTAGCTCTTGCTTGATCTTTCGACTGGCGGATGATGCTATTCGTAGAAGTGCGGCCTTGGGGTCATTTAGTGTGTCGGGATCGCGAGGTACTTTCACATTGCGTTCCATCAGGGTGGCTATGCCCTTGTCGTCTGCTAGCAGCCATGCTTCAACTTCACGAACTGCAACGCGAAATATGAGGTTTTCATTTAAGCTACCTCCATTTAGCCAGTTATTTATTAATGCCGATGCACAGTTGCTGTCATCTAAGTCGGTTATTAAGAAGATTGGAACTTGACGAGATAGCTCTATCCAGTTCTTCATCTTTGATTTTAAGTAGCCAAACCCACCTCCACGTAGAAGCAAAGAAGGTTCATGGTCTGGTTTGACATATTTAATTATCCGAAGAGCAACGGCCTCACTCAACTCATCTTCGGTTGCAATGGCGAATCTTATTTCCATAAAGACAGTTGTGAGATAGCTGATGGACGGGTTTTGGGTAGAACAACCTCGGCTACGGATAATCCGGCCTTAAGGGCGGCTTTTTCATCTTTTACGAGTTCTCTTGCAATAGTTCCTTCTTTGGTGCTTTCTAGAAGAACTACCCCGCGACCATCAATTCCAGGATTGCTTAATAGAGCATCACTATGTGTGCTTAGTATTATTTGCCGTCGACTTTTTCTGTTTCGCTGAAGTCCCTCAATCATTTGTGGAATGGATTTAACGATTCCATCATTAAGAGATATTTCCGGCTCTTCTAAAAGAAGAAGGGAATTGCCTTCCAGTAAACTCCATAACAGAGCCAAGAGTCGGAGTGTTCCATCTGAAAATTGATCTTCCCGTTGCCATCCAGCGTTAGGGCGGAAGTGTGCGTAGCGCGCCTCCAAATGAGGATGGCCCAAACTGTCTTTCATAAATCGGAGCTCTTCAAATTGAGGAACAGCAATTCTCAGGGCCTCTCCAATTTTCTTGAGACGCGATGATCTCACCTTTTCAGAAGTTTTAGCCAGTCTGATCAAGAAACCTTGACCATATGGATCCTCTTCTAACATATGTCCCCCGATTCTCTCTGAATATTTTAGTAGTTGAGGAACAAGATGCAAGTACATAACGGATCCAAAAAAGTCTGCAACTTCTCTGAATTTTGCGTTGGTTTGTATTTGTTCTAAATAAGTTTGAGTTAAGAGTGCGGGATCTTTTCTGTCTTCTCTGGTAGGTCTTTCAAAGAGTGATATACCATTTTTTGTGATACTTTCTTTTGAGACGAGAATCCGCTGTGCCCCTTTGCCTTCTGGCTTGAAGCCCAGCTCGTAGGTCCACACTGCCGGGCCATCTATTTCTTCTGAGATATCTACTTTTAGAGATACTTCGTTATCATTTCGAGCATGCAGACAGCGAACCTTGCTAATTCCTCCTCTATCATCTAATGCGGCTTGCAAGCCGCCGCCTTTAGGCTTTGAAATGTCTTTTAGAAATCTGATGGAGTCTAAGAAATTAGACTTTCCGGCGGCATTGGAACCTAAGACATAAGTGGCTTCGCTTAAATTAAGATCTAGATTGCGAAAGTTCTTCCAATTTTTTAACTTTATTTTTGTAATAAACATCTTGCATCTTTCTTTTCTATTGAATTATGAAGGCGATAAGAGATTTTTAATAAAATGCGAGTGAAATTCTATGAGGTATAGCAGCCGTTAGTGATTCATTATGTTCGAATCAGGATGCATCTCTCTGGAGTATCGTCAGTGGATGTCAATCTTCAAGAGCCCCGCGCACGGCAGCGCGCTCGCCCATGCGCTTGAAGTGCGCCTGCACCTTGGGGAAGCCGGCGATGTCCACGCCGTCGCCCTCCAGCCAGCCGGCAATGGTGAACAGATAGGCGTCGGCCACGGAATAGTCGGAGCCCAGCACCCAGGGCGCGTCGCCCAGGTAGTGGCGCTCTATCACGCCAAAGCATTCGGCCATGTTGGCTGCCACCTTGCGCTGCATGGAGGCAATGGCCGCTTCGTCATCGGCCCAGCGGCCTGCGCGCCGGCCGTGGGCGTGGGCCACGTGCACGGTGGAGGACAGGTAGCCGTGGAACTCCTGCATGTGGGCGAAGGCATAGGCATCGTCCAGCGGGGCAAGCCGGGCTTCGGGAAAGCGCCGGGCAATATAGGCGAGCAGGGCCGGCGTTTCGGTGAGCACGCCGCGCTCGGTTACCAGGGCGGGCACGCGGCCCTTGGGATTGATGGCCAGGTATTCGGGGCTGCGCTGCTCGCCCTTGGAGAAATCGAGCTTGACGACTTCATGGGGCGCATTGGCCTCGATCAGGGCGATGCGGGCGGCCAGGGCGCAGGTGCCGGGAGCGTAGTAGAGCTTGAGGGTGGTCATGAAAGAGACGGGTAGGGGTGGGATACGGGCAGATTCTGCCGTCGGCGCCGATGGCCGGACCGGCCCTCCAACTTAGTGCGGATTGCACGGTCGTGCAAGCGGCATCGTTGTCTTGTCCTATGCCTGCTCGGCATTCCAGCGCACGGTGCGTGCGGGCAGGTCAATGTGGATGGTGTGGCGGCCGCCGTCATGCAGTAGCAGGTCCAGCTTCCCGTCCTGGCCATCCACGAACGTGATGCCTTCAATCATGGGTGCGTCGATCAGGTCGTTGCAGTCGAGCGCGATCCAGGCATCGGTTTGCAGATCCAGCAGACGCAGATGGGGGAAGTCGGGGTCCTCGCCATATTCGATGCAGGCCACCATGGCCCAGGGCTTGGAGAAGGCCACGGCCGTGAGGGTGCTATCTGGGCTCTGCGCGCAGGCGCGCGCCTGCAGGGCATCGAGCAGCGTGGGCATGTCGTCCAGCATGTGTGCATAGGGAGACTCGGGCGGCACGGTGCGTACTGGCCGGGTGGCGGCCTTGGCGCTTTTGGCGCTTTCGGCGCTTTCGGCGCGTTTGGCGCGTTTGGCAGGCTCTGCCGTTGGGGTGCTGCGCCTGCGGCCCGCTGGCGGAAGGTGCTGGATTTTGCCGCCCGCAATGCCTAGAAAGACACCGCATTCGCTCACGCTCAGATGCCTGTAGTTGCGGCTGCTGCACGGGGTTTCCCAAAGCGGGGCGCCGGTGTCCGGGTCCACGGCGACAAGATAGGCCCGCTCCATGCCGTCCTCGTGCCTGTCCTGTATTCCATAAAGGACGCCGGCATGGCATTGCGGCGCGCTGACATGGGTAGGCGACAGGCACGGTCCGAAACGGTTGCTGCGAATGTCATAGCCATACATGCCCTGGCGTGCAAAGCAGAAATAGACCACGCCGTCACGATGCGCTGCCCGCTGGGCATGCACATGCCGGCGCTCATCGTCAGGTTGAACGGGAGGTGTGATGGCCAGGACTTCGCCGCTGCAAGGATGGATGCGAAGCCAGGGTGCATCAATGTCCACGTGGTCTCTGCTGCCGGGGCCGAACACGGCCCACGCGCCTGCAATGGCGGGCGAGTACAGGTCGCGGGCACTGTCCACCCACAGCACATGCTCGGTGTGCCCGTCGGTTTCATGCCAGCGCCGCAGCTCCGAGCGCTCAGGGTGGACGATCCAGCCGTAGACCGCCCCCTCCAGCACAAACGCACCCTGCAGGCCCAGCGCCAGCGTGCTGCCCTGCCAGGTGCGACGGTCCAGCAGCAGATAGCGGCCCTCGGGACTGCTCTCCTCCATCGCGACGAGCCAGCGATGCGCGTCCAGCTCCACGGGAACGGGCCAATGCCTGGCCTGCATGCCCGGCACGGCATGGAAGTCGAACAGGCATTCGCCGGTGCGGGCATCAAGCACCTGGTCGCAGAGCATCAGATGCCGCTCGTCCACGAACCACGACATGCCCTCGCTCTCGCGCATGCGGTGGTCCCAGAGCACGTTGCCGGTGGCCACATCAACGGCGCGCAGAAAGGACGTTGTGCTGTCCCCCTTGTTGCAGTACTCGTAGTAGAGCCGGCCATCGACCACGCTCATGGCGGTGTCGATGATGAAGATGCTCTTGTCTCCAATGGCCTGGGATTTGCCGTAGTGCATGCGCGCCTTTCAAAGACCTGATTGTCGCCAGCAGAGCGCGGTGTGGACTGGGCGAAATGTCAAGTCGATGGCGTGGTGCGCGGCTGAACCAATGCAGCTGCGGCGGTGCAACGCCATCCGATCCAGACGAGCAGGTCCGCGATGCGCTGTGCTGGATGCAGGCTGCACCGAGCGTGCTGCAGATGCATGCCGAGTGGGCTGTCTGTTGCTCTCCGCCGGGCGTTGTTCCAAGAGCGGGGGCCTGCATTGCTCCCCCTGGCGGGCAGCAATGGCGGCACTCAGAACCGATAGACCGCCGCCACACGCACCTCGCGCCCGAAGCCAAGCGCGCAGAATTGCGCGCCGCCACGGAAGGTGTTGCATTGCGTGCGGTACTGCCTGTCGGTGAGGTTGCTGAGGTTGACCGAGAAGCGCCACGGGCCGGTGGTGTAGGCGGCCATGGCGTCCCACAGCGTGTAGGCGTCGTTCATGGGGGTCTTCACGCCGTCCATGGGCAGCTCGCCAGGCGTGGCGCTGATGTGGCGCAGGCCCAGGCCCAGCTCCAGGGCGCCGCGCTGGTACTTGCCCCACAGCGATGCGGCATGGCGCGGCGTGGCGCCGGGGCGCGCGCCGATCTCGATGGCGTTGTTGCTGCGCGTGACCCTGGAGTCGAGGTAGGTATAGGCCGCAATGGCCGAGAAGCCGCCGCCGATCTCGCCCTGGGCCTGCAGCTCCAGCCCCCGGTTGCGCACTTCGCCGGTCTGCACGTCGAAGCGCGGGTTGAGTGTGGATGGCGTGCGCACATTGCGCTTGCGCAGGTCGAACACTGCGGCGCTGAGCGTGTAGCCAGCCGACGGCGGCGCGTAGCGCAGGCCGGCCTCGAACTGGCGCGCGGTCTCGGGCTCGTAGGGCCTGCCGTTGGCGTCGGTGGCCGTGACCGTGGTCAGCGGCGGCTGGAAGGAGTTGTTGAAGGACACATAGGGAGCCAGGCCGCTGGGTGCCAGGTAGATCAGGCCCAGCCGCCCGGTGACGGCGCTGTCGGTGCGGCGCACGGTGGTGATGGCGAAGGGCGCGGTGGCTGCGGCGCGCGCGTCGTAGTCGGTGTCTATGCGTGCGCTGTCGCGGCGCAGGCCGGCGCTGAGCACCCAGCGCTCGCCGAACTTGATCTGGTCCTGCACGTACAGGCCTGCCTGGTGCGTGCGGGCCAGCGCGCGGTCGCTGAGGTAGTTGTCATTCCAGTTCGGCGCGATGTGGATGGGGTTGACCAGGTCCAGCGGCGCCACGGCGCCGTTGAGCGAGTAGATGCGCCAGTCGAGCCTGGAGCGGTAGTAGTCGAAGCCCACGGCCCACTGGTGCGAGACGGCACCCGTCCGGTGGCGGCCTTCGATCTGCGTGTCCATGACCCAGGTCTGTTCGGCGTCGGGCCGCACCATGGCCAGGCGTGCCATGCCGCGCTGGTCGGCCGTCAGGCCCCGGTTGCGCATCTCGCGCCGGTCGTTGCGGCCGTCCAGGTAGCGCAGGTTGTTGCGCAGCGTGAGCTGGTCGTTCAGCCGGTGCTCCAGCAGCCAGCCCACGCTGGCGTTGCGCTTGTGGTGGCCAGATCCCGGTCCGCTGACGTTGATGTCCGTGGCCGACCAGCCCGCAGGCGTCTGGCGGTAGTAGGGGATGACGAAGCCGGTTTCGTCCTCCTGGTACTGCGCCAGCACGGTGAGGCTGGTGCGCTCGCCCAGCAGTGTGAAGGAGGGGGCGATGTAGCTGCGGTCGGCGCGCAGGCCGTTCCACTGCGTGCCCGATTCGCGCTTGAGCACGGTCAGCCGTGCCAGCGCCGTGCCCTGTTCATTGATGGCGCCACCGATGTCGGCCGTGAGCTGGCGCCGGTCGTGGCTGCCGAATTCCACGCCCACTTCGCGCTGCATGCCGGCGCGCGGGCGCTTGGTGACGGCATTGATCAGGCCGCCGGGCGCGGACTGGCCGTACAGCACCGAGGCCGGGCCGTGCACGACTTCCAGCCGCTCCAGTCCATACGGCTCCAGGTTGGTCATGAAGCCGTTGTGGACCATGCGCATGCCGTCCCGGTACAGGCCCGTGCCGGTCAGATAGAAACCGCGCACGGCCACGTCGTCATCGGTGATGCCGTAGTCCATGGGACGCACGCCCGCGCTGTAGCGCACGGCTTCGGCCACGCTGGAGATGGCCTGGTCGCGGATCTGGGCCTCGCCGATGATGCTGACCTGCTGCGGCGTCTCCAGCAGCGGCACATCCATCTTCATGGCCGAGGCGCTGCGGCGCGGCCCGTAGCCGGGCACGGCGCCCCAGGCGCTTTCATGCTCGGCATCGGCCAGCACGTTCACGGTGGGTAGCGCATGCTCGGCCGCGGCCCCGGGCCGCGCACGGTGCACGGCCCAGCCGCCTTCGGCCGTGCGCGTGGCCTGCAGCTGGTGCGGGGCGAGCAGGGCGGCAAGCCCTTCGTGCACGCCGCGCGTACCGCTCAGCGCCGCCGACTGTCGGCCCTGGACCAGGGCTGGATCGAACGAGAGGGTGATGCCTGCCTGGCGCGCGAGGCTGTGCAGGCTGGTCTCCAGTTCACCGGCCGGCAGGTCGAACCGGATGGATCTGGCATCCGGGGCGGAGCTCGGGCTCTGGGCCAGGGCGGTCATGGGCAGGCCCAGCGTGATCAACAGGCCCAGCATCAAGGCCTGTGCAGCCACCGCCGTGGGGCGTGTGCACGAGGGTGGATGGGCGGCGCGGCGGGTGCTGGGCAGGCTGGGCATGGAGGCAGTCCTTGAGAAGCGGCAAAGGAAAAAGCGATGTCTTTGCTCCTATGCCGAACGGGCGGTGTGAAACCCGTAATGACTGCCTGAAAAAATTCCGGATCAGGCTTTGACCAGGCGCCTGGCGCTGCGGGCACCGCTGGCTGCACCTTGTCCGCGCTCCACACGCACAGGCAGCGTGCGGGCAATGGCGGCCAGCGCAAGGCCCGCCGGATCCGGGCCGTCCAGCTGGAATACGCCTGAAACACGCAGGGCAGCCACGTCGTCGGCACATTCCATGGGCATGCCGGTCTGGCGTGACAGCTCGGTCACGAAGGCGTCCAGGCGCATGCGGCGGGCGACCAGTACGCCGTCGGTCCATGCGTCGGGCACCAGGCCTTCGTCGGGCAGGCGCACAGGGCGGTGCTGGCCGGCGTGCAGCACATGGGTTTCGCCGGAGGTGGCGACGATGGCGTCCAGGGGGCCTGGCGCAGTGCCGTCCAGCGCCCTGACATGGATGGCCACGCGGCCCTCGGTGACGTACAGGCGCGTGGCCGTGTCCGGGTGTTTTTCGTGGCGCACGCCGAAGCTGGTGCCCAGGGCCTCGAAGCGGGCCAGCGGCGTTTCCACCCAGAAGGAGCGTCGGCCTGCGAGGGAGCGCGGGTCGCTGCCGGTGTCGATGAAGATCTCGCCGCGTGCCAGGCGGACCACGCGGCGCAGCAAGGTGAAATCCACCTGCACCAGCGTGTCCGGTGCCAGGTGCAGGCGGCTGCCGTCGGCCAGCAGGGTACTGCGGCGCTCACCAATGGCCGTTTCCAGCGCGATCTGCTCGCGCGGTGCAGCCCAGCGCCAAGCCATGGATCCCAGCAGCAGGGCAGCGGGGCCCAGGAACAGCAGCCGCTGCAGGCTTGCGCGCCGGCCTCGCGCCGGCCCTGGGCCGGCGGACCGCAGCACGCCGTGGGCCAGTCCCGCCTGGCCGGCGGGCAGGGCGAACTGGGCCTCGACAGCCTGGACCTGTTGCCAGGCCTGTTCGTGCGCGGCGTGGCTGCTGCGCCATGCCTGGCAGGCGGCGCGGTCGGCATCGGTGGCCGTGCCGGAGGCCAGCCGCACGGCCCAGGCAATGGCCTGTTCCAGCGCCTGGGGGGCCTGGTCTGTGCTCACGCCGTCAGTTCCCTGCGCAGGGCAAGGCAGTGGCGTATGGCGGTGGCCATGTATTTCTCGACGGAGCTCAGGCACACGCCCAGCTGCAGGGCGATTTCCGGGTAGCTCAGGCCTTCCAGGCGGGAGAGCAGAAAGGCGCTGCGGGCCTTGGGCGGCAGGCCGGCCAGCAGGTTGTCCATGCGCACCAGGGATTCGATCAGCAGATGGCGCTCCTCGGCCGAGGGCGCCAGCGGCTCGGGCAGGCTGGCGATGGCGTCCAGGCAGGCGCGCTCCAGCGCGGCGCGGCGTGTGTGGTCCACGACCAGGCCGTGGGCGATGGTGGTGAGCCAGGCGCGCGGCTCGCGCACGCCATGCAGGGACTGGGGCTTGCCCAGCACGCGAATGAAGGTGTCCTGGGCCAGGTCGGCCGCATCGCAGGGATTGCCCAGCCTGCGCCTGAGCCAGCCCACCAGCCAGCCGTGGTGGTCGCTGTAGAGCAGGGCGATATCGGGGTGCGAAGGCGCGGCGGCCATGGAGCGGGTTCCTGGGAAAGCGGATTTGATAATGATTCGCATTCTATTTGAGCAATGGCTGCAGCCTGGCCGCAACTGGCCTGCCGCGCATGGCGTTGCATGCATCCAACGCGATCCGGCCATGCGACGGCGCCCACCTTCGGATTTGAGCTAGGACAAGACCGGCCTTGCCTGCCCCTGCTGCAATACAGCTACGGGATTTGCCCCGGGCTACTCCAAGACTCTCCATCATGAAAAGAACTCTGCTCGCCGTTGCTGCCGTTTGCGCCCTGTCGTCGGGTGCCGCCTTTGCGCAGCAGGCCGAAGGCCCCTGGATGGTGCGCGTGCGCGCCGTCCACCTGGACAGCGTCAACAAGGACAGCACGGGCCTGGGCCTGTCGATCAATGACAAGTGGATGCCCGAGCTGGACGTGTCCTACTTCTTCACGCCCAACATCGCGGCCGAGCTGGTGCTGACCTACCCGCAAAAGCATGACCTGCGTGCCAACGGCCTGGGTCAGATCGGCAGCCTCAAGCACCTGCCGCCCACGCTGCTGGCGCAATACCACTTCACCAATTTCGGCGCGTTCAAGCCCTACGTGGGCGCCGGTGTCAACTTCACGCGCTTTTCCAGCGTGAACTTCGATCCCGCCGTGCAGGCCGCGCTGAACCCCTCCATCAAGAAGAACAGTTTTGGCGGCGCGCTGCAGATCGGCTTCGACTATGCGCTGGACAAGAACTGGTCGCTGAATTTCGACGTGAAGAAGGTCTTCATCGAGACGGACGTGCGCGCTGGCGGCACCAAGGTGGGCACCTTCAAGGTGAACCCCGTGCTGGTTGGCGTGGGACTGGGCTATCGCTTCTGATCTTCGGATCATGAGCGAGGCACGCGCTGCTTCATCCGGCAGCGCGTAGTGAGGCAAGGATGGGTACTTGGTCCGGTATGCCGTTCGCGGCATACCGGATTTTTTTCGTCCGGCATGCTGCAGCGCACCAGATCTGCAGGTCATGAAAAAGACACGCTCGCTGGAAACTGTCCTACCCGCGTGCCTGGGGCGGGCGCCTAGGCTGGTGCCTCGGCCTGTCGGCGCGCGCCTTGCGAGGCGGGACGCCAGTTTGCAGGCTTCATTCTGGCTGCCCGCCCCCTTGGCGACCGCTCCCCGCTGCAAGGCGGGGGCGCGGCATTCACCATGCTGAGGCGGTCGGCGCACAACGCGAGGCCCCCACCATGCTGTATGCCCACGATCATTCCGTGTCTTCCCCTCCATTGGCGTCGCGCGCCCAGCGCGTGCCCCTGCCCCTGCCTTCGGCCCCGCGCACACCGGCCGAAGGTGGCAGGAGAGAGGCTGCGCCGGAGCTGGCAGACAGCGCCCTGCGAGCAACCCTGGCCGAATTGCAGCACGGGCTGATGCAGCCGCAGGCCCGGGTCTCGCCCAAGTTTCTCTATGACTCACGCGGCTGCGACCTGTTCGAGCAGATCACGCGGCTGCCCGAGTACTACCCCACGCGCACCGAGGCCGCCATCCTGGCCGACTCCGGTCCGGCCATGGCCGAGGCCCTGCGCGGCAGCGAGGTGCTGATCGAGCTGGGTGCCGGCAACTGCGAAAAGGTGCGCGGCCTGTGCCGCAGCCTGCGTCCACGGCACTTTGTGGGCGTGGACATTGCGGGCGCCTTCCTGCGCCAGTCCGTGCGGCGCCTGGCCGAGGAGTTTCCGCAGCTGCAGGCCCATGCCGTCACGGCCGACATCACCGAGCCGCTGGCCCTGCCGCCCTATATCCCGCAGGCCGGCCGGCTGCTGTTCTACCCGGGCTCGTCCATAGGCAACTTCGACCCTGAACAGGCCCAGCGCATGCTGGGCCAGATGCGGGCCCTGCTCAGCGACGACGGTGGGCTGCTGATCGGCATAGACCTGCCCAAACCCATACAGTGGCTGGAGCCTGCCTATGACGATGCCCAGGGCGTGACGGCGCGCTTCAACCTCAACCTGCTCAGCCATGTGAACCACCTGCTGGGCAGCGACTTCAACGAGGGCGACTGGGAACATGTGGCCTTCTTCAACACCGAGCACTCGCGCATCGAAATGCACCTGCGCGCGCGGCGCCCGCTGATCGTGGGCTGGCCCCAGGGGCTGCGGCACTTCGCGGCCGGCGAGACCATACATACCGAGAACAGCTACAAATACCCGCTGCCCGACTTCCTGGACATGCTGGCCTGTGCGGGCTTCGGGGCCTGCCAGGTCTGGACCGATGAGCGCCAGTGGTTTGCCGTGATCCATGCCCATGCGTGAAATGCCCGCCGTCTTCCGCTGGGTGCAGCGCTACGAGGCCGTGCGCCAGACCACCGTGCTGCTGGCCGCCCCCTTGTCCGCCGAGGATGCCTGCGTACAGTCCATGCCCGATGCCAGCCCTGCCAAATGGCATCTGGCGCATACCACCTGGTTCTTCGAGACCTTTGTCCTGGCCGAGCACGCGCCCGGCGTGCCGCCCTTCGATCCCGACTTCCGCGTGCTGTTCAACTCCTACTACCAGCAGGTGGGTGCGCGGCATCCGCGTGCCCAGCGCGGGCTGCTGACCCGGCCCTCGCTGGCACGGGTGCTGGCCTATCGCGAGGCGGTGGACCAGCGCATGCTGCAGATGTTCGAGGACTGGGGCACGCAGCCGCCTGCGCGTCTGGCCGCGTTGCTGGAGCTGGGCCTGCAGCATGAGCAGCAGCACCAGGAACTGCTGCTGACCGACATCAAGCACCTGCTGTCGTGCCACCCGCTGTGGCCTGCCTATCGAGAGCAGGAAGAGGGCATGCCTGCGCCTGGGCCGGCAGATGGAACGCCTGCCCCGCTGCAGTGGCAGACCGTGCCGCGTGGCATGCATGCCGTGGGCCATGGCGGCGAGGGCTTTGCGTTCGACAACGAGCGCCCGCGCCACGAGGTGTTTGTGCAAGGCTGCGAGATCGCGCAGCGGCCCGTGAGCAATGCCGAGTTCCTGCGCTTCGTCGAGGACGGCGGCTATGCCCAGCCGCAGTGGTGGCTGGCCGAAGGCTGGGACTGGCGCTGCGCGCAGCAACTGGAGCATCCCTGGTACTGGCGGCGCAATGCAGGCGGCGCGTTGGATGGCGCATCGGACGGCACGTGGCAGGAGTTCAGCCTGCATGGCGCGCTGGCGCTGGACGGGCGCCGCCCCGTCTGCCACATCTCGTATTTCGAGGCCGACGCCTATGCGCGCTGGGCCGGTGCGCGCTTGCCTACCGAGGCGGAATGGGAGGCGGCCTTTGCCGCACCCATGGCGCAGCGCCCCGAGCACGACGAGCCTCCCGGCCCCGTGCACCCGCGCGCCATGCAGCCCGGCAGCCTTGCGCTGGGCGAGGTCTGGGAATGGACCCAGTCCGCCTACGGCGCCTACCCGGGCTTCCAGATCGCGGAGGGCGCCGTGGGTGAATACAACGGCAAGTTCATGGTCAACCAGTATGTGCTGCGGGGCGGCTCCTGCCTCACGCCGCCAGGCCATGTGCGCGCCAGCTACCGCAATTTCTTTCCCACGCAGGCGCGCTGGCAGATGACCGGCCTGCGGCTGGCGCGGGATCCGGCTTGAGCCTGCCCCTGCCGCATCCCCATGCATTGCGCCGCCCGCCGGTGCATGCAGTAGCATCGTCGGCCTCAATGATCCGAGGGAGTTCCATGTTGTTGCGTTCGCTTGTTCTTGCCATGCCGCTGTCCCTGGTCCTTGCCGGCTGCGCCACTGCGCCGCCCCAGGCTCCGGCGCCCAGCCAGCCACAGGAGCAGCCCCGGCCCCAGGTGCCTGCCCAGGCCCCGGCCGACACGCCGCGCGCCGAGCCCGAGGTGGCCAACCTCACGCCCCTGCCCAGCCTGCTGCTGATCGGCGAAGACGCAGCCGGCCGCTACTACTCCATGGTGGCCAAGGCCACCTTCACCATCGAGTCCGATGGCCGCCTGACCCTGGCCGACCAGGGCGGCGGCCAGGGCGGCGAGCCCGTCGCCCCGCATGCCGACATGCAGGACCAGAGCATGTCCACCGAATGCAAGCCCTATGGCGCCGTGGCCAACCAGCGCACCACTTGGTTCCCGTATACGGGCGTGTTCGTGCGCGGCGGCACGCTGGTCGGTGCCCAGGCGGATGGCGCCGATGCGGCCATCAAGACGCTGACCGAGCATGAAGGCGCCCAGATGCTGTACACGGGCAAGGATGCCGACCCCACCGAGTACTACTACGCGCCCTGTGTGGGCGCGCAGCGCGTGGCCACCGGCTGGCGGCTGGACCGCTATCTGCCCGATGGCGGACAGCTGCGTGTGCGTGCCGATGCGCGTAACGGCAATGGAAACGGCAAGGGCCAGACGCTGGCGCTGAAGCTGCCCAAGCCCTTTGCGCCCTTCGTGCTGGTGCGCTACCAGTCGGGAGCGATGATTCCCGTGCCCATGCGTGCCGTGCTGGCCACGGTGGACCTGCCCGAGCGCCGCGTGGTGCTGCAGTTCCAGGGCACCTACGCCGTGGAGCCGGCCATCCGCAAGATGGAGCTGCGCCTGATCGTGCCCGGCAGCCGCCCTTCCGAAGGAGAGACCGCCGCGCGCCACGCCGAACGAACCCAGGCCCAGCTGCGTGACCTGGCCCGCTGCGCCCCGCCGCGCGGCCATGCCATCGAGCCCTGCGCCAATCCGCAGCGCACGCCGGACCCGCTGATCTTCTATTCCTCGCAGGAACTGCGCGAGCGCTCGCGCAGGCGCTGAGGGCGTCTCAGACCTTGTCCAGCGCCTGCTCCAGGTCGGCCAGCAGGTCGCTGATGTGCTCAATGCCCACTGACAGGCGCACCATGCCTTCGGTGACGCCGGCCTTGGCCAGTTCCTCGGCGTCGAGCTGGCGGTGCGTGGTCGATGCCGGGTGCGTGGCCAGGGACTTGGCGTCGCCGATGTTGACCAGGCGCGTGAACAGCTGCAGCGCATCCAGGAAGCGCGCACCGGCGGCGCGGGTGTCGCTGTCGCCGCTGCCGTTCCTGAGGCTGAACGACAGGATGCCCGAGGCGCGGCCGCCCAGCTGCTTCTTCACCAGGGCGTGGTCGGGATGGTCCTGCAGGCCGGCGTAGCGCACCCATTCGATCTTGGGATGCCTTTGCAGCGTCTCGGCGATCTTCTGGGTGTTCTCGCAGATGCGGTCCATGCGCAGGGCCAGCGTCTCTATGCCCTGCAGGATGAGGAAGGCATTGTGCGGCGACAGTGCGGCGCCGGTATTGCGCAGCGGCACCACGCGCACGCGGCCGATGTAGGCTGCCTCGCCCAGGGCTTCGGTGTAGACCACGCCGTGGTAGCTGACATCGGGCTCGTTCAGGCGCTTGAAGCGGGCCTTGTGCTCGGCCCAGGGGAACTTGCCGCTGTCCACGACGGCGCCGCCCACGCTGTTGCCGTGGCCGCCCAGGTACTTGGTCAGCGAGTGCACGACGATGTCGGCGCCATGCTCGATGGGGCGCAGCAGGTAGGGGCTGGGCACGGTGTTGTCCACGATCAGCGGCACGCCATGGGCGTGGGCCACGTCGGCCAGGGCGCGGATGTCGGTGACATTGCCCAGCGGGTTGCCGATGGACTCGATGAAGATGGCCTTGGTCTTTTCGTCGATGTGCTGGGCGAAGCTGGCCGGGTCGCGCGGATCGGCAAAGCGCACCGTGATGCCCTGCTGCGGGAAGGTGTGGGCGAACAGGTTGTAGGTGCCGCCGTAGAGCGTGCTGGCCGAGACGATGTTGTCGCCTGCCTCCGCGATGGCCTGGATGGCATAGGTGATGGCTGCCATGCCCGAGGCCACGGCCACGGCGGCAATGCCTCCTTCCAGCGCCGCGACGCGCTTTTCCAGCACGTCGGTGGTGGGGTTCATGATGCGCGTGTAGATGTTGCCGGCCACCTTGAGGTCGAACAGGTCGGCACCATGCTGTGCACTGTCGAAGGCATAGGCCACGGTCTGGTAGATGGGCACGGCGGCCGACTTGGTGGTGGGGTCGGGCGAGTAGCCGGCGTGGACGGCCAGGGTTTCGATGCGCATGGAAGATTGCCTTTCTGGTGACGGCTTACGCAAGAAGGGCAGGGCGGGCCATTTGCCATGGGCAGCGGCGCGTTCCCGCATCCTGTTTGCGTAAGTCCTGAGGTTTTACAAGCGGAGGACGGTTGGCATTGTGGCGTGCCGGCCTCCGGTGCCCAACGATGCGTTGGTTACGAACATATACGCCGCAGACCGGTTGCTCCTCTGCCGTGCGCAGATATGTCCGGCCTGGCTTTGCCAGGATCGTGAGTGAATGTGTATTTTTGTTAACAACGTGTTGTAACGTGACCTGATCGCTAGACTCCATTCGGGAGTTGATGGTGACGTTGACAGCAAGACATTTTCTGGCGCTGGCGGTGCCCTTGTGCACCTCGCTGCTGGCCGGCTGTTTCTATGTCTGCTGGCGGCATCTGCGTGCCCGGCGCGAGTTGCGCAGCATGTCCCTCGCCTTCACCGGATTCAGCCTGGCGCTGCTGCTGCAGGTCCTGGAGCGGCCTGCGGCCGTGCCCGTCAATGCGCTGGCCACGGCCGCGCTGCAGCTGTGTGCGGCCTGGTTCATCACCGAGGCCATGGCCATGCGCCAGGGCGTGCGACCGGATGCGCCGCTGGCGGCTGTCTTTGGCAGCGCAGTGCTGGCGGTGCTGGGCTACTACGCCTGGGTCGTTCCCGATGCGCAGGCGCGCCAGCATGTGCTCAATTTCGGCCTGGGACTGCAACTGGCCCTGCCGCTGTGGCGTTTGCCGCGCAGGCATCCCGGTACGGACTGGGACCGGCTGCTGCTGGGGGTGTTCGTGGTCTTTGCGCTGAGCTTTTTCGTTCGTGCGCTGTGGCTGACACCCCCTGGCGCCTCGCCACCGGCCGACGCGGCCAGTGAATGGCTGGGCGTTTCTTCCGCGTGCCTGGCGAAGCAGCTGAGCCTGCTGGTGTTCGGCCTGCTGTTCGCCATGGTGTTCCTGGCGGCGGCGGTGCGCGACACCGTGCAGGAGCTGCATGAGGAGCGCGACCGCGATCCGCTGACAGGGCTTCTGAACCGGCGCGCCTTCAAGGAGGAGGTGCAGCGCCGGCGGGCCGAGCACCCTCAGCTTTCAGCCGCCGTGCTGGTCTGTGATCTGGACCATTTCAAGCGGGTCAACGACGGCTGGGGCCACGCGGCCGGGGACGAAGTGCTGCAGCGCTTTGCGCGACTGCTGCTGCGCAGCACGCGCCAGCAGGACCTGGTGGCCCGCTTTGGCGGGGAAGAGTTCGTGGCCTTGCTGCCGCGTGCGGACCCTCTGGCCGTGCAGTCGATCACCCGGCGCATACAGACCCAGCTGCGCCTGATGGGCTTCAGCGGACTGCCCGACGAGGTGCGCATCACCGCCAGCTTCGGCGTGGCCTGGATGGCGTCGGGCCAGACGCTGGAGCAGGCGCTCGCGCGTGCCGACGCCATGCTCTACGAGGCCAAGCGCGCAGGCCGGGACCGGGTGCGGCTGGTGAAGGAAGAGGAAACGCTCTAGGACTTGGCCGGCGCTACCGCAGCCTGCAGCAGGCGAGCGGTGCGGGGCGGACGCGTTGTCTGGGGCGTCTGCGGCGCGCTGGACTCGCGCGGCCCGCGCGGTTCAAGCGCAGGCCTGGAAGGCCGCTGGGCCGCTGCCGGCTGGCGCAGCTCCCAGCCCGGCAGCGCGGCATGCACCATAGCGGCGCCGTGGGCGTCGTTGGCCGCATAGTGGCGCTGGGCCAGGCTCAGCTGCGGTGCAGCCCAGTTGGAGGTGGAGATCTTCTTGGACTTTTGGAAGTTCTGCCCCAGCACCAGGGCCACGGCCGCGCGCACGCCTACCGAGCTGGCGTAGCCATGGCGCTTGAACACGCGGTCCAGGTCGATCACGTTGTTCAGCGCCACGCCCAGGCGCGCGGGCAGCGCGCTGCGGTCATGGTCCAGCCCGAAGCCGGCCTTGCAGATGGCCTCGCTGGCCATCACGTCGGCCGCAAGCGCGCGTGCCTGCGCATGGTGCAGCTGCAGCAGCCAGGCCTGGTCGCAGGTGGACAGTTGCACCACATGGGGGCCGGTGTCGGTCTGGCTGGCGTGGAAAAGAGGCTTGCTCTCGGTATCGAAGCCGAGCACGGGCGCGGCCATCAGCGCGGCGCGGGCGGCCGCGAATTCGGCGTCGGTGGCGGGCACGTGGATGCAGCGTTCCGGCAGGGCGGAAAAAGGCGGCAGCAGGCGGCTGTCTTCCTTGCTGGGGGCGTGCAGGCGGGGCATGGGAAAGGGGGGAGGCCGAGGCGAGCCGTCAAGTATGCCTGCTCCTGCATGTCCCTTCGGCCCCGGGTTTTTATCCCCGATGCATGTGGACGGAGTTGTGGAAAACTCCGGGTGTAACTTGCCGAATCCGCGCCCTGCAAGGCTTTCCACGGAATGCCTAAAAAATCAGCGCAGTGGCGAAAGGGCGTCGATTAAGGGTAATTACGGATGGCCGCGCCGGACCCGCGGGCAGGGTCCGGTGGTTGTTTCAAGAGGTGTCTAAAGGCCTTGGTCGCTGAACACCGGGGCCCGTTTTTCCAGGCCTGCGCGCACGGCTTCGGCCTGGTTGGCACTGCCCAGCAGGGCCTGCTGCTCGCGCGCCTCGGCCAGCAGGATGTCCTGGGGCGATGCCGTTTCGCTGAGCTGCATCAGGCGCTTGGACGCACGCATGGCGTGCGGGCTGCTGGCCGCGATCTGGCGGGCCAGGTGGCGCGCTTCCTCCAGCGGCGCGGAACTCACGCGCGTGGCCAGGCCCAGGGCCACGGCCTCGGGGCCGGGCACGATGCGGCCCGTGTAGACCAGCTCGCGCAGCACATCGCCGCGCACCAGCGGCGCGGCCAGCGCGCAGCCGGCCATGTCGGGCACCAGTCCCCACTTGATTTCCATGATGGACAGCCGCGCATCCTCGGCCACCAGGCGGATGTCCGCGCCCAGCGCCAGCTGCAGGCCGCCGCCGTAGGCCACGCCGTGCACGGCGGCGATCACGGGCACCGGCAGTTCGCGCCAGCCCCAGCAGATCTGCTGGAAGCGGTTGGCAATGCCGTGCGTGCGCGCGGCCAGGTCCGTCATGTCTGCCGTCTGCTGGCCGTCGGCAATGCCGGCCATGCTGCCCATGTCCAGGCCCGCGCAGAAGGCGCGCCCCTCGCCATGCAGCACCACGGCGCGCAACCCGGACGTGTCCCGCAGCCGCGCCAATGCGTCGATCAGGGCGTCGAACATGGCGGGGTCCAGCGCATTCATCTTGTCGGGCCGGGCCAGGGTCACCTCGGCCACGCCGTGGTCCACCGATATGCGCACGCGTTCTTGGCTCATGGCTTGTCTCCTTGTGTCTATGCGGTTCTTTGCTGGCGGTCGGCCGCGTTGCGCGATTCGATGGCGCTGCGCGCATTCGCCCAGTCCTGGTCGCTCCAGCTGGCCAGCCCGGCGAAGTTGCCGCCCGTCGCCTGGTATTGTCCGCCGTCTATGGCGATGGTCTGTCCCGTCAGGTACTCGGCCTGGCGGCTCATGAGGAAGACGGCCAGGTTGGCCAGCTCGGGCATGCGGCCGTTGCGGCCCATGGGGTTGTCGGCACGCACATGCTCGCCGCCCTGCGGGTTCAACCGCGCGCTCATGCCTTCTGTGGGGAACAGGCCTGGCGCGATGGCGTTGAAGCGTATGCCCCGGTTGCCCCATTCCACGGCCAGCGACTGCGTCATGGCATGCACGCCCGACTTGGCCATGGCCGAGGGCACGGTGAAGGCCGAGCCGTTCCAGACCCAGGTGGTGAGGATGGACAGCACGCTGGCCTTGCGGCCCTCGGCCAGCCAGCGGCGGCCGCACTCCAGCGTGAGGTTGAAGCTGCCGCGCATGACGATGTTGGCCACGGCGTCGAAGGCGCGCATGGACAGGTCCTCGGTGCGGCTCACGAAGTTGCCGGCCGCGTTGTTGACCAGGCCCGTGAGCGCGCCGCCGTCGGCCCAGATGGCCTCGATCATCTGCTCCACGGCCTCGGGCTGGCGCACGTCGCAGGCATGGCCCGTGGCCCGGCCGCCGTGCTGCTGCACCAGCTCCTGCGCTGTCTGCTCGACCACGGCGCCGCGCCGGCCGCACAGGTGGATGTCGGCGCCCAGCATGAGAAACGCCTCGGCCATGACCCGGCCCAGGCCGGTGCCGCCGCCGGTGACGAGGATGCGTTCGCCCTGGAGCAGGCCGGGCTTGTAGATGAGGTCGTCGAGGGTCATGGCTGCTGTCTCCTGTGCTGCCGGGGAAGGAATAGGGGGACTGCGGCAGCGCTTGGCGCCGCCAGGGGATCGGAGCGTCAGAGCGCGCGCGAGATCACTTCCTTCATGATTTCGCTGGTGCCGCCGTAGATGCGCTGCACGCGCGCATCGGCGTACATGCGGGTGACCATGTATTCGTTCATGTAGCCGTAGCCGCCATGCAGTTGCACGAGTTCGTCGAGCACGCGGCCCTGCGCTTCCGAGCCCCAGAGCTTGGCCATGGAGGCCGTGGCCGTGTCCAGCGTGCCGGCCACCAGCTGCTCCACGCAGCGGTCGATGAAGGCGCGGCCCACGGTCAGCGTGGTGGCCACCTCGGCGAGCTTGAACCGGGTGTTCTGCATGTCGGCAATGGCCTGGCCGAAGGCGCGGCGCTCGCGCACGTAGGCCAGCGTGGCCTCATAGGCGCCTTCCATGCAGGCCAGGGCGGCCAGGCCGATGATCAGGCGTTCGTAGGGCAGGTCGCCCATGAGCTGGTAGAAGCCCTGGCCTTCGCGCCCGCCCAGCAGCGCGTCCTGCGGCACGGTCACGTCGTCGAAGAACAGCTCCGAGGTGTCCTGGGCCTTCATGCCCATCTTGTCGAGCACGCGGCCCACGCGAAAGCCCGCGCAGTCCCGGGTCTCCACGATGAGGATGGAGGTGCCGCGCGCGCCCTGGGCCGGGTCGGTCTTGCAGACCACGAGGATCAGGCCGGCCAGCAGGCCGTTGGTGATGAAGGTCTTGCTGCCGTTGATGCGGTAGTGGCCGTCCCTGAGTTCTGCGCGCGTGCGCACGCCCTGCAGGTCCGAGCCCGCGCCGGGCTCGGTCATGGCGATGGCGCCCACCAGTTCGCCGCGCGCCATGGCGGGCAGGTACTTGCGCTTTTGCGCCTCGGTGCCGTGGTTGAGCAGGTAGTGGGCCACGATGGAATGCACGGAGTTGCTCATGCCCGAGAGGGCGCGGCGCGCCATCTCCTCGTGGATCACGGCCTCGTGGCGGAAGTCGCCGCCGCCGCCGCCGTAGTCCTCGGGGATGTCGGTGCACAGCAGGCCCAGCTCGCCGGCGCGGCGCCAGATGGCATGGCCCACGTTGCCGCGCTGGCGTGCGGCCTCGTCCTGCGGCTGCATTTCGGTTTCCAGAAAGCGCACGGCGGTGGCGCGCAGGCTTTCCAGTTCGGGGGTGCTCCAGGAGCGTGTCAGTTGCAGTGGCATGGCTTGGACCGGTGGATTGAGGGGTTCAGTTGATGCGGCGTTCGCGGCCCTGCCAGTAGGGCTCGCGCAGCTGGAATTTCTGCAGCTTGCCCGCGGCCGACAGCGGCAGCTCGCTGCGGAACTCCACCGAGCGCGGGCACTTGTAGCCCGCGATGCGTTCGCGGCAGTGGGCGATGACCTCGGCCTCGGTCAGCGGCTGGCCCTCGCGCGCGACGATCACGGCGTGCACGCGCTCGCCCCAGCGTTCGTCGGGCACACCGATGACGGCGCACATGGCGACCTGGGGCAGCTGGGCGATGGCGTTCTCGACCTCGGCCGAGTACACGTTCTCGCCGCCGCTGACGATCATGTCCTTGAGCCGGTCCACGACGAAGAGGTAGCCGTCGGCATCCAGCCGGCCCATGTCGCCCGTGTGCATCCAGCCGTCCTTGAGCGCGGCGGCCGTCTCGGCGGGCCTGTTCCAGTAGCCCTGCATGACCATGGGGCCGCGTGCCGTGATCTCGCCCACCTCGCCGGCAGGCAGCTCGCGGCCCTCGCCATCGACGATGCGCACCTCGGCAATGGTCACGGGCCGGCCGGCCGCGCGCAGCAGGCGCTCGCGCTGCGGGCCGGGACGGTGCTCGGCCGGGCCCATGGACACGATGGTGGGCGACAGCTCGGTCATGCCGTAGGCCTGGGCGAAGTCGGCGCCGGGCAATGCCTGCATGGCGCGCTCCAGCAGGCTGGCGTCGATGGGCGCCGCGCCGTAGAGCATGAGGCGCAGGCTGGACAGGTCGAATTCGGCCATGCGCGGATGCTCGATCAGCCGGCGGATCATGGTGGGCACCAGGAACAACTCGTTCACGCCGTGCTGCTGCACGCCGGCGAGGATGGCCAGCTCGTCGAAGGCCGGCACGATGACCTGGGGTACCAGGCGCTGGGCCATGAGCAGGGCCAGGCCGCAGCCGGCCACATGGAACATGGGCGTGACCACCATGCCCACCTTCACATGCTGGCGCGGCACGTTGCTGGCATTGGACAGGGCGTTGATGAACAGGTTGTCGTGGCTGAGCATCACCCCCTTGGGCCGGCCCGTGGTGCCGCCCGTATACATCACGGCGGCCAGATCGGTGCCGCTGCGCAGCGCGTCGGCGCAGGGCGTGGCGGCGGCCAGCAATTGCTCGTAGTGCAGCGCGCCTTCGGGCGCGGCGCCCGTGCCGCAGAACACCACGGTGCGCAGGCTGGAGGACAGCTCGCGCAGCCGGGGCACCAGGGGCGCGAAGGCATCGTCCACGAAGAGCACGCGCGTGTCGCAGTCGTCCAGCGAGTAGGCCACCTCGTGCGCGCTCCAGCGGATGTTGACGGGGTTGACCGCGGCGCCTGCCCACCAGCAGCCATAGAAGTATTCAAGGTAGCGGATGGAGTTCAGGCCCATCATGCCGACGCGGTCGCCGGGCGCCACGTCCAGCGCCCGCAGCAGGCCGGCGCAGCGTTCGATGCGCTGCGCAAGCTGCGACCAGCTGGCCTGCTCTGCGCCGCAGATGGCTGCCGTGGCGCCGGCCCTTTCGCGGCGGCCCTTGTGGATGGCCTGGGTGAGATACATGGGCATGGGGTTTCCTCAGGAGCGGGCGTTCCAGGCGGCCAGCGTGTCCTGCAGGCTGGCGGCGCGCGGGGGGCGGGGCTGCTCGGGCACGCTGCGCGAAAAGCGCGGCGCCGGCGCGGGCTGGAGCACGCCGCCGGCCTCGGTGAACGTGGCGCGCGCGCGGTTGTGGGCATGCTGGGGCGCCTCGTCCCAGTCGAGCACGGGGGCGAAGCAGGCATCGCTGCCTTCCAGCAACTCGCACCACTGCTGGCGCGTGCGCGTGCGGAACACGTCGGCCAGGCGCAGCTTGAGCAGGGGCCAGCGTGCGGCGTCCAGTTGCGCGTCGAACAGCGGGTCCTGTATGCCGCAGCGCTGGCGCAGCTCGGCGTAGAACTGCGGCTCGATGGCGCCTATGGCGATGTATTTGCCGTCGGCGCAGGCATAGGTGTCATAGAAGTGCGCGCCGCCGTCCAGCAGGTTCTCTCCGCGCTGGTTGCTCCACTGGCCCTTGGCCTTGAAGCCGTACATGAAGGCTGACAGCAGGGCCGTGCCATCGGTCATGGCCGCATCGATGACCTGGCCCCGGCCGCTGCGCCCGGCCTCGTGCAGGGCGGCCAGCAGGCCCACGGCCAGCAGCATGCCGCCGCCGCCGAAGTCGCCCACGTAGTTGAGCGGCGGCACGGGCGCCTCGCCCGCGCGGCCGATGGCGTGCAGGGCGCCGGAGATGGCGATGTAGTTGATGTCATGCCCCGCCGCATGCGCCAGCGGCCCGTGCTGGCCCCAGCCCGTCATGCGGCCGTAGACCAGGCGCGGGTTGCGCGCCAGGCAGGGCTCGGGGCCCAGGCCCAGGCGCTCCATCACGCCGGGCCGAAAGCCCTCGATCAGCAGGTCGGCGCGTGCGATCAGCGCCAGGGCCGAGGCCTGGCCTTCCTCGCCGCGCAGGTCGATCTCGACCTGGCTGCGGCTGCGCGTGGTGATGTCCTGCGCATCGACCGGCGTGCCGGGCCGCGCGATGCGCAGCACCTCGGCACCCATGTCGGCCAGCAGCATGGCGCAGAACGGCCCCGGGCCCAGGCCCGCGAACTCGACCACGCGCACGCCTTCAAGCGGTCCTGGCATGGAGGTCTCCTTTGTTCTCTTTTCTTCAATGAACCATAGAGCAGAGCGCTATGGAACTGGCGTTGTCCAAGCGAGAGACACCGAGGAAGGGCCGCCCCGCACCGAAGGTGTCGTCCCCCATTGGGGGAAGCCGCTCAGCGGCTCAGGGGGTAATTCCTGTACTCCTCGCGCAGCTTGGTCTTTAGCAGTTTTCCCGTGGCCGTGTGCGGCAGCTCGGCCACCTGCAGCACATCGTCGGGCAGCCACCATTTGGCGATGCGCGTGGACAGGAAGTCGAGCATGGACTCGCGGCTGACGCTGTGGCCTGCGCGCGGCACCACCAGCAGCAGCGGCCGCTCCTGCCACTTGGGATGGGCCACGCCGATGATGGCGGCCTCGGCCACGCCGGGATGGCCCATGGCGGCGTTCTCAACGTCGATGGAGGAAATCCACTCGCCGCCCGACTTGATCACGTCCTTGGCGCGGTCCACCAGCTGCAGGAAGCCGTCGGCATCGATGGTGGCCACGTCGCCCGTGGTGAAGAAGCCTTCCTCATCGACGGGCGAGCCGCCTTCGCCCTTGAAGTAGCCGCTGGCGATCCAGGGGCCGCGCACGCGCAGGTGTCCCCGGGCCTGGCCGTCCCAGGGCAGGGGCCGGCCGTCGTCGTCCACGATCTTGAGGTCCACGCCCCAGACGCCGCGCCCCTGCTTGAGCTTGACCTTGACCAGTTCCTCGCCCGATAGCGCGTCGTGCCGGGGCAGCAGCTTGCTGACCACGCCGATGGGGCTGGTCTCGGTCATGCCCCAGCCCTGCAAGACCTGGGCGCCGAACTGGTTCTCGAAGCGCTCCAGCATGGCGCGCGGCACGGCCGCGCCGCCGATGCCTATGCTCTTGACGCCCAGCGCGCGCGGGTCGATGTCGGGATGCGCATCCAGGTACTGGAACAGCATCAGCCACACGGTGGGCACGCCCTGCGAGAAGGTGACCTTCTCGTCGCGCATGAGCTCGTAGACGCTCTGGCCGTCCAGGTGCGGGCCGGGCAGCACCAGCCGTGCGCCGGCCATGGCCGCCGCATAGGGCGTGCCCCAGGCATTGGCATGGAACATGGGCACGATGAGCATCACGGTCTCGCTCGCGTTCAGGCCGAAGGTGTCGGGCGCCAGCTCCATCAGCGTGTGCAGCACGGTGGAGCGGTGCGAGTACAGCACGCCCTTGGGGTGGCCCGTGGTGCCCGAGGTGTAGCACAGCGACGAGGCCGTGCGCTCGTCGAACTCGGGCCAGTCGAAGTCCTCGCTCTGGTTGCCCACCAGCTCGTCCCAGCAGTGCAGGCCGGGAAGGTCCAGCGCGGGCATGTGCTCGCGCGAACTCATGCAGACATAGGTGGTGACGGTCTTCAGATGCGGTGCGAGCTTTTCCACCAGCGGCGCGAAGGTCACGTCGAAGAACAGCACCCGGTCCTCGGCATGGTTGGCGATGTATTCGATCTGCTCGGGAAACAGGCGCGGGTTGATGGTGTGCAGCACCGCGCCGCTGCCCGAGACGCCGAAGTACAGCGCCAGGTGGCGCCAGCTGTTCCAGGCCAGCGTGCCCACGCGTTCGCCGGGCTGCACGCCCAGCGACTGCAGGGCGTTGGCCACCTGGCAGGAGGCGCGGCGCATGCCGGCCCAGTCGGTGCGGTGCAGGCCACCGTCCCGGGTTTCCGGCAGGCGCGAGACGATCTCGGTGTGCGGATGAAAGCGCGCCGCATGCTCGATCAGCGACGAGATCATGAGCGGGCGGTCCTGCATCAGTCCTTGCAAGGCGGGCATGGGGTTGTCTCCTGTCGTTGTCTTGAAGGCCGGGGTCATTGCACGGGCGCGTAGCGGCTGCCGTCGAAGCGCACGAGCTGCATCTTCTTGATGGGGAAGAAATCGTCCGCATTGGTCTGCAGGCTGATGCCCGGGTAGAGCATGGGCAGGTCCATCTTCAGGCTGGCGGCCTGCTTCATGATGTTGGCGCGCGTGAGCTCGTCGCCGGCCTGCCTGAGCACCTGCACCAGGGTCTGGGCCTGGGAGTAGCCGATGACGTTGAGCGAATCGTTGGGGTCGCCGGCCGGGTAGAACTGCTTCATGAAGGCCAGGTAGCCCGCCAGCTCGGGCGTGCCCTGGTTGGAGGGGTCCGAGGGCTCGCGCAGGTAGCTGGCCGTCATCACGCCGCGCGCGTTGTCCAGGCCAGCGGGCTTGAGCACCGAGCTGATGGACAGCGAGACGCTGACCAGGTAGTGCGCAGGCTTCCAGCCGATGTCGGCGGCCTTGCGTATGGACTGGGCCGCGAACTTGGGCGTGCTGATGTTGATGAAGGTGTCCGCCCCCGAGCCCTTGAGCGCCACCATCTGGCTGTCCACCGTGGGGTCGCCGACCTCGTAGGTCTGCTGCACGACGATGCGCTGCTTGGCCTGCTCGCCAAAGCCGTCGAGCACGCCCTTGAGGTAGTCCTTGCCGAAGTCGTCGTTCTGCATCAGGACGGCCACCTTGGCCTGGGGCCGCGTGGCCAGGATGTGCTGGGCGAAGGTGCGGCCTTCGAGCTGGTAGGTGGGCTGCCAGCCCATGGTCCAGGGGAAGTTCTTCGGATCGCCCCAGCGCGTGGCGCCCGTGGAGACGAACAGCTGGGGCACCTTGCGCTGGTTCATGTAGCGATGCACGGCCTGGTTGTGCGAGGTGCCCAGCGCGCCGAACATCAGCAGCACGCCGTCGCGCTCGACCAGCTTGCGCGTCTGCTCCACGCTCTGGGCGGGGTTGTAGGCGTCGTCGGCCGAGAGGTAGGTGATCTTGCGGCCGTTGATGCCGCCTTCGGCGTTGATCTTGGCGAAGTAGGCCGCATGGGTCTTGCCGATGGTTCCATAGGCCGACACGGGACCTGAGTAGGGCACGAAGTTGCCGATGCGGATCTCGGTGTCGCTGGCGCCGGTGTCGTACTTCTTCTGGGCCTGGGCTGGCACCGGGGTGACGGCCGGCAGGACCAGCGCCAGGCAGGCGATCAGGGCGCGGGGGCCGCGGGCGAAGGGGTTGCGCATGGTGGTCTCCTGGCTTGCGGGCGCCGTGCCCGCTTTTCTTGTGGTGGCCGGTCCATGGTAGGAACCGGCCCGGCGCGCGCCCATCGTCGATTCCGACGAATGCATGTGCGGGCGCAGCAAGGTGCGTCGGGAAGGTGTGGCGGGAAGGCGCGGTGGTCAGCCCGGCTGGCGTGGCGCGAACACGGGCTCGCGCTTTTGCATGAAGGCCTGCACGCCTTCCATGAAGGCCGGCGCGCCCACCAGCTCGCGCTGGCGTTCAGCCTCGTAGTGAAGCTGCTGCTCCAGCGTGGAAGCGGCTGCATGGTCCAGTGCGCGGCGGGCTTCCAGCACGGCACCGGCCGGCAGCCGCGCCAGGCGGGCGGCCGTGGCCAGGGCCTGCTCGCGCAGGGCCTCGTCGTCCACGCAGGCCCAGACCAGGCCCCAGTCGGCGGCCTGCTGCGCGCCCAGCCTGTCGCCCAGCAGGGACAGGCCCAGGGCGCGCGCACGGCCCAGCCGGCGCTCGATGAACCAGGTGGTGCCCAGGTCCGGCACGATGCCCAGGCGCGGCAGGAAAGGCAGGTAGAAGTAGGCCGAGCGCGCCGCCAGTGCCACGTCGCCGGCCAGGGCCAGGCCCACGCCGGCCCCGGCTGCCGCGCCGTTGATGGCGCAGACCACGGGCACGGGCAACTGCTGCAGGTCCAGGATGAGGCGGTTGGACAGCTGCTGCATGTTGTCGGCCGTCTGCGCGCCCAGCGTGCGGCCATCGGCCTGGGCCCCGGCTTGTGCCCCACCTTGTGCCCCGCCTTGTGCGCCGCCCATGGACGACAGGTCCGCGCCCACGCAAAAGCCCCGGCCCTCGGCGGTGAGCACCAGGGCGCGGAGGGAGGTGTCCTCTCGCACCTCGGCCAGCAGTTCGCGCAGCCGCAGCTGCAAGGGCCTGCCCAGCGGATTCATGCGGGCGCTGTCCTGGAGGACGATGAGGGCGATCTCGCCGTTGTTGCCGTGGCGTTCCATGCGGACGGCCGGACTGGAATTCATGGGGGACTCCTGTGGGTGGGGATGGAAAGTCAGGCACGCGGCCGCTGCCGGGGCAGGCCCGGTCGGCCCAGTCGGTGCAGCAGGCCCATCACGCCGCCGGGCATGGCGAACATGAAGACGATGAGCACGGTGCCGTAGACGGCCCAGGGCGCGGCCTTGGACACCTGCTCGGCCAGCCCCGGGATGAACATGATGAATAGGGCGCCGAACAGCGCGCCCCACAGCGTTCCCACGCCACCCACCACCACGCCCACCAGCAGCGAAATGGACAGGAACATGGTGAAGGAGTCGGGCGCCACGAACTGCACGGCAATGGCCGACAGCGCGCCGCCCACGCCCGTGTAGCCGGCCGAAATCGCAAAGGCCATGGACTTGCAGTGCGCGTTGTCCACGCCCATGGCCTCGGCCGCCATGGCGTGGTCGCGGATGGCGCGCAGCGCCAGGCCGCTGCCGCTGTCTATGAGGTTGCGCGCCATCCAGAACAGCAGGGCCGCCACGGCCAATGCATAGAGGTAGAACCACTGGTCGGCATCCAGCGGCAGGCCCCAGGGCGCCTCGGGCTTGGTCAGCACGATGCCGCCCACGCCGCCGGTCCAGGCCTCCAGGTGGCGGTACTTGAGCAGCTGGGGCATGGCCACGCCCAGCGCAAAGGTGGCCAGCGCCAGGTACAGCCCTTCCAGCCTGAGCGCGGGCCGCCCGAACAGGTAGCCCGCCACCAGGCTCACCAGGCCCGCTGCAGGCACGGCCAGCCAGTAGGCCAGGCCTGCGCGGTCCATCAGGATGCCGGCCGCATAGGCGCCTATGGCGAAGAAGGCGCCATGGCCCAGCGAGATCTGGCCGCTGTAGCCCGTGAGGATGTTCAGCCCCACCAGGGCCACGGCATAGGCCAGCACCATGGTGGCCTGGAACAGCTGGTAGCCCTTGGCCACGAAGACCAGCGAGCAGGCCGCCAGCGCCAGCGCCGCGATCAGTACCGTGCCCAGGGGCAGGGGGCGGCGCGCGCTGGTGGCGGCGACCAGTGCGTCAGACGAGGAGGCGGATCGTGTGGACATCATTGTTCTCCAGGGCGTTGGGCACAAAACTGGCGTGGCCCAAAAGCGAGGGACACCGGGCAAGGGCCTACGCCGGCCGCGCCGCCCCGCCGCGAGGGTGTCGTCCCCCTCCCGCGTAGCGAGAGAGGGGGCGCCGTGCAACGGGAAGCGGCGTCCGCCGCTCAGGGAGGGCAGTGTTCAAACCCTCCTGACGATTTTGCGGCCCATCAGCCCGGCCGGCCGCACGATGAGCACGCCCACGATCAGCACCAGGGCCACCGAGAGCTTGAGTTCGGTGCCGACCACGTAGCTGCCCACGAGGTTTTCAAGCACGCCCACGATGAAGCCGCCCAGCACGGCGCCCGCGGGGCTGTCGATGCCGCCCAGCAGCGCGCCCGCAAAGGCATACAGCAGCACGCCGCTCATCATGTGCGGATCGAGGAAGACCACGGGCGCCACCATCATCCCGGCCACCGCGCCGATGGCGCCGGCCAGGCCCCAGCCCAGCATCAGCATGCGCCCCACGGAGATGCCCACCAGGCGCGAGGAGGCCGGGTTCTGCGCGGCCGCGCGCATGGCCAGCCCCAGCGGCGTGAGCCGGAAGAAGGCAAACAGCAGGGCCACGATGGACAGCGCCACGAAGATGGTGCCCACCTCATGGGCCGACATCAGGGCGCTGCCATACCAGGCGTCGGCCGGGAACGGGCTGGGAAACTCCTTGATGGTGTAGCCGAAGATCCAGCCGGCCAGGCTGTGGAAGACGATCAGCAGGCCGATGAAGACCACCACCTGGGCCAGGTCCGCCGCCTTGTGCATGGGGCGGATGATGGTGAACTCCACGGCCGCGCCCAGCACGAAGGACAGCGCCACCGTGGCCAGGAAGGCCCACCAGTACGGCAGCCCCGCCTGCAGCAGCGCCCAGGCGATGAAGGTGGAGAACATGGCCATCTCGCCCTGCGCGAAATTGATGTGGTGCGTGGCCTGGTAGATCATGACCAGGGCCAGCGCCACGGTGGCGTAGATACCGCCCGTGGCCAGGCCGGCCAGCAACTGGTGGATGAAGGCGTCCATGGCCGCTACTCCCCGAGATAGGCCTGGCGCACCGCATCGTTGCGGCGCATGGCTTCGCTGGGGCCGTGCAGCACGATGCGACCGGTCTCCAGCAGGTAGGCGCTGTGCGCCAGCTCCAGCGCCAGGCGCGCGTTCTGCTCCACCAGCAGGATGGTCGTGCCCTGCTCGGCGTTGATGCGCCGCAGGATGCCGAAGATGTCGCGCACCACCAGCGGCGCCAGGCCGAAGGAGGGCTCGTCCAGCAGCAGCAGGCGCGGGCGGCCCATGAGGGCACGGGCAATGGCCAGCATCTGCTGCTCGCCGCCCGACAGCGTGCCGGCCTGCTGGGTGCGGCGCTCGCGCAGGCGGGGGAAGTAGCCGAACATGCGCTCCATATCGCTGCCCACGTCTGCACGGGCAGCGCGCGTGGGCCGGGCCTGCGCGCCCAGGCGCAGGTTCTCCTCGGCGCTGAGCTGGGCGAAGGTGCCGCGCCCGTCGGGCACATGGCCCACGCCCTGGCGCGCGATGCGCTCGGTGCTGTGCCGGTCTATGCGTTCGCCGGCCAGGCGCACCTCGCCGCGTGTGTCCACCAGGTGGCGGCAGATGGCGCGCAGCGTGGTGGTCTTGCCCGCGCCATTGGCGCCCAGCAGGGCCGTGACGCGGCCTTCGGCCAGGTCCATGTCGATGCCGTCCAGCACGCGCACCGACCCGTACGCCGCATGCAGTCCGCGGATTTCAAGCAGTGCCGGCATGCGCCACCTCCCTGTCCTGATCCTGCGGCTGCATGTCCGAGCCCAGGTAGGCACGGATGACTTCGGCATGGGCGCGGACCTCGCCCGGCGTGCCTTCGGCGATCTTGCGGCCGAAGTTCAGCGCCACGACCTTGTCGCTCACGCGCATGACCAGGCCCATGTGGTGCTCCACCAGCAGCACGGTCAGCCCCAGCCGGTCGCGCAGCGACAGGATCAGGTCGCCCAGGCCGGCCAGCTCCTCATGGTTGAGGCCGCAGGCCGGCTCGTCCAGCAGCAGCAACTGCGGGCGGCAGGCCAGGGCGCGCGCCAGCTCCACGCGCTTTTGCGTGCCGAAGGGCAGGTCGGCCACGCGGCGCTCTGCCACGCCCGTCAGCTCCAGCAGGGCCATCAGCGATTGCGCCTGGGCGCGGGCTTCTTCCTCGCGCCGTCGCACGCCGGGCAGGCGCAGGGCGTCGCGCACAAAGCCTGCGTGCTGGTGGCTGTGCGTGCCCAGGCGCACGTTGTCGGCCACCGTCATGCTGGAAAACAGGGCCAGGTTCTGGAAGGTGCGGCCCATGCCCAGCGCGGCCATGCGGTGGCGCGCCAGCGTGGCCAGCGGATGGCCGCGAAAGCGGATGTGGCCGGCCTGCCAGGCATACAGCCGCGACAGGCAGTTGAACAGGCTGCTCTTGCCCGCACCGTTGGGGCCGATGAGGCCGCAGATCTGGCCTGCCGCAACATCGAAACTCACGCCGTCCAGCGCGACGATGCCGCCGAAGCGCAGCGAAACGCCTTCAATGCGCAGCAGGGGCTGCGAGTCCTGGCTCATGGCTTTCCCTCCCCCCGATGGTGGGTGACCGGCGCGGGCCGCGCCGGCCGCACGGTGGCATGGCGGCGCCTACAGGCGCTCGATGATGGTGACGTTGGCCATGCCGCCGCCCTCGCACATGGTCTGCAGGCCGTAGCGCCCGCCGCGTGCATGCAGGGCGTGGATCAGCGTGGCCATGAGCTTGGTGCCCGAGGCGCCCAGCGGATGGCCCAGCGCAATGGCGCCGCCGTTGACGTTGAGCCGCGCCGGATCGGCGCCCGTGGCCTGCAGCCAGGCCAGGGGCACGGGGGCAAAGGCCTCGTTGACTTCGTACAGGTCGATGTCGGAGATGCGCATGCCGGCCTTCTTCAGCGCGGCCTGGGTGGCGGGGATGGGGGCCTCCAGCATGATCACGGGGTCATGCCCGAGCAGGCTCATGTGGTGGATGCGCGCCAGCGGCTGCACGCCCAGGGCCTTGAGGCCGCGCTCGCTGACCACCATGACGCCGCTGGCGCCATCGCAGATCTGGCTGGCCGTGGCGGCGGTCACGCAGCCGCCTTCGCGGATGGTCTTGACGCCGGCAATGCCCTCCAGCGTGGCGTTGAAGCGTATGCCTTCATCCACCGTGTGCGGCTGGCCTTCCCCCTCGGCACCGCCTTCGGCGCTGCGCGCCTGCACGGCCAGGATCTCGCGGTCGAAGCGGCCCTCGCGCGCGGCCTGCACGGCGCGCTCATGGCTTTGCAGCGCATAGGCGTCCAGTTGGTCCTTGGCCAGGCCGTACTTGCCGGCCATCATCTCGGCGCCCATGAACTGGCTGAACTCCACGCCCGGATAGCGCTGCTGCATGGCCGGACTCATGTACACGCCCAGGCCGGCCTTGGCGGGCAGGGCGTTGGGCGTGCCCATGGGCACGCGCGACATGCTCTCCACGCCTGCGGCGATCACCATGTCCATGGTGCCCGACATCACGGCCTGGGCCGCGAAATGCAGGGCCTGCTGGGACGACCCGCACTGCCGGTCCACCGTGGTGCCCGGCACGGACTCGGGCAGGGACGAGGCCAGCACCGCGTTGCGCGCCACGTTCGTCGCCTGCTGGCCGACCTGGCTGACGCAGCCCATGATCACGTCCTCGACCTGGGCCGGGTCGGCCTGGCTGCGGCGCACCAGCTCGTCCAGCACCTGGGCCGCGAGATCGGCCGGATGCCAGCCCGAGAGCTTTCCGCCGCGCTTGCCGCCTGCCGTGCGCGTGGCGGCAACGATGTATGCCTGTGCCATGGATATGTCTCCTGTTCCTGTATTCCTGGGGGGATGGTGGCCCGGCCGGCGCGGGCCGGGCATCGTCGCAAGCGACGATTCCGGCCAGGGAAAACGCGGGGACGGTGCCTGCCGTGGTGCCTGGGCGGTACGCCTAACGCGGCGCCATGCGGATGGCGCCGTCCAGGCGCACGCACTCGCCGTTGAAGTAGCCGTTGGTGATCATGGTCTCGGCCAGGTGGGCGTATTCGTCGGGCTGGCCCAGCCGCTTGGGGAAGGGGACGGAGGCGGCCAGCGCCGCCTTCACGTTGTCGGGCGCGCCCTGCAGCAGCGGCGTGTCGAAGATGCCGGGCAGGATGGTGTTCACGCGGATGCCCTCGCCCATGAGGTCGCGCGCGATGGGCAGGGTCATGCCCGTGATGCCGGCCTTGCTGGCCGAGTAGCTGGCCTGGCCCATCTGCCCGTCCTGCGCCGCCACCGAGGCGGTGTTGACGATGGCGCCGCGCTCGCCGTCGGCCAGCGGCTCCAGCGTGAGCATGCCCGCGGCCGACTTGGCGATGCAGCGGAAGGTGCCCACCAGGTTGATCTGGATGATGCGGTCGAAATTGGCCACGGGCAGGTGCCGGATCTCGCCCGTGGCCTTGTCGCGGCTGGCCGTCTTGACGGCATTGCCCGTGCCCGCGCAGTTGACCAGGATGCGCTCCTGCCCGTGGGCCGCGCGGGCCTGGGCAAAGCCCGCGTCCACGCTGGCCTCGTCGGTCACGTCCACGCGGCAGAACAGGCCGCCTGTCTCGCGCGCCAGCGCCTGCCCGGCCGTCTCGTTGAGGTCGAACAGGGCAACGCGCACGCCCCTGGCGGCCAGGCGGCGCGCGGTGGCCGCGCCCAGGCCCGATGCCCCGCCCGTGACGACGGCGCTGATGCTTGCGTCAAGCTTCATGTGTGGGTCTCCTTTGTGAGAGTCTTTGCCGCGCGCCCTGTCGCCTTGGCTCGCGACAGGGCGCGCTGCGCTGCCTATGATCTGCAGGCCAGTCTAGGAATCACCCCGCATTGCCGCCATCGTCGAAACCGACGAAAGTGCCCGCTCCTTCACTCCTGCCATGTGCTCCTCGCCCGCATGCCGTCCCCAGTGCCCATTCCTGCTCCCGGTTCCGGCTATGTGCCCCAGGCCAAGCTGAGCCCGCCGCGCGCGGCCGCAGCCCAGGTGGCGCGCCTGGCGGTGGCCGCGCGCTGGCCCGAGGCGCTGCGCGCCCGCGTGGTGCTGGTGCGTGCGCCGGCCGGCTTCGGCAAGACCACGGCCATGCGCCAGATGCGCGAGCGCCTGCAGGCCGAAGGGCAGGCCACGGCCTGGCTCACGCTGGATGCCGCCGACAACGATGTCTCGCGCTTTCTGCAATGCCTGGGTGCGGCCGTGCGCGGCCTGGGCGGCATGGCCGAGCGCGAGGCGGACGGGCCGGGCGAGCTGTCCCGGGCGCTGCAGTCGCTGGCCGGCGAAGGCCGGTCGTTTGCGCTGTTCATCGACGATTTCGAGGTGCTGCACAACGATGCCGTGCTGGGCCTGGTGCGCCAGCTGATGGAGCAGTTGCCCGTGCACGGCCGGCTGGTCATAGGCTCGCGCGCGCTGCCGGCCCTGGGGCTGGGGCGGTTGCGCACCAGCGGCCAGCTGCTGGAGATCGATGCGGCGCTGCTGCGCTTTTCAGCGGCCGAGGCCGAGGAGTTCTTTCGCCTGCGCGGCTGCGCGCTGCCGCGCGAGGCCGTGGCGCGCCTGGTGGACAAGACCGAAGGCTGGATAGGTGCGCTGTGGCTGGCCTCGCTGGCGCTGGAGCGGCATGGGGCGCACAGCGATTTCATCGAGCGCTTCTCGGGCTCGGAGCGTGCCGTGGCCGACTACCTGGCCGAGGACGTGCTGGCACAGCAGGCCGCGCCCGTGCGCGATTTTTTGCTGCGCACCAGCATCCTGCGCACGCTGGATGCCCAGGTCTGCCAGGCCCTGGTGCCGCGCGCCGATGGCGCCGCCATGCTGCAGGCGCTGGAGCAGGCCCATCTGTTCTTGCTGCCGCTGGCCGACGAAGGGCAGGGCAGGCGCAGCTGGCGCTACCACAGCATGTTTGCCGACTTCCTTCGCGCCCAGCTGCAGCGCGAGCGCCCTGGCGAGGTGCAGCGCCTGCATCTGGCGGTCAGCGGCTGGTACGAATCCTGCGGCCGGCCCGTGCCCGCCATCGAGCATGCGCTGGAAGGCGGCGACCTGCCGCATGCCCTGTCCCTGCTGGCGCGCCATGCCGAGGCGCTGATGGAGCAGGGCCGCATGCGCCTGCTGTCGCGCTGGTTCACGGCCCTGCCGGCGCCGCTGCTGGCGCGCGAGCCGCTGCTGCAGGCCGTCGCCGCCTATGCCGACTGCTTCACCCGCGGTCCCGTGCAGGCACAGCTGTGGCTGGATGCGCTGGAGCCCGGCATGGCCGCCGACCCTGCCGCGCAGGCCCTGGTCATCGCCCTGCGGCCGCTGCTGCTGGCCATGATGGACCGCGTGGAAGAGGCTGCGCCCCTGGGCCGCGAGGCGCTGGCGCGCCTGCCCAGCTGCCGGCCCTTTGCGGACAGCTCGCTGACCAATGCCATGGCCTACGTGGCATCGGTGCTGGGCGATACCGACGAGGCCCGCCGCCTGCTGGATGCGGCACGCAGCACCCAGGCCGGCAGCCTGTTCAGCCGCATGTACACCGAGGCCATGGAAGGCGTGCTGGACCTGTCCGCCGGCCGGCTGCGCCAGGCGGCAGCGCGTTTCAGGGTGGCGCTGGCTGCCACGCCGCGCAGCGCGGCCTACAACCCCACCAACGGCAATGCCTGGGCAGGCGTCCTGTACGCGGGGGTGCTCTACGAGGGCAATGACATCGACGGCGCCGATCACCTGCTGCAGGTCTACCTGCCGCTGGCACGCGATGTGGGCCTGCCCGACCACGTGATCGCCAGCTACCGCATGCGCGCGCGCATCGCCTTCCTGCGCGGCGACGTGGATGCCGCCGTGGGCCTGCTCACCGAACTGGAATACCTGGGGCACGAGCGCCAGCTGCCGCGCGTGACGGCCAGCGCGCGGCTGGAACATGCGCGCATCTTCGTGCTGCAGGGCAACCGGGCGGCCGCGTCCGAGGCGCTGGAGCGTGCCGACGACCCTGGCGTATGGCCGCGCGTGGAACGCCTGCGCCTGCCGCCGCACGAGGTGGAGGACATCGCCATCGCCCGGCTGCGCTGGGGTCTGCACTTTGGCGACTGCCGTGCCGTGCGCGATGCCATCGCCCCCTTGCTGGCCGATGCGCAACTGCGCGGGCGCCGCCACCGCAGCCTCAAGCTGCAGGTGCTGTGCGCGCTGGCCGAGGCGGGCTGCGGCGACTTGGACGCCGCCGCCGCCATGCTGGCCCAGCCGCTGCGCCACGGGGCCAGCGAAGGCTTTGTGCGCCTGATGCTCGATGAGGGGCCGCTGCTCGCGCCCGTGCTGCAGCGCGTGCTGTCGCCCTCACTGTCTCCTTCACTGTCGCCCTCACTGTCGCGCCGCACGGAACCGGCGGAGCCGGAGGCGGCCGCCCATGCGCAGCGGCTGCTGTCTGCCCTGGGCGAGCCTGCCGAGCCCGCCGATCCCCCCGAGCTGCAGGCAGCGGATGCGCCCCAGGGCCCGGCGCCGGCCACGGCGCTTGCCGAGCCCCTGACCCGCAAGGAGCTGCGCGTGCTGGAACTGCTGGCCTCGGGCTACTCCAATGCGGCCATGGCCGAGAAACTCTTCGTCTCCGACAGCACGGTGCGCACCCACCTGCGCAGCATCAACCTCAAGCTGGGCGCGCGCAGCCGCACCCAGGCCGTGGCGCTGGCGCGGGAGCTGCGGGTTCTGCGCTAGGCCGCTGGCGGCTCAAGCCTGCAGATGGCGCGCATAGGTCAGGAACACTTCATCACGCACCCAGCCCAGCGACTCGTACAGCGCCTGGGCGCGCAGGTTGTTGCGGGCCGTGGTCAGGTCCATGCGTGCATGGCCCGTGGCGCGGGCATGGGCTTCGGCCGCCAGCAGCAGGGCGCGGCCCACGCCCAGGCGGCGCGCCTCGGGCACCACGAAGAGGTCGTAGAGCACGTAGATGGGCGCGGCCAGCACCGAGCAGAACGAGGGATAGAGCTGGCAAAAGCCCAGGGCGCTGCCGTCCGGTCGGCGGGCCAGCAGGATCACGGATTCGCCGCGCTCCAGCCGCGCCGTGATGAAGGCCAGCGCCGCGTCGGCATCCGCAGGTTGCTCGTAGAACTGGCGGTAGGCATCGAACAGCGGCGCGATCAGCGCGGCGTCTTCGGGGATGGCGGTGTGTATGGCTGTGGAGTTCATCGGTGGTCCGGGGCGGAGGTTGCCAGCATGGCGCAGGGCAAGGATGCCGTGCTCATATCTTTGCTGAATCTCTCCATTTGGAGATGTGATTTGACCTGGATCATGGACAGGCGGAACACTCCCGGCCCATGTCCGAACAAAAGATCGAGTTCTACAAGGGCGCCGCTGGCGGCTGGGGCGCATTGCGCAGCGTGAGCCAGGCCCTGATGCGCCAGGATATCGCCGTCAAGGGCGCCAAGACGCTGCTGTCGGCCAACCAGCCCGACGGCTTCGACTGCCCGGGCTGCGCCTGGCCCGACCGCAACCACCATTCCACCTTCGAGTTCTGCGAGAACGGCGCCAAGGCCGTGGCGGCCGAGGCCACGGCGCGCCGCGTGACGCCCGAATTCTTTGCCCGGCACACGGTGGCCGAGCTCATGGCGCAAAGCGATTTCTGGCTGGAAGACCAGGGCCGGCTCACCGAGCCCATGGTGTACGACGCGGCCAGCGACCGCTACCGGCCCATCGGCTGGGACAGCGCCTTTGCGCTGATTGCCCGCCACCTGAACGCGCTGCCCGACCCGAACCAGGCCATCTTCTACACCTCGGGCCGCGCCAGCAACGAGGCGGCCTTTCTCTACCAGCTGTTCGTGCGCGCCTACGGCACCAACAATTTCCCCGACTGCTCCAACATGTGCCACGAGCCCAGCGGCAGCGGCATGAAGCCGCAGATCGGCGTGGGCAAGGGCACGGTGCAGCTGGCCGATTTCGAGCAGGCCGATGCCATCTTCATCTTCGGCCAGAACCCCGGCACCAACCACCCGCGCATGCTGGGCGAACTGCGCGCAGCCCACAAGCGCGGCGCGCGCATCCTGAGCTTCAACCCGCTGCGCGAGCGCGGGCTGGAGCGCTTCCAGGATCCGCAAAGCAAGCTGGAGATGGCCACCCTGGGCGCCACGCCCATCAGCACGCACTACTTCCAGCTGCGCGTGGGCGGCGACATCGCGGCGGTCAAGGGGATCATGAAGCATGTGATCGCGCAGGACGATGCACTGGGGCACGGGTGCGGCGGCGTGCTGGACCATGCCTTCATCGCCGAACACACGACCGGCTTCGAGGCCCTGGCCGAGGACCTGCGGGCCGAGGACTGGGGCCTGCTCGAGGCCGAGTCCGGCCTGAGCCGCGCGCAGATGCAGACGGCGGCCGAGGTCTACATCGCCGCCCGCAGCACCATCGTCTGCTGGGGCATGGGCATCACGCAGCACATGCATTCGGTGGCCGCCGTGCAGATGCTGGTCAACCTGCTGCTGCTGCGCGGCAACATCGGCCGACCCGGCGCAGGCGCCTGCCCGGTGCGCGGCCACAGCAATGTGCAGGGCGACCGCAGCATGGGCATCTGGGAAAAGCCGCCGGCTGCGCTGCTGGACCGGCTGCAGCAGGTCTTCGGCTTCGAGCCGCCGCGCGCCAACGGCGTGGACGTGGTCGAGTCCATCCGCCTCATGCTCGAGGGCCGGGGCAAGGTCTTCTTCGCGCTGGGCGGCAACTTCGCGGCGGCCACGCCCGACACGCATGCCACCTGGCAGGCGCTGCGCCGCTGCGACCTGACCGTGCATGTGACCACCAAGCTCAACCGCAGCCACCTGGTGCACGGCCGCGAGGCGCTGATCCTGCCCTGCCTGGGCCGCACCGAGATCGACGTGCAGGCCGGCGGCCCGCAGGGCGTGACGGTGGAGGACTCCATGGGCATGGTCCATATCTCCAGCGGCATCAACCCGCCTGCGTCCGAGCACCTGCTCAGCGAGATCGCCATCGTCGCGCGCCTGGCTGCCGCCACGCTGGGCGCGCAGCGGCCCGTGCCCTGGCTGGAGCTGGCTGGCGACTATGCACGCATACGCGAGCTGATCGAGCAGGTCTTCGACGACTTCCACGACTTCAACGCGCGCGTGGCCGTGCCGGGCGGCTTCAAGCTGCGCAATGCGGCGAGCGAGCGCATCTGGGAGACGCCCCGGGGCAAGGCCGGCTTCTTCGTGCACGCCGTGCCGCGCGACACGCCCGTGCACCGCGCGCGCGCCGCGCGCAGCCCCGGCGCATCGCCGGTGTTCACGCTGTTCACCACGCGCTCGCACGACCAGTACAACACCACCATCTACGGCATGGACGACCGCTATCGCGGCGTCTTCGGACAGCGCCGCGTGGTCTTCATCCATGCCGAGGACATCCGCGCCCTGGGCATGAAGGATGGCGACTGGGTGGACCTGCAGACGGTGTGGGATGACGGCCAGCAGCGCAGCGCCGAGCGCTTCAGGCTCGTGGCCTACGACATTCCGCGCGGCTGCATCGCTGCCTACTATCCCGAGACCAATCCGCTGGTGCCGCTGTCGGCCACGGCCATCGTGGCGGGTACGCCCAGCTCCAAGTCCATTCCCGTGCAGCTGGTGGCGCACCGGCTGCCTGCCGTGCCGTCTCCCGCGCTGGAAGAAATGGCGGCCTGAAGTGCAAGGCATGGAAGAACTGGCCGCCGCCATCCTGCGCGAATTGGCCACCGAGCCCGCACCCATGTCCCTGCCCAGGCTGGGCAAGCGACTGGGGCAGGGCGCCAGCGTGCTCATGCGCTGCCTGGCGCTGATGGGCGATGCGCCCATTGCCGGCACACCGGGGCCGGGCTGGGTCAGGCTGGAGCAGGAAGAGGGGCGGTGGCTGGCGGCCCTGACGGAGCGCGGGCGCTTGTGGGTGGAGGCCGAAGCCTGTCAGGCGCTGGCCGAAGGCACGGGACGCGTGCGGTAGAACTGCATCGGAAACTCCTGCATTTCCTTGGCGTGCTGGTTGATCACCGCGCGCTTCATCTTGCCCACCACATGCATCTCGCAGGGCTTGCAGTCGAAGCGCAGCGTGAGTTTTTCCTTGCCGTTGATCAGCTGCAGCGGCTCGGCCTTGATCGTGCCCTTGACGCCGATGACGCCCTTGGCCTGCTTGGGGCACAGGCTCATGGAAAAGCGCACGCAATGCTTGGTGATCATCAGGCTGACTTCGCCTTCTTCTTCCTTGCTCTCGTAGGCCGCGTCGATGACCTTGACGCCGTGCTTGATGTAGAAATCGTGCGCCTTCTGGTTGTAGACGTTGGCCAGGTAGGTCAGCGTGTCCTCGGGGAAGGGCACGGGCGGCTCCACGGGCAGGGCGCGCGGCAGGCGCACGAAGCCGGCCTGGCGTGCGGCCTCCAGCGCGGCGACGGCGTCGCGGCGCAGCTGGTTCAGGGCCGAGGCCGGCACGAACCAGGGCTGGCTCAGTTGCAGGCCGATGTCATGCACGGAAAAAATGGTGGCGCCGAAGCGGCCCAGCTGCTCGCGCAGCGTGGCCTCGGCACGGGCTGCGTCGGTGGCGGCCTGGTGTTCCTGCACGATGGCGGCGGTGGCGGTGAAGCCGTCCTCGTCGGTCAGCGTGAGCGTAAAGCCGTCGGGCGTTTCCTTGAGTTCGGCCCACAGGCCGATGCGGCGGTCGCTGGATTTCTTGTCCAGCGTGCGCACCCAGGCCATGTCGCGGTTGCGGTTGACTTCCAGGCCCTTGCGCAGATCCTTGAAGCCGGCGATGGGGTCCTTGGGGAACAGGCGCCACAGCGACTTCTTCGCATCCACCGACTCGGCGCGGTTGATCTGCAGGCCCACCAGTTCCTTTTGCAGGTCGTAGTAGCACAGGCCGTCGCCGTTGTGCAGTTCGGTGTCGCGGCTCGAGGTCTCGATCTCCACGAAGTTCTCGCCCACCTTGGTGACCCAGCCGATGGCGCGGCCCGGTGTCTTGGGCGTGTCGAAGGCGCCGATGTCGTCCTTGCGGCCGTTGACGAAGTAGTCGGTGAACTCGCGGTTGAAGTTCTGGTCGGGGTCGGGCGTGAAGCTGAACGTGGTGCTGCCCGAGGACGAGCGCGCCAGCGGCGTGTCGGAGAACTCGCGCTCCTCGATGATTTCGTCCAGCAGCTTGCGGTAGTGGGCCGTGATGTTCTTCACATAGCCCATGTCCTTGTAGCGGCCCTCGATCTTGAAGCTGCGCACGCCGGCGTCGATCAGTGCGCGCAGGTTGTCGCTCTGGTTGTTGTCCTTCATGGACAGCACGTGCTTTTCGTGGGCGATGATGCGGCCGCTGGCGTCCAGCACCTCGTAGGGCAGGCGGCAGGCCTGGTTGCAGTCGCCGCGGTTGGCGCTGCGGCCCGTGTGGGCGTGGGTGATGTAGCACTGGCCCGAGTAGGCCACGCACAGCGCGCCGTGCACGAAGAATTCGATGGTGGTGCGCGCCGGGTCGGTGGCCGCACGCACGGCGGCGATCTGCTGCAGGTCCAGCTCGCGCGCAACGACGATCTGCGACAGGCCGGCATCCTGCAGGAAGCGGGCCTTCTCGGGGGTGCGGATGTCGGTCTGGGTGCTGGCGTGCAGCTGGATGGGCGGCAGGTCCAGCTCCAGCAGGCCCATGTCCTGGATGATCAGCGCGTCGGCACCGGCCTCGTAGATCTGCCAGGCCATCTTGCGCGCAGCCTCGAGTTCATCGTCGCGCAGGATGGTGTTGAGCGTGATGAAGATGCGGCTGCCGAAGCGGTGCGCGTGGTTGATCAGGCGCTGCAGGTCGCGGATGTCGTTGCCCGCCGTGGCGCGCGCGCCGAAGGCCGGGCCGCCGATGTAGACGGCGTCGGCGCCATGGTTCACGGCCTCGATGCCGATGTCGGCATCGCGCGCGGGAGACAGGAGTTCGAGCTGGTGGGGCAGGAGGGACATGGGGCTTTGTGGTGTTCTGTGTTCGTACCCGCACCGGCGTGGGGGGCCGGGCGTCGGGCGCAATGCGGGGGAAACTGGCCCCCACGCTACCCTTGCTGCGCAAGGTCCGCTGCCCCCCAAGGGGGCAGCTTTTTGTCTTGGGGCGGTCCGGCGACGAAAACCTCGCAGCCCGCTTGCGGTGAGGCGCAGCATTATCGCCGCAGCCCCGAAAAAACGCGCGCCAGGGGGTATGCGCCCGATGCCCGGACGCGCAGCGCCGGTTTTTGCCTATCCTTTAGGATGCGCACTGCACGGGCCGGGCCGCCATGCCGGACACCCTGGCCCGTGCCTGCTCCGCCCTCTGCCTGGTGCGCTTTCGCTGCGCCAGTCCTTGACCGGCCGGGCAGCGCCAGACTGGCCACGCCGCAGCGGATTTCGCTGGCCAAGGCGCCGTTTCACTGATTGACCGTTTTTTCCAGGAGTTGCCATGCACGCCTCGATTCGCCATTTCCCGTGGGCCGGCTCGGCCCTGCTGTGCGCCATGCTGGGCAGCGGCGGCCTGGCCTGGGCGCTGCCGGGAAGCGGCCCGGCCAACGGGCAGGCGGCAGGGGCTTCCGCTGCGGCGGCTGCACCCGGTACGGCCGCTGCACCCGCTGCGCCCGCTGCACCGGGTTCAGCCGATGCGCCCCTGGTGGTGCGCATTGCCCATGCCGGGCCGGTGTCCGGCCCCATTGCAAGCCTGGGCAAGGATGAGGAAAACGGCGTGCGCATGGCCCTGGACGATCTCAATGCCAAGGGCCTGGAGATCGGCGGGCGCAAGCTGCACTGGAAGCTGGAGGCCGGCGACGACGGCGGCGACCCCGGCCAGGCCGTGGCCCTGGCCCGGCGCCTGTGCGACAAGAAGGTGGCGGCCGTGGTCGGCCACCTGCAGTCGGGCACCACGCTGCCGGCCACGTCCATCTATCAGGACTGCGGCATCGTCATGGTCACGCCGGCGGCCAGCAACCCGGCCATCACCCAGTCGGGCTATGACACCACGTACCGCGTGATCGCCGACGACCGCGCCATGGTCGATGCGCTGGTGTCCCACGCCGTGGGCAAGCTGGGCGTCAAGCGCGTGGCCATCATCGATGACCGCTCGGCCTACGGCCAGGGCATCGTGGCGCTGTTCGAGGCCCAGGCGCGCGAGCAGGGCATCGAGATCGTGGACAAGCAGTACACCGGCGACAAGTCCACGGACTTCGTCCCCATCCTCACGGCCATCAAGGGCAAGAAGCCCGACGCCATCTTCTTCGGCGGCCTGGATGCCCAGGCCGGCCCCATGCTCAGGCAGATGGCCCAGCTGGCCATGGACAAGGTGCGCTTTCTGGGCGGCGACGGCCAGTGCACGCTGCGCCTGCCCGAGCTGGCCGGCAACGCGGCGCCGCTGCGCAACGTGACCTGCGCCGTCGGCGGCAGCCCGCTGGAGCGCATGCCGGGCGGCGCTGCCTGGAAGCAGCGCTATGACCAGCGCTTTGCCGACCAGTACCAGGTCTTCAGCCCCTACGCCTACGATGCCACCATGGTGCTGGCCCAGGCCATGGTGCGGGCCGATTCCATCCGGCCCGATGCCTATATCCCCTATCTGCGCCAGACCCGGTATGAGGGCGTGACGGCGCCGATTGCCTTCACGCCCCAGGGCGAGCTGCAGGCGCCGGTGGTCACGCTGTACCACTACGCGCAGGGCGTGCGCAAGGCGCTGCCCTGACGCGCTGACAACGTGGCTGCCGAACACCCTTTCTTGCCGCAGGCCGACGACGAGGCCTGGATGCGCGCCGCCCTGGAGCTGGCACGCGCCGCTGCCGGGGCGGGCGAGGTGCCCGTGGGCGCCGTCATCGTCAAGGGCGGCGCCATCATCGGCCGGGGCCGCAACGCGCCCGTGGCCCACGGCGATCCCACGGCCCATGCCGAGGTGCTGGCGCTGCGCGATGCGGCCGCGCACCTGGGCAACTACCGGCTGGACGACTGCACGCTCTACGTGACCCTGGAGCCGTGCACCATGTGCAGCGGCGCCATGCTGCATGCGCGCCTGGGCCGCGTGGTCTATGGCGCGGCCGAGCCGCGCACGGGCGCGGCCGGATCGGTGCTGGACGTGTTTGCGCTGCCGCAGATCAACCACCACACGCAGGTGACGCGCGGCGTGCTGGCCGGCGAATGCGCGGCCCTGATGTCGGACTTCTTTCGCACGCGCCGCGCCGAGCAGCGCGCGGCCCAGCCGCATCCGCTCAAGGACACGGCGCTGCGCCATGCGGATTCCACCTTCGGCGGCTTTGCCCAGCCGCAGTGGCGCAGCGACCTGCCGGCGCTGGCAGGCCTGCGCCTGGCCGTGGTCGATGAAGGACCGCACGATGCACCGCTGACCTGGCTGTGCCTGCACGGCAGCCCGGCATGGGGCCAGCTGTTCCAGCCCGTGCTGCCCGGGTGGCTCCAGGCCGGCCATCGCGTGGTGGTCCCCGACCTGCCGGGCTTTGGCCGCAGCGACCAGCCCAAGAAGGACAAGGCGCACAGCGCGGCCTGGCATGTGCAAGTGCTGCGCGAGCTGGTGCTGGCGCTGGACCTGCGGAACATCGTGCTGGTCGGCCATGACGATGGCGCGCACCTGGGCCTGGCCGTGGCGCAGGCCGAGCCCGCACGTTTTTGCGGCGCCTGGCTCATGAATGCCTGGCCCGCAGGCCCGGCGCCCGATGCCTGCATGCAATGGTTTGCGCAGGCGGCGCGCAAGCCGTCATGGCCCGTGGGCCGCGCCATGTGCGAGGTGGGCGAGGAGGCCGGCGCACAGCCGCAGGCCTGGAACCTGCCGTTTTCCCAACCCGGCCACCGCGCCGCGCTGCAGGCCTGGCCCCGCGTGCGGGCCGAAATGCCTGCGCTGCCGATGGCGTTGCTGGCGCAGTGGAGCCAGCAGCAGCGCCTGTGGGTGCAAGGCGGCGAGCACGATGTGCTGCTGCCCGCGCCCGCATGGCGACAGGCCTGGCTGCAGGCGCTGCCACAGCTGCCGCCAGCGCAGCTGCGCCTATCCCCGTGCGGCCATTGGGTTCCCCTGTGCGCAGCCGGCATGGTGGCCGACGCTGTGGAATACTTCCGCCCATAGGCCAGCGCCGCCGGCCCCTTGCCGGGGCTGCGCGGCGCCAGGTCCCCGTCTTCACTCCCCTTGCAATATGGAGCATGCCGGCCAGGGCCGGCATGGAACCACCTTGGCCACTTCGCGCAGTTCCCGCACCCCCCGCAAAACGGCAGCCGCTACCGCTACCGTTTCAGCCCCCGTTTCTGCTCCCGCAGATCACTCGCACGAGCATGTGCATTCAGCCGACGGCCAGTGCTGCGCGCATGGCCACGGGCGTGTCGATGACCATGGGGATGCCCACGACCACGAGCATGTGCACGCCGCCGACGGCAGCTGCTGCGGCCACGCGCATGACCAGGGTCCGCGCCACATCTATATCTACTCGCCCGCCGGCGCCGTGCGCGACAAGGCCGGTTTCAAGCGGGCCGTGCGCCGCCTGGAGGCCATGGGCCACCAGGTGGAGATCGATGCCGATGCGCTGAGCAGCCACCAGCGCTTTGCCGGCGACGACGCCACGCGCCTGGCGGCCATCGACCGTGCGGCGGCCAGCGGTGCCGACCTGGCGCTGCCCACGCGCGGCGGCTACGGCCTCACGCGCATCCTGCCGGGCATCAAGTACAAGGCCGTGGCCAAGGCCATCGCAGGCGGCACGCGTTTCGTGGGCCTGAGCGACTTCACGGCGCTGTCGCTGGCCCTGCTGGCCAGGACCGGCGCCACCACCTGGGCCGGCCCGCTGCTGGTGCACGACTTCGGCCGCCCCGATGCCGAGGGCGGCGTGGACGACATCATGCTGGACTGCTTCAACGACCTGCTCAGCGGCCAGGGCGAGGGCGCAGGCTGGCAGATGCCGAAGATCGGCCTGCGCGAAGACGGCAAGCCTGCCGTCAAGGACTTCTACATCAGCGGCGGCGCCACGCTGTGGGGCGGCAACCTGGCCGTGCTGGTGTCCCTGCTGGGCACGCCGTACTTCCCGCAGATCAAGGGCGGCATCCTGTTCCTGGAAGACGTGGGCGAGCATCCCTACCGCGTGGAGCGCATGCTGACCCAGCTGCTGCATGCGGGCGTGCTGGCCCAGCAAAAGGCCATCGTGTTCGGCCAGTTCAGCGAGTTCAAGCTCAGCTCGCATGACAAGGGCTTCAAGCTGCAGACCGTGATCGACTGGCTGCGCAGCCAGGTCAAGTGCCCCGTGCTGCAGGGCCTGCCCTACGGCCATGTGCCGACCAAGGTGATGCTGCCCGTGGGCGCGCCCGTGTCGCTGTCGGTCGAAGGGCGCGATGCGCTGATCTACTGGGGCCACGTGCACTGAGCGGCAAGGAGCAGACGGCATGCTGCAGACGTGGGAGTTCGCGGCCTACCCGCTGCTGGCGCTGATGTTCGTCGGCATCTTCACGCGCGAGGTGATCGCGCCGGCCTCGCGCAACCATTGCGACCGGCGCTGGCTGATCCTGTCCACGCTGCTGGGCCTGGGCACGCTGGCCACCACCTTGGCGGTAGGCCATCTGTTCTCGGACGGCATCCGCCGCCATGCGCTGCTGGACGTGGGCCGGCAATGGCCGGCCTGGGCCGTGGGCGCACTGAGCTTTGTGCTCACCAGCTTTGTCTTTTACTGGTGGCACCGCGCCACGCACCGGTCGGACACGCTGTGGCGCCTGTTCCACCAGCTGCACCACAGCGCGCCGCGCGTGGAGGCGCTCACGGCGTTTTTCGCCCATCCCATGGACACGGCCGCCGCCGTGCTGCTGAGCGCGCTGTCCAGCTACTGGGTGCTGGGGGCCAGCCCGCTGGCTGCCGCCTTCGCCATCGGCCTCACGGGGGCGTTCGACCTGTTCCTGCATGCCGACATCCGCACGCCGCGCTGGCTGGGATACATCGTGCAGCGGCCCGAGATGCACACCGTGCACCACCAGTACGGCCACCATGCGCAGAACTACGGCCTGCCCGTCTGGGACCTGCTGTTCGGCACCTGGGCCAATCCGGCCGAGCGGGCGGAGCGCCTGGGCTTTGATGCCGACAAGGCCGAGCGCGTGACCGACATGCTGCGCTGGCAAGACGTGCACAAGCAGAACTCCCCCTGAGGCGCTGCGCGCCTTCCCCCTCTCGCTTCGCGGGGGGGCGGCGCGGCCGGCGTAGGCCCTTGCTCGCTGTCCCTTGTTCTTGGCCGCGCCAGTTTTTGAGGCTCTGTACGGTGGCGGTGGGGGCTGACTGCTATTCGAGATACCGGCCGTTTTCCTTGCGGCGGGCGCGCATGCCGGTGCGCAGGAAGAGCACGGTGCCGCCTTGCTCGGCCAGCGGCGCGCGCGTGTCGCCGCACAGGTGGGCGTCCAGGCGCTGGGGCAGGTTCTCCAGCAGGGAGCGGATGGCGGACAGGTCGGTGTCGGCCGCTTCGGGGTGGTCGCGCACGAAGCCTTCAAGGTAGGCGCGGGCATCGGCCTGCAGCTGCTCGCGCGTGGTGGCCAGCGAGACGTAGCTGACGCCGGCCTGGCCCGGCGCCTCGGTTCCCAGCAGGTAGCAGCCTATGTAGTCACCACGGGGCTGGCCCACGGGCGGGTCCTGGCTGAGCTTCTTCAAGAGGCTGAAAGGCCACATTCCTGGTACTTCCTGTTTCTGTCTGGCGCCCTGCATCCAACTGCGCAGGGCGGGCGCTGATTGTCGCCTGAAGGCGGGGCCAGACTTGCTGACGATTCGTCGTGAGCAATGTGAGCAATGGACCAGTTCATATGCTACAAACTGCAACGCTACGATATGAAAAAAAAGCAGGGGGAAGGGAGAAGAATGGGAATCATGCGAATCCTGAACTCGCGATGGTGGAGCGTGGGCGCCGTGGCGTTGGTCGGCTCGGCCTTGCTGGCCGGCAGCGCGGTGGCCATCTATGCCGTGCGCGTGCAGCCGGTGCTCGACGGACAGCTCACGCTGGCCGGCCTGGAGCAGCCCGTGCGTGTGCGGCGCGACGAGGCCGACATCACCCACATCAGCGCCTTCACGCCGCAGGACCTGTGGCGCGCGCTGGGCCATGTGCATGCGCAGGAGCGCGGCTGGCAGCTGGAGTTCAACCGCCGCCTGATGCACGGCACGCTGTCCGAGGTCCTCGGGCCGGCCACGCTGGATACCGACAAGCTCATGCGTGCGCTGGACATACGCGGCGCGGCGCGGCGCCAGTACGCATCCCTGCCCGCCAACGCGCGCGAGGCGCTGCAGGCCTACAGCGAGGGCATCGCGGCCTTCTATGCGGCCCTGCCCATGCGCCAGCATCCGCAGGTGCCCGAATTCATGCTGCTGGGCACCACGCCGGGCGGAGGCGACAGCTCGGCCTGGGCGCCCGAGGACAGCGTGGGCTGGGCGCTGATGATGGCGCTGGACCTGGGCGGCAACTGGGGCAACGAGTTCGCGCGGCTGGCCGCGCTCTCGCAACTGGACACACAGCAGCTGTGGCAGCTGATGCCACCCTATCCGGGCGAGGCGCCGGCCACCTCCACCGACCTTGCGGCCCTCTACCGGGGCCTGGGCGTGTACCGCCAGGAGGCACAGGAGGCGTCTGCGCCCAAGGTGGCTGCCGCCGGCGAGGCGAGCGATGCCTGGGCCCGCTGGTCCCGCGACATGGTGCGCGATGCGGGCACCAACGACGGCAAGGGCAGCAACAACTGGGTGCTGTCGGGTAGCCGTACGGTCAGCGGCAAGCCGCTGCTGGCCAACGATCCCCATCTGGGCCTGAGCGCGCCCGCCATCTGGTACTACGCGCGCCTGCAGTCGCCCGCCGGCCATGCGCAGGACGGTACGCCGCTGGCGCCCATCGATGTGGTGGGGGCCACCCTGCCGGGCCTGCCCTTCGTGGTGCTGGGGCGCACGCGCGAGGTGGCCTGGGGCTTTACCAACACCAATCCCGATGTGCAGGATCTTTACCTGGAGCAGATCGATCCAGGCAACCCGGGCCGCTACCGCACGCCGGACGGCTGGGCGCCTTTCACCGAGCGCAGCGAGCGCATCAGGGTCAAGGGCCGGGCCGATGTGCAGCTCACGCTGCGCAGCACGCGCCACGGTCCTGTGATCAGCGATGTGCAGCCCCAGTACGAGGCCGTGCTCGACAAGCGCCGCTACGCCGTGGCCCTGCGCTGGGCGGCGCTGGACACCGACAACCTCACCGTGCAGGCCGGCCTGCGCGCCAACGAGGCGCGCAGCGTGGCCCAGCTGTTCGAGGCCTTTGCCGACTACCACTCGCCCATGCAGAGCATCGTCGCGGCCGATGTCCATGGCGACATCGGCTTCAAGGCCGCAGGCCGGGTGCCGCTGCGCGCGGCCGACAACGACCTGCGCGGCGTGGCGCCCGCGCCGGGCTGGGAGGCACGCTACGACTGGCAGGGCTGGCTGCCCTACGACCAGGCCCCGCAGGACGATGGAACGGCGCAGGGCTATCTGGCCACCGCCAACCAGCGCATCACGCGCGAGGGCTATGCCCACTTCCTCACCCAGGACTGGAGCCTGCCGTACCGGCACCAGCGCATCACCGAACTCATCGATGCGAAGGACAGGCACGACGTGGTCAGCATGGCCTCCATCCAGAACGACCAGACCTCGCTGGCCGCCCGTGCCCTGCTGCCGCAAATGCTCAAGGCCCTGGACGAAGCGCCGGCCACACATCCGCTGGCCGGGCAGGCGCGCCGGGTGATGGCGCAGTTCGACGGCCGCATGGATGCCGCGCAGGCCGCGCCCCTGATCTTTGCCGCCTGGGTGGACGAACTCACGCGCGGCCTGGTGATCCCGCGCATTGGCGCCCAGACCTTTGCGGCCACCTATGGCAAGCGCGACTACCGCGCGGGCATCGAAGGCATGCTGGAGCGCCGCGATGGCTGGTGGTGCGCAGCGGCGGGCTGCAGCGCCCAGGTCAGCCAGGCGCTGGACCGGGCGCTGGCGCGCCTGCAGGCCACGCAGGGCAGCGACCTGGGCCGCTGGCGCTGGGGCGCGGTGCATGCGGCCCTGAGCAGCCACCGGCCGCTGGGCAGCGTGGGGCTGCTGGCGGGCATCTTCAATGTCAGCGTGCCATCGGGCGGCGACAGCTACACCGTCAACGTGGGCCAGTACCTGCCCGGCGATGCCAGGGCGCCGTTCGCCAACCGCCATGCGGCATCGCTGCGCGCCATCTACGACCTGGCCGAGCCCGAGCGCTCGCTGTTCATCTACCAGACCGGCCAAAGCGGCGTGGCCCTGTCCAGCCGCTATGCGGACATGTCTGCCGAATGGGCCGACGGCCGCTACCGGCCGCTGCAGATGGCGCCCGCGCGCTGGCGCCATTCCATGATGCTGCGGCCCCAGTAGGTTGCAGCAGGCTGCAGCAGCGGCGCGCGCAGGCCTCAGGTGCCGAGGAATTGCTCGATCAGCCCGGCCACGGCCGCCGGCTGGTCGTGGTGCAGCATGTGGCCGGCGTCCTGGACCACGGCCGTGCGGCAGTCGGCAATCTGCCCGATGCGCTCGTGGTACTCGGCCAGCGTGTAGCGGTCCTTCCACCACATGCCCAGGCTGTCGTCGCTGGCTTCGATGGCCAGAACGGGCGCGGTGATGGCACGGTACAGGGCCAGGATTTCTTCCACGCGGAACAGCTGCGCGCTGATGAGCTTGTGCGCCGTGTCGCCCAGGATTTCCCAGCGGCCCTGCGCATTGGGCGCCGCCCAGTGGTGGGCCAGCCACAGCGCCTTGTCCTCGGGCAGGCGGCGGTTGGTCTTCATCAGCCGGCGCGCCACGTCCTGCACGCTGTCATAGCTCTTGAGTTCCATGCCGCCGCTGCGCAGCTGGCGCAACTCGTCCATCCACTGCGCATAGCGCGCAGGCGCCTGGTCTGGCCGGGTGGCCGGCATGCCGAAGCCTTCGAGGTTGACCAGCCGGCGTATGCGCGCAGGCCGCGCGCCCGCATACATCATGGACACGTTGCCGCCCATGCTGTGGCCCACCAGGTCCACGGGCGTATCGCCCGCCAGGGTGTCCAGCAGATGGTCCAGGTCGCCCAGGTAGTCGGCAAAGTCATGCCGGTCGGCAGGCCAGGCCGGCCGGCTCAGGCCGAAGCCGCGCCAGTCCGGCGCAATGATGCGGCGCCCCGCCATGAAGGCCTCGCCAAAGGCATCGACCACGAACTGGTAGGAGGCCGCCACATCCATCCAGCCGTGCACCAGCACCAGCGGCGCCAGCGCGGGATCGCCATCCACAGGTCCCCACTCGCGCACGTGGTACTCCATGGTGCGCACCGGCACCATGCGCGAGCGCCAGGGGCGTGTGGGAGCGTAGATGGGCGCTTCTTCAGCGGCCGTGGCGGGGAGGGAAGAGGGGGCTTGCAGCATCCCGCCGATTATTCCGGTTTGCTGCTGTGCAGCAGTCAGGGGCGGGACAGCGGTGGCTGGGGATTTCCCGGTGCGCCAGCACGCCTCCCGGCCGGGGTGGGCATCAACCGTGGCTTTCCGGGGCGGCGGTGCGCGGGCGGGACAGCAGGCTCTCGGCCGGTATGCCCAGGTCATGAAGCCTGTAGAGCATGTTCAGCGTCAGGGGGCGGCTGCGGTTGAGTATTTCGTAGATGCGGTTGGTCTGCCCGATGTAGGGCACCAGGTCCTTGACCGTCATGCCCCGGGACTCCATGAGCAGGCGCAGCGCATCGATAGGGTCGGGGGGAGCGATGGGGTAGTGCCTGGCCTCGTAGGCCTCAACCAGCGTTCCGAGAATGTCCAGCCTGTCGCCGTCGGGCGTTCCCGGGGCCGGGTCCTTGTCGATCAGTTGCGAGATCTCGGTCAGTGCTGTCCTGTAATCCTGCTCGGTCCGGATGGGGCGGATTTCCATGGTCATTCCTTTCATTGCAGGCTCTGGTCCACTGTGGCGGCATCCACCTTGTCGTACTGCGCGTGCGTGCCTATGAACTTGATGTACAGCCACTGCTGCCTGTAGGCGATGGCGGCAATCAGGCGGTAGTCGTTGCCCTTGACGTTGAACACGACCCGGTTGTTGCCCACGATGCTGGCATTGCCGATCTGGTCCTTCACGTCCTGGGGGCAGGTCCACTGCGCGCGGGTGGCCATGTCGAACCACGCCTCAAGCGGTCCTTTGGCATCCGCATGCTCCGGCCTGCTGTAGAAATTGACGAGGGTGGAACGGGCCACGATGTGCATGGGTGGATGTTAGTCCCAAATTGGGACTAGGCTGCCGGCATGGTCTTTGTGCTCTTTGCCGTGCTTGTGCTTTCGCGCCGGGTTAACCCGAGCGCCGCCGCCGCTGATGCACGGCATCAGAAACAATGATTGGCCGGCCGGGCCGGCGCTGCCTACAGTGGGTTGCAGATCGACCGCACAACAACCCGAAGGAGACAGCAATGCAGCAACGCAGATGGCTGACGGCCGCCATGGCCGCAGGATTGTGGGGCGCCGCCATGGCGGCGCAGGCCGGCACGGTGACGGTGCTGACCTCGTTTCCCAAGGAGCTGACCACGGCCTACCAGAAGGCCTTCGAGGCGGCCAATCCGGGGATCAAGATCGAGATCCTGAACAAGAACACCACGGCCGCCGTGGCCTATGTGCGCGAGCTGCCCGAGGGCCAGCGGCCCGACATCATGTGGGCCAGCGCCCCTGATGCCTTCGAGGTGCTGGCGCGCAACAAGCTGCTGACCGCCGCGCCCGAGACGCGCAATCCGGCCGCGCCCGCCAAGATCGGCAACTACCCGCTCAACGACCCGCAGGGCCTGTACTACGGCCAGGCGCTGGCCGGCTACGGAATCATGTGGAACACGCGCTACCTGAAGGCGCACAAGCTGGCGGCGCCCAAGGAGTGGAGCGACCTGACGCGGCCCGAGTACTTCGGCCACATCGCCATCTCCTCGCCCTCGCGCTCGGGCACCACGCAGCTGACGGTGGAGACCATCCTGCAGGGCGAGGGCTGGGACAAGGGCTGGCGCCAGCTGCTGTCCATGATGGGCAACGCCGCCGCCGTGACCGACCGCAGCTTTGCCGTGCCCGATGGCGTGAACAACGGCCAGTACGGCATAGGCATCGTGATCGATTTCTTCGGGCTGGCGGGCAAGTATTCGGGCTTTCCGGTGGACTTCGCCTACCCGGCGATGACGGCCGTGGTGCCGGCCAACATCGCGCTGATCGCGGGCGCCAAGAATGCCGACGAGGCGCGCAAGTTCATGGCCTTCACCATGTCGGTGCCGGGCCAGCAGCTGCTGTTCGACCCCAAGATCAGCCGCCTGCCCATCCTGCCCTACAGCCAGCTGAAGGCGCCGGCCGGCTACCCCGTGCCGCAGGAGGTGGCGCAGCGCGCCAAGGTGCAGTTCGATGCCAATCTGTCCGAGTCGCGCTATGCCGTGGTGATCAGCCTCTTCGACCAGATGGTGACCTTCCGCCTCAAGGAGCTGCAGGCGGCCACGCGCGCCATCCAGGAGGCGCACAAGGCCCTGCAGGCCAAGCCCAATGCCAAGGGACAGGAGCTGCTGGCGCAGGCGCGCGACATCGCCTACTCGCCGCTGGTGGGCGAAGCCAATGTGAAGGACGAGCAGTTCCTGGAGCTGTTCCGCAAGAGCCGGCGCGATGTGGCCGTGTCCAAGGAGCTGACGGGCCTGGAGCAGATGTGGGCCGACAAGGCGCGTGCCAACTACGAGCGCGCGGCCAAGCTGGCGGCCGAGGCGCGCGGCCTGGCCCGGTAGGTGGCGCAGTAGGTGGCGTGGTAGGTGGCGCAGGGGCCCGGCACCGGGCGCCTGCATGCACTCCCCTTGACAGTCTCTTTCGCTGCGGAGCATTCGCATGAGCATCGATTCCATGGCGGCGCCCGGCGCCGCCCCCCTTGCTGCGCGCGCACGGCGCATTCCGTCGGGCTGGGGGCCGTGGCTGGCCTTCGCGCTGATCCTGGCCTTTTTGCTGGCCTTTCTCATCGTGCCCGTGGGCATGGTGGTCTACACCGCCTTCATCAATGAAGGCGGCGGGCTCACGCTGGGGCACTTCGGCAATTTCTTCGGCCAGACCGTCTTCCGCGAGTCGTTCTTCAACAGCCTGGGCGTGTCCCTGGCCAGCGTGTTCTTCGCCAGCCTGATCGCCGTGCCGCTGGCCTACCTGACCGTGCGCTTCGAGTTCCGGGGCGCGCTGCTGATACAGACGCTGGGCGTGCTGCCGCTGATCATGCCGCCCTTCGTGGGGGCGGTGGCGCTGCAGCTGATCTTCGGGCGCAGCGGCTCGGTCAACCTGCTGCTGGACGACTGGTTCGGCTTCACCGTGCCCATCATGGAGGGGCTGACGGGCGTGATCTTCGTGGAGAGCATCCACTACTTCCCGTTCATCCTGCTCAACCTCGTGGCGGCCATGCGCAATATCGACGGGGCCATGGAGGAGTCGGCGCTGAACCTGGGCTCGCGTGGCTTCCGGCTGTTCCGGCGCGTGATCTTTCCGCTGGCCATGCCCGGCTACCTGGCGGGCGCGGCCCTGGTGTTCGTCAAGGTGTTCGACGACCTGGGCACGCCGCTGGTGATGGGCGTGACCAATATGCTGGCGCCCCAGGCCTATCTGCGCATCACCTCGGTGGGGCTCGATGATCCGCTGGGCTATGTGATCAGCGTGATCATGATCGCGTTCTCCATCGTCGCCCTGTGGCTGGCCGCGCGGGTGATGAAGGGCAAGGACTACGCCACGCTGCAAAAGGGCGGCAGCGCGCTGCAAAAGCGCCGGCTGTCGGCCTGGGAGGCGCTGCTGGCCTATGGCTGGATCGCCCTGGTGCTGCTGGTGGTGCTGGCGCCGCACATCGGCATCTTGCTGATGTCGTTCTCCAAGGTCTGGAGCTTCTCGGTGCTGCCCGACAGCTATACGCTGGAGCACTACGCCACGGTGTTCACCGACTCGGGCTACATGATCGGCAACACGCTGCTGTACTGCCTGATGGCGGCGGGCATCGACGTGGTGATCGGCACCGCCATCGCCTACCTGATCCTGCGCACCCGGCTGCCTGCCCGGCAGTGGCTGGACTACCTGGCCTCGGTGGCGCTGGCGATTCCGGGGCTGGTGCTGGCCATCGGCTACCTGCGGCTGTTCAAGGGCGTAAACCTGCCCTTCACCGATACGCCAATCGTCACCACCTGGGTGCTGATCATGCTGGCCTATGCGGTGCGGCGGCTGCCGTATGCGCTGCGCTCGTGCATGGCGGCGCTGCAGCAGGTGCACATCTCGCTGGAGGAGGCCGCGCAAAGCCTGGGCGCGGGCCGCACCAGCGTGATACGGCGCGTGATGGTGCCGCTGATGGCCGGCGGCATCCTGGCCGGCTTCGTCACCAGCTTCATTACGGCGGCGGTGGAGCTGTCGGCCACCATCATGCTGGCCTCGGCCCAGAGCCAGGCGCCCATGAGCTACGGCATCTACCTGTACATGCAAAGCATCTCGGGGCGAGGACCCGGTGCGGCATTGGGCGTGCTGGCCGTGGTCGTGGTCGGCCTGGGCACGTATTTCTCGCACCGCTTCGTGGAGCGCTCGCGCGCCACCGTGCAATCGACTTCGGAGTGAACCGCCATGCACCTGGACCCTGTCTCCCTCGAATGCAGGCACATCAGCCTGAGCTACGGCAGCAACGAAGTGCTGCGCGACGTCAACCTCAAGATCGAGCCCGGCGAGTTCTTCGCGCTGCTGGGGCCTTCGGGCTCGGGCAAGTCCACGCTGCTGCGGCTGATCGCGGGCTTCAACCGGCACCAGCGCGGCGAGCTGCTGGTGGGCGGGCAGGACATCACGGGGGTGCCGCCGCATGCGCGCAACATCGGCATGGTGTTCCAGAACTACGCGCTGTGGCCGCACATGACGGTGTACGACAACGTGGCCTTCGGCCTGGTCGAGCGCCGCGAAAGCCGCGACACCATCCGCCGCAAGGTTGGCGAGGTGCTGGAGCTGGTGGGCCTGTCGCAGTACGCGCAGCGCCGCCCGGGCCAGCTGTCGGGCGGGCAGCAGCAGCGCGTGGCGCTGGCGCGCACCGTGGTGATCGCGCCCAAGCTGCTGCTGCTGGACGAGCCGCTGTCCAACCTCGACAAGCAGCTGCGCGTGCAGATGCGCGAGGAACTGCGCAGCCTGCAGCGCAAGCTGGGCCTGACCACCATCTTCGTCACCCACGACCAGGAAGAGGCCATGACCACGGCCGACCGCATGGCCGTGCTCGACAAGGGCGTGCTGCAGCAGGTGGGCTCGGCGGCGGGGCTGTACGACTATCCGGCCAACCGCTTCGTGGCGGGCTTTGTCGGCACGGCCAATGTGCTGGAGGGCGAGGTGCTGCCAACGATAGGCGAGTCGCTGGTCTTCAAGGTGCCGGGCCTGGGCACGCTGACCCTGCCGCGCCCGGCCCAGCCGCCCGTGCCGGGGCGCGCAGCGCTGGCCTTCCGGCCGCACCAGGTGCAGATTGCGGTGCGCGACGATGCGGGCGATGCCTCGCGCGTCTGGGTGGAAGGGCAGATCGAGAGCGCCGAATTCCTGGGCGAGTTCTCGCGCTACCGCGTGCGCGTGGGCGAGGTGGCGGTGGTCGCCGACCAGGCGCACTACGCGGGCATTGCCATGTTCCCCATGGGCATGCCGGTGCGCCTGGGCATCGAGCCCACGCAGCTGCGCTACCTCGATGAGTGAACGATGAGACGGCTAGGGATGTTCCCTGACACCCGGGCCTGCCCGGGCCGCAGGCCCTGGCGCCTGCGCTAGGCTGGCCGCCCATGGAGATGTATCAGCTGCGCGCCTACGTCACGGCGGCCACGCTGGGCAGCGTCACGCGCACGGCCGAGGCCCTGCATCTGACGCAGCCCGCCATCACGGCCCAGATCAAGGCGCTGGAGGAAGAGCTGGGCGTGGCGCTGTTCGACCGGCGCCCGGGCCGCATCAGCCTCACGCGGGCCGGCGAGGCCCTGATGGAGCCCGCCCGGCAGGTGCTGGATGCAGCGGGTCGGCTGCAGGGCCAGGCCCGCGAGCTGCAGGGCGAGGTCACCGGCCAGCTGCTGCTGGGCACGGTGGCCGACCCCGAGGCGCTGCGCCTGGGCTCGCTGCTGCATGGCCTGGTGGAGGCGCTGCCGCTGCTGGACATCAAGACACGCCATGGCTGGGCCGAGGAGCTGCGCGCGCAGGTCGCGGCCGGCGGCCTGCAGGGCGCGTTCTACATCGGCGCCCACATGCCGCGCGACCTGGGCGCGCTGGTGCTGCAGACACTGCACTACCGCGTGGCGGCGCCGCCCGCGCTGCGCGAGCGCGTCCTGCAATCGGGCTGGAAGGACCTGGCGCAACTGCCCTGGATCGGCGCGCCAGCGCAGCACCATGAGCAGGCCCTGCTGCTGGCGCTGTTCGCCCGCCAGGGGCTGAGCCCCAATCAGATCGTGGAAAGCGATGCCGCCGCCGCGCCCGAGAGCCTGGTGCGCGCCGGCCTGGGCCTGGCGCTGCTGCGCGAGGACCGCGCCCTGGCCGCGGCCGAGCATGGCTGCGTGGCCATCTGGCCGCATGCGCGCGTGTCGGCGCAGCTGGGCTTCATCCACCCGCGCGAGGCCGAGCACGACCCGGCCCTGGTGGCCACGCTGTCGCAGCTGCGCAGGGTCTGGGGACTGACCGAGGTTCAGGCGGCGGCGCCGCCGCCGGCCTGAGGGGTGCCTGCCTGGACGATGGCCTCGACCAGCGCATCGAGGCTGCCCTGGCGTTCCTGCTCGCCCACCTCGAACAGCTCCAGCACGCCGGTGCCGCGCAGGATGGCGAAGGCCATGGCCGCAAAGCCCTGGGGGCGGGGATGGTGGGCCGCGATCTCGGGGAAGACGTCCAGGAAGCGGGTGTAGAACACGCTGTCCACATGTACCCGGCGCGCGTCCACGCGGTCGAATAGCGAGGGGGAGGCCTTGCAGCCGAAGAACATGCTCCAGGCCGCCTGGTAGTTGGCCGCGCCGAAGATGTTGTCCCAGGCCAGGGTGACGAAGGCCTCGGCACGCTCGCGCAGGGGCAGGGCCTTGTCGGGCCAGACCGTGCCCTGGTCGCTCAGCGGCTCCATGACCTCGATGACCAGCCGCTCCATCAACGCATCGCGGCTCTCGAAGTGGTGCTGCAGCGCGCCCAGCGACACATCGGCGCCGCGCGCGATGGCCTGCAGCGTGGCGCTCTTGAAGCCGCCCTCGCGCAGCAGCGCCAGGGCGGAGTCGATGATCTTGCGTTGCGTTGTCTCCACACGCTCGGTCTGCGGCGTGCGTGCGCGCCGCTGCGTGGCGGACGTCGTCATGTTCTGGGCTCCAGAGGGCAAAAAAATAATAGTAGATTGTTTTTGTTTGTTGCGGGCGTTCAACCGTTGCCGGAGTGCGGCATGGCGGGCGGCAATGCGTCGATGGCCTTTGCTACTCCTTCTTTTTGGGCTTGTCCATAGGGATAAATTACAAGAAATAATAATTTATTGTTTTTTATAGTTGATACCCATCAACAAGGGGCGCACAACGCCCCGCATTCCAACAGGCACCCCACGAGGAGACATTGCCGTGAAGACCACCGAAGTGTTCCAACCCCTGCGCCGCCGCGCGCCTTGCTGAGAGCCGGAGCACCCCCTTGATGCACAGTTCTTCTTCGCAGGGCCATCTGGAGCGCAGGCTCAAGAACCGCCATATCCAGCTCATCGCGCTGGGCGGCACCATCGGCACGGGCCTGTTCCTGGGCTCGGCCGGCATCATCGAGCTGGCCGGCCCGTCCGTGCTGCTCGGCTACGCCATTGGCGGGCTGATCATCTTTTTCATCATGCGTTTCCTGGGCGAGATGCTGGTCGAGGAGCCCAACGCGGGCTCGTTCAGCTATTTCGCCAACCGCTACCTGGGCCGCTTCGCGGGCTTTCTGGCGGGCTGGAACTGTGTGGCGCTGTATGTGCTCGTGGGCATGCTGGAGCTGACGGCCGCAGGCAAGTTCATCCAGTTCTGGTGGCCCGGCATACCCACCTGGGTGACGGCGGCGGTGTTCTTCGTGCTGATCAACGGCGTGAACTTCATCAACGTCAAGGCCTATGGCGAGTTCGAGTTCTGGTTCGCGCTGATCAAGATCGTGGCCGTGATGGCCATGATCGGCGCAGGCCTGTATTTGCTGTTCAGCGCCGACCGGCCCGAGCAGACCGTGCGCAACCTGTGGACGCACGGCGGCTTCTTCCCCAACGGCTTCTCAGGCCTGGTGATGGCCTTCGCCTTCATCATGTTCGCCTTCGGCGGCGTGGAGATGCTGGGCTTCGCGGCGGCCGAGACCGACCAGCCGCGCACCGTCATCCCCAAGGCCGTGAACCAGCTCATCTACCGCGTGCTGGTGTTCTACATCGGCTCCATGGCCGTGCTGATGTCGCTGATGCCCTGGACCGACCTGCTGGGCCAGCTCAAGGCCGGCGGCGACACCTACAGCAGCAGTCCCTTCGTGCTGGTGTTCTCGGGCCTGGGCGAGAACGTGGCCGCCCACCTGCTGAACTTCGTGATCCTCACGGCCACGCTGTCGGTCTACAACAGCATGGTCTACAGCAACAGCCGCCTGCTGTACGGCATGGCCAACGAAGGCAATGCGCCGCGCTCGCTGATGCAGGTCAACCGCCGCGGCGTGCCGGTGCGGGCCATCGTCTATCCGGCCATCTTCACGGCGCTGGCCATCGTGCTGAACTATGTGGCGCCGGCCGGCGTGCTGGAGTTGCTGATGTCGCTGATCGTGGCGGCGCTGGTGATTACCTGGACCATCATCATCGTGGCGCACTGGCGCTTTCGCCGGGCCCATGCGGCACGCGGGACCGTGCTGGGCTTTCCCGCACCGGCCGCGCCGCTGACCAATGCCATCTGCCTGGCCGCCATGGCCCTGGTGGTGGGCGTGATGCTGCTGACACCGTCGGTGCGGTCCTCCGCGCTGGCCATTCCGATCTGGGTCCTGGTGGTCTACGGGGCCTATCGCCTCGTGTTCCGCCAACGTCCCACGCCTGTGCTGGAATCCGTACTGGAACCCGCGCACATCCCCCGTTGAAACCTTCAAGGAGAACCAACCATGGCAGACCTGTTCGACAACCCGATGGGCCTGATGGGCTTCGAATTCGTGGAATTCGCATCGCCCACGCCCGGCGTGCTGGAGCCGCTGTTCGAGAAGCTGGGCTTCACGCTGGTGGCCAGGCACCGTTCCAAGAACGTGCTGCTGTACCGCCAGGGAGGCATCAACTTCATCATCAACAATGAGCCGGGGCAGGCCGCCTATTTCGCTGCCGAGCACGGCGCCTCGGCCTGCGGCCTGGCCTTCCGCGTCAAGGATGCGCACCAGGCCTACAAGCGCGCGCTGGAGCTGGGCGCGCAGCCGGTGGAGATCCCCACGGGTCCCATGGAGCTGCGCCTGCCGGCCATCAAGGGCATCGGCGGCGCGCCGCTGTACCTGATCGACCGCTTCGACGAAGGCAAGTCCATCTATGACATCGACTTCGAGTTCCTGCCCGGCGTGGACCGCAACCCCAAGGGCCACGGCTTCCAGGTGGTGGACCACCTGACGCACAACGTCTACCGCGGCCGCATGACCTACTGGGCGGACTTCTACAGCAAGCTGTTCAATTTCCGTGAGATCCGCTACTTCGACATCTCGGGCGAATACACCGGCCTGGCCTCCAAGGCCATGACGGCGCCCGACGGCCTGATCCGCATCCCGCTGAACGAGGAATCGCGCCAGGGCGGCGGCCAGATCGAGGAATTCCTCATGCAGTTCAACGGCGAGGGCATCCAGCACATCGCGCTGCTGACGGACAACCTGCTGGACTCCATCGACCAGCTGCAGATGGCCGGCATTCCGCTGCTGACCGCGCCCAACGACATCTACTACCAGAACCTGGAAGGCCGCCTGCCCGGCCACGGCCAGCCCGTGGGCGAGCTGCAGGCACGCGGCATCCTGCTGGACGGCACGACCGAGGGCGGCCAGCCGCGCCTGCTGCTGCAGATCTTCTCCCAGCCCATGCTGGGCCCCGTGTTCTTCGAGTTCATCGAGCGCAAGGGCAACTACCGCGAGGGCTTCGGCGAAGGCAATTTCAAGGCCCTGTTCGAGTCCATGGAGCGCGACCAGATCAACCGCGGCGTGCTGCAGGCCGAGGCACCGCAGGGCGCCTGATCCCGACGGACGCAGCGCGCCCGCCCGGCCCTGGCCGGGTGGGCGCGCTGTCGTCAGGGTAAACACGGGCGGCCCTACACTCGGTGCCCATGAATTCCCCCTCGATGCAACCGGTGGCGCTCGGTCAAAGCGCATTGCAAGTCAGCCCCATCTGCCTGGGCACCATGACGTTCGGCGAGCAGGTCGGCGAGGCCGAGGCCTTTGCCATCATGGACCGCGCGCTGGAGCGCGGCGTGGACTTCTTCGACACGGCCGAGATGTATGCCGTGCCCGCACGCGCCGAAACCTGCGGCGCCACCGAAACCATCATCGGCCGCTGGTTCGCCCAGCGCCCTGGCGCGCGCGCCAGGGTCGTGCTGGCCACCAAGGTGGCCGGTCCTTCGCGGGGCATGCCCTGGGTGCGCGAGGGCAAGGGCATGACGGCGGCCGACATCGCCGCCTCCTGCGAAGGCAGCCTGCGCCGCCTGGGCACGGACGTGATCGACCTCTACCAGATCCACTGGCCCGAGCGCAACGTGCCGGCCTTCGGCCAGCTGTACTACGACCCGGCCAAGGAAAGCTCGCAGACCGGCATCCACGAGCAGCTTGAGGCGCTGGGCCGCCTGGTCCGGGAAGGCAAGGTGCGCCACATCGGCCTGTCCAACGAAACGCCCTGGGGCGTGCACGAATTCGTGCGCCTGGCCGAGCAGCACGGCCTGCCGCGCGTGGCCTCGGTGCAGAACGCCTACTGCCTGCTCAACCGCAGCTGGGAAAACGGCATGGATGAAAGCTGCCACCGCCTGGGTGTCTCGCTGCTGGCCTATTCGCCGCTGGCCTTCGGCCTGCTCACGGGCAAGTTCGACGTGCATGCTCCCACCGATCCCGCTGCGCCGCAGGCCGCACGCATTGCGCGCTACGAGTCCGTGCGCAAGCAGCGCTGGGGCCGGCCCGAAGCCCTGGCCGCCGCGCGCCGCTACAACGCGCTGGCGCGCGAGCATGGCATGACGCCCACGCAGCTGGCGCTGGCGTTTTGCTACACCAAGTGGCAGGTGGCCAGCACCATCATCGGCGTGACCTCGGTGGCCCAGCTCGATGAGGACCTGAACGCCTGGGGCACGCAACTGTCGCCCGAACTGCTGTCGGCCATCGACGCCATCCGCTGGGAAGTGCGCGACCCTGCGCAATAGGCCTCGGCCCTGCGCAATAGGCCTAGGCCCTGCGCCTTCAGCGGCTGCACTCGCCCTTGAGCGCAGCGGCCGCCAGCATGGGCAGGCTCAGCAGGCCCATGCCGCCGCCCTTGAACTCGCCCTTCATGCAGTCGCCCTGGGCGGCCTCGCGCATGCCGGTGGCCAGCGGGTCCTCGCGCTGCGCATGGATCTGGGGCCTGACCAGGCCCTGCCGGGCCGCCGACTGCACGGCCTCGCGGCCTGCGGCCGAGTCCAGCAGGCGGCCCATGGCCCTGGCGCTGCGCGCGGTGTCCGGAACGGTTTCGGTGTCGGCGGGGACAGGCGCTTGCGGTGCGGCGGCTGTCGCGGCCTGCTCCGTGGCCTTTGCAGTCCCTGCGCCTTGCCTTGAAGGCGGTGCGACGGCGGCGGTGTCCGGCCGTCGCGTAGGCTTGGGCCTGGGCGAGGGATTGGGCGCGGGTGCCGGTCCGGGCCGGGCAACCGCTGGAGCAGGAGAGGGGGCCGGCGTCGGCGTCTCGACCCAGACCACCTGAAGGCGGTGGGCCTCGGCCTGCCCGGTGCCGGGCCGCGCATTGTCCGGGGCCAGACCCTGCCACAGCAGCGCCCCATGAAGCAGCAGCGACAGCAGCAGGCCCGCGATCAGCCGCAGCCGTCCGCTGCTCAAGCCTCGGGCCCTGCCACCCATTCCAGCAGGTCGCCGGGCTGGCACTGCAGTGCCTCGCAGATGCGCTCCAGCGTGTCGAAGCGCACGCCGCGCACCTTGCCGCTCTTGAGCAGGGAAATATTCTGTTCGGTGATGCCGACCATCTCGGCCAGTTCGCGCGAGCGCATCTTGCGGCGCGCCAGCATCACATCGAGGTGGACGAGGATGGGCATGGTTCAGTCGCCATCCCGGAATCGGTTGGCGTCGCGAAGGAAGATCACCAGGGTCAGCAGGAATAGGCCCAGCAGCACCAATGCGGCCTCGTACAGGTGCAGCGAGAGCGGGCGCTGGCCGGGGAGCACCATGAGGTGGATCGTGATGGGAACGCCGCTCATACGAATCCCGCGTTCTCGTCGGCGATGCGCCGCGCCTGCAGCATCACATGGGCGATGGAGACCAGCACCACGCCGAGCAGGACCAGCAGGCCATCGTGCCAGTACAGGCCCAGCGTGACGAAGCGCTGCCCTGGCGGATTGCCCATGCTGGCCGCCACCGACATCAGCGCGCGCGTGAAGGGCAGGGCCAGCGCGCCCGCCAGCACCGTCCAGGCAAAGCGCATCAGGGCGTGCTGCGCCTGCTGGCCGAAGACACGGCCCTGCAGGTACTCGCCGAACAGTGTCCACAGCTGGCGCAGCGCATACAGGCCGCAGCCCACGGGCAGCAGGCTGACCAGTGCGGTGCGCCAGCGCGCAGCCATGTCCAGCGGCTGGCCGGGCGGCATGCCCAGCAGGCCTTGCGCCTGGCCCGAAAGATCTTGCGGCGACAGCAGGGCGGCTGCCGGCAGGGCCAGCAGCACGACTGCACCGAGGGCAATCAGGATGCGCGCCGCCTGGGAGTGGCGCCTCAGGGCGTTGCCCGCGGCGTGGGGCGTATAGTTCATGGCACAGCCTTGTATTGATGAATCGATAAAAAATTATTGTAAAACGATAAAAAATTCATGTCCAAGAAAAACTCTCATGTCAGCGAGACACCGGCCACCCAACTGCTGCGCGCCCACAAGGTGGAGTTCACCGAGCACCCCTATGAGTACCTGGAACACGGCGGCACCGAGCACAGCGCGGCCAGCCTGGGCCTGGACGAGCACATGGTGGTCAAGACCCTGGTGATGCAGGATCAGGACGCCAGGCCGCTGATCGTGCTCATGCATGGCGACTGCAAGGTCTCCACCAAGAACCTGGCGCGGCAGATCGGGGCCAAGAGCGTGGAGCCCTGCAAGCCCGAAGTCGCCAACCGCCACAGCGGCTACCTGGTCGGCGGCACCTCGCCCTTCGGCACGCGCCGCGACATGCCGGTCTATATCGAAGAGAGCATCCTGGCGCTGCCGCGCATCGCCATCAACGGCGGGCGCCGGGGCTTTCTGGTGCAGCTGGACCCGCAGGTCTGCGTGCGGCTGCTGGATGCACGGCCCGTGCACTGCGCGCTGGCAGAATAGATGCCCTGAAGAAATGAACACGACTTGCGCACACGGGAAGGCGGCCACCGTCTCCACCGGGTTCGCGCAGGTCCTGATGAAAAACATGTGTCGGCGATCAGGGAGGGCGGGCCATCATGGCCGGCCGGATCGCGCGCCGGCGCTCCACAGACCGGCCAAGGACTTCAATTGAACGCGCTCTACCCCCTTCTCGCCACCGTGGCGGCCTACCTGATCGGCTCGCTGTCGTTCGCCGTCATCGTCAGCCGGGCCATGGGCCTGAATGATCCGCGCACCTATGGCAGCGGCAACCCCGGCGCCACCAATGTGCTGCGCTCCGGCAGCAAGGCGGCAGCGGCCGTCACCCTGCTGCTGGACGCCGCCAAGGGCTGGCTGCCCGTGGCCCTGGTGCAATGGTTCGGCAGCCGCTTCGGCATGGGAGATGGCACGGTGGCCATGGTGGCGCTGGCTGCCTTCCTGGGCCACCTGTACCCGGTGTTCTTCCGCTTCAAGGGCGGCAAGGGCGTGGCCACGGCCCTGGGCGTGTTGCTGGGCATCAGCGTCTGGCTGGGCCTGGCGGTGGCGCTGACCTGGCTGATCATTGCCGTGTTCTTCCGCTATTCCTCGCTGGCGGCCCTGGTGGCCTCCGTGTTCGCTCCCGTCTACTACCTGCTGTGCAGCGGCGTGGTCTGGTATGCCGAGACACCGATTGCCGCCGCCATCGTCGCCATGGCGGCCCTGCTGATCTGGCGCCACCGCGAGAACATCCAGCGCCTGATGGCCGGCAAGGAATCCAGGCTGGGCAGCAAGAAGGCCGACCCGGCAGCCGCCGCGGCCAAGCCCGGCACGGCCAAAGGCAAGCCGCATTGACCGTCGTCGCCGCGCCGCGCACCACGGGCGCAGCTTGCGTGCGGGGCGTGGCCGGCCGGTCACGCTCCAGGCCCTCTCTTCACTGACGACCTTCACACATGGCATCCAGTCCATCGCAGCGCGTGTACCGCGCACCATGCCCCGGCTGCGGCGCGCCCGTGGAATTTGCCAGCGCCCAGGCCAGCTATGCCGTCTGCGAGTTCTGCCGCAGCACCGTGGTGCGCCAGGGCGATGTGCTGCAGCGCCGTGGCTCCATGGCCGAGGTCTTCGAGGACTACAGCCCCCTGCGCATCGGCGCCACGGGCCAGATGCTGCGCAACGGCAAGCCCGAGCACTTCACCCTGGTCGGGCGGCTGCAGCTCAAGAGCGAGGCGGGCGCCTGGAGCGAATGGGTGGCCGCGTTCAGCGATGGCGCGCTGGGCTTCCTGAGCGAGGACAACGGCCAGTTCGTCTGGTCCTGGCCCTGGGAGGCCGAGGCCCTGCGTAACGGGCCGTTCAAGGCCTCCGACTGGCTGCTGGGTTCGCAGCGTGTGCTGGGCGGCAAGAGCTTCACGGTCAGCAGCGTGCAGAACGCGCGGCTGGTATCGGCCCAGGGCGAGCTGGCGCAGCTGCCCGAGCCCGGCACACCGTACCGGCTGGTGGAGCTGCGCAGCGAGCAGGGCCAGGTGCTGTCCGTGGACTTCTCCGTCCAGCCGCCCGCGCTGAGCCTGGGCGAGCGCGTGGTGCTGGACGACCTCAGGATGCAGGGGCTGCGCGACGGCGCCTCGCTCAAGGGTGAGCAGGGCCGGCACTTCAACTGCCCCAAGTGCGGCGCCGTGGTGCCCGTGCGCTTTTCCACCACCAAGAGCCTGAGCTGCCCCAGCTGCGGATCGCTGGTGGACCTGAGCCAGGGCATTGGCAAGGAATTGGCCTATGCGGAACAGAACGAGCCCGTGCGCCCGGCCATCCCGCTGGGCAGCAAGGGTGTGCTGGAAGGCCAGCAATGGCAGGTGGTGGGCTTTCAGCACCGCATGGGCCAGGAGCCTGGCGACGACGAGAGCTTTGGCTGGGAGGAGTACCTGCTGTTCAACCAGAAGGCCGGCTTCGCATTCCTGGTCGATTCCTCCGATGGCTGGAGCATGGCCCGCGTGACCACGGGCGTGCCCAAGCTCTCCAAGAACCGCAGCACGGCCAAGTACATGGGCCGGCAGTACCAGCTTGAATCGCGCTACACGGCCGAGACCACCTACGCCCTGGGCGAGTTCTACTGGCCCGTGCAGCGCGGCCAGACCACGCGCAATGTGGACTATGTGAGCGCAGGCGCGCAGAACAAGGCCTTCCTGGCCAGCGAGACCGAGAGCGGCGAGACCACCTGGTCGCATGGCAGCGCCGTCTCGGCCACCACGCTGGCAATGGCCTTCGGCCTCAAGCAGTTGCGTGACCGCTCGCAGGTCGGTGTGATGTCGGGCAGCCGCTTCGGGCTGTGGACCATCATCATCGGGCTGCTCATCCTCTGGCTGGTGTTCGTCACCTTGCGCGGCTGCGCATCGCGCCCCAACTGCGACCCCAATACCGACGCCAACTGCAACAGCTACACCCGCAGCAGCGGCGGCTCCTGGGGTGGCTACACCTCGGGCGGCAGCCACAAGTAAACAACGGAGAAACTGATCATGAACTTCGACTGGCTCAACCCCGCCGCCTTCTTCGGCTCGATCCTCTATGCGCTGGTGGGCGTGGTGGTGTTCTGGCTGTGCTTCTTCATCATCGACAAGATCACACCCGTGGACATGTGGGCCGAGATCGTCGAGAAGCACAACAAGGCGCTGGCCATGGTGGTGGCCGCCATGTGCCTGGGAATCAGCATCATCGTCGCTGCCGCCATCCACTGAACGGGGCCGCCTGGCCCCCGCATTCCCCATCTCCTGCCGACACGCAGCCCGCCTGAAAAGGTGCGGCTGCGCTGCGCATGGCGGCGTTGCTGCGTCGCAACAAATTCCTTGTCGATAGTGAGTTTGCAAATGATATTCGTTTGCATTCTAAATAAAATCGCCCCCTTCATTCGAAGAGAGGGTTTCCATGACAGACCATCAAGCTGCCCGCAGGGCAAGGCTTTCAGTGGGTGTGACCGCTGGCATCATCACCACCGCGCTGGCAGGCGCGGTCCATGCCCAGGAGGCCGCCCCAGCCGATCCGGCCCAGGCACAGACGCAGACGCAGCCTCAACAGGCCCACACCCTGCCCACGCTGCAGGTCAACGCCTCCCAGTACGACCCTGACGACGTGCGGCCCGAAGGCGTGACCACGGCGACCAAGACCTACCTGGCGCCCAAGGACATCCCGCAGACCATCGACACGCTGGAGGTCAACAAGTACAAGAGCTACGGCATCAACGACCTGGCCACCATGCTGGACGGCGTTCCCGGCGTGAACACCAGCTACGACATGCGCGGCGAAGGCGTGTACATCCGAGGCTTCAAGGCCGACGAGAGCGACATCTACCGCGACGGCGTGCGCGAGAGCGGCCAGGTGCGCCGCAGCACCGCCAATGTGGAACGCATCGAGATCCTCAAGGGCCCGGCCTCGGTGCTCTATGGCCGCAGCGCAGGCGGCGGCGTGGTCAACATGGTGAGCAAGCAGGCGCGTTTCGATGCCAAGAGCAGCATCACGCTGCGCGGCGGCTCCTGGGACAACGTGGGCGGCACCATCGACATCAACCGCGTGCTCAACGAGAACGTGGCCGTGCGACTGACGGCCGACCGCGAGCAGGCCCACAGCTTCCGCGAAGGCATACGCAACCGCAACGAGATGGTCTCGCCCAGCATCCTGGTGGACTCGCGCACGGGCTGGCGCTGGACCGGCCAGTACACCTATGACAACGTCTGGCGCGTGCCCGATCGCGGCCCGGTCTACGACCAGCTGCCGGCCGGTGTCTCCATCCGCAAGGGCTTTGCGGCGCCGGGCGACTATGTGGAAGACCGCCTGCGCGTGCTGCGCTCCGACCTGTCCTACGACTTCAACAACCGCTGGAGTCTGCGCTGGGTGGCCAGCAAGCGCGAGGCCAGCCAGGATTTCGACCACTACTTCGCCGGCACCTACCGTGCCGCGACCGGCAAGATCACGCCCAACTACGCCTGGCAGCAGACCCGCAACACCACGCTGTCCAACACGCTGGACCTGACGGGCAAGTTCAGCACGGGCAGCATCCGGCACGATCTGCTGGTGGGCCTGGAGGCCGGCGAGGAAGAGCGCGCGCCACGCGTCGGCCAGCCCGGCAGCACCTTCGCCTATGACCCGTTGCAGCCCATCGTCTGGCCCAGCCGTCCGGCGCAGGGCAAGCCGACCCAGGACAACTATCACAAGGGCAAAGGCCAGGCGCTGTACATGCAGGACCTGGTCAGCCTGACCGAGCAGTGGAAGCTGCTGCTGGGCCTGCGCTACGACAGCTATGACTTCCAGAGCACCAACAAGATCGCCAACCTCACGCGCAAGACCGACGGCAACGGCTTCAGCCCGCGCGTGGGCGTGGTGTGGCAGCCGGTGCGCGAGCACAGCTTCTATGCGTCCTGGAACAAGAGCTACTCGCCCTATGGCGGGCGCGGCATCCTGACCGTGGAAACCGCCGTGGGCGCGGTGCCGGACGACGAGCCCCAGTACTCGCGCCAGTCCGAGGTCGGCGTCAAGAGCGACTGGCTGGGCGGTGCGCTGTCCACCCAGGTCTCCGTCTACCAGCTGGAGAAGTACAACATCCGCTACCGCCCCGATCCCGAGAATGATCCCTACATCTGGGCCATCCGGGGCAAGGACCGTTCGCGCGGCATCGAGTTCAGCGCGGCCGGCCGCGTGGCCGGCTCCTGGTATGTGCGCGGCGGCGTGGCCTTCATGCAGGCCAAGGTGGCTGAAGACGCGCAAAACCCCGCCAACGTGGGCCTGTACCTGCGTGACACGGCCAAGCGCAACGGCAACCTGTTCCTGCGCTATGCGCCCAAGGGACCCTGGTACGGCGAAGTCGGCGTGACCTACACGGGCAGCCGCTTCACCAACGCCGCCAACACGGCCATCCTGCCCGGCTACTCGCGCTGGGATGCGCTGGTGGGCTGGCGCCAGGACGCCTGGACCGTGACCGTGGCCCTGTCCAACCTGTTCGACAAGCAGTACTGGCGCTCCGGCTCCATGCCGGGCGCACCGCGCAGCGTGCTGGTCAGCGCCAACTACCAGTTCTGACGGAACCCCCAGGAGGCGCGCGGCGCCTTCTCCCGTTGCACGGCGCCTCTCGCGCACACGGGGGGCGCATCGCGCACAATACCGGCCGTGCAAACCTCAGCCTCTCTTGCCGGCGCGCAGCCGGCGCGCCCCATCGACATCGCCCTGCTGGTCAGCGTCTTCGTGATCGCGGCCTGCGGCCTGCTCTATGAGTTGGCTGCGGGCGCGCTGGCTTCCTATCTGCTGGGCGATTCCGTCCTGCAGTTCTCCACCATCATCGGCAGCTACCTGTTCGCCATGGGCATAGGCTCCTGGCTGTCGCGCTATTTCGAGGACCACCTGCCTGCGCACTTTCTGCGCATCGAGCTGATGGTGGCCCTGGTCGGCGGTGCGTTGCCGGCCACGCTGTTCATTGCCAATGCCTACGCGCCCGGCGCGTTCCGGTTCCTGCTGTACGGCATGGTGCTGGTGGTGGGAACGCTGGTGGGGCTGGAGATTCCGCTGGTGATGCGCATCCTCAAGCGCAATGTGACGCTCAAGGACCTGGTGTCCCAGGTGCTGACCTTCGACTACCTGGGGGCGTTGGCCGTGTCGCTGGCATTTCCGCTGCTGCTGGTGCCCAAGCTGGGCCTGGTGCGTACGGGGCTGCTGTTCGGCTTCATGAACGCGGCGGTGGCGGTCTGGGCGCTGCTGCTGTTTCGCCATGAACTGCGGCGCCCGCGCGCCCATGCCCTGGCCTGCGCGGCCGTGCTGGCCCTGCTGGGCACGGGCATCTGGGGAGCCGACCATCTGACGCGCCTGGCCGACGACCATTTCTACCAGGACCGCATCGTGCTCTCCAGCAGCTCGCCCTACCAGCGCATCGTGGTGACGCAGGGACGCCAGGGCGCGCGGCTGTACCTCAATGGCAACCTGCAGTTCGCGCAAGGCGACGAGTACCGCTACCACGAAGCCCTTGTCCACCCCGTGATGGCCGCGCATGGCGCGCCCAAGCGCGTGGCCGTGCTGGGCGGCGGCGACGGCATGGCTGTGCGCGAGGTGCTCAAGTACCCCTCGGTGGAGTCGGTCACCCTGGTGGAGCTGGACCCGGCCATGACCGACCTGTTCAAGGACAACGCCATGCTGCGCCGGCTCAACGGCGATGCGCTCAGCGATGCGCGCGTGCGCATCGTCAACACCGATGCCTTCCACTGGCTGCAGCAGGGCGGAGACACCTTCGACGTGGTCATCGTCGATTTCCCCGACCCGACCAATTTCGCCATCGGCAAGCTGTTCACCAACAGCTTCTATGCCTTGCTGGACAAGCGCCTGGCCGCCAGCGGCTACGCCGTGGTGCAGACCACGTCGCCCCTGATCGCGCGCAAGAGCTACTGGACCGTGGTGCAGACCATCGAATCCATCGGCCTGCAGGCCACGCCCTACCACGCCCATGTGCCCAGCTTTGGCGAGTGGGGCTTCGTCATCGCCAGCCACCGGCCCTGGCGCGAGCCCGATGCGCTGCCTGCGGGCCTGCGCTTTCTGAGCGCGCAGACCATGGCGCTGATGTTCGACTTTCCGCTGGACATGGCGCGTGTGCCGGCCGAGGTCAACCGCCTGTCCAACCAGGTGCTGGTCAATACCTACGAACGCGAATGGGGCAGGGTGGAGCGTTGAGCCCCGACCGCCCGTCTTTGTGGAGCCGGCGCCAATGGCTGCAGGGCCTGGCCGGCGGTGCGGCCGCAGGCCTGGTCGGCTGCACGCCAACGCCGCCTCGTCTGGAAGACCTGCCTGGTGGCTTCAGCGGCGTGGCGCTGGAGCGTGGCCATGCCTTGCGCGCGTTCTGGCAGCGATTGGGCCAGGGCCTGGCGCTGCCGGCGCCGGCCGTGGTGCACCGCGCCAACGTGGTGATTGCCGGTGGCGGCATGGCGGGCCTGGCGGCTGCGCGGGCGCTGGAGCTGTCGGGGGTGCAGGGTGTGGCACTGCTGGACACGCAGCCGGCCATGGGCGGAAACAGCCAGGGCGGCAGCATGTCCGGGCTGGCCTGTCCTTTGGGCGCCCACTATCTGCCCTTGCCTGGCGACGATGCGGCCGAGGTGCAGGACTGGCTGGAGGCCCTGGGCCTGCGCCAGCGCCGCGCAGGCCGCTGGCAGTACGACGAGCGCCATCTGTGCCACAGCCCGCAGGAGCGCCTGTTCTGGCAGGGCGCCTGGCATGAGGGCCTGCTGCCCGTCGATGGCGTGGCGCCGCGCACGCTGGAGCAGTACGAACTCTTTGCGCGCAGTGTGGCCCAGGAGATGGACAGGGCGCCCTTTGCCATGCCGTCCATCCGTGTCTGGCAGCGCCAGGGCCGGCTGCCCGCCGCCCATGCCGCGCTGGACGGCCAGACCATGCAGGCCTGGCTGGTCCAGCAGGGCATCGATGATGCGCAGCTGATCTGGTATCTGGAGTACTGCTGCCGCGACGATTTCGGCGCGGGCCTGGCGCGGGTGTCGGCCTGGGCGGGCCTGCACTATTTCGCCAGCCGCCACGGCTTCTCGGCCCCGCGCCGCCAGGATGAGCGCACGCCCGAAGACGCGGGTGATGCCGTGCTGACCTGGCCCCAGGGCAATGGCTGGCTGTCGCAGCAACTGGTGGCCGGGCTGGGCTCCACCGACCTGCAGACGGATTGCAGCGTGCTATCCATCGCCGAAGGTGCCGACGGTGTGGAGATCGACGTCTACCACCACGGCCGCCAGCAGCACGAGCGCTGGCTGGCCGCGCGCTGCGTGGTGGCCCTGCCCAGCTTCATCGCGGCACGCGTGGTGCGCGATGCGCCGGACTTCCTGCGCGCGGTGGCGGGCCGGCTGGACTGGGCGCCCTGGCTGGTGGCCAACATCCATCTGCAGCGGCCGCTGGCCGACCGGCCCGGCGCCGATCCGGCCTGGGACAACGTGCTGTTTGCCGATCCGAATGCGGGCGGCCTGGGCTATGTGGACGCGGGCCACCAGGGCCTGGACCGGCTCACGCCCCGGCCCACGGTGCTCAGCTACTACCAGGCGCTGGGCGACTGGCCTGACGGGCGCGCCCAACTGCTGGGCCAGCCCTTCGGCTTCTGGCGCGACCGCATCGTCGGCAGCCTGCTCGTTCCCCATCCCGACCTGCTGCACAAGGCCACGCGCATGGAGATCACGCGCTACGGCCACGCCATGGCCATACCCCGGCCCGGTGACCAGCAGCTGCTCAGCCAGGTGGCGCTGCAGTCGCTGCACCGGGGCCGCAGCGCGCTGTGCGCCGGCGAGCGCGTGGCCCTGCTGCCCACGCCGGGCACGCGCCGCCTGTGGTTCGCACATTCCGACTGGGCCGGCTACTCGGTACTGGAGGAGGCCTTCACGCGTGGCCACCATGCGGGCCTGTGGGCTGGCGCGCGGACCTGACACGGGCCGCGGCGCCGGTGTCGCGCGCTTCAGGCGCCAGATCGGTCAGACAGGCCCGGGCATCTGCACCATGCGGTACAGCGACTGGCTGCCGCGTGCGGCCAGCACGCCCAGCTGGGCCAGCGTGCGCGGGTCCAGCTCCAGCGTGATGGCGGCGCGCGCCAGTGCCGAGCGGATGCGGGGGCCGTCCTCGCCTTCATGGATGACGGGCGGGTAGAGGCTGGCGCCGTCGGCGCCGATCACGCTGGCCACCAGCGGCGGCTGCGGCGGCTCGCCACGGCGCAGCACCACGGCGATGTCACCGTTGTCCAGCCGCACATAGGTGCCCGGCGGGCACAGGCCCACGGCGCGCACCAGCGCGAAGCCCACCTCGTCGGAGTAGCGCTGCTGCTGGGTGAGCGCGCGCAGCGACTCGGCGGCGCTGCGGCCTTCGCGTGACTTGCGCGGGCTGATCAGGGCGGCGTAGCGGTCCACCGTGCCCAGGATGCGGACCAGCCGCTGCACGGGCGCCAGCGTGGACAGCGGCTGCTGCGGCACGGCCTCGTGGTGGTGGCCCACCAGCTCCAGCCACAGCGCATCGTTGACGAACAGCCGCGCCAGCAGGGCCTGGCTGTGCAGCGGGTGGCGCTGCACGGCCTGCTGCTGGGCGGGGGTCAGCGGCTCGCGCTGCAGCGCCAGTTCGTCCTGCAGCGCGTTCATGCCGATGTTCATGGTCAGTGCGCCATACACCAGGGTGCGGTGTTCGGACTCGTCCAGGCGCAGCTCGCGCGCCAGCACATGGCACAGGCAGGCGCAGACCAGGGCATGGGAGGCGCTGTAGCCCACGGTGGACGAGCAGGCGCGCTGGAACATCAGGTACAGCGCGGCATCGCTGTCGTGGGCGATCAGCTCCTGCAGCCACAGGTCGATCTGCTGCAGCTTGACCAGGAAGCCCTGCACCTGCAGCGGCGCGGACAGCAGCACGGACAGTGCGGCCTCCAGGTCGGACCACAGGCCCAGCAGGTCTTCGTAGGAATCGTCGGGGCGTCGGCTCATCGTTGGCGGGGTGCGGGAAGCGGGGCGCATGCAGGCCGCATCAGCGCCGCTCCAGCACCATCTCGCTGCCCTGGCGGGTCATCTGGACGTGGGCAAGAAAGCTGTTGCCCAGCAGCACATAGGGCATGGGAAGAGGGGCGACCACGGCGTCCACACCGAAGACCTCGACATCGCCCACGCGCACCGAATCCAGCCGCAGGCGCCAGCCCTGGGCATCGCCGTTGGCGGTGCGCATCATCACCGGCTGGCCCTTGAGAAAGGGCAGGCCCATGCGTTCGGCGTCGGACCGGCCGATGGCGACCGAGCTGGCGCCCGTGTCCACCATGTAGACCATGGTCTTGCCATTGATCTGGCCGCGTTCGATGAAGTGCCCCCGGTTGTCGGCCTTGAGCACCACGCGCCGGCCGAGCGCGGGATCGCCCGCCGCCGCGCCCCGGCCGCCCAGGCTGATGGGCGCCTCGCCCAGGCGCAATGTCTGGCGGCGGCCCTTGATTTCCACCTCGGCCGTGTCACCCGATACCTGCAGCACGCGCACGTCCTGCAGGCTTTCGCCCGCCGCCAGCGCGCGCGGCGTGCCGCCGTCTATGACCAGCAAGGCCTTGCTGCCCAGCACGCCGCTGAGCGCCACGGACTGCGCCGTCGCCGATGGTGGAGCCAGCGCGGCCGCTGCGGCCAGGCTCAGAAGTACGGCACGTAGGTGGCGCATGGGGTGGCTTGTGGCGCAGAGGCGGGTGCCAGGCGATCAGTCGCGGAAGTTGTTGAAGGACAGGGGATGGTCGGCCAGGTCCTTGCGGATCAGGGCCATGGCGGCCTGCAGGTCGTCGCGCTTGGCGCCGGTGACGCGCACGGCGTCGCCCTGGATGGCGGCCTGCACCTTGAGCTTGCTGTCCTTGATCAGCTTTTGCAGCTTCTTGCCCAGCTCGGCCTCGATGCCGTTCTTGACCTTGATGGTCTGCTTGAGCTTGTCGCCGCCGATCTTCTGGGCCTTCTGGATGTCCAGGAAGCGCACGTCCACGCTGCGCTTGGTCAGCTTGTTGCGCAGGATGTCCTCGACCTGCTGCAGCTGGAAGTCGGCATCGCCGAACAGCGTGATTTCCTTGTCCTTGAGCTCGATGGCGGCCGAGGTGCCCTTGAAGTCGAAGCGTGTGCCGATTTCCTTGGCGGTGTTCTCCACGGCGTTCTTCACTTCGACGAAGTCGGCTTCGCACACGGTGTCAAAAGAAGGCATGGCAAATATTTCCTGTAAATGTTCTGAAAAAGTACCGCAGCGCGCGGCCGGGCGATGCGGGCGCGGGGCCGGCGGCGCAGGGAGGCGGTGCGACAATCCGGTCGATGTTAGTCGAGAAAAATGTTCCGCTGCAGCATTGCAACAGCTTCGGCATCGCCGCCCGTGCCCACACCCTGGTGCGCGTGCGCAGCGACGAGGACGTGCGCCATTTCCTGGCCGATCCGCTGTGGGGCCGCCAGCCCGTGTTCGTGCTGGGCGGCGGCAGCAATGTGGTGATCACGGGCGACGTCGATCCCGTGGTCCTCAAGATGGAGATAGCGGGCATGCGCCTGCTGCGCGAGACCGATCGCCACTGGATCGTCGAGGCCGGTGCCGGCGAGCGCTGGCACGACCTGGTGGCCTGGACCCTGTCGCAGGGCTATGGCGGCCTGGAGAACATGGCGCTGATTCCCGGCACCGTGGGCGCGTCGCCGGTGCAGAACATCGGCGCCTACGGATTGGAGCTGCAGGACCGGTTCGAGTCGCTGGATGCCATCGACCTGGCCACGGGGGAGTCCTTCACGCTGGATGCCGCGCAATGCGCCTTCGGCTACCGCGACTCGGTGTTCAAGCATGCGCCGGCCGAGCCCACGCCCGTGGCGCGTGCGCGCATGAGCGGCGTGCCGCCGCGCGGCATGGGCCTGAAGGGGCGCGCCGTGATCACGCGCGTGCGCCTGGCCCTGCCCAAGGACTGGAAGCCCGGCCTGGGCTACCTGGACCTGCAGCGCCGCCAGGCCGAGGCGGGCGTGGCCGAGCCCACGGCCCGCCAGATCTTCGACTGGGTGTGCGAGATCCGCCGCGCCAAGCTGCCCGATCCGGAGCACATCGGCAACGCGGGCAGCTTCTTCAAGAACCCGACGGTGACGCCCGAGCAATGCGCCGACATCATTGCGCGCGAGCCCCGCATCGTGCACTACCCCATGGACGACGGCTCCATCAAGCTGGCCGCCGGCTGGCTGATCGATGCCTGCGGCTGGAAGGGCAAGTCCATGGGCCGCGCCGGGGTGTATGACAAGCAGGCCCTGGTGCTGGTCAACCGGGGCGACCGGCACAGCGTGGACAGCAGCGTCACGGGCGGCGAGGTCATGACGCTGGCCGGAGCGATACAGACCAGCGTCTACGAGCGATTCGGCATCCGCCTGGAGCCCGAGCCCGTCGTGGTCTGAGCGGCCTTGGGCGGTCCTTGGGCGGTTCTTGAGGGGCACGGCGGCAAAAAAAACAGCGGCCCGCAGGGCATTGCCGCCTGCGGGCCGCTGCGCATCAGCGCCTCAGTGGGCGGAGTGACTGCGCCAGTCCATATAGTCCTTGTCGGTCATCAGCACCCACAGCGCGAGCACCAGCACCACGATGCCCGACACCACGGCATTGCGCATGGCGTCCATCTGGCCGGCAAAGCCCAGCACCCAGGGCGAGATCACCATCCACAGACCCAGCAGGCCTTCGGTCCATTCCTCCCACGCGCGGGGCATGAAGATGGCTCCCAGCGCAGCGGCAATCAGCGCCAGTCCGATGACCACGCCGTTGGCCGTGGGCGCCATCTGGTCCTGGAACCCCAGCACCCAGGGCGAGACTGCCAACCAGACTCCCAGCAGGACGTTGAGCGGGTCCTGCCAATGCTTCATGTATTTCATGGCTGCACCTCCTGCCGCCACGACGAATGAGGGCGGCAGCTGGTTGGATCAAGGGCGCAGCATGCAGGTTCCATGAGGATTTTTGCGAAAGTGCATGCTTACCAGGGCATCTCGCCCTTGTTCACCTTGGCGCCGATGTCCAGCGACAGCGCCATGCCGGCCTGCGGGTAGGCCTGCTTCATGGCACCGATCAGCTCGGCGCTGTTGCCGGCCTTGGCGGCGGCGGCCTCGAAACGCTGGAGATAGTCGCGTGTATAGGCGATGGCGCTGGCGTCCATGGCTGTGCCGGCCTGCATGTGGCCGGGCACGACGACAGCGGGCTTGAGGGCCTGCATCTCGTCCAGCTGCGCCAGCCAGGCCTTGCGCTCGGCGCTCTTTTGCGTGTCCGCCGTCCAGACATGCAGGTTGCCGAACACGCCCACGTTGCCGACGATGGCCTGCAGCGCAGGCACCCAGACATAGGGGCGGTGGGCCAGCGGGCCGGTGGTGCCGCGCAGCTCCAGCGCCTGGCCGTCCACCATCACCGTATTGCCTTGCAGGGCCTCGGGCAGCACGGGATGGCTGGGGGCGTTGGCGCCCATCTTGGGGCCCCAGAAGGCCAGCTTGCCCTGCAGCTTGGACTCGATCTTCTCGCGCACGGCCGGCGTGGCCACCACCTTGGCCTGCGGGAACAGGCTCTTGAGCACTTCGGCGCCGAAGTAGTAGTCGGGGTCGGCATTGCTGATGAGGATGGTGGTCAGCTGCTTGCCGCTGTCCAGCACATTGGCGGCAATGCGCAGGCCGTCGGCGCGGGTGAAGCCGCTGTCCACGACCACGGCCTCCTTGGCGCCGGTGATCAGGGTGGAGGTCACGGCAAAGCTGTGTTCGTCGGCCTGGTAGACCTTCATCTGCAGCGGGGCGGGCGCCTGGGCGTGGGACAGGCCGGCCGACAGGGCCAGGGTGAGCGAAAGCAAGGTGGTGCGAAGCATGTCGATTTCCTTTGAAAAAAGCACAAGATAGAAACGGGTGGCAGCGCCGTGCTGCCATGGGTAGTACTTTAGTTTTTGAAATCGAGCAGATAAACGGCAGAATATGCGCTTGTTTGTTGCAGAAATCGAGCATATCCATGGACCGATTGCTGGCGATGCAGGTGTTTGCCACGGTGGCCGAATGCGGCAGCTTCACGGCGGCGGCCGAGCGGCTGGACCTGTCGCGCGCCATGGCCACGCGCCATGTGGAGTCGCTGGAGCAGTGGCTGGGCGCGCGCCTGCTGCACCGCACCACGCGCCGTGTCTCGCTTACCGATGCCGGTGCGCAGTGCCTGCGCTACAGCCAGCAGATGCTGGCCCTGGCCGATGAGGTGCAAGGCGAGATGCGCGCCGGCGACAGCCAGTTGCGCGGCCTGCTGCGCGTGACCTGCAGCATGTCCTTCGGCCATGCGCAGATGGCGCCGGCCATTGCGCAGTTCATGCGGCTGCACCCGCACCTCAAGATCGACCTGCTGGTGGACGACGGCGCGCTGGACCTGGTGCAGCAGCGCATCGACCTGGCCATACGCATCAGCGCCGATCCGGGCGCCGCACTCATCGGCCGGCCGCTGGCCGTGTGCGAATCGGTGCTGGTGGCTTCGCCTGCCTACCTGGACGCGGCAGGGCGGCCGCAGACACCGGCCCAGTTGCAGGCCCACCGCTGCCTGGGCCATATGCGCGTGGGCCGCAATGTCTGGCAATTGGCGCGGCGTGACGATGAAAGCGATGAGCAGCAGATCGCCGTCACCACCTGGTTCAACGCCAACGAAGCCACCGTGCTGGCCGCCGCTGCCGTCGAAGGCGCCGGCATTGCCTTCCAGCCTACCTACCTGGTCCAGCCCATGCTGCAGGCCGGCCAGCTGGAGCTGGTGCTGCCGGACTGGCGCCCGCAGCCGCTGACTGTGCATGCGCTGTACAGCTCGCGCCGCCACCTGCCGGTGGCCGTGCGCGCGCTGCTGGATTTTCTCGTGCAGCGCTTCGAGGGCGCGCGCTGGTAGCAGGGGCGTAAAAAAAGCCGCCTTGCGGCGGCTTGTGGGATGCAAGTGTGCGATTTTCTGGCCCATGGCGTCGCGTGCTTGGCGGGCGCGTCCCATGCCAGGGACGCCGAGCAAGGGCCTACGCCGGCCGCGCCGCCCCGCAGCGAGGGCGTCGTCCCCCTCCCTCGCGAAGCGAGTAGAGAGGCGCCGTGCAACGGGGGGAAGCGGCGTCAGCCGCTCAGGGGGTGTAGGTCATTCCTTGCCGCCCAATTGGGGCAGGGCGGTGCTGGTGCCCAGGGACAGCAGGCCAGCCTTGGCGTAGATGGCCAGCTTGTCGCGGGTGTCCATCAGGTCCAGGTTGCGCATGGTCAGCTGGCCGATGCGGTCGGCGGGGCTGAAGGGCGCGTCCTCGACCTTTTCCATCGACAGGCGCTCGGGCGCGTAGGTCAGGTTGGGCGATTCGGTGTTCAGGATGGAGTAGTCATTGCCGCGGCGCAGCTCCAGCGTCACGGTGCCGGTCACGGCGCGGGCCACCCAGCGCTGGGCGGTTTCGCGCAGCATGATGGCCTGCGGGTCGAACCAGCGGCCCTGGTACAGCAGGCGGCCCAGGCGCAGGCCGTTGATGCGGTACTGCTCGATGGTGTCCTCGTTGTGGATGCCGGTCACCAGGCGCTCGTAGGCGATGTGCAGCAGGGCCATGCCGGGGGCCTCGTAGATGCCGCGGCTCTTGGCTTCGATGATGCGGTTCTCGATCTGGTCGCTCATGCCCAGGCCGTGGCGGCCACCGATGCGGTTGGCTTCCAGGAACAGCTCCACGGGATCGGCGATTTCCTTGCCATTGAGGGCCACGGGGCGGCCTTCTTCGAAGGTCACCGACACTTCCTCGGCCTTGACCTCGACCTCGGGCTTCCAGAACGCCACGCCCATGATGGGGTTGACGATGCGGATGCCGCTGTTCAGGAACTCCAGGTCCTTGGCCTCGTGCGTGGCGCCCAGCATGTTGCTGTCGGTCGAGTAGGCCTTCTCGGCGCTCATCTTGTAGCCGAAGCCTTCCTTGGTCATGAAGGCCGACATCTCGGCGCGGCCGCCCAGCTCGTCGATGAAGGTCTGGTCCAGCCAGGGCTTGTAGATCTTCAGCGCGGGGTTGGTCAGCAGGCCGTAGCGGTAGAAGCGCTCGATGTCGTTGCCCTTGAAGGTCGAGCCGTCACCCCAGATGTTGACGTCGTCTTCCTTCATGGCGGCCACCAGCATGGTGCCGGTCACGGCACGGCCCAGGGGCGTGGTGTTGAAATAGGTGATGCCGCCTGTGGAGATGTGGAAGGCGCCGGCCTGGATGGCGGCAATGCCTTCGCCGGCCAGCTGCGCGCGGCAGTCGATCAGGCGGGCCTGCTCGGCGCCGTACTCCATGGCCTTGCGGGGGATTTCGTCGTAGTCGGCCTCGTCGGGCTGGCCCAGGTTGGCCGTGTAGGCGTAGGGCAGGGCGCCCTTGTTCTTCATCCAGCGCAGGGCAGCGCTGGTGTCCAGGCCGCCCGAGAAGGCGATGCCGACCTTCTGGCCGACGGGAACGTTTTGCAGGATGGTTTCCATACGATGCTTCTCTCAATAACGATGGCGGCTGGCGTGCGGGACGCGGCTGCCGGAAAACACGGAAGGCGCCTGGGCGCCGTCAGGTCGAATGCGTCGGTCTGCTCAGGCGCTTAGGCGTAGTGGCAGATGTAGTGGTAGGCCTCGGTCACGCGGATGTCGAACTTGGAGTTCGCAGGCACCTGGAAGGACTCGCCGGCCTTGGAGGTCAGCCACTGGTCCGAGCCGTCGAGCTTGTACTCGCAGGAGCCGGCCACGCATTCCATGATCTCGGCGGCGGCCGTGCCGAAGGTCAGCTGGCTGGGCAGCACCACGCCGGCAGACTTCTTCGTGCCATCGGCCAGCGTGAAGCCATGGCTGATGCATTTGCCGTCGAAATAGACATTGGCCTTGGTGGTCAGGGTGATGCCAGAGATGGTTTCGGTGGTCATGGAAGCTGGGCAGAGGGTGGACTAAACCGCCCATTTTAGGCCAGCACCCGGCCGCTGCCCGTGCGTGCTGGCCGCCGCCATGCAAAAAGCCCCTTGTCGGGGCTTTGCATGCGCAGGTCCGTCTCAGCGGCGCCAGCCGTGGCGGTAGCCGCCGCGCCAGCCGTGATAGCTGGGGCGCGAGGCGTAGTACACGCCGGCAGCAAGGGCTGCTCCAATCACCACGGGAGCCACATAGTCACCGGCCGAATACACGGGCTGCACAGGCTGGGGGGCGTAGTAGCCACCGCCGTCGTAGTAGTTGTTCTGGTAGACCACGGGCGGCGGCACGGGTGCGGTGGAGTACGCGGCCTGGGGCGGCTGGTTGGTGCCGTAGTAGCCGTTGCTGCCATAGGCCGCGCTGTTGGCGGCGGGCTGCACGCTCAGCGCGATCCAGTCCCCGGGCGGCGTGGTGGTGCGCGTCGTGTAGTTGCGGCCTGCGTACTCGTAGACCACGTCATAGGCCACGGCGCGGTTCTGGTAGTAGGTCTGGGTGGTGCAGTTGCGCACCGTCTGGTACTGGGGCTGGCCCGTGGCCTCGGCCTGGTTGCCCAGCATGGCGCCGCCGATCACGCCGGCCGCCGTGGCGGCCGCGCGTCCGCCGCCATGGCCGATGGCATTGCCGACCACGCCGCCCGCCAGGGCACCCAGAACGGCGCCCGCGCCCGAGGTGCGCTGGCCGGTATAGACGTTTTCATCGCGGCAGACCTGCTGGGGCACGGCCACCTGCTGGGTCACCGGGGTCACCGACAGCACCCGGCCTTGCTCCTGGGCCAGGGCCACGGTGGCGGTCGTGGCCGCCAGCGTCAAAAGAACCAGGGATTTCATGATTGCACTCCTGTTGCGCTGGCGGTATTTCCTGCCAGGCTCCATGCAAGTGTATTCCTCGGGCCTGGAAAGCAGTTTGCGGTCGCGTAAATCCACGTAATAAGCTGTTCCAGGCCTGATGGCAGAGTCAGCGCTTGCCCCCGTGGGCCATCTCTGCCCAGGCGTCGGGCGCAAAACCCACGGTGATGCGTCCCTGCGGCCATTGGACGACCGGGCGCTTGATGACGCTGGGCTGCTGCTGCATGAGGGCTGCGGCACCGGCCGCATCCTGGGCGGCGGCCTGGGTGTCGGCATCGAGCTTGCGCCACGTCGTGCCTTGGCGGTTGAGCAGCTTTTCCCAGCCGACAGCCTGCATCCAGGCGGGCAACTGCTCGGCGGGAACACCCTGTTTCTTGAAGTCGTGGAATTCGTAGGCGATGCCCTGGTCGGTGAGCCAGGCGCGGGCCTTCTTGACGGTGTCGCAGTTGGGAATGCCGTAGAGCGTCACAGTGTTTGCAGTGGTCATGATTGGTTGCAGTTGCCGCAGTCAATGGATGGCGAGGACCCCATAAGGACACTGTCCCTGGGTAACAATAGCGCGCAGTATGCACACCTCATTTCCCACATTGGATGCATGGCTCGCCTATTGCGAGCGCCTGCACCCCAAGAATATTGCGCTGGGCCTGGATCGCGTGCGCGAAGTTGCCCAGCGCCTGGACCTGCGTTTCGACTGCCCCGTGATCACGGTGGCGGGCACCAACGGCAAAGGCTCGACCTGCGCCATGCTGGAGGCCGTGGCGCTGCAATCGGGCTTTCGCCCCGGCGTCTACACATCGCCGCATCTGGTGCATTTCGAGGAACGCTGCCGCGTGGGCGGCGAGATCGTGAAGGCCGCCGAGCTGCTGCCGCAGTTCGAGGCCGTGGAGCAGGCGCGCGTGCAGGGCACGGAAGTGGCGCTCACCTATTTCGAGTTCACCACGCTGGCCATCCTGCGGCTGATGAGCCAGTCCAGGCTGGATGTGGCGATTCTCGAGGTGGGCCTGGGCGGGCGGCTGGATGCCACCAATGTGATCGACGCCGATTGCGCCGTCATCACCAGCATCGACATCGACCATGTGGAATTCCTGGGGCCGGACCGCGAGAGCATCGGCCGCGAGAAGGCCGGCATCATGCGCGCCGGCCGGCCGGTGGTGGTCAGCGATCCCATGCCGCCGCAAAGCGTGCTGGACCATGCACAGGCCATTGGTGCCGATCTCTGGCGCCTGGGCCAGGACTTCAACTTCTCGGGCGACAAGCAGCAGTGGGGCTGGGCCGGACGCGGGCGGCGCTATGCGGGCCTGGCCTATCCGGCGCTGCGCGGCGCCAACCAGCTGGTCAATGCATCGGGTGCGCTGGCCGCGCTCGAGGCCATCCGCAGCCGCCTCCCCGTCACGGCCCAGGCCGTTCGCACGGGGCTGGCCATGGTCGAGCTGCCGGGCCGTTTCCAGATCATTCCGGGCCAGCCCACGCTGGTGCTGGACGTGGCGCACAACCCGCATTCGGTGGCGGCGCTGACGGCCAACCTCGATGCCATGGGCTACTTTCCCTGCACGCATGCGGTCTTCGGCGCCATGCACGACAAGGATCTGGCGCCCATGCTGGCCAGGATTGCCCCGTTGATCGACCGCTGGTATCTGACCGACCTGCCCACGCCGCGCGCCGAGAGCGCCGAGGTGCTGCGCCAGAAGATCGAAGCCCTGCCGCCCGCGCCGGGCGTGCCGCGCGAGATCTCGCTGGCCACCTTCGCAAACCCGCAGCTGGCGCTGGATGCCGCGGTTCTTGCAGCAGGTCCCACTGATAGAATCGTGGTCTTTGGCTCGTTCTTCACGGTGGGCGGCGTGCTGCAGGACGGCCCGCCCCGGCTGAACGCCAAGCATCTGGGCACCTGAATCCAGTGATCCGCACCGCAAACGGCCATCGTGGCTGCCTGTGGTGGCTGATCTGAACGAGTCCGCACTCCATGGCATTTTTCAATTTTCGTTGGCCCGGCAAAAAAGACGACGGTGATTCGTCGTCCGCATCGAGGCGGCCCACACGGCTGGGACAGGCGGAAAGCGTCGATGTCATGCGCCGCCGGGCGCGCCACCGCCTCATCGGCGCGGCCGTGCTGGTCCTGGCGGGCGTGGTGGGTTTCCCCCTGCTGTTCGACACCCAGCCGCGTCCGATTCCCGTGGACATCCCCATCGAGATTCCCGACCGCGACAAGGTCGCTCCTCTGGTCGTGCCCGGCGCCAATGCCGTGGACGCCCATCCGCACCAGGGCGCCGCTTCCCCGGCAGGCCGCGTGCCGGCCCAGGCCTCGCTGGGCGCCGACGAGGAAGAGGTTCCCATGGGCAGGCCTTCCGTGCCCGTGGCGCCGGCCGTCTCGCAGGTGGCTCCGGTCAAGCCGGAAGCAAAGCCCGAAACCCGGCCCGAGGCAAAGCCTGAGCCCAAGCCCGCCGCCAAGCCTGAGACCAAACCCGAGCCCAAGCCGGAACCCAGGCCCAAGCCCGAGCCGGCCAAACCCGAACACAAGCCGGAGCCCAAGCCCGAACCCAAACCCGAGCCGAAGCCAAAGCCCGAACCCAAGCCCGAGCCGTCCAGGAGCGACGACGCCGCGCGTGCCCGGGCCCTGCTGGAAGGTCGCAGCGCACCGGCGGCTGCTGCGGCGACGGACGAGCGCTTCATCGTGCAGGTCGGCGCCTTCTCCGATGCCGGCAAGGCCCAGGAAATCCGCGCCAAGCTGGAGCTGGCGGGCCTGAAGACTTTCACGCAGGTGGTGGACACCAAGGACGGCAAGCGCACGCGTGTGCGTGTGGGTCCGTTCAACGGCCGTGCCGAAGCCGACAAGGCGGCGGCGCGCGTCAAGGGCCAGGGCCTGCCGGCGTCGGTGCTCAAGCTCTGAGGCGGTGACGTACATCTTGATCTTGCAAAGCAGCACAGGCGCACAGAGATAGCGTATGTCCACGGTGGACTGGGTTTTGCTGGCCTGCGTGCTGGCATCGATGCTGCTAGGCGCCTGGCGCGGGCTGGTGTATGAGGTGCTGTCGCTGCTCGGCTGGCTGGTGGCCTTCGTCGTGGCCCGCATCTGGGCGGCCGACGTGGCGCTGTGGCTGCCCATGCAGGACTGGGACATGCAGCTGCGCTATGCCGCAGGCTTTGTGCTGTTGTTCGTGCTGGCGCTGTTCGGCTGGGGCCTGGTGTCCTGGCTGTCGCGCCGGCTGATCGAGGCGGTGGGCCTGAGGCCCGTGGACCGCACGCTGGGCGCGCTGTTCGGCGTGCTGCGCGGGGCGCTGCTGGCCCTGGTGGCAACGATGGTGATCAGCTACACGCCGCTGCACCAGGGACAGTGGTGGCAGGATTCAGCCCTGGCGCCGTGGCTGATGCAGGCGCTGGCTGCGGTTTTGCCGCAGCTGCCGCAGGAATGGGGACGCTATCTGCCGGCTGCATGACAAGGCGCTGCAGCGCAGGAGTCGGCTGGCAGAAACAGTTTGGATAGAGAAATCGGGCGCAGGCGTGGCCAATGGGTGGCTGCTACGGCCCAGACAGCGAAGGGCGACCTTCGCAAACGGATGGAACGCAACTATGTGTGGAATCGTTGGTGTAGTCAGCACCGCGCCCGTGAATCAACTGATCTATGACGCCCTGCTGCTGCTGCAGCACCGTGGCCAGGATGCCGCCGGCATCGTGACCCAGCAGGAGCGCAAGTTCTTCATGCACAAGGCCAAGGGCATGGTGCGCGACGTGTTCCGCACCCGCAACATGCGCGCCCTGCCGGGCACGGTGGGCCTGGGCCAGGTGCGCTACCCGACGGCCGGCAACGCGACCAGCGAGGAAGAGGCCCAGCCCTTCTACGTGAACGCGCCCTTCGGCATCGTCATGGTGCACAACGGCAACCTTACCAACGCCAAGCAGCTGCGCGAGGAACTGTCGGACACCGACCACCGCCACACCAACACCGAGAGCGACTCCGAAGTCCTGCTCAACGTGCTGGCCCACGAGCTGGCCCGTGCCAGCAGCGGCGCACCGCTCAAGAGCGAAGACGTCTTCCAGGCCGTCAGCGCCGTGCACAAGCGCATCAAGGGCTCGTACGCCGTGATCGCGCTGATTGCGGGCTACGGCCTGCTGGCCTTCCGCGACCCCTTCGGCATCCGTCCCCTGTGCATGGGCCGCAGCGCCGACGGCACGGTGATGCTGGCCAGCGAATCCGTGGCCCTGGAAGGCACGCTGCACCAGCTCGAGCGCGATGTCGCTCCGGGTGAAGCCGTGTTCGTGCACAGCGACGGCCAGGTCGAAACCCGCCAGTGCGCCGAAAAGAGCGAGCTGCACCCCTGCGTGTTCGAGTACGTGTACCTGGCCCGTCCGGACTCGGTGCTCGACGGCATCTCCGTCTACCAGGCGCGCCTGAACATGGGCGAGACGCTGGCCAAGCGCGTGGTCTCCACCGTGCCGCCCAACGAGATCGACGCCATCATCCCGATTCCGGAATCCAGCCGGCCCAGCGCCATGCAGCTGGCCCAGCTGCTGGGCATTCCCTACCGCGAAGGCTTTGTCAAGAACCGCTACGTGGGCCGCACCTTCATCATGCCGGGCCAGGCCTCGCGCAAGAAATCCGTGCGCCAGAAGCTCAACGCCATCGGCAGCGAGTTCAAGGGCCGCAAGGTGCTGCTGGTGGACGACTCCATCGTGCGCGGCACCACCTCCAAGGAGATCGTGCAGATGGCGCGTGACGCCGGCGCCGTCAAGGTCTACCTGGCCTCGGCCGCTCCTCCGGTGCGCCATCCCAACGTCTACGGCATCGACATGCCCACGCGCGCCGAACTGGTGGCGCATGGCCGCACGGTCGAGGAAATCCGCCAGGTCATCGGCGCCGACGCGCTGATCTACCAGGACGTGGCCGCCATGAAGCAGACCGTGGGCAAGATCAATCCGCAGGTGCAGGGCTTCGAGGCCTCGTGCTTCGACGGCGTCTACATCACGGGCGACATCTCCGAGGACGAGGTCACGGCGCTCAACGAGGGGCGTAACCGGGGCGGGGAGGAAGAGGCCAGCGATGCGTCGCGCCTGTCCCTGCCCAATGCCCAGGAAGCCTGAGCGCCAGGGCATTCAGTGACAATGTCGGGCGGGCCTGTGGCCCGCCTTTTTTGACAAATGAGCTAAAAGCGCTGGTGCTGGAGAGACCAGGGCCGCAAGGCCCTGGAAGCCGCCAGGTGACAAGTGCTTCTAGCTCCTTTTTTCCGGGCACCGCCACCGCTGGCGGGCTGCGCCCGATCCCCAAGGACCATCAACGTGACCAACAAGACACTTCCCGAAGGCCTGCATCCCGATACGCTGGCCCTGCGCGTGGGCGTGGAGCGAAGCCAGTGGGGTGAGCACAGCGAAGCCCTGTACATGACCAGCAGCTTCGTGCAGCCCGACTGTGCAACGGCTGCACGCCGCTTCGCCAATGAAGAGCCCGGCTACACCTACAGCCGCACCTCCAACCCCACCGTCACCAGCTTCGAGCAGCGCCTGGCCGCCATGGAGGGCACGGAATGCGCGGTGGCCACGTCCACGGGCATGTCGGCCATCTTGCTCGTGGCGCTGACCACGCTCAAGGCCGGCGACCATGTGATCTGCTCGCAGTCCATGTTCGGCTCCACCATCAAGCTGCTGGGCGGCGAGATGGCGCGCTTCGGCGTGGAGACCAGCTTTGTCTCGCAGACCGATGTGCAGGCCTGGAAGGCGGCCATCCGTCCCAACACGCGCCTTCTGTTCGCCGAGACGCCGACCAACCCGCTGACCGACCTGTGCGACATCGCCGCGCTGGCCGAGCTGGCGCACGCCCATGGCGCGCTGCTGGCCGTGGACAACAGCTTTGCCTCGCCCGTGCTGCAGCAGCCTGCCAAGTTCGGTGCCGACCTGGTCGTGCACTCCGGCACCAAGCTGCTGGACGGCCAGGGCCGCGTCATGTCGGGCGCCGTCTGCGGCACGACGGCACTGGTGGACAAGGTCATGGGCACCTTCCTGCGCAGCGGCGGCCTGAACCTGGCGCCGTTCAACGCCTGGGTGGTGCTCAAGGGGCTGGAGACGCTGTCCCTGCGCGTGAAGGCGCAAAGCGCCTCCGCGCTGGAGCTGGCCACCTGGCTGGAAGCCCATCCCAAGGTCGCCCGCGTCTACTACCCGGGCCTGGCCAGCCACCCGCAGCACGAGCTGGCCATGCGCCAGCAAAACGGCATGGGCGGCGGCGTGCTGTCCTTCGACGTGGTGGGCGAGGGCGCCGAACAGCTGCGCGCCAACGCCTTCCATGTGGCCGACAGCACCCTGGTGTGCTCGATCACGGCCAACCTGGGCGACGTCAAGACCACCATCACCCATCCGGCCAGCACCTCGCATGGCCGCCTGAGCGAAGAGCAGCGCCGTGCCGCCGGCATCGGCCAGGGCCTGCTGCGCATCTCCGTCGGACTGGAATACCTGGGCGACCTCAAGAACGATCTCTCCCGCGGACTGGATACCCTGCAATGACACAAAAAGTACGTACCCGTTTTGCCCCGTCTCCCACGGGCTTCATCCACCTGGGCAACATCCGCTCGGCCCTGTATCCCTGGGCCTTTGCGCGCGCCACGGGCGGCGATTTCATCCTGCGCATCGAGGACACCGACGTGGAGCGCTCCACCCAGGCCTCGGTGGACGTAATCATCGAAGGCATGGCCTGGCTGCAGCTGGACCATGACGAAGGTCCGTTCTATCAAATGCAGCGCATGGACCGCTACAAGGAGGTGCTGGCCGGCCTGCAGGCTTCGGGCCATGTCTACCCCTGCTACATGAGCGTGGAAGAACTCGACGCCCTGCGCGAGCGCCAGATGGCCAACAAGGAAAAGCCGCGCTACGACGGCACCTGGCGCCCTGAGGAAGGCAAGGTGCTGCCGCCCGTGCCCGAAGGCGTGCGTCCCGTGCTGCGCTTCAAGACGCCGAAGGGCGGCGTCGTGGCCTGGGAAGACAAGTGCAAGGGTCGCATCGAGTTCCAGAACAGCGAGCTGGACGACCTGGTGATCGCGCGCCCCGATGGCACGCCCACCTATAACTTCTGCGTCTGCGTGGACGACATGGACATGGCCATCACCCATGTCATCCGTGGCGACGACCACGTCAACAACACGCCGCGCCAGATCCACATCTTCGAGGCCCTGGGCGCCAGCGTGCCCGTGTTCGCCCATCTGCCCACCGTGCTCAACGAGCAGGGCGAGAAGATGAGCAAGCGCAACGGCGCCAAGGCCGTCACCCAGTACCGCGACGAAGGCTACCTGCCCGACGCCATGGTCAACTACCTGGCCCGCCTGGGCTGGAGCCACGGCGACGACGAAATCTTCAGCCGCGCCCAGTTCCTGGAGTGGTTCAACCTGGACCACCTGGGCCGCAGCGCTGGCCAGTTCGACGAGGCCAAGCTGCGCTGGGTCAACGCCCAGCACCTGAAGGCGCTGGACGACGCGGCCCTGGCAGAGCTGGTGCGCCCCTTCGTGCTCAAGACCGGCCTGGACCAGGCCCTGCTCGACGCAGACGACCGCCTGCCGCGCATCTGCGCCCTGTTCAAGGACCGCTGCGAAACCCTGGTCGATCTGGCCGGCTGGGTGCGCCTGTTCTATGTGGACGCCTTCGACCGCAACGCCGAGGACCTGGCAAAGCACGTGACCGACGCCGTGGCGCCCGCCCTGGACGCCTTCGCCGAAGGCATCGCCTCGGTGGAGTGGAGCAAGGAAGCCATTGCTGCCCTGATCAAGGAAGTGCTCAAGGCCCAGGGCCTGAAGATGCCGCAACTGGCCATGCCGGTGCGCGTGCTGACGCTGGGCACGGCGCACACGCCTTCGGTGGACGCGGTGCTGGAGCTGCTGGGTCGTGAAAAAATTCTGGCGCGTTTGAAAAACCGCTGAAAACCTGTCTATAATTCGAGTCTCTGATGCAAACGCAGCAACTAACAAGAAGCAGCGATTGCAGCAT